>JBPYFK010000167.1:0-157514 GCA_051984675.1 Pseudonocardiaceae bacterium | reverse complement strand
CGTCGGCCGCCAGCCCTTCGGCGGCAGCCGGGCCTCCGGCACCAACGACAAGGCGGGCTCGATGTTCAACCTGCTGCGCTGGACCAGCCCACGCGCGGTCAAGGAAACCTTCAACGCCCCGACGGACTACAGCTACCCGCACATGTCCTGAAACCCGCACCGATCGGGAGTGGTCCATAGTGGACATATGCCGATCGGTGCGGTGGGGATCAGTTGCCCAGGCCGGGCAGCCCCGCCTGAACCTGGACCTGGTCCGCCGGCGGCACGGTGATGGTGACCGGCGCGCCCCAGTTCTTGTAGGTCACGGTGGTGGTTCGCTGGGGAAGCTGGTGACCTGCGACGTTCATAGCGGGTGTGTCCGACTCGGCCTTCACCGGCAGGTTGTCCGAGCCGAGCCAGATGCGCTGCTTGACCTGCTGGACGCCTGCCTTGAGCAGTTCCTGGGCGACTTGCTTGGTGGCGTCGTCGCCCTGGGAGGCGGCCTTGTTCACGTCAAGGACGGTCTCGTAGCGCGTGGCGCTCTTCCCGTCGACCTGGTCGGGGGCACTGCTGGTGATCGTGGTGCCTTCCGGCAGCATCTGCTTGGCGTTGGTGAACTTCTGGAAGCTCGACTGCTGCTGGGCGAGGACCTTGCCCATCGGCGAGTTCGGGTCGATCTTCATCTCGGTCCACGGCTTGCTCGGGTTGGCGCCCGGCTTCTTGACGTACAGGGCCTGCTGGGTGGTGACGATCTCGATCGGCCCGCCGGCGCAGTGCTCCTGCGCCTTGCCGATGTCGACCTGGCAGGCCATCTCACCCGTGCCGGACGGCCCGGGCAGATCGATCTCGACGGTCTGCTTCTCCTGCATGGCCGAGGTGGTGGCCGACGTCAGGGCGGCGGCGTCGGTGAACGGCTTCGCCGGGCCGGACCCCGCGGTGCCGGCGTGGCCGGGACCGGCTCCCGGCGAGGCGCAGGCGCTCAACGCTCCGATCAGGGCAATGCTGGTCACTGCGACTTTCGTGTGACGCACGTTGCTTCCTTCCGCTTCCAGTGCTAACGGACGAAAGCTAGCAAGCGGACCACGGCAGTAGGGCTATTTTCGTGAAAATCCCTCGTGCCCGCTGGCCGCGCTACCGGGGAGGTTGGGCCAGTGCCGGGGACTCGCGGAAGTCGCCGATGCGGTCGTCCGCCGGAGCCTGGATGTCGGCGGGTACGCCCCAGTCCCGGTAGGTCGAGGTCAGGGACACCTGGCCGGCGTGGTTGACGTCCTGGGTGGCGGCGAACCGCACCGGCAGGCCCGCCTGGTCGACCCACAGCTGGTACCCGAGTTCCGGCGTGCCGGACCGCGCGGCTTCGGCCAGCTTCTCGCGTTGCTCGGGCGCATGGCTGGTCCGGGCCGCGGGGTCGGTGAGAACCCGGAGTTCATAGCGGGTCGTGGGGTGTCCGTCGAGCACCTCGGAGGCACTGGACTGGATCTTGGTCGCGGCTTCGACGCCGGAGAACGTGCGTCGCGGGTCTGCCGAATCCCGCAGTTGACCCAGGCCGGGACCGAGCAGCCGGCTGGCGAAACTGGAGTCCCCCTGCTCGACCTTCAGCCACGGCCTGCCGGGTTCCGGCTGCAGCAGCGGTGACTTCAAGTAACCGGTGTCGTTCATGACCACAAGGTCGACCGGTTGTGGCGGCTGATCCTGTGCCTTCCGGGTACGCCCGGTGATCGCGAGATCCGCATCGCGTTCAGCGGGATCGTTGAGGTCCCCGTGATACCGCAGAACGCCCTGGGCGTTGAGCTCCCCCACGATCCCGAGGTTGCCGCGCACAGTGTCGTGCGCGCTGCCCTTGGCGTCGATGTTCGCGATCACCGAGCTGAGCAGCCCAGCCGCGCTGGGGCGGGTGTCCGGGTGAGCGGACGCGAACCGGTCCGGGGTCGGGGTCCGTGGCGGTGGTGCGTCCGAGCCGCACGCCACGGCGGTGCTGGCGAGGAGCAACGCCGTGGCGATCGTCATGGGTGTGCGGGCGCGGCCTGTGCGCATCGGCGCTCCACGGAAAGCAGTGAGCGTTCCACCCATCGACGCTAGCAACGGTGGGTATTTCGCACAGCCTGATCATGGAACGGCTGCTCAGGTGCTGCCCACTGCCTCACGCGATGTCGGGCTCACGCGATATCGGGTCGGCCCGACCGGGAGCGCAACAGCCGGCGAAGCGAGAGCAGCTTGTCGGGATCGGCGGCTTCCTCGGTGACGAAGTCGTCCAAGTGGCAATCCGGGTCCTCGGGAGCGCCGAGGTGGCCGCAGTTCGACGGGCACTCCTCGGCGGCTTCGGCGAAGCCTTCGAACGCCGCGATCACGTCGTCGGCGGTGACGTGCGCGAGCCCGAAGGACCGGATGCCCGGCGTGTCGATGACCCAGCCACCCTGGTCCAGCGGGAGCGCGACGGCCGAGCTGGACACGTGCCGGCCCTTCCCGACGCCGCTGACCGTGCCGGTGGCCCGGTCGGCGGCCGGGATCAGGCGGTTGACCAGGGTGGACTTGCCGACGCCGGAATGCCCGACCAGGGCGGACACCCGCCCGGTGAGGTGGTCGCGGAGGTCGTCGAGCTCGACCTCGGGCCGGGTGATGATGATCGGCAGGTCCAATGCCGAGTAGGACTCGGAGACCTTGTCCGGCACGGCAAGATCGGATTTGGTCAGGCACAGCACCGGCGTAAGGCCGCCAGCGTAGGCAGCGACCAGGCACCGGTCGATCAGGCCCGGCCGGGGCGGCGGGTCGGCCAGCGCGGCCACGATGATGAGCTGCCTGGCGTTGGCGACGACGACCCGCTCGTAGGGGTCGGTGTCGTCGGCGGTGCGACGGAGAACGCTGGTGCGCTCCGCGACGCGGACGATGCGGGCCAGCGTGTCCGGCTGGCCGGACGTGTCCCCGACCAGGTCCACCCGGTCGCCGACCACGACGGGGGTGCGTCCGAGTTCGCGGGCGCGCATCGCGACGACGAGCCGTTCGGGGTCGCCGTCCAGCGCGCACGTCCACCGGCCGCGGTCGACCGCGACGACCATGGCCGGCAGCGCGGAGGCGTGCTGGGGGCGCAGCTTGCTGCGGGGTCGGGTGGCACGGCCCGGCCGGACCCGGACGTCGGATTCGTCCAGGTGCTTCCAGGAGCCCCGCTTCTTGCTCACGCCGGTTCCAACCTCACCGCTGCCCCACCATCGTTGCCCACATGTGGGGGAAGTCCGGCAACGTCTTCGCGGTCGTGGCGACGTCCGCGACGAGCACGTCCGCCACCCGCAGGCCGAGGATGGCCCCGGCGGTGGCCATCCGGTGGTCGGCGTAGGAGTGCCACGTTCCGCCATGCAACGGGCGAGGCTGGATGGTCAGGCCGTCATCGGTCTGCTCGGCCGCCCCGCCGAGCGCGTTGATCTCATGCTGCAGCGCGGCGAGCCGGTCGGTCTCGTGCCCACGCAGGTGCGCGATCCCGCGCAACCGCGACGGCCCGTCGGCAAGCGCCGCCAAGGCCGCGACCGTCGGCGTGAGCTCACCGACGTCGTGCAGGTCGATGTCGAGTCCCGCGAGCCGGTCCGGTCCGGTCACGGTCAGCCCTTCCGGCGACTGGCGGACATCGGCACCCATCGCGACCAGGATGTCACGGATCGCGTCACCCGCTTGGGTGGTGCGGTCGGGCCAACCCGGCACGGTGACCTCACCGGCGGTGACGGCCGCCGCGGCGAGGAACGGTGTCGCGTTCGAGAGGTCGGGTTCGATCTCCAGATCCATGGCCGCGATCTCGCCGGGAGCGACCTGCCAGGTGCTCGGTGTCGCGTTGTCGACCTCGACGCCGGCGGCACGCAGCATCGCCACGGTCATGTCGATATGCGGCAGCGACGGGACGGCGTCGCCACGGTGCACCACGGTCACGCCCTGGTCGAAGCGGGGAGCGGACAGCAGCAGCCCGGAGACGAACTGCGACGACGCGGAGGCGTCGATTGTGACCGTTCCGCCGGTGATGCCCCCGTGACCGCGCACGTCGAACGGAAGCCGGTCGCCGGTGATCTCCGCGCCGAGCGAGCGCAGCGCGTCCAGGACCGTTCGAAGTGGACGCTCACGGGCGCGGGGGTCGCCGTCGAAGCGCACCGGCCCCTTGGCCAGTGCGGCCACCGGCGGCAGGAACCGCATCACCGTGCCGGCCAGGCCGCAGTCCACCTCGGCCGGGCCGTGCAACGCTCCGGGGGTGACCGCCCACTCGCCGTCCGGCCCGTCGTCCACGACCGCCCCCAACGCGCGCAGCGCGGTCGCCATCAGCTCGGTGTCCCGGCTGCGCAGCGGTGCCCGCAGGGTGGATGGGCCGCCCGCGAGGGCGGCCAGGACCAGCGCACGGTTGGTGATCGACTTCGAGCCCGGCACGCGCACGGTCGCGCGGACCGGACCGTTGGCGAGAGGCGCGGACCAGAGCTCGTGTGCCGGGGGCTGTGTCATACCTCCATGATTCCGCATCTCGTCCTGCGGTTTTCGCTCCGGGCCGCCGAAACCTCTGGCCCGCTCGGGCGGGACTCGCCAAGGCCCCGCCCGCCTGTCACGATGCGTGAAGGCCAGGTCAGGCGTACGGGGTGGGCGACAACGCCAGGGCCGTCCAGCGGCGGAACCGGTAGGTTGGGCTGATCGACGAGTTCCGGCGAGGTGAGAACTGATGTGTGGGCGCTACGCCGTCCAGCACGATCCGGCCGCCCTGGCGGCCGAGTTCGACGCGCTGGACCGCAGTGGTGGTGCGCTGGGACCGGACTACAACGTCACGCCGACCAAGACGGTCCCGATCGTCGTCGAGCGGCTGGTCAGTGCCGGCTCTGGACAGTCCCGGCCGAGCCCGTCCGGGGCGGGCCCCAGGTCGTCTGAGCGCAGCGTGCGTCCGGTGCGCTGGGGGCTGGTGCCCCAGTGGGCGAAGGACATGCGAAGCGGCCCACCGATGATCAACGCCCGCGCCGAGTCGATCGTCAGCAAGCCGGCGTTCGCGGAGTCGGCAGCGCGCCGGCGCTGCCTGGTTCCGGCCGCCGGTTGGTACGAGTGGAAGCCCG
Source organism: Pseudonocardiaceae bacterium (assembly GCA_051984675.1). GTDB lineage: Bacteria > Actinomycetota > Actinomycetes > Mycobacteriales > Pseudonocardiaceae > JBPYFK01. The sequence continues at coordinate 152,478 of JBPYFK010000167.1, read as the reverse complement.
GTGACGGTCGGCGCCAGCCGTACTTCTGCGCCCGACACGACGGTGCCAGCCTGGCGATGGCCGGCGTGTTCTCCGCATGGTGGCCGCCGGACGCACCCGACAACGGCCCGCTGGTCAGTTGCGCGGTCGTCACGACGGCCGCCGCCGGCGAGTTCGCGGACATTCACCACCGGATGCCCTTGCTGCTGCCCGCTGACCGCTGGGTGGACTGGCTGGACCCGAACCGCACCGACCCATCGTCGCTGCTCACCGGTATCACACCGGGGCTACTCGAAGAGCTTGAGCTGCGTCCGGTGTCCACCGAGGTGAACAACATGCGTAACAACGGACCGCACTTGGTGGAGCGGGTCGACCCGCCGCTCGACGAGCCGGGCGAGCTGGCCCTGTTCGACTCATGAACGCTGTTCGACTCATGAACGCCGGTGCATACTTGACACCCTCGATCGCGATCGGGGTCGGGCTATGACGCGCATCGAAGTCGACACCCCACGCGGCCCGGCGCGGGCCGAGCTGCACTGCGCCGAGGAGGCCCGCGCCGCGCTGCTGCTCGGACACGGGGCCGGTGGCGGGATCGCCGCCCCCGACCTCGTCGCTGTCACGCGTGCGGCGACGCGAACCGGGGTGGACGTGGCGCTGGTCGAGCAGCCGTACCGGGTGGCGGGCCGCAAGGCGCCGGCACCGGCCGGGCAGCTCGACGAGTGCTGGCTGGCCGTTGTCGACGACCTCGGGGAGCGCTGGTTCCCGGAGCTGCCGTTGATCTTCGGTGGCCGCTCGTCCGGGGCTCGGGTGGCGTGCCGTACCGCCGACGCCGGGCAGGCGTCCGCGGTGCTGTGCCTGGCGTTCCCGGTGCATCCGCCGGGCAAGCCGGAGAAGAGCCGGGAGGCCGAGCTCGACGCCGTCGAACCGCCGGTGCTGGTGGTACAGGGGGAGCGGGACACCTTCGGGCGGCCGGAACCGGCCGCGAACCGGGAGGTGGTCCTGGTGGCAGGTGATCACTCGCTCAAGGCCGACGTCGACGCGGTGGCCAGAGCCGCTGCCGAGTGGCTGGACCGCATCCTCCGCCTGATGGACTGAGCGCCGGTTCGGATGATCACCGGTTACCCCGCGCTGATGTCGGCGACCGTGGCGTTGGTCAGGCGGGCCAGGTCCGTCGGAGCGAGTTCGATCTCCAGGCCACGCCGTCCCGCGCTGCAGAACACCGTGTCGAAGCGCAGGGCCGAGGAGTCCAGCAGCATCGGCAGCCGGCGCTTCTGCCCGACCGGGGAGATCCCGCCCGCGACATAGCCGGTCGCACGCTCGGCCGCGGCCATCTCGGCCATCCTGGCCTTCTTGCCACCCGCCGCGGTGGCCAGCGCCTTCAGGTCGAGCTGGCCGGTGACCGGAACCACCCCGACCGTCAGCGTGCCGTCAACCTCGGCGACGAGTGTCTTGAACACGCGGTCCGGTTCCTGACCGAGCGCTTCGGCCGCCTCGAACCCGTAGGAGTCGGCGTTCGGGTCGTGCTCGTACTCGTGCACCCGATGGGTGATGCCCTGCTTGCGGAGCAGTGTTGTCGCTGGTGTGCCGTGCCCTGCCACACGGGAACCCTAACGGCGGGACGAGTGGCGTCGCGGCATATCTTGCGCTCGGTACCGCGGGTAGCTCAACATGACACTCGTTCCGGTCATTTGGGACATATCACTGGGGTGGATGCCAGCGGGCAGTGCTGGCAGTCGCTTCCACCGGGCAAACAGTCCGGCGTTGTCTCCCCGCGTCGCCGGCCTCCCGCTCCTCGATGGGCAACGGGGGATGTCATGCCAACCGACAACGGGCCAGCAACGGAGGCGACGGGGGGAACCCGCTGGCGGAGGTTCTTCCTGGCGCTGGGCGCGGGGGTGCTCGCTGTCGCCCTGATGTTCGCTGGGCTCCAGCAGGGCCTCATGGCCGCGTCCTTCACCGTGGCCGGGGTGCCGTACAAGGCCAGCGCGGACCACCTCAACGGTCAAGGCGTGGTGCAGTTCGGCGGGGTGGACCAGGGAGCGAACGCACTGCACCCGGTCTTCATCAACGGCTTCAAGCAAGCCGAATTGACCAACTTCTGCCAGTCGATCGCCGTCGGGGGCATCCCCATCCTGGGCGGGATCACCATCCGTATCGACGCGCCGGGTGGTGCCACCGCCCAGAACTTGGTGATCGACGTTCAGGACATCACGAGCAACAGCCTGACGCTCAACAACGTCGAGATCGGTCGGGACGCCGGCACTCTCGACCGGGGACCGGTGCAGGGACCAGCGGGCAGCTTCGGTATCCAGGCGGACTCCCTGGCGATCGAGCATCTGCACCAGATCGCCTGGGCGACGACGGCCTCCACCCTGACGCTCAACCAGGTGCACATCAAAGCCGAGGCCGGTTTCGACGAGTGCTTCTAGCCACGGGCGGAGGACTGACAGGTCCAGGTAGGCGGTGACACGCGATGGCGACTCCCATCCAGCGACGTTCCCAGGGTGGCGCGGTGCTGCACCAGTTCCGCGGCTGGCTCCGGCGTCGACCGTTCTGGGCCGGAGCGTTCACCCTGGCCTCCGGGCTGGTCATCATCTATCCGCCGTATGCCTCGCTGCACTTCGGCGATGTCGTGATCTCGCTGAACACCATCGGCGGGATGTCGTCCCTGCTCATCGGCGTTGTCATGATGATGTGCGCGGCCGCGATGTGGGTACGCCCGCAGTACCGGTTCGCGGCCGGAGTCGTGACCATGCTGCTCGCGGTGGCCGCGATCGCCGCGGCGAACCTCGGGGTGTTCATGATCGGCACCACGCTCGGGGTCATCGGCGGCAGCCTGGCCCTCGCGTGGTCGCCCCAGCGAAGAGGACGCATGCCACACCACGGAGCGGAATAGGCGGCCGGCCGAAGATGTTGCAGCGATCGTGGCGATCCAGGAGAAGTCAACGGCGGTGCTCGACACCTCGAGCCCGGCTGTGCGTCGCCTCTCCACGGGGCGAGAATCCGCAGGTAAACGGGTAGCCTCGAAGGTGACTCATGCGGATGGTGCCATGAGTTCGTCGTCAGTAGTGCGCACGTCCTGGCGACGGGAAGGGAGCCCGGTGGGCAGCACCCGAGGGCAGATCAACGCTGCCGAGGAAGGGGACCTCGCGGCGGAGGACAGGGACGACCAGGCCGGTCCCGGTACCGCCGGTCCCGAAACGGACGGCCAGGTCGCTGGCCAGGAATCCGACGCCGAACGCGCGACGCGGTTCGAGCGCGACGCGATGCCGCTGCTGGACCAGCTCTACGGTGCGGCGTTGCGGATGACCCGGAACGCGCCGGACGCCGAGGACCTCGTCCAGGAGACGTACCTCAAGGCGTACTCGGCGTTCAAGTCGTTCACCGAGGGCACCAACCTCAAGGCATGGCTCTACCGCATCCTGACCAACACCTACATCAACGGTTACCGCAAGCGGCAGCGTCAGCCGCAGCAGCAGCCCACCGACGAGATCACCGACTGGCAGCTGGCGCAGGCCGGCAACCACACCTCCACCGGTCTCCGCTCCGCCGAGCTTGAGGCACTCGATCGGCTGCCGGACACCGACGTCAAGCACGCTCTGCAGCAGCTCGCTGAAGAGTTCCGCATGGTCGTCTACCTGGCGGATGTGGAAGGCTTCGCCTACAAGGAGATCGCCGACATCATGGGCACGCCGATCGGCACGGTGATGTCCCGGTTGCACCGTGGTCGGCGGCAGCTGCGGGACCTGCTGACCGACGTCGCCCGTGATCGTGGTTTCCTGCGCTCGAACGAGCAGGAGGTGAGCGCTCGATGAGCTGTGGCGACCACGCCGGGCGTACGTCGTGCGAGGAGGTGCTCGCCGAGGTCTGGCTGTTCTTGGACAACGAATGCGATGTCGAACGTCGCCAGATCCTGAAACGGCATCTCGATGAGTGTGGGACCTGCCTGGAGCACTACGGCATCGAGGAACACCTCAAAGAGCTGCTGCAACGCAAGTGCGGTGGGGAGCACGCTCCCGCGGAGTTGCGTGAACGCCTGCGTTCGTCGATCCGGGAGACAGTTCTCAGGCAGGCGGACGTGACCGTGGAGTACGGCCCGAAGGGGGCGTCGGTCGAGGTGCGCGCGAAGAGCACGCAGCAACCTCCAGCCCAGTAACCGACGCGTGCACATCTCAGTGGCCCCGAACCCGACGATGTCGGGTCGGGGCCACTGCTGGAAGGTCCGCGTGTTCGGCGCTCAGCAGCTTGGACGCTTGCCGTGGTTGGCCTTGTTCTTCCGGCGGTCCTTCTTCTTGCGCGCCCGCTTGCCCATCGCGCCTCCCTCGTTGTCGCTTGGCGAATGACGGTCCGACCAGTGTGCCACGGAGTTGACCTGCGACTCGGGGGTGGCCTTGAGCCCGCGAGAGCACGCCATGGTTTGCTTGTCACAGGCTGATGGGGAGGAGGCGCCGCGCCGATGGTCGAGGAGATCCGTGCCGAAATCGTGGCCAACGTGTTGTCGGTGGACCGGGCTGTGGGGGACCGGGTCCGCGACGGCGACCAGCTCGTCATGCTGGAGTCGATGAAGATGGAGATCCCGGTGATCTCCGAGGTCGCCGGCACGATCAGCAAGGTCGAGGTCTCCGCCGGGGACGTGGTCCAGGAAGGCGACCTCCTCGCGGTCGTTCAGCAGTGACCGGAAAGGGCGACGTTGTCCACGCTCAGTGACCTGCTCGCCGAGCACACCCGGTTGTCCGGTGCGGCGGCCGACCACCTGCAACTCGTCGTAGCCGAGTGGCAGCTGCTGTCCGACCTGTCGTTCGCGGACTTCCTGCTGTGGGTGCCGGTCGGTCCGGTCGACCAGGCCGAACAGCGTTTCCTGTGCGTAGCCCAGGCCAGACCGACCACGGCTCCTACGGCGCACTCGGAGGACGTCGTCGGCACCGAGGTCAGCCCCGACGAGCACCCGCAGCTGCGGCGGGCCGCGCTGGAGGGGCGGATCTGCCGGGAAGAGGACCCGCGCTGGCACCAGGGCGTCCCGGTGCGGCGGGAGACGATCCCGGTGCGGCTGGAGGACGGGATCGTCGCCGTCCTCAGCCGGGACACGAACCTGGCGGTGCCGCGCGTCCCCAGCCCGCTGGAGATCTCCTACCTGGGCAGCGCGGCCGACCTCTGCCAGATGGTCGCGGACGGGACGTTCCCGACCCCCGAACCAGCCCCTGACGTGCACACCAGCCCCCGGGTGGGGGACGGCCTGATCCGGCTGGACACCTCGGGAGCCGTCGTGTTCTCCAGCCCCAACGCGCTGTCCGCCTACCACCGGATGGGATATTCCGCCGACCTGTTGGGTGTCGAGTTGGCCCCGACGACCCGGGCGCTGCTGTCCGACCCGTTCGACGCCGAGGAGGTCGCGCAGCGTATCCGCCAGGCGCTCAGCGGCGAGCAGAGCATGCGCATCGAGGCGGATGCGCGCGGCGCCACCGTCCTGTTCCGCGCGCTGCCACTGCGCCCGCGCGGGCAGGAGGCGGGAGCGCTGGTGCTGGTGCGGGACGTCACCGAGGTCAAACGCCGGGACCGCGCCCTGATGTCGAAGGACGCGACCATCCGGGAGATTCACCACCGGGTGAAGAACAACCTGCAGACGGTGGCCGCACTGCTGCGGCTGCAGTCGCGACGGACGGGGAACGCGGAGGCGCGACTGGCACTCGACGAGTCCGTGCGCCGGGTGACGTCGATCGCGCTGGTGCACGAGACGCTGTCGATGTCCGTGGACGAGCGGGTGGACCTGGACGACGTCGTGGACCGGGTGATCCCGATGCTCAGCGATGTGGCGTCCACCGAGACCGGGGTGAAGGTGCGCCGAGAAGGCCGTTTCGGGGTGGTCTCGGCCGAGCTGGCGACCCCACTGGTCATGGTGCTCACCGAACTGGTGCAGAACGCCTTCGAGCATGCTTTCCCGGAAGGGACCACGGGAGAAGTCATCGTGCAGGCGGAACGTTCGGCGCGCTGGCTCGACGTCGTCATCTCCGATGACGGTCGCGGCCTGCCGAAGGGATTCTCCCTCGAGCGCGCCGAACGTCTCGGCCTGCAGATCGTGCGAACCCTCGTGGAGTCCGAACTCCGGGGTTCGTTGAGTTTGCGCGGTCGCGATCAGCGAGGCGCCGAGCAGCGTGGCACCGAAGCACTCCTGCGGGTGCCGCTCAAGCACCGGCGCTGACGCACCGCGCTGTCGATGGTGTACCGGTCCGGTGGTGCTTTGCTGGGCCGGTGGCCGTTCACATCAGCTGCTCTGATCGGTCGGGGTTCGATCCGCGGCTGACTCGACGTCGAACGACCTTGGTGTCTCGTTGTGTGCTGCCTGCGTTTCGGTTCTTCTCAAGGCGATGGCCGTCGCCCGGCCGGGCGGGTTGGTGCGGGAGGACTTCCGCCCGGCCCGATGTCCGCGCAGCTGCGCGGTTCAGACGTGGGTACGCGCAGCGCGGGTGCGAGCGTTGCGCCGCTTGAGCGCGCGCCGCTCGTCCTCGCTCATACCGCCCCAGACGCCCGCGTCCTGGCCGGTCTCCAGTGCCCACGCAAGGCACTCGGAGGCGACCGGACAACGGCGGCATACGGCCTTCGCCTCGGCGATTTGCAGCAGCGCAGGACCGCTGTTCCCCACCGGGAAGAACAGTTCCGGGTCCTCGTCACGGCAAACCGCGCGGTGGCGCCAGTCCATTGTTCCTTGCTCCTCGCTAGGCACGCTCTCGCGCGCCGGTTGGTTCGTTCGGGGTGTTTGTGAATGCTTTCACGGAGTCCGTGTGCTTGTGAATGCTTTCACGAACTGCCGCAATGTCAAGAGTTTCGATCCGGGGTGGTGAGTGAACTCACCTAAAAGATCTATCGCGCTTGACCTGGGGGTACAGGTTGATCATCGACGACAGCCGGGGCGACTGCATCGATGAAGCAGTCTCATCCGTTACGCGAAGGTTATACGGCGACCCGCAGGGCGGCCGGGATCGAGAGGAACTCGACATCCGAGTACTCGCCCACGTTGTCGCCGTCGACCTGTAGTCGCAACGGCTCCTGACAGGTTACGCGGAGAGCCCCCACATCTGCACGCCGAAATGCGTTCTTATCGTGTGGTTTCCCTCTACCGCGTAGCATCTGCGCGACATGTCGTAACACAGAGTAACTATTCATCGTGCGCAACGACACCACGCCCAAGCCGGTGTCGAACGAGGTGTCCGGGCTCATCCGAACCGGGTGTGAGCCGAGATACGTCCACGGGTCGGTGTTCGACACGAACGCCGTGTGCAGACCTTCCACCGGTTCCTCGCCGTCGATGTGCACCGACATCAGGGGGCGTCGGCGTGCGAGGCGGAAGTAGCACGCGAAGGCGATGCGGGTGTACAGCGCGGGTGTGACCGTGCGCCCGTCGGAACGCAACCGCTCGACCTCGGCGACTACGTCAGCGTCCCAGCCCAGGCCGGCGTTGAAGGTGAACCACCGACCGTCGGCCTTCCCCAGCCCCACCTTGCGTGTGCTTGAGCACTCGATGGCCCGTAGCAGGCGGTGCGTCGCCTCAACCGGGTCGCGCGGCAGCCCCAACGCCCTGGCGAACACGTTCGCCGACCCACCGGGAACGACCCCGAGCATCGGCACCGGACGGTCCGGCTGCTCACCTCGCGGCGAGTCCGTGAGCAGGCCGTTCACCACCTCGTTGACCGTGCCGTCACCGCCGTGCGCGATCACCAGGTCGAAGCCCTCGTTGCCCGCCTTGGCGGCGATCTCACCGGCGTGTCCCCGGTAGCGAGTCTCGATGACCTCCAGCCGAACCTCGCTGGCCAGCGCATGAGCGAGAACGTCACGCCCACCAGCGGTGGTGGAGGTCGCTTCCGGGTTGACCACGAGCACGGCGCGCACCACCGCAGCCTATGTGACCGCCGATCGCAACCGCGTCCGTAGGTCCGTTCACCCGGGAAGGTGGTAATCGGGTCTCTGGCGGGTGATCTCCTTTCGCTCGACGTGCGATGTGGATACGTCGGTGAGGAGAGCGGCTGGCGGCAGCGAGGAGCGGACGAGCCGCAATGCGGATCTCCACCGACGAAGAGTGCCGGCCGGCGTGCAGCGCGCAACCCCGGAACGCGCTGTCCTGGTGAAACGGCCGACGATGGCAGATCGCTGACACCCAGCCTGTGGCGGCACCCCGAAAGCCGCTGCTGGCGACGAACTGGCCATGGCCTGATCATTGCCGCTGCGGTGTGGTGCTCGCCATGGTTCAAACGGGCGGTATTACCATCGAAGGTCGCATACGCAGAGTTACATGCTTTCGTAGGTGACACATCCGAAGCGGGAAGGGCGGCCCTGCCGTGTCGACCGAACCAACACCCCGTTCCGTGCGGGTGGCCGGAGCCGTGACGACGCTGCAGGCGGTCGCGGGCCTGGCTTTCATGATCGCGCTGCTGGTGCGCGGACTGGCCGGCGATCTGGGCGGGGTCGGCACCCTCAACGCCAGGGAGACTTTCGGGGAAGCCGCTTACTACGGGGTGCTTTCCGGGCTGGTGCTGGTCGTCGGGATCGGACTGTGGCGCGGTAGGCATTGGGCACGGACGCCGAGCGTGCTGGTTCAGCTGTTGCTGTTGGGCACCGCCTGGTACGCGCTGGGCCCGTCCAAGCAACTGCTCGTCGGCCTGGTGCTCGCGGCCCCGGCGGTCGCGGTGCTGTGGCTGCTGTTCAGCCGCTCCGGGCGGCAATGGTCGTTCCACGCGAGCGCCGCACCTGATGCCGAGGCGGACCCGAAGTAACGCACCGTAGGTCACCCTCGCGCGAACGACTCCAAGGCGTCACCGGTGAGCCGGAAGACGGTCCACTCGTCCATCGGCACGGCACCGGCCGCCTTGTAGAAGTCGATCGCTGGGGTGTTCCAGTTCAGCACGGACCACTCCAGGCGCGCGTACCCGCGGGCCACGCACTCTTCGGCCAGTGTGCGCAGCAGGGCCTTGCCCAGCCCGTGGCCGCGGTGTTCCGGGCGAACGAACAGATCCTCCAGGTAGATGCCGTGCGTGCCACGCCAGGTCGAGAAGTTCAGGAACCACAACGCGAACCCGACAACCTCGCCGTCAACCTCGCCGACGTGCCCGAACAAGGCCGGTCGGGGCGTGAACAGCGCGGCGTGGAGCTGTTCCGTGCGCAAATGACACTCCCGGGGCGCCTTTTCGTACACCGCCAGCTCGTGTACCAGCCGTACCACGGCGGGTACGTCGGTCTCGCGAATCCTGCGCACACGTTCGTTGGACACCCGTTTCTCCTACCTCTGAGCGAACCCGCAGCGCAATGGTGTTGATGGCGGGGCCGCGGAAGCACCGGGCACGGGTGGGTCACCGGCGCGCCAGCCACGCCGCGACCTGCGCGCGTGAGGTGAAGCCCAGCTTGGTCAGGATGTGCTCCACGTGCGCTTCGACCGTGCGCTGGGAGATGACCAGCTTGGTGGCGATCTCCCGGTTGCTCAGGCCATTGGCGACCAGTTCCGCGATCTGCTCCTCGCGGCGGGTCAGTGGTGTCGCCTCATGCGGACCGGACCCCGAAGCCGCCTTGGTCGTCGTCTTGGACGTCTCGCTGAGCGCGTACGCGATCGCGCTCTCCAGGCTCCACTGCATCCCGTGTTCGAACGCCGCCTGGTACGCCTGGCTCCCCAAGGACTCGCGGGCGTGCTCGACGCACGCGTCATGGAAGCCCCGCAGGTACGCGTACAGCGACAGCCCGTTGGACTGCCAGATCCGCTCGGCCGCCCCCAGCAGCGTGCCCGCGCGCTTGCCGTCCCGGCCGGTGGCCGCGATCCAGGCCAGCGCCTCCATCACGTTGCCGGTGCCGAGCATGTCGTTGAACAGGCCCTTGATGCGCAGGCTCTCCCGCTCCACGGCGGTCGCGCGGACCATGTCCCCCTTCTGCCACAGCGCGATGCCCAGGATCCACAGCGTGTACGAGCGACCCCACTGCTCGCCGCGTGCGTCGCTGATCGCCAGCGACTCCTCGCACAGCGACAGCGCCCGGTCGGTGTCCCCGCGGAAGATCGCGATCGACGCCAGCCGGGCCACCGCGTGCACGATCCCGATCGGGTCGTCGGTGTTCCGGTGCCGGACGAGGGCCTCCTCGAAGTGCCCCCGCGCGGCGGACAGGTCGCCCTCGAAGATCGCGATGAGCCCGGAGATCCGCGCGACATAGGCCAGGGCCACCGCGTCGTCGAACCGTTCAGCCAGGCCACGCGCCTGCTCCAGCGGCGGCACCGCGGCGGCCATGTCGCTTTGCAGGCACGCCAGCCAGGACTTGACCCACAGGGCCTTGCCCCGCTCCGGGCTCGGTTCGTGGGAACTCTCCAGCAGGCGGTCCAGCCAGCGACGCCCCTCGCTCAGGCTGCCGGTACCGATCCAGTAGATCCGCAGGGCGGCGCAGATCCGCAGCCCCGAACTCGCCCATTCGGGGTGGGTGCAGCTGAACTCCAGGGCGGTCCGCAGGTTCGGCAGCTCGCGCCGCAGCCGATCACACCACTCCACCTGGTCCGGGCCGAACCACTCGGCCTCGGCTCTTTCGGCCAGCCGCTGGTAGTAGTCCAAGTGCCGGTGGGAGATCTTCTCCTCGGCGCCGCCGTCCAAGTGCTCGCGCCCGTACTCGCGTACCAGCGACAGCAACCGGTACCACGCTCGCCCCTGGTACTCCTCCCGGACCAGGATCGACTTGTCCACCAGCCCGAGCAGCAGCTCCAACACCGTCTCGCGGGAAATGTCGTCGCCGGAGCAGACCTCCTCGACGGCCTCCAGGTCGAACCCGCCGGAGAACACCGACAAGCGTGTCCACAGGGTCTGCTCCGCCGGCGAGCACAGGTCGTAGCTCCAGTCGATCAGCGCCCGCAGGGTGGCCTGCCGCGGCTCGGCCGTGCGGTCGCCGGAGGTCAGCAACTGGAAGCTGTGGTCCAGCCGGGCGAGGATCTGCTCGGGTGCCAGCCCGCGCAGCCGCACCACCGCCAGCTCGAGGGCCAGCGGCAGGCCGTCGAGCCGCCGGCAGAGCTGGGCGATCGTTTCCGCGTTCTCGGCGGTGACCGTGAAGTCCGGCAGGATCGCGCGCGCACGCTCGGTGAACAGGCTCACCGCGTGATAGCGCGGAAGGTCGTCGACCGTGACCTGCTCGCCGGGGTCGGGCACCGACAACGACGGCACCACCAGGACATGCTCGCCGGACGCGCGCAGCGCCTGCCGGCTGGTCGCCAAGATCCACAGCTTCGGTGCCGCGCGCAGCAGGGTCTCCACCACGTTCGCGGTCTCGTCCAGCAGGTGCTCGCAGTTGTCCATCACCAGCAGCAGGTGCTTGTCGGCCAGCTGCTCGCGCAACACATCCAGCAAGGGGCGTGCGGACTGGTCGCGGATGCCCAGCGCGCTGCCCACCGTCTCCGTGATCAGTGCGCTGTCTTTCAATGTGGCCAGCTCAACGAACCACACGCCGTCCGGGAACGTCCGGTGCACACTCGCCGCCGCGCGCAAGGCCAGCCGAGTCTTGCCAACACCGCCTGGGCCGGTCAGCGTGACCAGCCGCGCGATGGACAGCAGGTGCCTGATCTCAGCCAGCTCGGTGCGGCGGTTGACGAAGCTCGTCACGTCCACGGGCAAGTTGCTCAGGCGGGTACGAGGCGCCGAAACACCCACCCTGTCAGGGTAAGTCGCATGTGACGCGCCGTGACAGGCGCCGCCGTTCGCGCGGCGGGTCCGCCACGGCGGGCGGGCCATCGCCGCTCAGCCGCGGAGACTCACCGGGACCTTCGTCCCTCCCTAACCAACCGGTGGGAGCGGAAGGTAGGTCCGTGGAGGGTGCACAGCCTGGTGGGCAAACACAGGGCGACCAATCCTCCGACGATCGCAAGGCGCGCCTCGAACAGTGGCAACTGCTGCTTGACGCCCGTGAGCGAGCTGCCGACCAGCGCGAGGAGATCGCGAACGACCGGGAACAAGCCGCCGACCAACGTGAAGCCGAAGCCGACAAGCGGGAACGAACGGCCGACGCACGGGACGTCTGCGCGGATCGGCGGGAGCAGGCGCAGAATGCCCGGGAGCGCTGGCTTGATGACCTGGAGCGGCGTTCCACCAAGCGTGCTCACAAGCTCGGTCTCGATGTCGCGGATGTGGAGCAGCACGCATTCGAATCGATCGCGCGTGGGCGTTCGCTCCTGGAGGCGAGTCGGGCAGCCCTGAAGCGCAGCGGAGAAGCGTTGGCACGTGCTCGGGCGCGCGATCAGCGTGAGCAGCAGGAGGTTGAGCGGCAGTCGGCTGCGAGCGAGCGGGACGTTCTGAAACAGGCCGAACACGACGATGGTGAGGGCGCCCGGGTAGCCGACCCACACGCACCTGACAGATGACCGCCACCCTCTTGACCTACCGCAGCCCGAGCCAGGCAGAACGACAGACCCCTCAAGGGGCTGATACGCCCTCTTCTGTGAGCAGCCTGCGGAACTGTTCCGGGGGGAGGGCCGGAGAGAACAGGAATCCTTGGTAGCCGTCGACGCCGAGGGTGGTGAGCAGTTCGTGTTGCGTGGCGTTTTCGACGCCCTCGGCGATGGATGCGCGTCCCATGGCGCGGGCGAGTTCCACGACCGCGCGGGCGATGCCGAGATCGGCTTTGTCGGTGTCCATTCCGCGGACGAACCGTTGATCGAGCTTGAGGATCTGCGTCGGGAGGTCCTTGAGGCGGGCCAGCGAGGAATAGCCGGTGCCGAAGTCGTCCATGGCGATGCGCACCCCGGTTCGCGCGAGGCTGCGCAAGTTTTCGCGGGGCAGAGCGGGCAGGTCGACCAGGGAGCTCTCCACCATCTCCAACACAACGCGATCGGGGCTGATCCCGCTGGCGCCGATGGCAGCGGAGATTTCCTCGGCGAAATCGGGGATGTCCGGGCCGAGCCCAGAGAGGTTGACGGCAACACCTGGTGATCGGTCGTGGGCTGATCGCCATTCGGTTGCCTCGCGCAGCGCGGTGCGCAGGACCCAGCGGTCCAGGTCCATCAGGAGGCCGCCCTTTTCCGCGATGCGCAGGATGAGGTCGGGTGTGAGGAGCCCGCGGTCGGGATGGGGCCACCGTAGGAGTGCTTCAGCGAGCACGATCGCGTTGTTTCTGTCCACGATCGGCTGGTAGTGCAGTCGTAGGTGGTCGTGGTGGAGCGCCTCGCGCAGGTCTTCTTCCAGGGCCAAGAGGTCGGGCACCGGGTTCGGGCCGGACCGGGACATGCGTCCGTGACCTCGTTTGGCCTCAAACACCGCCGCGTCCGCAGCGCGGAGAAGGTCCTCGGTGGTCGTGTCGGGCTGCTCCACCGTGACCGCGCCCAGGGAAGCCGCGATGCTGACCAACCGGTCCCGCAGCGGAATGTCGGCACGCAGGATGTCAGCGACCCTGGCGGTGAGGGCGTCCAGCCCCCCGCAGGCGGCCAGGTCGGAGCAGATGATGAGGAACTCGTCCCCGTAGAGCCGGGCGGGACTGCAACAGCGCGGCAGCTCGTTTTCCAAGCGTCGGGCCACGACCGCGAGTAGCTCGTCTCCCGCGTCATGGCCAAGCGAGTCGTTGACGCGCTTGAAGTTGTCGAGGTCGCAGAACAGCACGCCAAGCTGCTCGGTGCGGCCGTGGTCGAGAAGGGGAGCAAGCAGTTCGTCGACGCCCTGCCGGTTGAGCAGTCCCGTCGTCTGGTCGTGGGTCGCCTGGTAATGCAGGGTCTCGGCACGGTGGATCTGCTCGGTCATGTCCTGAAACACCGCCAGCCAGAATCGGTCGCCGTCCTCGCTGACTGATCCCGCACAGCGCACGTGACAGTGCACCGGTTCTCCGTCGGAGCGGACCAGCACGCGGTGTTCGGTCGGCTCACGCGAGCCACGGCGATCGGGCTGGGAAACACGCGGCACCAGGCCGTGCCCAGCGTCAGCCCGGTGCATCAACTCCACTGCCTTCCTGCCGGTCGGCGGATAGCCCAGGAGAGCGTGCAGCGCCCGGTTGGCATCGAGCACCCGGTCGTCTTCGTCGAGCAGTGCGGTGCCCACCGGGGCCAGTTCGAACAAGTCGGTGAACCGCCGCTGCGACCGGAGCCGCGCACTCGATTCGTCGCGGGCGACCTTGATGAACCCATCCAAGCTGCCATCGGTGGCTCGCTGCGTGGTGATCACGACGTGTGCCCAGAAGTGGCTGCCGTCCTTGCGCAGCCGCCACCCTCGGTCGATGAAGAAACCGTCCCTCTCGGCTTGCCGTAGCTCCCAGTCCGGGTAGCCCGAGTCGACCTGCGCGGATGGGTAGAACACCGAGAAGTGCCGTCCGATGATCTCTTCGGTGGTATAGCCCTCGATCCGTTGAGCACCGGCGTTCCAAGTGGTCACCCGGCCACGTGCGTCCAGCGCAAAGATGGCGTAATCACGCAGGTCCGTCTCCAAGGCGCCCGCGGGCAAACCATCGATCCGGTCTTCGTGGTGATCAGACACGGTTCGTCCGGTCCTGTTGCTCAGGTCGTGGGCCGGCGTGGACGTGGGTCGGTGTTCCGGCCGTCGATGTGATCGTCATCGGCCATGACCCCCTCCCTGCCCAGTCTTCACCCTCAAGCGACCAACACGAACCGTAACGGGCCGGTGATTCAACCGCGTCAGCGACGAGACGCTAGAGAGAGGAGACGCTAGCAACGGTGACGCACCGTGGTCAAGAAATCACGGCTGGTCCGCTCTGTCCGGGATCAGGCCAGGGCCGTCAGGCCGTCGGTGGGCCGTCCGAGAACGCCGCGAGACGAAAAAGGACGCTGACCAACGAAGGCGTCATTTCGCTGGTCAGCGTCCTTGTGGGAGTCTTGGTCCCGGGCTGTGGTCAGCCCTTCTTGGTCTCCCAGAAGATCTTGTCGATCTCGGCGATGTAGTCCAGCAGCTGTTGGCCGGTGGACGGGTCCATCGAGCCCTTGGTGCCGGTCGCACCAGCGGCCTTGGTCGCCTTGTTGAAAAGCTCGTGGAGCTGCGGGTACTTCTCGAAGTGCGGCGGCTTGAAGTAGTCCGTCCACAGCACCCACAGGTGGTGCTTGACCAGCTCGGAGCGCTGCTCGGCAATGAGGATCGCGCGAGTGCGGAACTCCTGGTCCTCGTTGGCCTGGTACTTCTCCTGAATCGCCTTCACGGACTCGGCCTCGATCCGGGCCTGCGCCGGGTCGTACACGCCGCACGGGAGGTCACAGTGCGCGGTGGCCTCCAGGCGCGGGCTGAGGATTCGCGACAGTAGCCGCATCGTTGGATTCCTCCCTGACAATGGATGCTCCGACATGCGCGACCCTACTCCGGGAGATCGCCCGAGACACACCGGAGGTGTGTGTGAGATCGCTTGGATCGCTGCTCTGGCGGCGGGTGCGTGTACGCGGACCGTCGATGGCGCCAACGCTGCGTGACGGCGACATCGTGCTGTTGCGGGTCCGCGCGCGCCCGGTTCCGGGGGCGGTCGCGCTGGTGCGCTGGCCCGCCCGACCCGGCCAGATTTCGGTGAAGCGGGTCATCCGCCAGGACGGGGACGGCTGGCATGTCGAGGGCGACAACCGTCTGGGCTCGACGGACTCGCGCGAGCTCGGCCCGGCCGAAGTCCTGGGGGTGGTGCGCTGGAGGCTGTGGCCGGAGCCGTCCAGGCTCAAGCGACCCGCCGGGGTGTGACCGACGACCTTGGTGCGGCAGACGCCTCTCGGGCTTCCGCTTCGCAAGACGAAGGAGATCGAGCGTCACGCTCCGGCGCGCACCTGTTCGTAGCGCGCGAGGCACTCCGCGTAGGTGGGCAGGAGGCCGGATTCGGTTGCTTCGGCGAGCGTCGGCGCGTCGGCGTCCTTGGCCGAGAGCACCGGTTCCAGGCCATCCGGCCAGGGCAGACGCAGCTGCGGGTCGCGCGGGTTGATGCCGTGCTCGGCGCTGGGGTTGTACGACGTCGAGCAGAGGTAGGTCATCACCGTGTCGTCAGCGAGGGCGACGAAGGCGTGGCCGAGGCCCTCGGCCAGGTAGAGCGCGCGGTACTCGTCGGAGTCCAGACGCACTGCCTCCCAGCGGCCGAAGGTCGGGGAGCCCACGCGGACGTCCACGACGACGTCCAGCAGCGCCCCGCTCGGGCAGTAGACGTACTTGGCCTGGCCCGGGGGCACGTCGGCGAAGTGCACGCCACGAATCACGCCCCGCGCGGAGACGCTGTGGTTGGTCTGGGCGAGGCGCAGGCGGTGCCCGGTGGCCCCGACGAAGGCGTCCTCCTGGTACGGGGCGACGAACAGGCCGCGCTGGTCGGGGAAACGCTTCGGGGTGAATTCGAACGCGCCGGGGATCTCAAGCTCTCGTGCGTACACGCGGCCAGCGTAGGAAATCGAGATAGCCGAGGTGGCTGTGGGAACGTTGTCTTCGACATCTTCGACCTGCGCTGGGGGGCGGTTGCCGGCCGGGGACAGGCGTGGTGTAGAACACGCCGATGCGGCCATCCTTTCGTAGTCTGAAAGAGAACTTTCGAATCCGATGTGAGCCTGGTCGCTGACACTCCTACAGCGGGGTGCCAGACTGACCTGACCGCGTCGTCCCCGTCGTCCCACGCCCGAACCCGGGCCGCGGACGTCGAATGTGGCAGCACCGAACCCGGCCGGACGCCGAAGCCGGGACGGTGCGCTCTCTGGGCGGTCGCACTCCGCGACCGCCGTTCCCCATGCAGGAGGACGCTGTGACCATCGTGAACGACCGGAGCGACATGTCCGCCGGAGAACTGACCGACGAAGAGATATTCAGCGCGCACGAGGGCGGCAAGCTTTCGATCGCCCCGACCTCGCCGCTGAGCGACCCCCGCGATCTGTCCATCGCCTACACGCCGGGGGTAGCGAAGGTCAGCCGGGCCATCGCCACCGATGCGAGCCTCGTTTCCCGCTACACCTGGACCCAGCGGCTGGTGGCCGTGGTCAGTGATGGCACCGCGGTGCTCGGGCTCGGCAACATCGGCCCGCGTGCGTCGTTGCCGGTCATGGAGGGCAAGTCGGCGCTGTTCAAGGCGTTCGCCGGCCTGGACTCGATCCCGGTGGTTCTGGACACCACGGACGTGGACGAGATCGTCGAGACCCTGGTGCGGATGCGCCCTACCTTCGGGGCGGTGAACCTCGAAGACGTCGCCGCGCCCCGGTGCTTCGAGCTGGAGCGCCGGTTGATCGAGGCGCTGGACTGCCCGGTGATGCACGACGACCAGCACGGCACGGCCGTCGTGGTGCTCGCCGCGCTGCGCAACGCCTGCGAGGTCGTCAACCGCGACCTCGGTTCGCTGAAGGTGGTGATCTCCGGCGCCGGGGCCGCCGGTGTGGCCTGCGCGAAGATCCTGCGGGCGGCCGGCGTGGAGGACATCACCGTCACAGACTCGCGTGGCGTGATCCACACCGGTCGGGACCACCTGACCGGCATCAAGGAGGAGCTGGCCAGCACCACCAACCCGCGTGGCATCACGGGTGGGCTCGCTGACGCGCTGCACGGTGCGGACGTGTTCATTGGCGTGTCCGCCGGCACGGTTGGGGAAGACATGCTGGCGAAGATGGCGGACGACCCGATCGTGTTCGCGCTGTCCAACCCGGACCCCGAAATTCACCCGGACGTGGCGGCGACGTACGCGTCGGTGGTGGCAACCGGCCGCAGTGACTTCCCGAACCAGATCAACAACGTGCTGGCGTTCCCGGGCATCTTCCGGGGAGCGCTCGAAGCCGGTTCCCGCATGATCACCGATCGGATGAAGGTCGCTGCCGCCGAGGCCATCGCGGCGGTCGCCAGCGATGACCTCGGCGCGTCCCGGATCGTGCCGAGCCCGTTGGACCCCAGGGTCTGCCCCGCGGTGACCACAGCGGTCGCTCGCGCGGCCCGGGAAGACGGCGTCGCGACCGCCTGAGCCCGCGGCAGCCGAAGCGTTCAAGAAGAAGCAGAGGGGTCTCCCAGGGGAGGCCCCTCTGCTCTTGCGCGCGCCCTCTCCGTGTGCGCGCCCGCTGCGGGAGGAGTAGGAAGGGGCTGCCCGACTTCCGGTTCCGGTCGATTTCGCCGGACCGCGTCATACGGACACCCGCCGGCCGTCAGAACAGTGCGGTCTTGGCGGGCGGTCTCCCCGTGCGGCCCGACTGATCGACTGTGCACGTCAGAAATCGGCACCCACAATGATCCACCAACGGCAGTGATCGACCAACGACAGTGATCCACCAGCAAGATGGAATCGACGGGTGTGCGCCTTTCGTTACAGGTGTGCCGGTGATGTAGTGGTGACCCATACGTGTGAGTAAGCCAACCGGTAAGGTCACCCGCGAACACGGCGTGTGTCCTGTATCACCCCTGTTTGGCGGTTAGGCGGACACACAACGGCGTAACCGGGGAAAGGCGCCAGGGTAGGAGGGGTGAACCCTTGACCGAGCGAAGCAGAGCGACTCGGCGCTCCCCTGGCGTGCTCGACGTGCCTGGATGCGCTCCCCAGAAAGCGATGAAGGACCCGGCGTCGATCCCGCTTCCCGACGCGCCGGCAGTGCTCACCACGGCCGACGGACTGATCCTCCGAGCAACCGAGCAAGCAGCGCGGTTAGCCGGTGAAGAGCACCCGGACGCCCTGGTAGGCAAGAGCCTCCGCAATGACCTGCTTGGCGGTGTTGAACCGTTCCTGCGGTTGCGCCGCCGGGACGGGGAAATCCCCGTCCGACTGGTCAGTTGGAGGTGCGTCACGGAAGGTGACCCCAACGCGGACGTGGCCGAAACCGGTCAAGATCCGCACGTGTCCGTGATCGCCGACCTGTCCGGCATCGTGAGCACGTCCGACCTGGCCCACGACCCCGGGCCGAGGGAAGAACGGGCGTTGCTGGTCGAAGCGCAGCGCATCGCACGCGTGGGCAGCTGGGTGTACTACCCGGATTCCGGGAAGATGTATCGCAGCCCGGTGCTGGGCGAGCTGTTCGAGGAGGCCGGCCTCGGACCGGACTTCGCCGTCTCACCCGAGTCCGACTTCTTCCCGGGGATCAATCCCGATGACCGGCCGATGGCCGAGCGCTTCTCCGCCGAGTTGCTTTCGGTGCCGGACGGCCGCCTGCTCGAAATCGAGGTTCGCAACCTCCGCGACCGTGTCTACAAGTGCACGGCCCGCGCCGTGCACGACGCGGACGGGACTATCGAGCGCATTCAGGGCACTGTTCAGGACGTCACCGACCAACGGATGCTGGAGCGCCAACTGCGCGCGGAGCGCAGGAGGCTGCACGACGCGCAGCGGGTGGCCCGGCTCGGCACCTGGGAGTGGGACCCGGAAACAGGGGAGACGCGGCTGTCCGAGATGCTCTGCGAGATCATAGGCCGCGAACCTGGGCAGCCCACCACCTTTCAGGGTTACATGGAGCGGGTTCACCCGGAGGACCAGTCCTGGGTGGCCGAGGTGTGGGACGGCCTGCGCGCCGACCATCGCCCGGTCGAGTGTGAACATCGTTACGTGCGGCCGGACGGTCCCACCCGGGTTCTCCGCATGAACGGAGCGGGAATCCAGGACCCGACCAGTGGGCGGGCGCTGCTGGTGGGAACAGCCCAGGACGTCACCGAGCAGCGTGCCGTGGTCACCCGGATGGAGCGGTCCAGCCAGCGGTTCACCGACCTGGTCGCCCTGACCCCGGTCGGTATCGGCTTGTTCGACCAGTCCGGCCGCTTGGTGGACGCCAACGACGCGCTCTGCGACCTGCTCGGCTACCGGCTGGATCAGCTTCGCGGGATGACCCAGGAACAGATGACCCACCCGGACGAGCGCTCCCAACCCCTGCGCCCGGACGGGGGATTCCCGGAATCCCCGCGAGTGCACCGGAAGGTGCCGCAACGCCTGCTGATCCGTGCCGACGGCGAGCCGGTGTACTGCGAGCTGCACCTCGCGATGTCGGTGCAGGACGACGGAACCCGGTTCTGGCTGGTCGTGTTCCAGGACATCACCGAGCGGCGGCGCGCCGCCGAAGCGCTGCGCTACCAGGCCACCCACGACGACCTGACCGGGCTGCCGAACCGGGCCGCGGTCAAGGAACTGCTCGGCGGGCTGCTCGGCGGCCGGGACGCCGGGCGAGTGGCCGTGCTGTTCTGCGACATCGACAACTTCAAGCGGGTCAACGACTCGCTGGGCCACGACGCGGGCGACGAGCTGCTGGTGGCCCTGGCCAGACGGCTGGAGGGAGGGCTGCCGGAATGCTGCACGGCGGCTCGGCTCTCCGGCGACGAGTTCCTGATCATCTGCTCCGACATCGACGCGTGCGGCGGCACGGATTCCCTGGCCACGAAGGTATCTGGCCTGCTGCGGACCGCCGTTCCGGTGCATGGCCAGCTCGTCCGCGTGTCCGCGTCGATCGGTGCTGCCGTGCCCAACGGTTCCCGGGCTGGCGGTGAGGACCTGCTGCGGTTCGCCGACGCCGCCATGTTCGAGGCCAAGCGGCGCGGTGCGGGCCGCGTGTCGCTGGCGAGTCCGGCGCTGATGGCCTCCGCCGATCGGCAGCTGCAGCTGGAAGGACAGCTGCGGGACGCCATCAACAACGACGGCCTCGCACTGCACTACCAGCCGGTTGTGGCGGCGGACGGGTCGGTGGTGACGGCGGAGGCGTTGGTGCGCTGGCCGCATCCAGAGCGCGGGCTGCTGGCACCGGACGTGTTCCTGCCCGTGGCCGACCAGGGGGATCTCCTGCGCGACCTGGACCGCTGGGTGCTGCGGACGGCGTTGCGCGAGGCGGCGACCTGGCCGGTCATGAACGGCCGCCCGGTCGGGATCGCGGTGAACCTCGCTGGGCTCGTGCCCGGCGACCCGAAGTTCGTCCGCAGCATCGCGGACGCCATCGCCGAGGCCGGCATCGACAGCGACCGGGTGGTGCTGGAGCTGGTGGAGACGTCACTGGTCGACCTGCCCTCCCGGCCACGACAGGCCATGGCGGAGCTGGCCGAGCGCGGTGTGCGCTTTGCCGTGGACGACTTCGGCACGGGCTACTCCTCGCTGGCCCGGCTGAAGGACCTCCCGGCGCAGATCATCAAGGTGGACCGGCGGTTCGTGTCCGGGGTCGGCGGCGACCCGTCCGACTTCGCGGTCGCGCGGGCGGTCGTGGACATGGCACGCGCGATGGGGCGCAGCTGCATCGCCGAAGGTGTGGAGACGGCGACCCAGTTCCACGTGCTGCGTGGCGTCGGGGTGGACGCGTACCAGGGCTGGCTGTTCTCGCGTCCCGTGCCAGCACGGGAATTCCGCACGTTGCTGGATCTCGGTCCGCTGCACGTACCGCGCAGCAACTGAAACCTCGGAATCCATTGTGGACGGATCAGGTGCGCCTGGTCGGCTGGTCAACCCTGAGCAGCTTGTTCGAGCGCCGCGGCGATTCCTTCGGAGAGGGCGTCCTGGCCGTTCTCGCTGGCGGCGATGCTCGCCTCCGCGGGGTTGGTGATGTACATCGGTTCGATGAGCACGCCGGGCATCTGGCTCGGCTGTGGCACGTAGTTCGGCGCGGCCGGGCCGAGGATGACCAGGTGACCGTAGGCGTCGCCCTGCTCGCTCAGGGCCGGGCCACCACTGCTGTCGTCGGTCATGATCCCGCGGTCGTCGACATGCTGGCCGTGGGCCGCCAGCGCGGCGAGAACGCTGCGCTGGGTCAGCTCGGCAAGGTGCTTGTTGTGGGGCGCGAAACTGCGGCTCATGTCATAGACGGTCGAGGCGCCACCGGCACCCGGGTCGTCGAACGCGTCGAAATGGATGGAGATCAGTTCAGCGGCGCCGGCCAGGTTGGCGCAGTGCGCCCGCGCCACGACGTCGGTGTGCGTCTCCTCGGCGGACATCTGTTCCTGCTGCGCGCGGGGCGCTCGCACCGGTGCGACTGTGGTGTCCTCCGTGCGGGAAAGGACGACGCGGTAGCCGTGCTGGCGTAATCGCCGCGCGACCTTGCGCGCGACCGCGAGGGTCAGCTGCTTCTCCTGGACAGGCTGGCCGGATGCGGTGGTGCCCGTGGCTCCCGGATCGGCGCCACCATGGCCCGCGTCGATGAACAGCGTGCGATGCCGGTCCTCCGACTCAGGTGGCAAGGCCACGCACGCGCCTTGCGCGAACTCCGCCGGGGCCACCGGAGTGGAGTGCATCTTGGTGGCCACCGGCGGGTCGGGCCGCGGGCCGGGGCGCTGGGGAGCGATCAACTGCTGGTTCGGCCTGAAGAGCACCACCGCGATGGCGGTGGCCAGGGCCGTGAGGGTGCCGATGTAGAACCAGCGTCCCCTGCCCGACGCGGCACGGCGGCGACCCGCTCGACGACCGTGCCGCCGGCGGGGAGGTCGTATCGCGGTCGCACCACATTCCGTGTGGTTCACTCTCGGCCCCTTCACGCCTCCCAGTAGATGTCCTCAATCCGAGTGACACATGTTGACCAACACGATTGGGTGAAATGGGGAGGGAATGTTGGTCAATCCTCGGGGACTTCGTTCTCCTGTTCTGGTGCCGGATGCTGCTCGGGGTCGACCGGTCGTGCTTTGACCGGTCGCTCGTTCGCGGTCAGGCACCTGCCGGTCCTGAGGTCGAATTCGTACCCGTGCATGGCACAGTGCAGGGTGTCGCCGTAGACCGTGCCGAAGTGGCTGAGATCGGCCTGCCGGTGGGGGCACTTGCGCTGCACCAACCAGTTCCCCAGCTGGATTTCCTCAACTTCGTTCTGCTGCCGCGAATGCCAGCGTTCGGCGTATTCCATCCGGTGCGGTGACAGGCATTTGAAGAATGTGTAGACGAACTCGTTGTACGGGCCGATACGCGCGGCCCGGAACCGCATGCTCAGAAACAGGCTGTTGACCCAGTCAATCTCACCGTCGGCGATCAACCGCTCGATCAGGGCGCGCTCGATGGTGAAGCGGTAACGGCATTTCTCGCCGTTCCAGGGGCGCACCTTCCGGTCAATAAAGTCGATCACGATCTGTTCACTCTGTTCCCCGCCGCTGATGTCCAGCAGCACCTGCGCACCCACTCCGGTGCAGATGTGATCCGCCATCGCCAGCAGCGGCTCGAACCATGCCGTGAGTTCGGACAGAATGTTGCCGACCGGTGCCCGCCAGGACGCCTTTTCCGCTTCCAGCCGTGGTCGCACGCGTTCCGCGTAGGCACGCAGGTAGGCGGCCTTGTTCCGGTACGCCTCGAACGTCTCCCCCGGCGGGTGCGTGACCCGTGCCTGCCCACCAGCGATTTCCAGCACACTGCCCGGGACCATGACCAAGGCGCTGTCGTGGCCCTGCTCCCGCAGGTATTCCACGAACGCGGTGTGGTCCGGGAACGGATTCTCCGGGGAGTTGTCGATGTCGTTGAGCGCGAAGAGTTCGTCGTCGAGGAAGGCGGCGGGCCCGGCGAACGGCACGGTGTAACGGGCGTCGACTTCCTTGACGTAGCGATAGGCGCGAGCCAAGCCGTTAGCGCGCTTGGCCTTGCCGAATGCGGCCTTGGCGTGTTCGGGAAGGTCGTAGGCGGCCGGCCACCAGTTCGCGCCGGAGAACTGCAGGAAATGCACGTCGTAGTCGCCGAACGCGGACAGGCTCGCGAGATCGCCCGGTTTGGCATCATTCTGGTTCAGGATGCGGGCTTGGCCGTCGTCGACGGCGAGCGCGGAATCACCGATCGGACCGTCGCTGGGAGACAGCAACGCCACGATCATGACCCGTAATCCGCCCGGCAACTCCACGGGTTGGCTGTCCGGCATGACGAGGAACCTGTGGAATCCGATCTCGCGTAGTGCGTTTTCCAGATCCGCGGTTCCGTAGTCGGGCAACAGCACGGTGGTGTCGGTGGACACTACTTTCCGTAGGTTCTCTGGGTCGTAGTGGTCGCGGTGGAGGTGCGAGACGTAGAGGTAGTCCGCCTGCCCGTAAGATTCCCAGTCCAAACCGCTGTTGTCCGGGAACGGGAACCACGACCCGAAATAGGCGGGATTCACCCACGGGTCGCACAGAATGCTTCCCGCCGAAGTATCGATGTACAGACCGGCATGTCCTAGTGACTCTATGTGCATATCTGTCTGCACCTCCTCATCAAGAGGGGAGTACCGCAGACAGCATGTTGAGTGAGGATCTCACCGATCGCTCGGTGAGAATGGCGACCGCGGAGCGAGAATCAGCCAATAGATGGAGGGAGGCTCCGCCTTCGTGGCACAACGATCGGTGGCATGAGGTCACACCGACTGAAGTGGTTTCGCGCTGTCGCGGAACTGACTGTGCTCAGCCTGGCACGGTTTCCGGCGTGGTGGTGCGCGCGGTGTCCAGCAGCGCGACGATGCGGTGGCGGGGCAGGTCGATCAGCCGCAGCGACAGGTCGTCCGGGTAGGGCGCGGCGGCTTCGATCACGTCGCGTGCCGCGCGCTTGCTGAGCGCGCAGCCGCCGTCAGCGGCTGTGCTGATCAGTGCCTCTCGCCAGATGTTGCCGATCTTCCCGTGCGCTCGCCGCAGCAGGCGTTGGGCCGTGCTCTGCCCGCCGCTGGTGGTCGCCACCACCAGCGTCGACCGGGAATCGGGCGTATTGCGGTGGAATCGCAGTGACCAACGTGATCCCACAATGTCCATAATGGACCTTTGGGCGTGCTCGCTGCCGATGTCCGGGTGGTTGTTGGGCAGGAGGAACGCGGCGCGGTCGGCGTCGCAGGCCAGCAGCATGCGCAGCAGCCACGGTCCGGGGTCGGCGTGCAGGTCGAACACTCGTGTCTCGTTCGCCGGGACGATGATCGGATGCGCCCAGCTCGCCGCATGCAATCGGTGAACGGGCGCCTTGAGCACCTCGCTGATGCGGGTCAGCGCGTCGTCGGCGAGTTCGGCTGCCTGGGCTTCCACCGACTGCGGCCCGTGCGTGTAGATGCCGGCGGTCTCGTGTTGCGCGATCTTGCGCGTGTGCGCGGTGGGTTGGCAAACGTACAGGTCGCTGGCACTGCCGATGGCCTGCGCGCCGTGGTAGCGGTGGAAGCCGGGCAGGATGGCTTCGAACACGAGACCCAACCGCAGCAGTTCCTGCTGCACCTTGCGGCCCAGTGCCGGGCTGCGGTCGCTGTAGCCGTAGGCCACCAGCAGGCGCCCGGCATCCACGTCGCGCAGGCACTCCACCGCGCGGGCGGCGAACAGGGCGATGCCTTCAGAGGTGTAGGGCGGGTCGGTGAACACCAGGTCGGCGCTTTCGTGCGCGGCAGAGGGCAGGCCGACCCGCAGGTCGCAGAACAGCGTGCGGATGGCGAAACCCCGCTCGGCGGCGACGTGATCGATGTGCGCGAGGATGCGTTCGTCGACGTCCACGACGGTCACCGCCAGCGACGGCTCGACCAGGCAGGCGGCCAGCGACGTCAGGTCGTGGTCGCCGAGGCACAGCAACCGCGCGCCGGCCAGGTCGTAGGTCTCCCGCAGCCACAGCGCCCGCCGCAGCGCGGTTTCCGGGGTGGCCGTGACGTGGTCGAGGTCGGTCCGGGGCCGGGGACCGCCTTCGACGAACTCGCGCACGCGGGCGGTCAGCTCGGTCATGCCCTCGGTCACATCCGGGGTCATGGGCACGGTGTCGAGCGCGAAGCGCTCGCGGTACACCCCGCACGCTTCCGGCGTGAGCCGGTACATGCCCTGGTGGCTTTCGATGTCGGGGCCGGCGGCGGCGAGCAGTTCCTCGACGGTGCGCCGGGGCACGGCCGGGACGCGTACCAGGTCGTCGAGGCTGTGCCAGCCGGAGGCGAGCAGCCCGAGCACGTGGCGCAGCGGGCGGGCCAGGACACCCGCGGCGGCAAGCCGGGACGACACGGGGTCCGTCCCGTGGTCGGTGGCACTCGGATTCCGCCCAGCCTGCGTCGCGTGTCCAGCCTTCATCGTGTGACCAGCCTTCATCGTGTGACCAGCGTAGACGTCGTGTCGGGAGGTGCAGAAGACGGTGCGAGCCGGCGCGGCCGGCGACCGTCAACCGTTCACAAGGTCCATCCATGCTCTGGGACGGATCGGCGATTTCCCTCGCACGGGGCAACGGTGGCGGCTAAGGTCGGCAAGATCCGCGTAGGTCACAGGGGTCGGTCCAAGGGGGCGCGGTTGATCGAGTTTCGGCACGTCAGCAAGCGGTACAGGGACGGCACGACGGCCGGGGTGACGGCTGTTCACGAATTGAGCCTGATCGTGCCACCGGCCACGATCACGGTGCTCGTCGGTCCCTCCGGGTGCGGCAAGACGACCTTGCTGCGGATGGTGAACCGGATGGTCGACCCCAGCTCGGGAACGGTGCTGGTGGGGGACTCGGACGTGCGCGACTCGGACCCGGCGACGCTGCGTCGCGGGATCGGGTACGTCATCCAGCAGGCGGGTCTGTTCCCGCATCGCACCGTGCTGGACAACGTCGCGACCGTGCCACTGCTGTCCGGGTGGACCCGTCGTGCGGCACGTCGCCGGGCGGCGGAGTTGCTGGAGCTGGTCGGCCTTCCACCAGAGGTCGGGCCGCGCTATCCCGCGCAGCTTTCCGGTGGGCAGCAGCAGCGCGTCGGGGTCGCCCGGGCGCTGGCCGCCGATCCACCGGTGCTGCTGATGGACGAGCCGTTCAGCGCGGTCGACCCGGTGGTGCGGGAAGGGCTTCAGGACGAGCTCCTGCGCCTGCAGAGCGAGCTGGGCAAGACGGTGCTGTTCGTCACCCACGACATCGACGAGGCGGTGAGGCTCGGGGAGAAGGTCGCGGTGCTGCGCGCCGGCGCTCACCTCGCCCAGTACGCGGAGCCGGACGAGCTGCTCACCGCGCCGGCCGACGACTTCGTCGCGTCGTTCGTCGGGCGCGACCGCGGGTATCGGCGGCTGTCTTTCGTCGGCGCTCAGGGCCGCCTCCGGCCACGTCCGGTCGACACCGTGGCGCTGGGTGAGCCGGTCGGGGGCGCGACCGGCGGCTGGACGCTGGTCCTCGACGGCGACCGCAGGCCGCGAGGATGGTTGCCGCCGGAATCGCCGTTGACCACAGTGGACGGACAACCGGTCGGCGAGGACCAGCTCCTCGCGGGCGGTTCCCTGCACCCGGAAGGTGCCGCGCTGCGTGGCGCGATGGATGCCGCGCTGTCGTCGCCCGCCGGGCTCGGGGTCGTCGTCGACGACGACGGGCGGTTCGTCGGCGTCATCACCGCGCAGCACGTGCTCGATCTCCTCGAGCAGCAGCGCCCGGGCGGCGTCAACGGCGAAGCCGAGGTCGCTGCGGCGAGCCCGGATTCCCCCGTAAGCCCGGAGACCCCCGAGACGCCCGTAAGCCCTGACACCCCTGTAAGCCCCGAGGGCAGGGCATCGTGATCGGTGAGCTGATCGGCTTTCTCGCCAGCGCGAGCAACCGCGAACTCGTGGTGACGCAGCTGGCGCAGCACGTCTACCTGGCGCTGTTGCCCCTGCTCTTGGGCCTGACCGTGGCCTTGCCAGTGGGACGGCTCGCTCAGCGCGTGCGCTCGGCACGCGGCGTGCTGTTGGGCGCTTCGAACGTGCTGTACACGATCCCGTCACTGGCGCTGTTCGTCGTCGTGCCGGCGGTCTTGGGTACCGGGCAGACCGAGCCGGTCAACGTCGTCGTGGCGCTGACCGTCTACACCGCGGCGCTTCTGGTGCGGCCCGTACTCGATGCGCTGGAAGCGGTGCCCGCGCAGGTCACGGCGGCGGCGACCGCGATGGGGTACCCGCCGTGGCGGCGGTTCCTGGCAGTGGAGCTGCCGTTGGCCGTGCCGGTGCTCGCTGCCGGGGTGCGGGTGGCGTCGGTGAGCAACATCAGCCTGGTCAGCGTCGGAGCCCTGATCGGGGTCGGCGGTCTCGGTGAGCTGTTCACGGACGGTTTCCAGCGGGACTACGTGGCGCAGGTCGTGGTTGGCTTGCTGCTGATCCTCGCGCTGGCGCTGGCGATGGACCTGTTGCTTCTCGGTCTGTGCAGGGTGCTGACGCCGTGGAGCCGGGTGGGGAAGGCGGGCGCGCCGTGATCCTCTCCGAGTTGCTGGCCTGGCTTTCCGACCCGGCGCATTGGACCGGACCGGACGGCCTTCCCGCGCAACTGCTTCTGCACCTGTACTACTGCGTCGTCTCGGTCGTGGTGGCAGCGCTGATCGCGGTC
Source organism: Pseudonocardiaceae bacterium (assembly GCA_051984675.1). GTDB lineage: Bacteria > Actinomycetota > Actinomycetes > Mycobacteriales > Pseudonocardiaceae > JBPYFK01. The sequence goes on along the minus strand of JBPYFK010000167.1, from coordinate 124,449 downwards.
CCGCTGGGGCTCTACATTGGACACACCGGTCGCGGCACCGTGCTTGTCGTGGGCGCCAGTAACGCGGTCCGCGCGCTGCCGACACTGGGCCTGGTGACGCTGCTGGTGCTGGTGTTCGGCCTCAGCGAGGCGCCCGCGCTGGGCGGCTTGGTGGTGCTGGCGATCCCGTCGATCCTGTCCGGCACGTATGCCGGGGTGCAGGGCGTTCCGGTGGACGTCGTGGACGCGGCCAGGGGAATGGGCATGACCGGCGCGCAGCGGCTGCGGCAGGTGGAACTGCCCAACGCGTTGCCGCTGCTGCTCGGCGGCGTGCGCAACGCGATGTTGCAGGTTGTGGCCACGGCTGCGGTGGCGGCCTACGTCGGACTGGGTGGCCTCGGGCGCGTGCTGCTCGATGGGCTCAAGGTGTTCGACTACGCCCAGATGCTCGCCGCCGCGCTCGCGATCGCCGTCCTGGCGGTCCTGCTTGACCTTGCCCTGGCCGGAGTCTCGCGCTGGTTGGTGCCGCCGGGCCTGCGGTTGGCCGGGCGAACCGCTGATGGTGTCCGGGAAAGACGATAGGGGAGCTGGTGACGTTGCGGCGGTGGGTGGCCGGTGCACTCGCGATGGTGATGGCGTTCGTGCTGGCCGGGTGCGGTTCGCAGGACCCGCTGCACAAAGGCGGTGACCCGAACGGCCCGGTGGTGGTGGGCTCGGCGGATTTCTCGGAAAGCGAGCTGCTGATGTACATCTACGCCGGTGCGCTGCGTTCCACCGGCGCGAATGTGCAGACCAAGGGCCGTATCGGCGCTCGGGAGTTCTACGTCAACGCGGTGTCCAGTGGTGAGCTGGCGGTGATTCCTGACTACACCGGCAACTTGCTCCAGTACCTGGACCCGAAATCGCAGACCACCGAGCCGTCGGCGGTGTACGCGGAGCTGCGCGGCAAGCTGCGGCCGGGCCTGGAGGTGCTACGGCCGTCGCCGGCGGAGGACAAGGACGTGCTGGCGGTGACGCAGGAGACCGCCGCGTCCGGGGTGCGGTCCATGCAGGATCTTGGTGCGCGCTGCGGCCAGCTCGTGCTGGGCGCTCCCGCGGAATGGAAGTCGCGCTGGACGGCCAGGATCGAGCAGCTGTACGGGTGCCGTTTCGCCGACATCCGCAGCCTGGAAGCCGGCAGCGTCACGGTCGATGCGCTGCGCACGAACCAGATCCAGGTGGCGGATCTGTTCACGACGTCGGCGGCGATCGGGACGAACCGGTTGGTCGAACTCGACGACCCGAAGCACATGTACCCGGCGCAGAACGTGGTCCCGCTGGTCAACCGGGGAAGGCTGAATGCGCGGCAGGTCGCGGCCCTGGATCGGGTGTCGGCGGCGTTGACCACCGACGAGCTCACGCGACTGGACAGGCGGGTGGACGCGGACAAGGCGAACCCGGCTGATGTGGCGAAGGAGTTTCTCGCCCAGGTGGGTATGTGACCGCTCGGGTTTTTCACCCCTTTGGGTTACTGCCGGGGTGCTGGGGTGGATGCACCGAGTGACGCTGGCCATGCCGGGTCGACGGCCGGCGGCCGTCTGATGACAGGCCCAGGCACGCCTATCAGTGGGGGAGAGTTCCATGGCCACAGTCACGCCGGGCGCGGTTTCGGCTCGATCTCTGGTTACCGAGGGCCTCTTCGAGCGGTTAACGCGGCACATCGTGCACGAGCGGGGTGCCGATCGGCGGTTCGCCGAACGCGTCGTCGACCAGGCGCTCGCGTTCCTCGCGGCGTGCGCCCGAAACCGTGGCCAGTCACTCGTTCCCAGCCCCGCGGTCGACATCGGCTGGCACATGTTCATCCTGCACACCCGCGAGTACGCGGCGTTTTGCCGGGACATCGCGGGCGGGTTCATCCATCACGTGCCGGAGGGCGACGAGTCCGAAGCCGGTGAGGAGTCCTGCGAGCTGCGACGCACCGTAGCCGCGATCAGAGCTGCCGGGTACCAGGTGGATGAGGAGCTTTGGGCCGAGGCAGAGGATTGCGGGCAGTAGCGGAACCGGTACAGACCGTCCTCAAGCGACAGAGCACTGTGGATGGATGCCGCGCTTCAGAGAGCGCGTTCAGAGTGTTCAGACCCGGATGCGGCGGGTGAGTTCGGCGGCGGTTTCCCGCACGTGCTCGGCGATCTCGGGCCAGGTCTGTCCGCATTCCGTGCCCCCGTCGGTGTCGCAGCGGTGCCGGAAGGTGAGGCTGATCGAGGCGATCGGGCGGCCGGCGTGGTCGAACGCCGGGCAGGCGACCGACGCGAAGCCGGCCGTGACGTAGCCGTCCTCGACGGCCCAGCCGCGCCGCAGCTCGTCGGCGAGCTTGCGGCGCAGCTCGGGAAGGTCGCGCGGACCGCGATCGGTGCGGAGCACGAAGCTGCTGGCGCCCGGGAACAGCGCACGCACGTGCGTCGCCGGCAGGTGCGCCAGGATCGCCCGGCCCGACGCCGTGACCTGGGCAGGGAGCCGGACGCCGACGTCGGTGACGAGCGTCTGGGGTCGGGAGGGGCGCTCCTTGATCAGGTACAGCGACTCGTTGCCGTGCAGGACGCCGAGGTGTGCCGGGCGGTCCAGCCGGTCCACCAGCCTCCGCAGCAGCGGGCCCGCCAGCCGTTCCAGCGGGTCGTGGCGCAGATAGGCCGAACCGAGTTCGAAGGCGGCCATGCCCAGCCCATACCGGCGTTCCTCGGGCAGGTGTGTCACGAAACCGGCGGCGGCCAGTTCGGAGAGCAGGTGGTACGTCGTGGATCGAGGCAGGCCCAACTCGCGGGCGATGACCCCGGCCGACACCGGCCCTGGCCGGGCGGCCAGCGTGCGCAGGATGCCCAGCCCGCGCCGGAGCGCGGGGATGTCGCTGCTGGCGCCCACGTCTGACCCCCCGGGTGGTGAGTGTCTGGTATCCCAGACAGTCTCACTCTACGCGGGCTTCTGCGTCGCCACCTCGCGCGCTGGTATGGATGCATGGAGGCAGCAACCATCCCTGAGCGTCCTGTCGTCGCCGTGGGTCCAGAACCGCTGACCAGGGACGACGTTCTGGCGGTGGCGCGCGGGCACGCCCGTGTCGAACTCACCGCGCCCGCCGAGCGCGGCATCGCGGCCACCCGCAAGCACATCGACGCGCTGGCCGCGGACGAGCGCCCGGTGTACGGGGTGTCGACCGGATTCGGCGCCCTTGCGGTGCGCTACATCGCCGATGACCGGCGCGCCGCGTTGCAGCAGTCCCTGACCCGGTCGCACGCGGCCGGCGCGGGCGCGGCGGTGGAAGAAGAGGTCGTCCGCGCGCTGGCGCTGTTGCGGCTGCATACCATCGCCACCGGACACACCGGCGTCCGGCCGGAGACCGCACACGGGCTGGTCGCGCTGCTCAACGCGGGCATCGTTCCGGTCGTGCACGAGTACGGCTCGCTCGGGTGCTCCGGTGATCTCGCACCGCTGGCTTCGGTCGCGCTGACCCTCACCGGCGAAGGCGAGGTGCTGGCTGCCGGAGGGCGGCGCCGGCCGGCTGCGGAAGCCTTGGCGGAGGCCGGCATCGAGCCGGTGGTGCTGGCGGAGAAGGAGGGGCTGGCGCTGACAAACGGCACCGACGGCATGCTGGGCATGCTGGTGCTCGCCGCACGCGACTTCGCCGAGTTGCTGGACATCGCGGACGTGACGGCCGCGATGAGCGTGGAGGCGCTGCTGGGCACCGACCGGGTGTTCGCGGCTGACCTGCAGGCGCTGCGCCCGCATCCCGGGCAGGCCGTGTCGGCGGCGCGGATGCACGCCGCGCTCACCCGTTCGGAGATCGTGGCCAGCCATCGCGGCCCGGACTGCACCCGCGTGCAGGACGCGTACTCGCTTCGGTGCGCTCCGCAGGTGCACGGCGCGGCCCGGGACGCCATCGCGCACGCCGACGCCGTCGCGGACCGGGAGCTGGCGGCGGCGATCGACAACCCGGTCGTGCTCGACGACGGTCGGGTGGAGTCCAACGGCAACTTCCACGGCGCTCCGCTGGCGTATGCGCTGGACTTCCTGGCGATCCCGCTGGCGGACGTGGCCTCCATGGCGGAGCGGCGCACCGACCGGATGCTCGACACCGCGCGCTCGCACGGGTTGCCGGCGTTCCTCGCGGAGGACCCCGGGGTCGACTCCGGGCACATGATCGCGCACTACACCCAGGCCGGGGTGGTCGCGGACCTCAAGCGGCTCGCGGTTCCGGCGTCGGTGGACTCGATCCCGACCAGCGCGATGCAGGAGGACCACGTGTCGATGGGGTGGTCGGCGGCACGCAAGCTCCGGCGAGCGGTGGAGGGGCTGCGCACGGTGCTGGCCGTCGAGCTGCTCACGGCCGCGCGTGCTCTCGACCTGCGGGCACCGTTGCGCCCAGCCCCCGCGACGGCCGCTGTGCTGGATCTGCTGCGCACCCGCGTCGCCGGTCCCGGCCCGGACCGGCACATGGCGCCCGAGATCGCCGCCGCCGAGGAGCTGATCCGCTCCGGGGCCGTGCGCGAAGCGGTGGCCGCGCATCTCTAGAAACTGTCCGTCCACAGTGGAATATGGAGGGTACTGTGAGCGCTGGAGCCCGAACCGTGCGTGCGGCGCGCGGGACCGAGCTGACCGCCCGGAGCTGGAGCACCGAGGCGCCGTTGCGGATGTTGCACAACAACCTCGACCCGGCCGTGGCCGAGCGCCCGGACGACCTGGTCGTCTACGGCGGCACCGGAAAGGCCGCCCGGACCTGGGAATGCTTCGACGCGATCACGCGTGAATTGACCGCGTTACGCGAGGACGAGACGCTGCTGGTGCAGTCCGGCAAGCCGGTCGGCGTGCTGAGCACGCACGAATGGGCGCCGCGCGTGCTCATCGCCAACGCCAACCTCGTCCCGGACTGGGCCAGCTGGCCCGAGTTCCGCCGCCTGGACGCCCTCGGCCTGACGATGTACGGGCAGATGACCGCCGGGTCGTGGATCTACATCGGCACCCAAGGCATCTTGCAGGGAACGTACGAAACGTTCGGCGCGGTGGCGGCGCGCCGGTTCGGCGGCAGCCTCGCCGGGACGCTCACGGTCACCGCCGGTCTGGGCGGGATGGGCGGCGCCCAACCGCTGGCGGTCACCATGAACGAAGGCGCGGTGCTCGTCGTCGAGTGCGACCCGGAGCGGGCGCGGCGGCGCGTGGAAAGCGGCTACCTCGACGAGATCGCCGACGACCTCGACAGCGCGGTGGACCGGGTCGTGCGGGCGAAAGCGCAGCGCCATGCCCACTCGGTCGGTGTCATCGGCAACGCCGCCGAGGTGCTGCCGGAGCTGCTTCGGCGCGGTGTCGAAGTGGACATCGTCACCGACCAGACGTCCGCGCACGATCCGCTCGCCTACCTGCCCGTGGGTGTGCCGGTTGAGGACTGGCACGACTACGCGGTCCGCAAGCCCGACGAGTTCACCGAGCGCGCCCGTGCTTCCATGGCCGAGCACGTGGGGGCCCTGGTCGGATTCCTCGACGCTGGCGCCGAAGTCTTCGACTACGGCAACTCGTTGCGCGCCGAAGCCCAGCTCGGCGGCTACGAGCGGGCCTTCGACTACCCCGGGTTCGTCCCCGCCTACATCCGGCCGCTGTTCTGCGAGGGCAAGGGCCCGTTCCGGTGGGCGGCGCTGTCCGGTGATCCCGCCGACATCGCCGCGACGGACCGGGCGGTGCTGGAGGAGTTCGGCGACAACGAGCATCTCGCCCGCTGGATCAAGCTCGCCGGCGAGAAGGTGTCCTTCCAGGGGCTGCCGGCGCGCATCTGCTGGCTCGGCTACGGCGAACGCGACCGGGCGGCGCTGCGCTTCAACGACATGGTGGCCTCCGGGGAACTGAAGGCGCCCGTCGTGCTCGGCCGGGACCACCTCGACTGCGGCTCGGTGGCCTCGCCCTACCGGGAGACCGAGGGCATGGCGGACGGGTCGGACGCCATCGCGGACTGGCCGCTGCTCAACGCGCTGGTGAACACCGCGTCCGGTGCGACGTGGGTGTCGGTGCATCACGGCGGCGGGGTCGGCATCGGGAAGTCCCTGCATGCCGGCCAGGTCACGGTCGCCGACGGCACCGAGCTGGCGGCCCGCAAGCTGGAGCGCGTGCTGACCAACGACCCGGCGACCGGGGTGTTGCGGCACGTCGACGCCGGCTACGAGCGTGCCCGCGAGGTCGCCGCCGAGCGCGGCGTCCACGTTCCGCGGCTCGGCGAGCGGGGGGAGTGAGCCGTGGCGACGGCGAGCGAGCTGCTGGGGACGATCGACGACGTCGGGCGGGATCGCCGGCGGGGCGGCTATTCCCGGCACGTGTTCGACGGTGCCGAGCTCCAGCTGCGGGAGTGGTTCGCCGAGCAGGCGAGATCCCGGGGGCTGGAGGTCACCACGGACCGCAACGCGAACCTCTGGGCATGGTGGGGAGAACCAGGGCCGGACGCGGTGGTCACCGGAAGCCATCTCGACTCCGTGCCCGGCGGGGGCGCCTTCGACGGGCCGCTGGGCGTGGCCAGCGCGCTCGCGGCGGTGGATCTGCTGCGCGCGACCAACCGATCGCTGGACCGGCCGCTGGCGCTCGTGGTCTGCGCCGAGGAGGAGGGCGGCCGGTTCGGCGTCCCCTGCCTGGGATCGCGGTTGCTCACCGGCGGGATCAGCGCGGATCGCGCGTTGGGGCTGCGCGACCGGGACGGCGTGACCTTCGCCGAGGCGATGCGCTCGGCCGGGTTCGAGCCCGAACGCGCCGGCCCGGATGACGACACGTTGGCGCGCATCGGCCGGTTCGTCGAGTTGCACGTCGAGCAGGGGCGCGGGCTCGCGGACCTCCAGCGTCCGGTGGCCGTGGCATCGTCGATCCTCGCGCACGGCCGGTGGCGGCTGCGGTTCGCCGGCGCCGGCAACCACGCGGGCACGACGCGGCTGGAGGACCGGCGTGACCCGATGGTGCCAGCGGCCGAGCTAGTGATTGCTGCCCGGACGAGTGCGGCCCGGAAGAGTACGGCCCGGAGCCCCGCCGTGGGTACGGTCGGTCGGCTGGTACCAAACCCGGGCGGCACGAACGTGATCGCGTCCACGGTGGACCTGTGGTTGGACGCGCGGGCCGCCAGCGCGGCGCAAGCCCGCGCGCTGGTTGAGGAGATCACCGAGGCCGCCCGGCTCAGCGCTGCGGAGGAGGGTTGTTCGGTGGAGATCTTCGAAGAGTCCTTCCTGGCCGAGACGCTGTTCGACCCGGTGCTCCGGGACGAGCTGTCCGCCGTGCTCGACGGCGCGCCGCTGCTGGAGACCGGCGCCGGTCACGACGCCGGCATCGTCGCGGCACGGAAACCGACCGCGATGCTCTTCGTGCGCAACCCCACCGGTGTCAGCCACGCACCCGAGGAGCACGCCGAGTCCGACGACTGTGACGCGGGCGCGGCGGCGCTCGCCCGCGTCCTGGAGCACCTCGCCTGCCAGAGCGGAGGAACCCTGTGACGGAGACGGCGTTCTGGTGCGAATGGGCCTGGCTACCCGACGGCCCGCGTGCTGGTGTGCTCATCGACGTCGACGGCACCGGGCGCATCACGACGACCACTGTGGACGGTCCGCCGGACGGGGCGCGGCGGCTTCCCGGGCTGACGCTTCCCGGGACGGCCAACGCGCACTCGCACGCGTTCCACCGTGCCCTTCGCGGCCGGACAAGCGAGGGGCGGGGCACGTTCTGGACGTGGCGGCAGCTGATGTACGCGGTGGCGCAGGGGCTCACGCCGGACAGCTACCGGCGGCTGGCCACCGCCGTGTTCGCTGAGATGGCTCTGGCGGGAATCACCTGTGTCGGGGAGTTCCATTACCTGCACCACGGCCCCGAAGGGGTCCGTTACGACGACCCGAACGAGATGAGCGCGGCGGTCGTGCAGGCGGCGGCGGATGCGGGAATCCGGCTGACGCTGCTGGACACCTGTTACCTCACGGGAGGGTTCGCGACACCCTTGGAAGGTGTGCAACTGCGGTTTGGAGACGGCGACGTCGACGGGTGGCTGGATCGCGTCGGCCAGTTCGCCGACCAGACAACATCCCAGCAGGACGAGGGAAGGGTGCGGCTCGGCGCGGCGCTGCACTCGGTGCGTGCCGTTCCGGTGAACGCCTTCGCCGCGGTCCGGGACTGGGCCACGGCGGCGAAAGCCCCGCTGCACCTGCATCTTTCCGAGCAGCGCGCGGAAAACGACGCATGCCTGGCCGCCCACGGGTGCACGCCGGCGGAGCTGCTCGACCTGCACGGAGTACTGGGCGCTGGCACCACGGCGGTCCACGCGACCCACCTCGCCGCCACCGATGTCGGGTTGCTCGGCGACAGCCGCACCGGTGTCTGCTTGTGCCCGTCGACGGAAGCGGACCTGGCCGACGGCATCGGCCCGGTCGCCGCGCTCGCCACGGCCGGGTCACCGCTGTCGGTCGGCAGCGACGGGCAGACCGTGATCGACCTGTTCAGCGAAGTTCAGGCCGTGGAGTCCGCGGTCCGCCTGACCACCGAAACGCGCGGTGCCTTCGCCCAGGACCACCTGCTGGCGATGGCGACGGCTGCCGGGCACCGCGCGCTCGGATGGCACGACGCGGGGTGGATCGGTGCGGGCGCGCGTGCCGACCTGGTCAGCCTCGACCTGGGCAGCCCACGGCTGGCCGGAGTGCCGCCGGAGGCGGCGATTCTCGTGGCGCGGGCCGGTGACGTGCGCGAGGTCGTCGTGGGCGGTGAGCACATCGTGCACGATGGCGTCCACCAGCGCGTTCCCGACGTGGCCGGGAAACTTCGGACGGCCATCGAAGAGGTGTTGCTGTGACCTCGACCGTGCTGACCGGCATCGGAGAACTGAGCACCAACGACGACGAGCTCGGCACCCTCACCGACGCCGCCGTCGTCCTCGACGGTGACCGGGTCGGCTGGGTCGGGCCGTCGTCACAGGCACCGCCAGCGGACCAGCGGATGGACGCGGACGGGCGTGCCGTCCTGCCCGGCTGGGTCGACAGCCACACGCACCTCGTGTTCGCCGGGGACCGTACCGCCGAGTTCGCCGCGCGGATGGCCGGCGAGCCCTACCAGGCGGGAGGGATCGCCGTCACGGTCCGGGAAACACGGGCCGCCGGCGACGAGCAACTCGCCGCGAACCTGCGCCGTCACGTCGCGGAAGCTGTCGCGGGGGGCACGACCTGTTTGGAGACGAAAACCGGCTACGGCCTCACGGTCGACGACGAGCTGCGTGCCGCCAAGCTGGCCCGCGCGGAGGCGGACGAGGTGACCTTCCTCGGTGCGCACCTCGTCCCGGAGGGCTGGTCCGCGGAATCCTATGTGGACCTGGTGGCTGGGGAGATGCTGGACGCGGTCGCCGAGCACGTGGACTGGGTCGACGTCTTCTGCGAGCAGGGTGCCTTTGACGCCGACCAGTCGCGGCGGGTGCTGCGGGCGGCCGCGGAAGCCGGACTCGGGCTGCGAGTGCACGGCAACCAGCTCTCCACCGGCCCGGGTGTGCGGCTGGCGGTCGAGTTGGGCGCCGCCAGCGTCGACCACTGCACGTACCTGTCTCTGTCCGATGTGGACGCCCTGGCCGGCTCGTCGACGGTGGCCACGCTGTTGCCGGCCTGCGACCTGTCCACTCGCCATCCGTTGCCGGATGCCCGAGCATTGCTCGACGCGGGGGCGACGGTGGCGCTGGCGTCGAACTGCAACCCGGGCTCGTCCTACACGTCATCGATGGCGTTCTGCGTGGCTACGGCGGTGCTTCAGATGCGCCTGAGCATCGATGAAGCAGTCCGGGCCGCCACCTGGGGTGGCGCGCGGGCGCTGCGCCGCGAGAGCGGCGACGCAGCGGTGGGCGTCCTGCGTCCGGGCGCCCGCGCGGACGTCCACATGCTCGACGCGCCCAGCACGACGTGGCTGGCGTACCGGCCCGGAATGCCGCTCACCCACGCCGTGTGGCGGGCCGGAGTCAGGGCCGTGTGACTCCCAGAAACGTCCTGTCAGCTTCTCCGCACAATGCGGAACTGGAAGCGGTCCTGGACGAAGTAGGTGCGCGACCAGGTGACAGCGGTACCCGTCGCGAGAAACTGTGTTTGATCGAGGCAGAGATACACCGGAGGTTCCGGCTTGTTCGGCCCCCAGGCGACGTCGGAGTCCATGACCGCCTGGACGTCGGCCACGGCCTGGTCCGGCAACAGCCCGTGGGGTTCGAGGAAGTCGAACATCGACCCGGTGACCTCGTCGAAGTCGATCCCTTGCGGGAACAGGTCCGCGGCCACGATTCCTTCCTCGAACGCCACCGGTTTCAGGTCGGCGATGAAGGCCCGCTCGTAGGCCAGCACCAGCGGCGGCGCGTTGCGTTGCAGCCGCTGGGTCTCCTCCGCGGACGCTGGACGGGTCTCCTTGGTCTTGTACACCACGTCGCAGCTGTGCCCCTGCTCGGCGATGATCTGGCTCGTTGAGCGAAGCTCCTGCAACCCGGCGCGGATCGCGGTGCCCGACTCGGTCACGAACGTCCCGGCCCCGTGGCGGACGCGGACGATTCCGCTTTCCTGCAACCGCCGCAGCGCGCTGCGCATCGTCGGCCGGCTGACTCCGTAGTCGGCCGCGAGTTCCTGTTCGGAGGGCAACCGCGTTCTGGTGGGCCATTCCCCACTGGCGATGCGTTCGCGCAGCTCATCCGCGAGCTGGGTCGGCAACGACCTCGTATCGCGCCGTCGTGACCGGGTCACCGCGCTCCTCTCCCGCGTTCTGAGCCAGCCTTGACGTCTGACCTGCGCCGGATCATAGTGGCCGCAACGGCAAAGACCAAAGACGTCTGACAACTGACGTCTTACGATAAGGTCGACGTTCGTGGACTGCGGGAGAGTCGAGTGAGTGCTGAAGGCGACGTGCCCACGCCGACGTTGATCAGGCACAGCGTGCTGATCGAGCCGGATGCCGTGCGCATCCTCGACCGCCGGGTGTTCCCGTTCGAACGCGTCTGGGTGGTGTGCCGTAGCTACGAGGACGTGGCCAAGGCGATCGAGGACATGGTCACGCAGAGCAGCGGCCCGACGTTCGCCGCAGCGGGCGGGATGGCCCTCGCCGCGCGGGTCGCGGACGAGCTAGCCGGCAGTGACGCTCGACGCGCGTACCTCGCGGGCGCGGCGAACCGCCTGCGGGCGGCGCGACCGACCAACAACGGCATCCGGGAGGCGGTCGCGGCCATCATCGACACAGCTGAGCCCCTGCTCGCGGCCGGCGAGCCGGTCGCGGACGCGGTCGAGCGGGCGGCTGTCGCAGTGGAGGCGAACTACCTGGCTCGCAGCCGTCGGCTTGGCGAGTTCGCGGCCGAACTGCTCGCTGACGGAGATACCGTCCTCACGCACTGCTGGGGCGAGTCGTACGTCACCGAGACCGTCGCGGCGGCGCTGCGGGCGGGTAAGCGCCTGCGGATGGTGTGTACCGAGACCCGCCCGTACCTGCAGGGCGCGCGCCTGACGGCGGAGTCGCTGGCCGAGATGGGCGTGCCGACGTCGCTGATCACCGACGGGATGCCGGCCGAGCTCATGAGCCGGGGCGAGATCACGAAGATGATCACCGCGGCCGACCGGGTGACCATGGACGGCCACGTGATCAACAAGGTCGGCACGCTTCAGATCGCGATCGCCGCGCACGCCTTCGACGTGCCCTACATCGCGCTGGTGCAGGCACCCGACCGGGAAGCGGCCACAGCGGAAGCGGTCCCGATGGAATACCGCGACGGCGACGACGTGCTGCACACCTTGGGACAGCGCACCGCGTCAACGCTGGTCACCGGGATCTACCCGGCCTTCGACGTCACGCCGCCGCGCTACGTCCGAGCCGTGGCCACCGACCGAGGTCGCTTCGCGCCCAACGACCTGGCTTCCTACTACGTCACCTGCTAGTCCAGTTCGAAACCCGCTAGTCCAGTTCGAACTCGTCCGCGTCGACGTCGTCGCGGGCGAGGAAGGTGGCCAGGCGCTCGACGGGGTCCTCAAGGTCCGGGTTGAGGTCGACGAAGGCGCGCATCCGGTCCGCGAGCCAACCCAACGTCACCTGGTCGTCGCTGCGGCGCTCTTCAAGCTCCTCAATGCCGCGATCGGTGAAGTACACCGGGTTCCTCCAACAACTCCAACTCCAGAACCGAGTCGGTTGCAGCGTAAGGCGTCGGTGTCACGGGGGTGAACCCCAGCCCACCGTGCGGGCGTTCACCGAAACGGGTGGGCCGCCGCTCCTCGGAACGGCGGCCCACCCGAGCAGGTGATTCGGGGCGTGATCAGTCGAACGCGCCCTGAACGATCTCGGCCTGCTCCACCTCGTGCACCTTGTTCAGACCGCTGGCCGGTGCGGCCATCTGGCGGCGCGACACCCGCTTGATACCGGCCATGCGCTCCGGGAACTTCTCCGGCAGCACCAGACCCAGGAACGGCCACGCGCCCTGGTTCTTCGGCTCCTCCTGGACCCACCGGATGTCGGTGGCGTTCGGGTACTTCTCCAGGAGCTGGTCGATCTTCTTCTTCGGCAGCGGGTAGAGCTGCTCCAGTCGCACGACCGCGGTGTCGGTGGCACCCCGCTTGGCCTGCTCCGCGGCCAGCTCGTAGTAGAGCTTGCCGGTGCACAGGACCAGCCGGCGCACCTGCTGCGGGTCCGGCTCGGTCGGGTCGTCGAGCACCGACTTGAACCGTCCGCTGGTGAACGACTCCACCGGGCTGGTCGCGGCCTTCAACCGCAGCATCGACTTCGGGGTGAACACCACCAGCGGCCGGTCCACGCCGTCCAGCGAGTGCCGGCGCAGCAGGTGGAAGTAGTTCGCCGGGGTGGACGGAACCGCCACCGTCATCGACCCTTCGGCGCACAGCTGCAGCCACCGCTCGATCCGGCCGGAGGTGTGGTCCGGGCCCTGGCCCTCGTGGCCGTGCGGCAGCAGCATCACGACGTTCGAGCACTGGCCCCACTTGGCCTCACCGGACGAGATGAACTCGTCGATGATCGACTGGGCGCCGTTGACGAAGTCACCGAACTGCGCCTCCCACAGCACCAGCGCGTCCGGGTGGGCCACCGAGTAGCCGTACTCGAAGCCCACTGCCGCGAACTCGGACAGTGCCGAGTCGTAGGCGAGGAACTTCGCCTGGTCGCCGGAGAGGCTCTGCAACGGCGTGTACTCGGCGCCGGTCCTGCGGTCGATGAGTACCGAGTGCCGCTGGCCGAACGTGCCACGGCGGCTGTCCTGGCCGGTCAGCCGCACCGGGTGGCCCTCCAACACCAGCGAGCCGAACGCCAGCAGCTCACCGAAGGCCCAGTCGATGCCGCCCTCGGCGGCCATCTTGGCGCGCCGCTCCAGCACCGGGCGGACCCGGGAGTGCGGCGTGAAGCCCTCGGGCAGGTTCACGTGCGCGTCCGCGATCCGCTTGACCACGTCGTAGGAGATCGACGTGTCGAGCTTGGCCGGGATCTGCTGCTCGGACTCCACCGACGGGCTTGGTGCCGGCGGGTGCTTCTCCAGCTCCCGGACCTCGTTGAACACGTGCTCCAACTGGTTGGCGTAGTCCTTGAGCGCCTTCTCGGCCTCGTCGACGGAAATGTCGCCGCGGCCGATCAGCGCCTCGGTGTAGGTCTTGCGCACGCTGCGCTTGGCATCGATGGCGTCGTACATGGCCGGTTGGGTCATCGACGGGTCGTCGCCCTCGTTGTGACCGCGACGGCGGTAGCACACCATGTCGATCACGACGTCCTTGCCGAACGCCTGCCGGTACTCCACGGCGAGCTTGGCCACCCAGACACACGCCTCCGGGTCGTCGCCGTTGACGTGGAACACCGGCGCGCCGATCATCTTCGCCACGTCGGTCGAGTACCGGCTGGAGCGCGCGTGCTCCGGGGCGGTGGTGAAGCCGACCTGGTTGTTGACGATGACGTGCAGCGTGCCGCCGGTGCGGTAGCCGCGCAGCAGCGACAGGTTCAGCGTCTCGGCCACCACGCCCTGGCCGGCGAACGCGGCGTCGCCGTGCAGCAGGACGGGCAGGACGGTGAACCCTTCCTCGCCCTTGTCGAGCATGTCCTGCTTGGCGCGGACGATGCCCTCCAACACCGGGTCCACGGCTTCCAGGTGCGACGGGTTCGACGTCAGCGACACCTTGGTCTCACCGTCACCGAACATGCGGAAGTACTTGCCCTCGGCTCCGAGGTGGTACTTCACGTCACCGGAACCGTGCGCCTGCCCCGGGTCGAGGTTGCCCTCGAACTCCCGGAAGATCTGCGAGATCGGCTTGCCGACGATGTTGGCCAGCACGTTCAGCCGCCCGCGGTGCGGCATGCCGATGACGACCTCGTCGAGCTCGAACTCCGCCGAGGAGTCCAGCACCGCGTCCAGCAGCGGCACCACGGTCTCCGCGCCCTCCAGCGAGAAGCGCTTCTGCCCGACGTACTTGGTCTGCAGGAACGTCTCGAAGGCCTCGGCCGCGTTGAGCTTGGACAGGATGTACTTCTGCTCCGAAGTGTCCGGCTTGGCGTGCGGCTTCTCCACCCGCTTCTGCAGCCACTCGCGCTCGTCCGGGGCGAGGATGTGCATGTACTCCACGCCGACCGAGCGGCAGTAGGAGTCACGCAGCACGCCGAGCACGTCGCGCAGCTTCAGCCATTCCTTGCCGGCGAAGCCGCCCACGGCGAACTCGCGGTCGAGGTCCCACAGCGTTAACCCATGGGAGAGGACGTCGAGGTCCTTGTGCCGGCGCTGCCGGTAGTTCAGCGGGTCGATGTCGGCCATCATGTGGCCGCGCGTGCGGTAGGCGTCGATCAGCTCCAGCACGCGGGCGGTCTTGTCGACCGCGCCCTCGGGGATGTCCTGCGTCCAGCGCACGGGCTCGTACGGGATGCGCAGCGACGTGAAGATGTCGTCGAAGAACCCGTCCTCGCCGAGCAGCAGTTCGTGGACCTTGCGTAGGAAGTCCCCGGACTCCGCGCCCTGGATGACCCGGTGGTCGTAGGTGGACGTCAGCGTCACGATCTTGCTGATGCCCATCTCGGTCAGGGTCTTCTCGCTGGCGCCCTGGAACTCGGCCGGGTAGTCCATCGCGCCGACACCGATGATCGCGCTCTGGCCCTTGGTCAGCCGGGGCACCGAGTGGTTCGTGCCGCTCGGGCCGGGGTTGGTCAGCGAGATCGTGGTTCCGGCGAAGTCGTCGGCGGTCAGGCCGCCGGTGCGGGCCTTGCGGATGATGTCCTCGTAGGCCTGCCAGAACTGGTAGAAGGACATGTTCTCGCACGCCTTGATCGAGGCGACCACGAGGTTGCGCGACCCGTCCTTGCCCGCCAGGTCGATGGCCAGGCCCAGGTTGAGGTGTTCCGGCGTGACGGCGATGGGCTTGCCCTTGTCGTCGACGTCGTAGTGCCGGTTCATGTTCGGGTAGTCCTTCAGCGCCTGGATCAGCGCGTAGCCGATCAGGTGCGTGAACGACACCTTGCCACCCTTGTTGCGCTTCAGGTGGTTGTTGATCACGATGCGGTTGTCGAACAGCAGCTTCGCCGGGACCGCGCGAACGCTGGTCGCGGTCGGCACGGTCAGCGACTGTTCCATGTTCTTGGCGATCGCCGCACCCGCACCGCGCAGCTGTTGGCGCCGCTCACCGGTCTCGTCTCCGGCGGTCGGGGCCTCCTTGGCCGGGGTGGCCTTCGCGGCCTGCTGCGGCGACGGCTTCGCGGGCGCCGGCTTGGCAGCGGTCGTGCCTGCGTCGGTGGGCCCTGTAGAAGTGGGCCCTGCAGCAGTGGGCCCTGCAGCAGTGGGCCCTGTAGCAGTGGGCTGGGTAGCAGTGGGCCCTGTAGAACTGGTCTGGGTACCCGTCGGCGGGGCGCTGCTCGGGGTGGTGTTCGTGCTGGTGGGAACCTGCCCGTTGAAGTCGCCGGTCGTTCGCGGCGGAGTGGCCGTCGAGGGAGCCGGGGTAGTCGTCGTGGCGGTGGTGGTGCCACCGGAGACGCTCGCGGAACCTGCTTGGGAAGCACCGGTAGTGCTGACGGTCTGCTGCCCGCTGGCGGCCTGGCCGGGCTTGTAGTCCGCGAAGAACTCGTGCCACGCCGAGTCTACCGAGGCGGGATCGTTGAGGAACCGCTCATACATTTCCTCGATCAACCACTCGTTGGGACCGAACTGTGACGCAGGGCTGCTGCTGGACACGGCTGGCGTTCGCCTCGATCCATCTGCTCGTGATTTACATGCACACTAACCGTCCAGGCTAGCTGCCCGATTCGTGTGCGTGTCATACCGTACAGGCGTCCGACAAGGGACTTCTCTCACATGATCGATCCCGAAGGCTCTGGTTTTTCGATTCAGAACCCGTTCGGACTCTGTTCAAAGCTGCCTACACGACTATCATTCTCCTCCCTTTGGATACCCTCCGCTGCCCTGGATGTCGTTGAACGGGCGGTCGCTGTTTCCCCAACCACGCGGATCAGGGCGTGACTTGGACCATTGAACAGGGTGCGGCGGCCGGGGTCTCTGTCGTGCGCACACAAGTTGTCCCACCAGGAGTTGTGCGGGGGCACAACGTGCCGTGCGACACCACCGCTCCGGGTGATCTTGGCCGGCTTGGGCGGAGCCCTCGCGGGCGTCAGCTGGCCCGATCTTCGGCCGCGTCGGTCAACATCGCGTCCGGGCTGCCGGCCGCCCACAACCGGGCGTAGTAGCCACCGGCGGCCAGCAGCTCGGCGTGCGCGCCCTGCTCCACGATGCTCCCGCCATCCACGACGACGATCCGGTCCGCGCGGGCGGCGGTCGCCAGCCGATGCGCCACGACGAACGTCGTCCGCTGGGCGGACAACCGCTGGCTGGCCGCGACCACCAGCGCCTCCGTAGCCGGGTCGAGCGCGGCTGTGGCCTCGTCGAGCAGCAACAGGTCAGGGTCGACCAGTTCGGCCCGCGCGAGCGCGACGAGCTGCCGCTGACCAGCGGAAAGGCCGCGCCCCCGCTCGCCGACCGGGTGGCGGAAACCGCCCGGGAGAGCGGCGATCGCAGGGAGGGCACCGACCGTGTGGGCGGCCGACTCGATCTCGGCCGCGCTGGCGTCCGGGCGGCCATAGGCGATGTTGCTGGCCACGTCACCGTCGAACAGGTGGCCTTCCTGCGGTACGACGGCGAGCCGGTGGTGATACGCCGTGAGGTCGTACTCGCGCACGTCCACGCCGTCCACGCGCACGCTGCCGGCGGTGGCGTCGTGGAAGCGGGCCAGCAGCTTGATCAGGGTGGACTTGCCGGCGCCGGTCGCGCCGACCAGCGCCACCGTCTCGCCCGGCGCGACCCGCAGGGACACGTTGCGCGCCGCCGGTTCGTCGGTGCCGGGGTACTGGAACGACACCGAGCGCAGCTCGACCTCGCCGCGCAGCCGTGCGGGAACCGCGACGGGACGCTGCGCCTGGGGCACCGAGGTCGGGGTGCGCAGCAGCTCGCCGATGCGTCGCAGACCCACCCGCGCCTGCTGGTAGCCGTCAAACACCCCGGACAGCTGCTGCACCGGCGAGAAGAACAGCCCCAGATACAGCAGGAACGCGACGAGCACCCCAGTGGTGAGCTGCCCGGCAGCGACCCGGGATGCCCCGACACCGAGCACCACGGCCTGTGCGACTTCCGACAGCATCGCCACGAACGGGAAGTACGTCGCGATGTAGCGCTGCGCGCGCAGCCGGGAACGCCGGTAGGCGTCACTACGCTGCGCGAACACCCGCGCCGAGTGCTTCTCCCGGCGGTGCGCCTGGGCGATGCGCAGCCCGGAGACGTTCTCCTGCATGTCGGCGTTGACGGTGCTGACCTTCTCCCGCGCCTCGGCGTAGGCGGTGGACGACAGCTTGCGGAAGATCACGGTGGCCACCAGCAGCGGCGGCAGCACCGCCAGCGCCACCAGCGCCAGCGACACGTCGGTGACCAGCAGCGCGATCGCGATCCCGACGATGGTCAGCACGCTGACGATCGCGGTCGCCAGCCCGGTCTGCAGGAACGTCGACAGTGCGTCGACGTCCGTGGTCATCCGGGTCATGATCCGGCCACCGAGCTCGCGTTCGTAGTAGTCCAGCCCGAGCCGCTGCAGGTGCGCGAAGCTGCGCAGGCGTAACAGGTACAGCAGGGTCTCGCCGGTGCTGGAGGCGACGACGGTCTGCCGCCAGACCGCGAACCAGCCGAAGGCGACGACCAGTGCCGCCACCGCCGTCACCGCCCACAGGACCTCGGGCGCGTGGGCGGTGACGCCGCCGTCCACACCCCGCCTGATCAGTGACGGAAGGGCGACGGAGGTGAGCGCGTCCCCGGCGACGAACGCCACCGTCAGGCCCAGCCCCCAGCGGATCGGCCGGAACAGTCGGGACAACCGGAACCGCGGATCAGCCGCGGTCGGGTCCTCGCCGTCCAGGCGTGGACGGTCGCTGGCCGGGGGCAGCGTGCGCAGCCCCTCGCGCAGCTCGTCGTCGGAGGGCACAGCTGGGGCCGGCGTCGCTTGCTGGCCGCCGGCGGGGCGCATCCCGCGCGGGAGGTCCGGTGCCGAACCGGCACCCGAACGGGCTCGGGCCAGCAGCTCCAAGGCGTCGTCGGCGTCGGCGTCCGGCTCGGGCCATAACGTCGGGGTGACCCCGCCGCCTGCACTGTCCCCGATGGCCGCCGTGTCCCCGATGGCCGCCGTGTCCCCGGCAGCTGCCGTGCTCTCGCAGGGCGTGTCGATCGTGTCGTCCGCGCCGGCCAGTAGCGCCCGGAACAGGCCGCAACGCTGTTCGAGTTCGCCGCGCGTGCCGAAGTCGACGACGCGACCCTCGTCCAACACGGCGATCCGGTCGGCGAGCGCGAGCGTGGATCGCCGGTGCGCGATCAGCAGCGTGGTGCGCTGCGCGGTGACCCCGCGCAGAGTGCGGTGGATCGCGGCTTCAGTCGCCGGGTCGATCGCCGAGGTCGCGTCGTCGAGCACCAGAATCCGGGGGTCGGACAGCAGGGCGCGGGCCAGCGCGACCCGCTGGCGTTGTCCGCCGGACAGCGTCAGCCCGCGCTCCCCGACGACGGTGTCGTAGCCGTCCGGCAGCGCGGTGACGAACTCGTGCGCCTCGGCGGCCTTCGCGGCGGCGATGACCTCGGCGTCGGAAGCGTCCGGTCGGCCGTAGGCGATGTTGCCCCGAATCGTGTCGGAGAACAGGAACGCCTCCTCGAACACGACCCCGACCGCCGCGCGCAGCGAGTCCAGCTTGGTCTCGCGGACATCCAGCCCACCGACGCGCACCGAGCCGGCATGCACGTCGTAGAAGCGGGGCAGCAGCAGCGACACCGTCGACTTCCCAGATCCCGCCGATCCGACCAGCGCCACCGTCTCGCCCGGCCGCACCCGCACTGACAGGCCGTTGAGCACCGGCTGGTCGCGGGTGTAGCCGAAGCCGACGCGGTCGAGCCGCACCTCCAGTGGCCCGTCCGGCAGGTTCACCGCGCCCGGCGCGTCCGTGACCTCGGGCTGCGAGTCGATCAGGTCGTGAATCCGTTCCACCCCGGCCCGGGCGAGCTGGCCCTGCACGACCAGGCTCGCCAGCATCCGGGCTGGCCCCGACAGCATCGTCACGTAGCTCGCGAACGCGACGAACGTGCCCAGACCGACGTGTCCCTCGAGCGCGAGCCACCCGCCGAGCCCCAGCACGCCGACCTGGCCGGCGGCCGGCAGCGCCGCCATGCTCGCCTGGGGCACCGCCGTCATCCGCGCCGACCGCAGCCGTTCGGCGAACAGCGTGCGGGCGCGCCGGTCCAACCGGGCGATCTCGCGCCGCTCCTGGCCGAAACCTTTCACGATCCGCACGCCGGTGACGGCTTCCTCGACCTGCTGGGCGATGTCGGCCGCGCGCTGCTGGGCTGACCAGGTGGCGGGGTAGAGGCGCTTCTTGCTGCGGGCGGAGATGACCGCCATCAGCGGTAGGACGACCAGTGCGATCACCGTCAGCGGGGGTGACAGCCACAGCATCGCGGCGACCGCGACCACGGCGAGCACCCCTGTGCCCAGTGACAGCGGCAGCATGGCCAGCAGGGCGTAGACCAGCTGGAGGTCGGTAATCGACCGGGAGACGACCTGGCCGGTGCGCAGCGAGTCCTGCTTTCCGCCCCCGAGCCGCTGCACCGAACCGAACACGGCGCGGCGCAGGTCGTGCTGCACGCTCAGCGCCAGCTGGCCGGCGGTGTAGCGGCGCACGAACGCTGCCCCGAACCGGAACAGGGCCAGCCCGAGCAGCGCGCCGACCACCCACCACAACCGGGCGGTGGAATGCGCGACAGCGTCATCCACCCCGATCTTGGTCAGCAGCGGGATGGCCGCTTCCGCGCCGACGGCCACCATCGAAGCGCCCAGCGCCAGCACGACGGACCGGGGATGCCGCCAGCAGGCGGCGGAGAGCCGGCGAATCCACCCGCCGGAGTGGCCGGATGTGGTCCTGGGCTGACCGGAATCGGGCACCAGGACAGGTTAAGCCGGGGAACCGACACCGGGGGAATTCTCCAGCCCCACGGTGACGCGGATGACAGCCGTCCATGATCCAAAAAGGCCGGGCCGCCCAGAGCGCACCCTGGACGGCCCCACGAACGTGCCTGCTGGCGGCTACGTGATGTCGCGCTGGCGTCCCACCAGCCACCCCGCCACGATCAGCGCGGCGGCGTAACCGGCGAAGGTCAGCATGCTCGCCCACCAGGGGTGGCCGTAGCTGCCGCCGATGAGCCCGTGCACCGCGTCGTAGGCGTCCTTGGGCACCGGCTGGCTCGGCCCGGCCAGTTCCTGCATGAAGATCGGAACCGACAGGTTCGAGACGATACCGCCGCCGGAGGCGTTCGGCAGGTACGGCGGGACAGCCTCCCAGCCCTGGTATCGCAGCATCAGCGAGACCACGCCCTCGACCATCAGCGTGTAGACCAGCAGCACGACGATCGACGCGACCGCGTTGGTCAGCAACGCGCCGAACCCGACCCCGAACAGGGTCCACAGGACCATGGCCAGCACGCCCGCCGCGCCCACGGCGAACCAGTCACCGGCGTTGCCGAAGCCGTTGCTGCCCGCTCCGATCAGCCCGCCCAGGCTGGCGAACAGCACGTTGACCAGGCCGAACACCAGCCCCATGTTGGTGTAGGCGATGAGCTTCGCGCCGAGTACCGCCCCGCGAGGGCTGCCGGTCAGGTAGGTGGTGGTGATGCTCTTGTGCCGGTACTCCCCGGACATCGCGATCACACCGAAGATCGCCGCGAAGATGGTGCAGAAGTTCGTCGACAGCGACACCGTCAGCAACCCCAGCGGCAGCGGTTTGCCGAGCTCGGCCTGCAACGACCCCAGCGAGCCCACCGCGGTGCCCGCCCAGCCGGCGCTGAAGCTGATCACCGCGACCGGGATCAGCAGCGCCCACCACAGGTGGGTGGTGAGCACCTTGCGGAACTCTGCTTTGACCAGCCCGCCCATCAGGCGCCACCTCCCGGGTTGTCGTTGCTGCCCTGCTGCCCTCCAGCGGGGGCGGCCGCCTGCTGCGATCCGCTGGCACCGGCCTGTCCCACGCTGGCTTGGTACTGGCTACCGGTGTACTGCCCGGAGGTGAGCTGGAAGAACATCTGCTCCAGATCCGCGTTCTCGTCCTCGACCCGGTAGAGCGCCACCCCGGCCCGCAAGGCGAGGTCGGCGACTGTCCGGGCGTCCGCGCCGGTGACGGCGAGCGTGCCGTCCGGGAGGTACTCAGCCTGCAGGCCGTCCTCCTGCAGGGCGCTGACCAGCTTGCTCGGATCAGCGGCCTGCACCAGCACGCGGGAACGCTGGGACGCCCGCAGCTCGTCAAGGTTGCCGTTGTACACGCACTGCCCACGGCTGACGATCACCACGTGATCCACCGTGTGCTCCATCTCGCGGAGCAGGTGGCTGGACACCAGCACGGTGCGCCCGGTGGCCGCGAACGACTGCAGGAAGCTGCGCAGCCACGCGATGCCTTCCGGGTCCAGGCCGTTGGCCGGTTCGTCCAGCACCAGCACCTGCGGGTCACCCAGCAACGCCGTCGCCAGCGCGAGCCGCTGGCGCATACCCAGCGAGTAGCCCCGGGACTTGCGGTTGGCGGCACTGGTCAGGCCGACGAGTTCGAGCACCCGGTCGACCTGCTCGTCCGGGATGTTCATCGCGGCCGCGTAGCAGAGCAGGTGGTTGCGTCCGGTCCGCCCGGGGTGGAAGCCCTGCGCCTCCAGCACGGCACCCACCACGGACGCCGGGTTGGTCAGTTTGTGAAAAGGGAGGCCGTTGATAGTGGCGGTGCCGGTAGTCGGCGTCACCAGGCCCAGCAGCATCCGCAGCGTGGTGGTCTTGCCGGAGCCGTTAGGGCCGAGGAACCCGGTGACCGACCCGGGCTCCACGGTGAAGCTGAGGTTCTGGACCGCCTGCACCGGCCCGAAGTTCTTACTGAGTTCCTGCACCACTATCCGGCCGCTGCCGTCGTGCACGCGCTCCTCCAGATCCAAACGGGTGGCATGCACCGGCGACGGTACGCGCACGAGTGCGTCGCCGGAGGAGACACCCATACTGCCTGATCGGTGGTGGGGGCGTGGGCGGTGTGCACCGAATGGTGATCGTGCGTATATCCAAAGACGTCAAGGCCGACGTTCGGGTGAAGCGCGGGTCGGGCGAAGCGTCCGTGCCCTTGCAGGTCGCGCGACCACCGAGGCCCGGTGAATGCGCCGGTGGTCGGTTTCCAGGTGCCCGCCGATCGGTGGCGCCAGCGCAGCGCTGTGGACGATCTGGGTGGTCTCGACGTCCTGGACGTCGGGGATGTCTTGCGAGCCCATGGGCCCCTGGCTAGGCGCGGACGCCGGGGGCTGAGGGGGGTGGGTGACCTCGGGAGGTTGAGGGAGTTCGGGGAGCTCGAACTCCACGGTGTCCCACTGACCCGGGTCACTGCTGCCGTCGGAGACGATCGGTGTGGTCAGCACCGGCACCTGTGAGGTCGGCACGGGGTCGGGCGCTCGGTGCCGGGGCCGCTCGGACCCGGGACCGTGGGAGTCGGCGCTACGGGTGCCCAGCGATGCTCCGGCAGGATCGACGCTGATCAACCGCTGGTGCGCGGTCGCCCAGACCGAGCACGGCCACCGGCGACCCCGAAACGTCCCGGCGCAGGCCAGGCACCGGCCGTCCTCGTCCGGGCAGTGCTGGTCGAGCAGTGTTCGCCAGCTCTGGGCCAGCCGGCCCAGTTCGACCCGAGCCAGTGGGAGCAGATCGTCAGCCTTGTTGCGTTCAGCTGCCAGATCCAGCTGGTCGAGTCGGTGCAAGACGGCCCGCTGCATGGGGTCCTGTGCTGGTTGGGCCTGTTCGGGTTCTGGCTGGGCCTGTGGTGATGGGTCGTGCAGTAATCGGGCGCTGTCCATCGGGCTCAACTCCGAAGCATCGCTTTGCGTCTCGAACCGCCGTGCGGCTCCATCGGCACTGCGGGCGGAGGGCTTCAGGACACGGACGCCGTTGTCATCCGTTCGAGTGGCCGTCGCGGGGCGATCTGAACGGTTCAGGGAGCGAATCTTTGGTTCATTCGTGTGGACGGTCACCAAAGCCGTCCGGTTGGCCTACACTCAAACGTGGCGGCCTGCTCCCGGTGACCCCCAGGCTGGTTGAGCGGGCCGCCCCTGGCGTGTCCTGATCCCCTGCCCGAGCATCCCCGGGCAGGGGATCTTCTCCGTCCGGCAAGCCGCACGCCGAAGCTCAGGCGAGCACGTCCGCCAGCCTCGTGCCGCGCAGCCCGTGCGCTTCCGCGACCGGCTCGTTGACCAGGTGTCCGGCGTGCGTGTTCAACCCCTTCGCCAGCGCGGGATCGGCCTGGCACGCGTGCTGCCAGCCCTGCTCGGCGATGCGCACGGCGTAGGGCAGGGTCACGTTCGTCAGTGCGTGCGTCGACGTGTTCGGAACGGCCCCGGGCATGTTCGCCACGCAGTAGAACACCGACTCGTGGACCTGATAGGTCGGGTTGTCATGCGTGGTGGGGTGCGAGTCGGCGAAGCATCCGCCCTGGTCGATGGCGATGTCCACCAGCACGCTGCCCGGCTTCATCCGCGACACCAGGTCGTCGGACACCAGCTTCGGCGCCTTCGCGCCGGGGATGAGCACCGCGCCGATCACCAGGTCGGCGGCGGTGACGGCCTGCTCGACGGTGTAGCGGTTGGAGCTGACCGTGCGGATCTGCCCCCGGTAGTCCCGGTCGATCTGGCGGAGCTTGTCCACGTTGGTGTCCAGCAGCTCCACGTCCGCGCCCATGCCCAACGCCACCGTCGCGGCGTTGAGTCCGGCGACGCCTCCGCCGATGACCACGACCCGGGCCGGGTGCACACCAGGCACTCCGCCGGGCAACACCCCACGACCGCCGCTGGGGCGCATCAGCGCGTAAGCGCCGACCTGGGGCGCCAGCCGGCCAGCGACCTCGCTCATTGGCGCGAGCAGCGGGAGCGCGCCGTCGGCGGTCTGCACCGTCTCGTAGGCGATGCCGGTGACACCGGAATCCAGCATGGCGCGGGTGAGGTCGCCGGCCGCGGCCAGGTGCAGGTAGGTGAACAGCACCTGACCGGCGCGCAGTCGGGGGAACTCCTCCGCGATCGGCTCCTTGACCTTGAGCACCAGATCGCCTTCGGTCCACACGTCCTCGGCGGTGGCCAGGATCTTGGCGCCCGCCGCCAGGTACTCCTCGTCCGGGATCGACGAGCCCGCGCCGGCCTGGGCCTCGATGAACACCTCGTGCCCCCGACTGGCGAGCTCGTGCACGCCCGCCGGAGTCAGCGCCACCCGGTACTCGTTGTTCTTGATCTCGCGCGGAACGGCGATCTTCACGGCGCAGTCCTTTCTCTTCGGCCGCGTCGCACCTGGTCAGCTAGGGCGGCACGGCCTGCCGGCGGCCGGCAGGGCCGGCAGGGCCGCCCGTGCCGGTCTGCGATGCGGGTGCGATCGCAGTGCATGATTCGGCTTAACCATCCGCCGCTGAGCCGGCCAGCGCATCATGCCGCGCGGATGATGTTTGGCGGGGCGGTTTGTGCTCGCGGAACAAGCCGGGGGAGGGGTGGGTGACAGCATGGGAACTTTCCTGTCACCCCTGACAGCAAGGGAACCTTCCTGTCAGGGGTCCCGCCTACAAACGGACCGCCACCTGCGATCACCTGGACGGGTCGCTCAATCGCACGATGTGGCGAACAGGCGGGCATGCCCGGTTCTTTCATGCCCTCATCTGACTGTCGATCTAGCTACCTTGATGACCATGTCCCGCATTGCGGAGGTTCCGTTCACGGAGCTGATCGACCACCCCAAGGCCACCGTCGCCAAGCTCGCGGCGAGCGCGCATGCGGTGCGACTGCAGCGCCACGATGCTGACGACCTGGTCCTGACCACCGTGTCTCGCGCCGAGCAGGAGGCCGCGATCATCTCGGCGACCACTCGGATGTTCGTCGCACTCATGCGCCACGACGGTGCCGCCTTATCGCTGCTCGTCGGCGCGGCACCGGAGGCGTTTCCGTGGATACGGTTCCTGCCCGGTGAAGAGGTGCGCGAGTTCGTCGCTGAACTCGTGGAGACGCTCCGTGCGGCCGAAAGCGTGGAAACGCTGGCGCCGGTGGTCCAGGTCATCTCGGCGTGGAAGCACACCGCCGAAAGGAACGCCGATCCCGAACTGGGTGCCCAGCTGACCCTGCGCTCCGCCCGACCTGACTCGACTGACCAAAGTCCGACTGACGACGGCCCGGCGACGGTGCCACCAGGCGCGTGACTGCCCACACACCGACATAACCGCCTACGACCCGCGTGATCATCCAGCGCCGGCGGGGTTTCGGTTCCCCCGCCGGCGCCTTCACCTCGTCCAGTGCTCCGCGAGGAGTTGAACCAGCAGCGCGGACCGCACGTCGGGATCATCGAGGTCTACGTCCACGAGGGTGCTGATCCGCTTCAGCCTGTACCGGAAGGTGTTCGGGTGCACCTGTAGCTCGTGGCTCGCCGAGCGCGGGTCGCCAGGGTGCCTCAGCCAGGCGTGCAACGTACGCAGGTATTCCGTGCCCTGCGCGCGGTCGTGTTCGCGCAACAGCGGCAGTGGTCCCAGG
The DNA here is from genome assembly GCA_051984675.1 of Pseudonocardiaceae bacterium. Lineage (GTDB taxonomy): Bacteria > Actinomycetota > Actinomycetes > Mycobacteriales > Pseudonocardiaceae > JBPYFK01. Next base: position 98,408 of record JBPYFK010000167.1, on the reverse strand, counting down.
TTCCCGACACCGGCGTCCCCCGAAGCGTCCGCCGCCCGACTGATCACGAGCAGATGCCACACCTGCTCGTAACCGGCGATACCGGTGTCGAGCCGGCCGCTGCGCAGCAGACCGAGCACCTCGTCCGCTTGGGAGCGGGACTGCCCGAGATCGGCCAACCCGACCGAGGAGCCGGCGGCGACCAACGGTTGCGGGCTCATCTCGCCCCCGCCGAGTTCCGCACGCAATGCCGACCACCCGCCCGCGCCCGAACGAGCGGGCACGATGGCGTACAGCACCCCGCCGGATTCGGTGACCAGCGGACGCCGACCAATGCCGGTGCTGATCCGTTCCCAGATCGCTAGCCGGTGGCCCTCGGCGGACTCGCCGCCCGGGTTGACATCGATGGCCACCACCCGATGCGGGCCATCGGAGATCCCGAGTTCGGTGGCCGCCGCCCGCCACCCCTCGCCGCCGTGCAGCAGGCGCCGCACCAACTCGGCGGTCCGCTGCCGTTCGGCGTCGGCGACCGCTCTCCAGCGCAACAGTTGCAGTGCGACCAAGGGGCCGGTGTCCGCGAACGCGGTGGCACGCTCCTCGGAGACCTCACCGGGCACCACCGCCCACATCGATCCGAGCAGCTCACCGCCCATGCGGATGGGCACGATCAACCGGGGCAGCGTGCCATCCTGCTGGGCCGGCACGAAGATCGCCGAGCCGCCCTTGCTGAGCTTGCGGAACGCCCCGCGCGAACGGAACTTGGCGAGCACGTCATCCGGTTGGCGCCGGCCCATGATCGTGGACACCCGAGCAGGGTCAGTGAGGTCCTGGCGTGCCGAATAGGCCAGGACCTGCGACCGCGCGTCTTCGATCGTGACCGGGGCGTCGACCACGTCGGCGACGGCGTCCGCGAGCCGGAAGAGGTCGCCGAGCCCAGGCGCGCGAGTCGCGTCGACGTCCCGCGCGTCGGCTTCGTCGGCCGTGGTGCTGGCCAGGGCGGCGCGCAGGAGCCACACGAGCTGCGCCCAGGCGGTTCCGGGCTGCACTTCGACGAGTGCGACGCCGCGCTCCCGCGCTTGGGCACGCACCTTGTCGTCGGTGGCCAGCGGTGGCTTCAGCAACAGGCCAGCCGCGCCTTCCGCGCCGCAGGCGCGTACGAGTTCGATGGCGGCCTCGCGGTCGGCGATCGCGACCCCGAGCACGAGGTCACCGCCGGCGACCTGGGGTGGGCCGCCCGGTTCGGCGATCACGACATCGGAAACGCACGCCGCCGCATCGGGGACGAGCACGGCGCGCAGCAACGTGGGACCGACCCGATCGACCACCGCGCGAACGCTGATCATGTTCTTGCCTCCCTGCGGGGACAGCTCGGTGGTGGGGTGGGTCGGTGACAGGAAGGGAACTTTCCTGTCACCCACGCTGGGTCCTGTCACCCACGCTGCGCTCGCACCATCCACGCGTCCGGGCCGTGCAACGGCGTGCACCGGAGTGGGCCGACGTTGACACGCTGGGTAACCCCGTTATTGTTTCCCCGGTCAGTGTCATTGTGGCCGGACATCGGCGTTCGGCGGCTGACCAGTCTTGACGACTGACAACCCAGTCTCGACGACAGACTGACAACCGCATACCGGCTGCTAGCAACCTGGGCGGGAGAGACCTCGGTCGCCGTGCAACACCGACCGGGGCGCCGAAGGAGCAAGACTCCCCGCAAACTCTCAGGCACCCGTGACCGCCCAGGCGAGGCCACTCTGGAAAGCGCGCCCGTCCGCGGGCCGCACCCACGGTGCAAGCCGCCAGGAGGCGGTGAAGCTCTCAGGTTCCGCAACAGAGGGGGAGGCCCGACTGGCGCGGCACACGTGTCTCCGCAGCTCAACGGAACACGTGCGCCCCGAACGTGAATGGAGCCTCCCGCATGTCCCTTCCGACGCAGCTGCGCTACACCCAGGAGCACGAGTGGGTTGAGGCGCGCGACGCCGACATCGTCCGCGTGGGGATCACGCAGTACGCGGCGGACGCCCTCGGCGACATCGTGTACGTGCAGCTCCCCGAGGTAGGCGACAAGATCGAAGCTGGCCAGGCGTGTGGTGAGCTGGAGTCCACCAAGTCCGTCAGCGACCTCTACGCCCCGCTGACCGGCGAGGTCGTGGCCATCAACGAGGCCGTTGTGGACGATCCGGCACAGGTCGGCTCCGACCCCTACGGCCAGGGGTGGCTGCTGGAGTTGCGCGCCAGCGGAGTTGACCAGTTGCTCACCGCCGAGCAGTACGCCGCGTTGACGGAATAGGTGGGCGCGACTGGGTAGCCGGGAAAACCGGCATCACGAAGGAGACGGATCAATGGCGATCAGCGTCTTCGACCTCTTCTCGGTGGGGATCGGCCCTTCCAGCTCGCACACGGTCGGCCCGATGCGCGCGGCGAAGCTGTTCACCGAGCGGCTTCGCCGCGAGGGCTCACTGGAGCAGGTCGCCTCGGTGCGCGCCGAGCTCTTCGGTTCGCTGGGGGCCACCGGCCACGGTCACGGAAGTCCGAAGGCCGTGCTGCTGGGCCTGGAAGGTCACAGCCCGGAGGAAGTCGACCCGGCTGGAGTGCGACAGCGTCTGGACGAGGTGCGTGCCACTCGCCGGTTGCGGCTCGGTGGTAGCAGCGAGATCACCTTCGACGCCGACAGCGACCTCGTGATGTACCGGCGGAAGTCCCTGCCGGTGCACCCCAACGGCATGCGGTTCACCGCCCGTGACAGCGCCGGTGCCGAGCTGTGCGGCGCCGTGTACTACTCGGTGGGGGGCGGTTTCGTCGTGGACGACGAAGCCAGCGGCGTGGACCGGATCAAGCCCGACGAGACCGAGGTCGCCTACTCGTTCCGCACTGGCGAGCAACTGCTCGCGCGCACGGCGGAGAGCGGGAGCTCGATCAGTACGGTGATGCTGGCGAACGAGACCGCGTGGCGCACGGAAGAGGAGGTCCGCGCGGGCCTGCTGCACATCTGGCGTGTCATGCGCGAATGCGTCGACAACGGGTGCCGCAACGTTGGTGACCTTCCCGGCGGGTTGAAAGTGCGTCGGCGGGCGGCGGACTTGCGGCAATCGCTGGAAGCGCAGGGTGCACCCACGGACCCGCTGGAGTGGGTCACGCTGTTCGCGCTGGCGGTCAACGAGGAGAACGCCGCCGGTGGACGGGTGGTGACCGCACCCACCAATGGTGCGGCCGGCATCGTGCCGGCGGTGCTGCACTACTACATGCGTTTCGTGCGCGATGCGAGCGAGGACGGGGTGGTGCGGTTCCTGCTGGCGGCAGGTGCGATCGGCTCCCTGTTCAAGGAGAACGCGTCGATCTCCGGCGCCGAGGTCGGATGCCAGGGCGAGGTCGGGTCGGCGTGCTCGATGGCCGCCGCCGGGCTGGCCGAGGTGCTTGGTGGCACACCCGCGCAGGTGGAGAACGCCGCGGAGATCGCCATGGAACACAACCTCGGTCTGACCTGCGATCCGATCGGCGGGCTGGTGCAGATCCCCTGCATCGAACGCAACGCCGTGGCTTCGGTCAAGGCGATCACCGCGGCTCGGATGGCGTTGCGCGGCAACGGAAGCCACTTCGTCTCGCTGGACAAGGTGATCAAGACGATGCGGGAGACCGGCCGCGACATGAAGGTCAAGTACAAGGAGACCGCTCGCGGCGGGCTCGCCGTTAACGTCATCGAGTGCTGACGATCATCGAGTGATCGCGGTGTGATCGTCCATTGTGGATGGTTCGGTGCCGGTGCCGGCCTTCTGCTGCGGGCAGTAGTGCTTCGGATCATCGCGATGCCCCAGGGGCGGGAGATTGCGTGCGGGCGTTTCGACCAGGGGAGCGTCAGCCGGGATCTCGCCGCGCACCCGGCGCCAGGCGGCTCGGGCGCGGGGGTGGTAGCGGCGGTCGAACGGGACGACCGTCCACGCCCACTTCACCGCGCGCCCGACCAGCCGCAACGCGCGCTCGTCGCGTGCGGTCCAGCGGTATCCCAGCCGGCGGCGCACAACCTCCGGGTACATCCCGACGGTCAGCCACACGAAACCGCGGGCGACCGGAACGCGAACGAGTCTCCACACCGGCTGCGGTAGCCAGTCGAGCGAGGGCGGCCGGTCGAGCTTGTCGATCGTGAGCACGTCCCGCGTGGCCTTGTTGACCTCCAGGACGTGGCTGCACATGTGCTCGAAGTACTCCTGGAAGCTCTTCCAGTCCGGTGGAACCGGCCGCATGCTCACCCCATACAGGCGGTACCACTGGATGCCCTCGGCATACAGCTGCTCCTTCTCGGCATCGGTGAAGGGTTCGCCGAAATGCTCGCCGACCAGGATCGAGATCATGATGAAGGTCGCGTGCGCCCAGAAGTAGGTCTCGGGGTCCAGCGCGTGGTAGGGGCGGCCATGCCGGTCGATGCCCTTGATCGTCATGTGGTAGCCGCGAACCTGACGGGCGGTCCGTACGGCTCGCGGCCCGTCGTAGACCACCCCGCCGATCGGGTAGAGCGAGCGGAACAGGCGCTGCCAGCGCTCGGCGAAGAACCGGGAGTGTTCTTCGACTCCCGCTCCGAGCTGGGGATGCATGTTCTGCATCGACCCGGCCCACAGGGAGATCAGCAGCGCCCGCCAGTCCCCGAAGTACTTCCAGGTCAAGGAATCGGGGCCGAGCGGCTGCGGCCCTTGGGCGGTCTGTGGGGAGTCCGTTGCCTGTGGGGTTCCCGGCTGGTCGGACATCGGTGCTCCTCCGTGCGCTCTCGTGACCTCACGGCACTGGCCAACTGATGACACCCGTCCTCAGAACTGCTCCCACGGTAGAGTTGAGGACGAGTGTCGTCAATCACGCGGCCGTCGGCCGCTGTCCGAGCGCCGAAAGTGGACCTATGACCTGGGCCGGTACCACCCTCGCGGCGCGCCGTGCCGAGCGGCGCGAGCGGTTGCTCGAGGTGGGGCTGGAGTTGCTGGGAACGCAGGGCAGTGCCGCAGTGACGGTGCGCTCGGTCTGTCGGCGGGCGAAGCTGACCGACCGGTACTTCTACGAGAACTTCGCGGATCGCGAGGACCTGCTGCTCGCGGTGTACGACCAGGTCGCCGAGGATGCGAGGGCGGCCCTGGTGCGGGCGACCGCGCAGCCCACCGATGGTGGGCAACCAGCTGCCGGGCCGGAGGTGATCGCCAGGGCCGCGGTCGAGGAGTTCCTCGCGGTGGTGGCCGATGACCCGCGCAAGGGGCGGGTGCTGCTGCTGGAACCGATGACGGACAGCACGCTCGGCAGGCGCGGCGGTGAACTGATGCCGCTGTTCGCGGACCTCGTCGGAACCCAGCTCGACACCCAGTCCAGTCCGATGGACGCGCGCATGACCGCGACCGCCATCATCGGTGCGCTGACGAGTCTGTTCACCCGCTGGCTGGACGGGAGCCTGGTGACCTCGCGGGCGGAGTTGACCGAGTTCTGTGTTCGCTTACTGATGACATCAAGCGCGCTGGCCGTTCCCGCGTAGCCGTCAGCCCATTTGGGTCCGACTCTGATCTCGGGCGTTGTTCTGGTCGTGCTCGGAAAACTGAACAATTCCCCAACAACCGTCGAGCGTGCGTTTCTTTCTTTGTCCCCGGGCGGCGGATTCTGAATCTTGTTCATGCATGACTGGCGGTGGCCCGCTGAGCGGCCTGAACCGGGCGTCGCGCGCCGGTTTTCCCGGCGCGCGGTAGCCCGAACGAAGGACAGCGGCTAACGGGTCTTGTGGGGAACTAACGCAGTACTTTACTTTCATGTTGACACGCCACCGATCAGGGGTTTTCAGTCCGATCTTGTGCTCGCAACCGGTTTGGCTGTACCTCGAATCTGTTGTCTGTGAATAGTCGGTGCGCACTACTCCTCCCTTATTGATCGGGCTGTACCCCCGGTCGGTGTGCCGTGTCCGAAAACGCGAGAACGGGATCGCGAAGCAGGGAAGGGGGTGGACGCAATGCGAACGTACGAACGTCCAACGCTGACGAAGCTGGGCTCCTTCGCACGCCTGACAGGACTCGGCGGCCACCGTCCACGCGACCTATTGATCCGTCACCAGCTGGTGTGAGCGCGTGATCGCTCGATGTAGACGTCGAGCGGTGGCGAGCTCCGCGCCGCCGCTCGGCCCGGGGGCGAAGTAGGAACCGGTCTGGGACGGACCAGGAAGGGGTTCCATGGCCAGCGACAGCAGCACGGCCAGCGAGGGCGGTATCGCCGGGGCGAGGCAGACCGCCGCCCGCGTCAGCGACCCGGACCGCCTCGCCGAGCTCGGTTCGGTCCCGTCGTGGTTCGCCGTGTTGCCGGACTGCCTCGCGGCAAGCGCCGCCTACGCCGTCCTGGGAGCGCAGGCCACGAACGAGATCACCCACCCGTCCGGGAGACCATGGCTGGTCGGGCGCTGGCCCGAGGACGCGGTCACCGCCGGTCAGGCAGGGCACGCCAAGGTCGTGCTGATCGGCCAGCATGCGACCACCTCGGACCACCTGCACGCCACCGCTGGCCGGCTGGACACGCCCGCCGACCTGGACCAGGTGGCGGGTTCGCTTGTCGGCAGCTCGCACCTGTTGGCCTCGGTGGCTGGCCAGGCACGCGTGCAGGGCACGGTCACCGGCATCCGCCGCGTGTTCACGGCCCGCATCGACGGCGTCAGCGTCGCCGCCGATCGCGCCGATCTCTTGGCGGCGCTGCTCGGCTCGTCCCTGGACGAGCAACGCCTGGCACTGCACCTGCTGCAACCGCCGATCATCTACCCCCTGGCCGGCCAACCCGTGTGGCGCGGGGTGGAGGAGCTGCCCACCGACCACTATCTCGTTCTCGACTCAACGGGCCGGAGTCGATCGGTGCGCTGGTGGTCGCCGCCCGACCCCGTCGTGCCCTTGGCCGAAGGCGCGCGGGCGCTGCGCGAAGCTCTGTCCGCCGCGGTGGGTGCCCGCACCCGCGACCGGCCCGTGGTGAGTTGCGATCTCGGCGGGGTCGACTCGACCGCCCTCGTCAGCCTGGCCGCATGCGGCCCGGCGAAGACTCTCGCGTTCACCGCCGAGAGCCTTGACCCGCGCGCGGACGCCGCGAGCTGGGCCGTCGAGACCATGGCCTCCCTGATGGGCGCCTCCCTGAAGGGCGTCGAAGGCCACCAGCGAGACCGCGATGTCGAACACGTCGTGCTGCCCGCCGACCAGATGCCGTTGGTGTTCCACGGGTTGCTGGACGACACCGACGTGCTCGACGAGCCGTGCGCCGCCGCCGTCGACCGCAACCGATGGTTGACGATCGCGTACCAGGCCGCCGAGCACGGTTCGGGAATGCACCTGACCGGGTTCGGCGGCGACGAACTGTTCTACGGCTCTCTGGCCCACCTGCATCCGCTGCTGCGCTCCGATCCCGTGACCGCGCTGCGGAGCCTGCGTGGCTTCGCCGCGAAGTATGGCTGGCGGTGGTGCGACGTGCTGCGGCAGCTTCGCGACAGCTCCCCGTACGCCGGGTGGCTTCGCCGCGCCGCCGACCAGCTCACAAGCGCTCCCGCCCCGCCCGAGACGCCGCTGCTTGACTGGGGGTTTCACCCACGGCTACCGCCCTGGGTGAGTGCTGACGCGGCCGAGGCGGTGCGGGAGCTTCTTCGTCACGCCGCAAACGAGGCCGAACCGCTGACGGCCAACCGCGGGCACCACCGCGAGCTGGAGACGATGCGCTTCGTCTCCCGCACCGCGCGCCAACTGGATCAGATGGCCGGCGTCACGGGTGTCTCGCTGGCCGCGCCGTATTACGACGACCGCGTGATCGAGGCGGCGCTGTCGGTCCGACCACAGGAGAGGATCTCGCCGTGGGACTGCAAGCCGCTGCTGGCAGAAGCCATGCGCGGCATCGTCCCGGACGCCGGTCTCACCCGCTCCGCCAAGGCCAACGGGACCTGCGACGAGGACCCGGGATTGCGCCAGCACCGCGGTGACCTGCTGGGTCTGTGCGCGGACTCGCGACTGGCCCAGCTGGGCCTGGTCGACCTGGCCGCGTTGCGAGAGGTGTGCAGCCAACCCGCATCGGCAGCCCACCAGGCCGGGGAGCTGTACGGCACGGTCGCCTGCGAAACATGGCTGCGAAGCCGCTGGGTCGGAGGGAGAAGCTCGGCTGGAGGGAGAAGCTCGGCTGGAGGGAGAAGCTCGGCTGGAGGGAGAAGCTGGGCCAGCCGGGGCAGCACGGCTGTGCCCCGTCAGCGGAGGTGATCATGTTCGAACTGCGCGAAGGTGTCCGCACCGCCGACACGGACTACGGGATGGCGCTGCTCGACGAGAACAGTGGCCAGTACTGGAACCTCAACCCCACCGCCACCCTGATCGTGCGGACCATGCTGGACGGCGGAACGCTCGACACCGCGGCGGAGAGGCTCGCGTCCGCCTACCACATCGACACCGTCAACGCCCGCGAAGACGTTGAGGCGCTGGTGTTCGAGTTACTCGGCAACGGGCTGGTCGAACGGCCCAGCAGGCGCGCGCGGTCGCACCGCACGAAGGGCAGCACGGCGTGACCTCGCCGCGGTGCCTGCGCCACCGTCGGACTTCGGTTCCACTGCCGCGCCGGATCGGAGCCGGCGTGGCAGTGCTGGCTGCCAAGCTGCTCGCCACCCAGTCACCGCGGCGCATTCGCGCGGTCCTGGGCTGGTTGCGGCACGGCGCGCACCCGGCCAGCTACGAGGAGGCCAAAGTGGCGCGGGACACCGTGGTCTCGGTCAGCCCGGTCTGCGCCGCACCGGAAGGGTGCGTGCCCCGTTCGCTGGCCACGATCCTGCTGTGCCGCCTGCGCGGCCGATGGTCGACGTGGTGCGTGGGCGTGCGTCAAGTCGCACCGTTCGGCGCCCACGCCTGGGTCCAGGCGGGTGACACCGCCGTCGACGAGAACTACCCGCCGGGTTACTTCCGCACCCTGTTCACCGTCCCGTAAGGACAAGTCTGGCCCGTTGCGGCAAGAACCCGGCCTTCCAGCCGTCAGAACTGGAAGACCACGCCCGTCTGGGAGTTCAGCATGCAGGAGTTCGAGAACGTCTTCTCGAACTCGACGGAGTGGCCCTCCCACCTGCCGTGCGCGCTGACCGTTACCGGCCGGTACTCCATCGTGCACACCGGCCGTGGCGCCGGCCCCACCCCGCTGGTCCCCAACTGCTCGAAGTTCCCACCCACAGCGCGGAGTTCGTCGCACGCGGCACCTGCCTGCGGGTGCGAGCCTCCGGCCGGATCGCAGCTGAGCAGCGCGATCTTCTGCGGCGCGCCGTCGCCCTCCCGGACCGTGAGGTTCAAGCTGCTCGGTGCGGGTGACGCTCCGGCCGGGTCCGCGCTCGCGGGCATCACCGCGAGCGCGGCGAGCGCGGCGCCGGCCACGGCCGCGCTGCCGATCAGCCGAGTCGCGACCCGGTCACTGCCCACTGTCTGACGGCCCGCCATGTCACTGCCCTCCGTGTCCAGGTCTGCCAGCGGTTACCTACCTTTCTCTATCGCCATTCCGCACCGGTTTTCCTCATACACGGCCACATGATCACCGCATCGAGCTTCACTCGACCCAGCATTATTACTGAATGTCACGATCTGGCGGGATCGCTGGCGCGTAGTCTTCCCTCCCACGCGCAGGCGATCATCAGCTTCGGTACCAGGCCGAGGGCTCGCGACACGCTGTGTCGCCGGATGGTGGCTTTGTAGGGGACGCTCAGGTGTAGAGGGAGTCGAGCACGTCCGCGTAGCGTTCGAACAGGACGCGGCGTTTGAGCTTCATGGTGGGGGTGAGTTCCCCGCCGTCGGTCGACCACTGGTCGCCGAGCAGCCGGTACCGCTTGACCTGCTCCGCCCGGCTCAGCCGGGTGTTGGCGTCGAGCACCGCACGCTCCACTTCGGACACCACCTCCGGGTGCTCGGCGAGGTCGCGCAGGCGGGTGTACTCGATGCCCCGGGACCGCGCCCACGCCGGCGCGGCTTCCTCGTCCAGCGCCAGCAGAGCCACGACGTACGGGTGCCGGTCGGCGTAGGCGAGGGCGTGCCCGATCAGCGGGTGGGTCTTGAGCTCGTTCTCCACAGCGGCCGGGGCGATGTTCTTGCCGCCGGAGGTGATGATGAGCTCCTTCTTGCGGTCGACGATGGTGACGAACCCGTCCTCGTCGATCGTGCCGAGGTCGCCGGTGTGCAGCCAGCCGTCGGCGTCGATGACCGGCTTGATGGACCCGTCACCCTGCAGGTACCCGGTGCACACGATCGGCCCGCGGACCAGGATTTCCCCGTCGTCGGCCAGCCGCACGTCGACGCCGGGCACCGCACATCCCACAGTCCCCAGCCGGGTCGCCCCCGGCCGGTTCGCGGTGGCGGCACCGGAGGTCTCGGTCATCCCCCACACTTCCCGGATCTCGACACCGAGGGAGGCGAAGAACTCCAGCAGTTCCCGGCTGATCGGAGCGGCCCCGCTGGACGGCCAGGTGACGCGGTCGAACCCCGTGCGAGCGAGGATCGCCTGCTTCGCTTCGGGACTCTCCCGTTGCTCCGGCGGAATCGCCCGCAACGCGGCACCCAGCTTCTCCCACACCCGTGGCACGGCGAAGAACGTGTGTGGGCGCACCTTGGCCAGTGCGGTGGCCACTTCGGACGGATCGGGGCAGAAGTGCACGTGGCCCGCCGAGTACAGCGGAGCGTAGATCCCGGTCATGCGCTCGGCGACGTGCGCAAGCGGCAGGTAGCAGACCGTCGGGTAGTTCTCGGGTGCCTCGGTGATCTCCCGCAGCATGGCCGCTTCGTAGACGACGTTGCGGTGGGACAGCACCACGCCCTTGGGGTTTCCGGTCGTGCCGGAGGTGTAGAGCACGGTGACCGGACTGTCCGGGGTGATCGCCGCCGTCTGGCGCCGCACCACGTCGGGTTCGGTGGATAATCGGCGCCTGCCGCGCTCGCGCAGCGTTTCCCAGGACAGGAACCGGGAATCGTTGGCGGGCATGACGGTTCCGTCGAGCACGACGACATGCTTGAGCATCGGCAGTTCGCGCAGCGCGTCGGCGAACCGCCACAGCTGCTCGGAGCCTTCCAACACGACGATCCGGGCACGGCTGTGCCGGGCCACGAACAGTACTTGGGTGGGACTGAACGTCGCATACACCGTGCTGGGCACGGCCCCGAGCTGGGTGGCGGCGGCGTCGACCAGCCAGTGCTCGGCACGGTTGCGCATCATGATGAGCATGGTCTGGCCCGCTTTGAGGTCCAGTTCGGCCAAGCCGGCGGCCAGCTCCTGAGCATCGTCGTGGGCCTGCGACCACGTCCAGGTCCGCTCGGCGCCGTCCACGGAATCGGTCAGTGCGGGCTTATCCGGGTATTGGGTGACATTGCGGGACAGCAGTTCTGGAACGGTCGTCTGGCGCGCCTGAACGCCCCAGGCCTCGGTGGTGTGCTGGGAAGTGCGGCTACCGGCAGTGCTCATCGCGACGTCTCCTCCCGTTGGCGCGCGTCGACCCCTCCCGGCCGAAGCCGGTCGGGTGACGCGGATCACCGACGTGATGAAACCGCACCGCGCCCACCTTTGACCAGAGTGCGCCCGGGTGGCAGCGGGAGGGGTGACAGGAAAGTTCCCATGCTGTCACCGGGGGCCGGTCGTTCGGCGGTTACTCGACCGACACGTGCTCGCGGATGACGTTGTTGACCGCGCGCTGGAAGCCGTCCACCAGCACCTGGATCGTCAAGGGACGCATGTGGTCGGCGGCGGCCTTGACGCGCTCCCGCTCGCTCTCCGGGCGCCCTCGCTCGATGTAGGGGCGCAGCACGTTGGCGGCGAACAGTTCGCGCAGCTCGCTGGCGATCTGGGCGGTGTGCTTCTCGACGATCTCCTTGGCCTGCACCAGCATCTCGATCGGCAGGTCCAGGTCGATCACCTGCAGGCCGACGCCGAGCATCGCCATGCTGTGCAGCTTGACCCGCTGCTCGTCGACCCGCTCGACGATGCTGAGCACCTCCAGCTTGTCCAGCAGCTCGTCATCGAGGTGCCGACCAGCCCGCTGGTTGAGCTCGTGGCGGTCGAGTTCCTCGCACTGGTCGCTGGTCCACGGGGCCAGCAGTGCCCGGTGCAGGGCGAGATCCTCGGGGGATGCCTCATCGGGGATGCGCGTGAGGTGCCGTTCGATCGCGGACAGCGTGAAGCCGAGTGTCTGCAGCTCGCGGATCAGGTCCAGCCGCGCCAGGTGCTCGCCGCCATACACGCCGAGCCGCCCACGTAGCTGGGGCGGGGGTAGCAGCCCACGGCTGGCGTAGAAGCGCACTGTGCGCACCGTCACACCGGCACGTGCGGCCAGCTCGTCGATCGTCAGCTCTTCGTCCGCTGTTCGGAGCATGTCCCGCAGAGTACTCCTTGACCACTGTGACACCAGAAGTGTAACACTAATGCGTCGTACTGTGGCTGGTAGCACACGCCATGGTGTCTCAACTCGCCTGGAGGGTGCGCGTGACAACCGGACCACTGGCCGGAATCCGGGTCGTCGAGCTCGCCGGTCTCGGCCCGGCCCCGTTCTGCGGGATGCTGCTGGCCGACCTCGGCGCCGACGTGGTGCTCGTGGAACGTCCGCCCGCCGTCGGGCAGGAGGCGAACAGGTACGCGCTGCACAACCGGGGTAAGCGCTCGATCGCCGTGGATCTCAAGCACGATCGCGGCGGCCAGGCCGTGCTCGCGCTGGTCGAGCGCGCGGACGTGCTGCTGGAGGGACTGCGGCCGGGCGTGACGGAGCGGCTGGGTATCGGCCCTGACGAGTGCTTGCGGGTGAACCCGCGCCTGGTGTACGGCCGGATGACCGGCTGGGGCCAGGACGGGCCGCTGGCGCCGGCGGCCGGGCACGACATCGACTACATCGCGCTGTCGGGGATGCTGCACGCGATCGGACGGGCCGGTGGGCCGCCGCAGGTGCCGGCGAACCTGCTCGGCGACTTCGGCGGCGGCGCGATGTACCTGGCCGTCGGCGTCCTCGCGGCCCTGCTGGAATCCCGTGCCAGCGGGCGCGGCCAGGTGGTCGACGCGTCCATTGTGGATGGGGCGGCGCATCTGGGAACGATGCTGTTCGGGATGCTGGCCTCGGGCGGTTGGACCACGCAGCGTGGCACCAACCTGCTCGACACGGGCGCGCCGTTCTACGACGTGTACGAGACGGCCGACGGCGAGTACGTGGCGGTGGGCGCGCTCGAGGAGAAGTTCTACGCCGAGCTGCTGGACCGGCTCGGGCTGACCGGGCAGCTGCCCGACCGAAACGACCCGGGCAACTGGCCCGCGCTGCGCAAGAAGTTCGCCGAAGTGTTCGCCGAGCGCACCCGGCGGGAGTGGACCGAGATCTTCGACGGCACCGACGCGTGCGTGTCCCCGGTGCTGTCGATGACCGAAGCCGCCGAGCACCCGCACGTCGCGGCCCGCGAGACGCTGGTGAATTCCGACGGAGTGCTGCAACCGGCGGCGGCGCCGAGGTTCTCGCGCACGCCGAGCGCGGCCCCCAGTGCGGTCTCGGCTCCGGGCTCGGACGCCAAGGGCGTCTTGCAGCAGTGGCAGGTGGGCAGTGCCGACGACCTGATCGCCTCCGGCGCGATCAAGCAGAAGTGACCATCACCTACTCCTGACGACCAGGCACAACGGAAGGAACTGGAGAGTCGATGCGACGGGAGCTGTTCACCGACGAGCACGAGGCGTTCCGGGAGACCGTCCGTGCCTTCATCGCCAAGGAGCTCGCCCCGCACCACGACGCGTGGGAGGAGGCCGGCGTGGTCAGCAGGGACGCGTGGCTGGCCGCCGGTGAGGCTGGCCTGCTGGGCACCGCCGTCGAGGAGCGCTACGGCGGTGGCGGCGTGCCCGACTTCCGGTTCAACGTCGTCCTCGACGAGGAACTGATCGCCGCCGGCATCAGCGGCTGGGGCGTACCTGTGCACAACGACATCATCGAGCCGTACCTGACCGCCCTGGCGACCGAGGAGCAGAAGCAGCGCTGGTTCCCGGGTTACTGCAGCGGCGAGAAGATCGCCGGCATCGCGATGACCGAACCCGGTGCCGGCAGCGACCTGCAGGGCATTCGCACCACTGCCGTCCGCGACGGCGACCACTACGTGCTCAACGGGCAGAAGACCTTCATCAGCAACGGTATTCTCGCCGACCTGGTGATCGTGGTCGCCCGCACGAACCCGGACCTCGACGCCGGCCACGAGGGCATCAGCCTGCTGGTGGTCGAACGCGGCATGGAGGGTTTCGAGCGCGGCCGGAACCTGGCCAAGATCGGCCAGAAGGCGCAGGACACCGCGGAGCTGTTCTTCAACGACGTGCGGGTACCGGCGGAGAACCTGCTCGGTGAGGAAGGCCAGGGCTTCGTCTACCTGATGCGGAACCTCCCGCAGGAGCGGCTGTCGATCGCGGTGGCCGCAGCGGCCGCGGCGGAGAAGGTGCTGGAGCTGACCAAGGAGTACTGCGGCACGCGGACCGCCTTCGGTCGGCCGATCGGGAAGTTCCAGCACACCCGTTTCGAGCTGGCCGAGATGGCGACCGAGACCGAGATCGGTCGCGTGTTCGTCGACCGGTGCATCTCCGATCACCTGACCGGGGACCTGGACGTGCCGCACGCGGCCATGGCCAAGTGGTGGCTCACCGAGATGGAGAAGCGAGTGGTCGATCGCTGCTTGCAGTTGCACGGCGGATACGGCTACATGTTGGAGTACCCGGTCGCCAAGGCGTTCCTGGACAGCCGAGTGCAGACGATCTACGGCGGGACCACGGAGATCATGAAGGAGATCATCGGTCGCTCGATGGGCTTCTAGGGGTATTGAGGAGGTGGCTTGCGTAGCGGTGCGGGTCGCGTGCCTCGCCGCGACCGGCTTCGCCGTTGGGTCAAGGTAGTGGCGGCATCGGCACTGGGCCGGCTCGCCCCAGAAGGTGATCGCACCCAGAAGGTGAATGCACCCAGAAGGTGATGCGCATGGACTGGATCGTGGCGCCGGACGACGGCCGCAGCCTCGCCGACGTGCTGCCTTCGCTGCTGGCCGTGGTGGGCGTCGACGGTTTCACCGACACGATTGGGTTGCCGCCGTGTCGGAGCGCCGCCGTGCTGCTCATCGACGGGCTCGGCTGGACGCTGCTACGCGAGCACGCCGACGCCGCACCGTTCCTGGCGTCGGTGGCCACCGGCGACCCCATCACGGCGGGTTTCCCGACCACCACGGTCACGAGCATCACTTCGCTGGGTACCGGCCGGTGCGCCGGTGAGCACGGCCTGGTCGGCTACACCTTCGCCGAGCCCTCCGGTGGCCTGCTGCACCCGCTTTCCTGGGCCACCCATGGCACGGTCGAGGATTCCGCCGGCCAGCGGCGCAGCCTGCTGGCGCAGTGGCCACCGGAGCAGGTGCAACCACAGCCCACGGCGCTGGAGCGCGCGAGCCGAGCCGGCGTGCGGGTTCGGGTGGTCGCTCCGCGCGAGTTCGAGGGCAGCGGCCTCACCCAGGCCGCGCTGCGCGGCGGGGAATTCCGTGGCGTGCGGGCCTTCGGGGATCTCGCGACGCAGCTGCTCGACGCGCTCGGCGGGGCAGAACCCACGCTGTGCTACGGGTATCACGGCCACCTGGACATGCTGGGGCATGTGCACGGCCCCGGCAGCCTGCCGTGGCGCCTGCAACTGTCCCAAGTGGACAACCTGGTCGCGCGGATGGCCGAGCGGGTGCCGCCGGGCGCGATGCTGGTCGTGGTGGCCGACCACGGCATGGTGGCCACCGATCCGCAGGCGTTGCTGGACGTCGACACCGACCCCGCGCTGGCCGGCGACGTCCGGCTGGTCGGCGGCGAGGTCCGCGCCCGGCACGTCTACGCCGAACCGGGCGCCGCGGCGGACGTGCACGCCGCGTGGCGGGAATCAGTGGGGGACTGGGGCCTGGTACTGACCGGTGAGCAGGCCATCGACGAGGGCTGGTTCGGGCCGGTGGTCACCGGTGCGGCACGGGACCGAATCGGTGACGTGATCGCGGTCATGGGTGGCGGTGCGGGGGTGATCCGGTCCGTGGTCGAGCCGTCGGAGTCGGCGCTGCGCGGGCACCACGGTTCGCTCACCGCCGCCGAGCAGTTCATTCCATTGCTGGTCATGGGAGGGTGACGTGACAGGTGTCGCGGGTTCGGACGTTTCGCGGGCAGCACGACCACGGCAGGCACCACCGAAGGCAACACCCACGCTCGACCCGCTGGGCCGGTTCCGCCGGCTCCGGCTGATCCGTTCGCTGGACCCCGAACGCGACTACCCGGTGATCTACCGGCTGTCGGTCGGCCTGGAATTCCCGTGGGACTACACCAGATCCCTGGAGCTCGCGCTGTTCCGCACGTTCTGTGTGCCGAGCATCTCCCGGCTGCTGGCCGAAACCGGTGAGTTCCGCCGGCGCGGGCAGAAGCGGTATGACGACACCAGCGTGTTGATGACCGAGATGGTGCAGCACGGCTACGACTCCCCGCGCGGCAAGCAGGCGTTGCGCAACGTCAACCGCATGCACGGGCAGTACGACATCAGCAACGACGACATGCGCTACGTCCTGTCGACGTTCATCTACGAGCCGGTCCGCTGGATCGACACCTACGGCTGGCGCCCGCTCAGCGAGCACGAGAAGATCGCCAGCTACCACTACTACGTCCAGGTCGGGCGGCGGATGGGCATCCGCGACATCCCCGCCAGCTTCGAGGAGTTCGACCGGTTCAACCGGGAGTACGAGGCCGAGCACTTCCGCTTCGCCGAATCCAACCGCCAGGTGGGCGAGGACAACCTGCGCATGATGTGCGCGTGGTTTCCGCGGCCGTTGCGCGGTGTTGCCCGCCGGGGCGTGATCGCCGGGTTGGACGACTCGATGGTCCGCGCGTTCGGCTTCGAGGCGCCGTCGCCGGCCGCCCGTGCGGCGATGCGGACGGCGCTGCGGTGCCACGGGGTGGTCGAGCGGCTGCTTCCACCACGCCGTATCAGCCAGCTGGGAGCCACCCGTTACCGCACGTACCCGGGATATCCGGCTGGCTACGACCTCGCGTCGATAGGCGCCCTGTCCGATCCGGAAAGACCCCTGCCCCACCAGGGGCGCTCCGGCACCACGGAGGTCGGCGATGGACCTGCCCGCCCTGCTCCCGCGTCGTAGCACCGTCGATCCCGCCGACCGGGGTGATCCCGGACTGTTCGGACCCGAGTCGGTGTCCTGGCAGGTGCACGGCGACCCGGCGATGTGGTTGGCGGGCATCTGCAGCCTGTACTGGCAGGCATTGCATCCCCGGGCGGTGGCCGCCGTGGCGCAGAACTCCCGGTTCCGGGAGGACCCGTTGGGACGGCTGATGCGCACCGGCGACTACGTGGCCACCACGACGTACGGCAGCCGTGCCGAAGCCGACCGGGCGGCGGCGAAGGTGCGGCACGTGCACGAGACGCTCAGCGCCGTCGATCCGCGCACCGGTGAGGGCATCCGGCTGGACGACCCGGAGTTACTGCTGTGGGTGCACTGCGCCGAGGTTTCGGCGTTCGCGTACGTGGTGCGGCGGGCCGGTTTCCCGCTGACCGACCGGCATCTCGACCGCTACTTCGACGAGCAGCGGCGGTCCGCCGCCCAGGTCGGGCTGGACCCGCAGCGCGTTCCGGGCTCCCGGCGCGAGATGGCCGCCTACTTCGTACGCGTGCGCCCGCAACTGGCTCGCACGCCGGAGTCCGAGCAGGTGTACCGGTTCCTGCACCGCCCGATGCCCCAGTGGTGGCTGGCCGCCGCGCAGGTGGGCTACGCCCCGGTGGGGCACTTGGCGTACTCGGCGCTACCCGTGTGGGCACGCCGGATTCACGGCCGCCGGTCGTTCCCGCAGAGCATGGTCACGGCCGGGCTGCGCGGCTTCCGCGCCGCCGGCCTGGCCGTCCCCGGACCTCTACGGTGGCGGTTCCCGGGCGACCACGTGCAGCGCGCGGTCCAGCGCCTTGGCCGCCCCGCCTTTCCTGCCCCGGAGTCGCTTCCGTCGACCTGATCGGGCTGGCCACTCACCGTGCGGCGCTGAATCCGCTGGTCACTGGGGGTGCATTGCCCGGACGGCGAGGTACGGTCGAGGTGGAGCGGGTCGCCTGGACCGATCAAGAGTAGCTTGTCGACATCTTGTATCTATGATGTGGCGCACTCTAGGGTCGGCCATGCACAAGCGGTGGCTTCCGTCATACGGAACACTTCTTTTCGCGCGTTTCCCGGACGGAGAGGCTGATCATGACCTCGGCGGCAACGGAATCAGGGACAGGGCAGGCAAGAGCACCAGGGTCGGCGGCATCGCAGCGGCTGGTTGAGCGGTTCCAGCAGATCCTGCCGGCTGATTCGGTGATCACCGACCCGCAGCGGCTGACGACCTACGACTGCGACGGCCTGGCCAGCTACCGCGTCGTGCCGGCCGTGGTCGTGCTGCCGGAAACCGCGGAGCACGTTCGGCAACTGGTGCGCGCCTGCGCCGAGCATGACGTCCCGTTCGTCGCCCGCGGCTCCGGCACCGGCCTGTCCGGTGGCGCGCTGCCCCGCTCGGACGGCGTGCTCGTGGTGACTTCCAAGATGCGCCGCATCCTGGAAATCGACGTCGACAACGAGCGCGCCGTCGTCGAACCGGGCGTGATCAACCTCGATGTGACCAAGGCGGCCGTGCCGGGCGGCTACTATTTCGCGCCCGATCCCTCCAGCCAGCAGGTGTGTTCCGTGGGCGGCAACGTCGCGGAGAACTCCGGTGGCGCGCACTGCCTGAAGTACGGCTTCACCACCAACCACATTCTCGGCGTCGAGGTGGTGACCCCGGACGGCGAGTTCGTCGAACTCGGCGGACCGGCCCGCGACGTCCCCGGGTACGACCTGCTGGGGGCGTTCATCGGCAGCGAGGGCACGCTCGGCGTCGTCACCAAGATCACCGTGCGGTTGCTGCGCTCACCGGAGTCGGTGCGGACCCTGCTCGCGGGCTTTCCCTCCACCGACGAGGCCGGCGCGGCGGTCTCCGCGATCATCGCGGCCGGGGTCACGCCGGCGGCGATCGAGATGATGGACGCGCTGGCGATCGAGGCCGCCGAGCAGGCCGTCCACTGTGGATACCCGCAGGGTGCCGGTGCGGTGCTGATCGTCGAGGTCGACGGTCCGTCGGCCGAGGTCGACCAGGTATTCGCCGAGGCCGAGCACTGCTGCCGCGAACACGGCGCGTTCGAGGTGCGGGTCGCCGCCGACGACACCGAGCGCGCGCTGATCTGGAAGGGCCGCAAGTCCGCGTTCGCCGCCGTGGGCCGGATCAGCCGGGACTACATCGTCCAGGACGGCGTCATCCCGCGCACCGCCCTGCCCGAGGTGCTGCGCAGCATCGCCGAGCTGTCCGCCCGATCCGGCGTGCGGGTCGCCAACGTCTTCCACGCCGGGGACGGGAACCTGCACCCGCTGGTGCTCTTCGACGGCTCCGAGCCGGGAGCCACCGACCGGGCGGAGGAGGTTTCCGGCGCGATCCTGGACCTGTGCATCGAGCACGGCGGCTCGATCACCGGTGAGCACGGCGTGGGCGCGGACAAGGTGCGCTACATGGGCCGCATGTTCACCGCCGACGACCTGGACACCATGCAGCGGGTGCGCTGCGCGTTCGACCCGGACGGGATCTGCAACCCGGGAAAGGTCTTCCCGACGCCCCGGCTGTGCGGGGAAGTACCCGGGCGGCGCCGGGGCGTGCACCCGCTGACCGAGGCAGGATTGGCGGACCAGTTCTGATGACTTCCCCTACCTCCAGGACGAGCGCGACCTCGAAGACGAGCACGGCAACGACCAGCGAGCAGCAGGCGGCCCTGGCCGCCGCGATCGGCGCGCAACGCGTGCGCGAAGCCGGGGCCGACGACGCCGTGGACGGCGTCCACCCGAGGTGGGTGGCTACAGTGGACGGAACCGAGCAGGTGTCCGCCGCGCTGCGCGTGGCCAGCGAACACGGACTCCGGGTGGTCGCCCGGGGCTCCGGCAGCAAGATCGACTGGGGATGTTCCCCCACTGCCGTGGATCTGGTCCTGGACCTGTCCCCGGCGAAGAAGATCCTCGAACACGCCGCCGGCGACCTGGTGTTGCGGGCGCAGGCGGGCACGCCGCTGGCGGAGATCCAGCACGCGGTGTCGACAGCGGGTCAGCAGCTCGCGCTCGACCAGCCCCTGCCCAGCGCCACGGTCGGTGGGGTGATCGCGACCGGCACGGCTGGTCCCGGCCGGCACCTCTACGGCTCGGTGCGGGATCTGCTGATCGGCATCACGACCGTGCGGGCGGACGGGACGGTGACCGTCTCCGGGGGCAAGGTCGTCAAGAACGTCGCTGGCTACGACCTGGGCAAGCTCTACACCGGCTCGTTCGGCACGCTCGGTGTGATCACGGAGGCGGTGTTCCGCCTGCATCCGCTCAGCCACGAGCACAGGTGGGTCAGCGCGGACGTTCCCGATTCCCCGAGCGCCGCACTGATCGTCCGCGCGATCCGGCGGTCGCAGGCCGCGCCCACGGCGATCGAGATCGAGCGCAACGAACCGGACGGCCGGATCGCGGTGTGCGCGCAGTTGGACGGCCGGGCCGGCGCGACCCGGAGCAGGGCCGACCAGGTGTTTGAGGCGGTCACCAGCGCCGCTGGGGCGCCCGCCGAGATCCGTGACTCCGCCCCGGACTGGTGGGGCCGCTTCCCGTTCGACCCGGCGAGCGGCATCGGTCTGCGGCTGAGCGTGGAACCCGCCTCGGTCGGCCAACTGCTCACCGCCGCCCAAGACGCGGCGGACGAAGCCGACCTGCCACTCGCGGTGCGCGGGTCCGCCGGAGTCGGCGTGCTCCACTGTGGACTTCCCGGCGACACCGACCCGCACTCGGCCGGCACCCTGATCGGGAAACTACGCGCCAGCGCGGCGAGCCTCGGCGGCCACGCCGTGCTGCTGCGGGCACCGCAGGCCGTGAAGGACATCGTCGACCCCTGGGGTCCGATGCCGGAAGGGCTGCTGACCCTCATGCGGCGCACCAAGAACCAGTTCGACCCGGACAACCTCCTTGCCCCCGGCCGGTTCGTGGGAGGAATCTGATGACCCAGACCCCGCAGCACCCCACCGAAGGCGCCTTCGACGCGTTCCACCCGCCACAGCGGGAACTCATCGACGACTGCGTCCACTGTGGATTCTGCCTGCCGGCCTGCCCCACCTACCAGCTGTGGGGCGAGGAGATGGACTCACCGCGCGGGCGCATCCACCTCATGCTGGCCGGTCTGGAAGGCCAGCCCATGAGCGACAGCATGGTGGGCCACTACGACGCCTGCCTGGGCTGCATGGCCTGCGTGACCGCCTGCCCGTCCGGCGTGCAGTACGGGACGCTGATCACCGAGACCAGGGCACAGGTCGAGCGCCGGCATCACCGCGGTTTCTGGGAGCGGGCGCTACGCCGCACGATCTTCGCGCTGTTCCCGTATCCCCGGCGGCTGAAGGCGCTGCGCGGGCCACTGGCGCTCTACCAACGCAGTGGCCTGGCGAAACTCGCCCGCCGAGGACTCCTGCGCCGCCTGCCGGCGCACCTTCAGGCCATGGAGTCGCTGATGCCGCCGATCCGGCGGGCCGAGCGCCTCCCCGGGCTGATTCCCGCGCAAGGGCAGCGGCGCGCGGTCGTCGGGCTGATCACCGGGTGCGTGCAGGACGCGTTCTTCCCGGACGTCAACGCCGCCACCGCCCGCGTCCTGGCCGCCGAGGGCTGCGACGTCGTCATCCCGAAGTCCCAGGGGTGCTGCGGAGCGCTGAGCGAACACTCCGGCCGGGAACCCGAAGCACTCGGCTTCGCCCGCCGGCTCCTTGACACGTTCGAAGAGTCTGGTGTGGACTATGTCGTCATCAACTCGGCGGGCTGCGGCTCCACGTTGAAGGAATACCCCCGGCTGCTGCGGGATGACGCGCGGTACGCACAACGTGCCGAGCACTTCGCGTCGCGCGTGCGCGACATTTCCGAGTTGCTCGTGGAGCTCGGGCCAGTCGCGCCGCGACACCCGCTGCCGCTCCAGGTCGCCTACCACGACGCCTGCCACCTCAGCCACGGGCAGCGCATCCGCGCCCAGCCGCGCGAGCTGCTGCGCGCGATCCCGGAGCTGCACCTGCGTGAGATCGCCGACGGCGAGCTGTGCTGCGGTTCGGCCGGCGTCTACAACCTGCTGCAACCGGAGCCCGCCCGCGAGCTCGGCGACCGCAAGGCGGCCAACGTCCGCGACACCGGAGCGCAGCTGCTCGTCAGCGCGAATCCCGGCTGCTCCATGCAGATCCGCAGCGCCCTGGAGCGCGCCGGAACACACATGGCGGTGGCGCACACCGTCCACGTACTCGATGCCACGATCCGTGGACGACCGGCCACGGAACTGCTGAACCGGTAACCAGCGACGAGCGTGTTGTGGCGATTCCCCGCGAATCGCCAGAGCTTCCCCTTCCGCTATCTATTCGCAGAAGTAAACGCACGATCAAACACGATGAGTAGCCGCATATCGCACCTTCTTCGGAGGTACGTTTCATGTACCAACAGGTCCTCGATCCCTTATTCGGGTCGCTGGGATGGAGCGCGCTCGCCGCCGCAGTCCCGTTACTGATGCTGTTCGTCCTGCTCGGCGTCGTCCGCATGGCGGCATGGAAAGCCTCACTGATCTCCCTGGCCACGGCGCTGCTGGTCGCGGTGGCCGTCTACCCGATGCCGGTCGATCAGGCCGTGCTCTCGGCCGTTCTCGGCGCCGCGTTCGGATTCTTCCCGATCCTGTGGATCGTCATCAACGCGCTCTGGATCTACGACATGACCGTGGACAGCGGGCATTTCCACGTCCTGCAACGGTCGTTTTCCCGGATCAGCGACGACCGGCGGATTCAGGCGGTCATCATCGCGTTCTGCTTCGGCGCACTGCTGGAAGCGCTGGCCGGCTTCGGCGCGCCCGTGGCGATCACCACCGTGATGCTGATGGCGCTCGGCTTCACCCCGCTGGTCTCGGCGGTCGTCGCCCTGGTCGCCAACACCGCGCCCGTCGCGTTCGGCGCGCTGGCCGCGCCCCTAGTCACCCTCTCCAGCGTCAGCGGGCTGCCGATGGCACAGCTCGGCGCGATGACCGGCCGTCAGACGCCGGTGCTCGCGTTGATCGTGCCGATGGTCCTGGTCGGCATCATCGACGGCTGGCGGGGAGTGCGACAGACCCTGCCGGCCACCCTGACCTGCGGCGTCACGTTCGGCGCCGTCCAGTTCGCCTCGGCGAACTACGTCTCGGTGCCACTGGCCGACATCATCGCGGCGCTGGTCTCCGCCGGGGCGGTCCTCGTGCTCCTGCGGGTATGGAAACCGCAGGTCGCGACCACGGCGCCGAGCACCGCCACTGCCGACGCTCCCGGCGCGGCCACCCAGCCCCAGTCCGATCCCGCAACTGAAGTCGCCCGCGCCTACGCCCCCTACCTGATCATCATCGCGGTCTTCGTCCTCGCGCAGCTGGCTCCGGTCGCCAAGGCGCTCAACGCCGCCACGGTCAAGTTCGGCTGGCCCGGCCTGCACGTGCTCACCGCGTCGGGCAAACCCCTGGACCTCACCAAGTTCAAGCTCGACTGGCTGTCCACGCCGGGCACGTTGCTGCTGGTCGCCGGGCTGCTGACGATCCCCGTGCTGGGCGTGACCGCCCGGACGGCGGCTCGGCGCTACCGCGCCACCTGGGTGCAACTGAGGTGGGCGATCGTGACCGTGACGGCGGTGCTGGCGCTGGCCTACGTCATGAACACCTCCGGCCAGACCGCCACCCTGGGCACCTGGATGGCCGGCGCGGGCGGCCTGTTCGCCGCGATCGCCCCGCTGCTGGGCTGGTTGGGAACGGCGGTCACCGGCTCGGACACGTCGTCGAACTCGCTGTTCGGAGCGCTGCAGGTCACCGCCGCGCACCGTGCGGGCATGCTTCCCGTGCTCGCTGCTGCGGCGAACGGCTCGGGCGGGGTGCTCGGCAAGATGATCTCGCCGCAGAACCTGGCCATCGCCGCCGGAGCGGTCTCGCTGCAGGGCCGCGAGGGAGACATCTTCCGTCGCGTCCTGCCGTGGAGCGTGCTGTTCGTGGTGCTGATGTGCCTGGTGGTGTACCTGCAGAGCACACCGGTCCTGTCCTGGATGGTCGTCTGACCACGGCCGCGCGACCGACACGCGCGACGAGGCTCTCGACGCGCGAGCATTGACTGTGACAGTGTTGGTGTAACACTCTGAGCGCAGTACTGCCCGCATGGAGGAGGCACGCCGCAAGATGTCCGAGGCGTTCGTCTACGACGCGATCCGCACGCCGCGCGGTCGCGGGAAGAAGACCGGTTCCCTGCACGGGGTGAAACCGGTCAGCCTGGTCGTCGGTCTGATCGACGAGCTCCGGCGACGTAACCCCCAACTCGACCCCGCCCTGATCGACGACGTCGTCCTCGGCGTCGTCTCGCCGATCGGCGACCAGGGCGGGGACATCGCCAAGACCTCCGCGCTGGCCGCCGGCCTGCCGGACACCGTCAGCGGCGTCCAACTCAACCGCTTCTGCGCCTCCGGCCTGGAAGCGGTCAACACCGCGGCCCAGAAGGTGCGCTCCGGGTGGGAGAACGCCGTGCTCGCCGGTGGCGTTGAGTCGATGTCGCGGGTGAGCATCGGCTCCGACGGTGGTGCCTGGGCCATGGACCCGGAAACCAACCTGGACCTCTCGTTCGTGCCCCAAGGCATCGGCGCCGACCTGATCGCCACCATCGAGGGCTTCGACCGCGCGACCGTCGACCGCTACGCCGCCGAATCCCAGACCCGCGCGGCGAAAGCCTGGGCCGACGGCCGGTTCGCGGACTCCGTGATCCCGGTCACCGACCGCAACGGCCAGGTCATCCTGGACCGCGACGAGCACATCCGCGCCAACACCACGGTGGACAGTCTCGGCGGACTGTCGCCGTCGTTCGAGGCGATGGGCGAGATGGGCGGCTTCGACGCGGTCGCCACCCAGAAGTACCACTGGGTGGAACGCATCCACCACGTGCACACCGCCGGGAACTCCTCCGGCATCGTCGACGGAGCCGCTCTCGCCCTCATCGGCAACGAGACCCTCGGCGAACAGACGGGCCTGCGCCCGCGCGCCCGGATCGTCGCCACAGCACTCAGCGGCGCCGACCCCACGATCATGCTCACCGGCCCTGGGCCAGCAGTGCGCAAGGCGCTGCGCGTGGCGAACATGACCATCGACGACATCGACCTGGTCGAGATCAACGAAGCCTTCGCCGCGGTACCGATGAAGTTCATGAAGGACTTCGGTGTGCCGCACGACCGCGTCAACGTCAACGGCGGAGCGATCGCCATGGGGCACCCGCTGGGCGCCACGGGAGCGATGATCCTCGGCACGGTCATCGACGAGCTGCACCGGCGCCAGCAGCGCTACGGCTTGGCCACCCTGTGCATCGGTGGCGGCATGGGAATCGCGACTATCGTGGAACGGATCGGCTGAGGCAGGACATGAGCGAGCAGAACACCATCCGCTGGGAGTCCGGCGCTGACGGCATCGTCGTGCTCACCCTGGACGACCCGCAGCAGCAGGCCAACACCATGAACGAGCGCTACATCAGCTCGATGGACGAGACCCTGCGACGGCTGGAATCCGAGCGCGAGAGCATCACCGGCGTCGTCATCACCTCCGCGAAGAAGACCTTCTTCGCCGGTGGTGACCTGAACAACCTCGTCCGTGCCCGGCCGGACAACGCCGACCAGGTCACCGAGACCGTGCGGACCGTGAAGCGGCAGCTGCGCCGGCTGGAAACCCTCGGCGTGCCGGTCGTCGCCGCACTCGGTGGCGCGGCCCTCGGCGGCGGCCTGGAGATCGCGTTGGCCTGCCACCACCGCGTCGCCGTGCGAGGCTCCAGCGCACGCTTCGGCTTCCCGGAAGTCACCCTCGGCCTGCTGCCCGGAGCCGGGGGCGTGGTCCGGTCCGTGCGGCTGCTGGGCATCGCCGACGCTCTGCTGCAGGTCCTCACCCAGGGCCAGCGGCACCGGCCGGAGAAGGCACACGAGATCGGCCTGATCGACGAGCTCGTCGACAGCGCCGACGACCTGCTCCCGCGCGCCAAGGAATGGATCAAGGCCAATCCCGAAGCGGTCCAGCCGTGGGACCGCAAGGACTACAAGATGCCCGGTGGCACGCCGTCGAACCCGAAGTTCGCCGCGAACCTGCCCGCGTTCCCCGCGAACCTGCGCAAGCAGCTCAAAGGCGCTCCCTACCCGGCACCGAAGAACATCCTGTGCGCTGCGGTGGAAGGCGCGCAGGTCGACGTGGACACCGCCTTCGACATCGAAGGCCGGTACTTCCTGGAGCTCGTCCTGGGGCAGACCGCGAAGAACATGAGCAAGGCGTTCTTCTTTGACCTGCAGCACGTCAACTCCGGCGGCAGCCGGCCCGACGGCTACCCCGAACGGTCCGCGTCCAAGGTGGCCGTGCTCGGCGGCGGCATGATGGGCGCCGGCATCGCGTATGTGTGCGCGAAGGCCGGGATGCAGGTCGTCCTCAAGGACATCTCCCTGGAGGCCGCCGAAAAGGGCAAGTCCTACTCGGCGAAGATCATGGACAAGCGGGTCGCCAGGGGACAGTCCACGGCGGATGACCGGGACGCTCTCCTCGGCCGGATCACCGCGACCGACTCGGCGGCCGACCTCGCCGGCTGCGAACTCGTCATCGAGGCGGTCTTCGAAGACCCCAGCATCAAGCACAAGGTGTACGCGGAGGCCGAGGAGGTCATCGCGCCGGACGCGCTGATCGCGTCCAACACCTCGACCCTGCCCATCACCAGCCTCGCCGAAGGCGTCCGTCGCCGCGAGGACTTCATCGGGCTGCACTTCTTCTCCCCGGTGGACAAGATGCCGCTGGTCGAGATCATCCGCGGCGAGCAGACCAGCGACCAGACGCTGGCCCGCGCGTTCGACGTGGTCCGCCAGATCAACAAGACGCCCATCGTGGTCAACGACAGCCGCGGCTTCTTCACCAGCCGCGTGATCGGCACCTTCCTCAACGAGGCTGTCGCCATGCTCACCGAAGGCGTGCACCCGGCGACGATCGAGCAGGCGTCGTCCCAGGCGGGCTACCCCGCGCCGGCGCTGCAGCTGTTCGACGAGCTGACCCTGACCCTGCCCCGCAAGATCCGCAACGAAACCCGCAAGGCCGTCGAAGCCGCCGGCGGCACGTGGACACCGCACCCGGCCGACACCGTGCTGGATCGCATGGTCGAGGAGTTCGACCGCACCGGCCGTTCTGGCGGGGCGGGCTTCTACGACTACACAGACGGCGCCCGGACGAGCCTGTGGCCCGGCCTGGTCGAGCACTTCGGCGGCAACGCCGAGGTCGACTTCACCGACCTCAAGGAGCGGCTGCTGTTCATCGAAGCGCTGGAAACGGTGAAGTGCTTCGACGAGGGCGTGCTCACGTCGGTGCCGGACGCGAACATCGGCTCCATCATGGGGATCGGATTCCCCGCCTGGACCGGTGGCGTAGTCCAGTACATGAACGGCTACCCGGGCGGACTCGGCGGCTTCGTCGAGCGGGCCACACAGCTCGCCGCTCGCTACGGGGAACGGTTCGAACCGCCGGAATCCTTGGTGCGCAAGGCGGAGGCCGGGCAACGGTTCGACTTCGGAGAACCGGACGCGGACCTGGTCGCGGCGGCGTCCGCGGCCTGACCGCCACATCGAATCGCGTCCCGCCGTGACGCACGTGGGGCACCGACCCTTCTGGTTCGGTGCCCCACGCCTGCGTCGTGAGCTGTGATCAGCCGCCGGCGACCGGGTGGTCCACCACCGGAGCGTTGGTGCAGTGGGCATCCGCCGGCGACAGGACCGGGATGATGATGCCGACCGCGGCGGCGACGTTGTCGTTGCACGCCTGGATCGGGAGCACGCTGGCGTTGTTGTCGTCGATGGCGTTCACGCCCTCGTCCTTGATGCTGTCGGCGAAGGCAGGCGCGGCCACGCTGGACAGACCGGCAGCCGCGAGGGCAGCGCAAGCAATGCGGACACTGGTACGCACTTCGGTTTCTCCTTAGTCCGTGGTGAATAACGGGTCTTGTCGCGCTCGCCGGCGATCAGCCTGGACGGGGTCGCATCAACGGCGAGGCGCGCAAGAGTCTTGCTCATCGCCCCCGCCGAAGTCGAACTGGTTCGCCGGTTTCGCGCTGAGTTGACACTATTAGGTGACCCATGTGGACGGTCACCACAGTCCTTTGTGGACGCGCTGCTCTGGAACGCTGTGACAGCGTTCCAGAACGGCACCTGTGATCGGTGGAGGATGCTCAGTTCAGCGGCAGGGCGTTGGTCACGTCGCCAGCCAAGGGGGCGCTGGGCAGGTTCCCGGTGACCTTGCCCAGCGTGGCCTGCGGATTCAGCGCCCGCGGGGTTCCAGCGACGGCGTCCGGCGCCTGCTTCGCCGTGTCGGCGAGGCCGTTCTCCAACCGCGGCACCTCGGGAACCTGCTTGGTGGCCGGCAGCACCTGCTCCACCTTCGGCAGGGTCACCGGGGCGCCGTTGGTCTGCAGCGGGTTGTTCTCCAGTGCGGGCGCGACGGCGCCCACCGGGCTCGCCAGCGGTTCCACCTTGTACCCGCGGGCCAGGGTCAGGTCGGCTGCGGTGTCCGCGGCGGAGAAGCCGTCGTGGTGCGGACCGCGCGGCCAGACGTGTGCCTTGAGCAGCCCGCCCTCCGCGGAGTGGTCGTCGAGCACCCCGGTGTAGTTCGCGTCCAGGTCGCTGTTGACGTCCGGGCGAGTCTTCGCCATGTGCTCAAGCCGCGCCGCCTCGCCGAAGGCATGGCCCAGCATGCGATTCGGCTTGCCGGGTGCCAGCAGCGGCTTGCCGTCCCGCAACTCGTCCGCCACGCCGTAGCTCGTTGTGGCGATGTCCGCGCCGACCTTCTTGATCACGTTCGGCGACTGGGTGTTGACCTCCAAATCGGCGCAGGGCACCTTCTCCCGCCCGTAGCGGAGCCCCGGCGGGGTTTGACAGGTGTTCACCGGGGCCTTGAAACCGACAAAGTCGGGGACTTTGCTCAGATCAGGCATCGGAGTAGTAGGGGCCGGTGTAGCCGTAGCGGTTCCGGTCCCGGCGGCGGCGAACCCTGCGGCCACAACGGCGGCCTGCAACGTGCGCGTGGTCCAGGGGCGCAAGATCAGCTCTCCTCGATCTGCATGGTGTGCGTCGTGTCCTTGTCAGGCATCTGGGTCCAGCCCAGCACCGGTTGCCGTGATGCTCCACCGGCGGCCGGAACCCAGCGAGCCGCCCATACCCGCGGTTTCGCCGAGTCCGGCCGGGGATGCCCGCGCCTGGACCGGGCTTGACCGAGCCACAGCAAGCCGTGGTGGTGGACGACTAACTCGCCCGACATCGGAGTCCGCGAAGCCGATCTTGAGCCGCTTCGCGCGACGCCACCCGATCGAGCGTCGTCTGACAGCAAGGGAACTTTCCTGTCAGAGGTGACAGGAAAGTTCCCTTGCTGTCAGCCCGCTCGCCTGCAGTCAAGACGCCTCTGCCCGAGGCCTCCTCGTTCACACCACCCGAAGCGGGGATCAGCCTTTGAGGTCGTCGAGAAGTCGCTGGGCGTTGGCCAGTTCCTGCTGAAGCTGTTCAACCTTCGTGCGTTGCTGCTCACGTGCCGCTTCGAGGAGTGGCTCGACGGCATTCGCCACGTCCTCGTGAAGCACCTTGGCGGCTTGCGCCACCGCCGAGGCTGGCACCGGTAGGGGGCGCAGCGTGCGTTTCTTACCTGCCACAACCTCGACGGTCCACTGTCCCTCCGGCGTCGCGGTCAACGTCACGGTGGCGGTTACTGGTTGACGCGCCTTTCTACGGGACTCCGACGTTCCACTCTTGCCCGCCGCCGTCACACTTGATGAGGCTGACGCGCCCTCAGACGTGCGCGCCGAAGTCTTCCCTTGCCCTTGCGTACCGGACTTCCGCTCGGGTGCCACCTTCGCGGCTTCCGAGGCGGAGCCGGACGTGGTCGGCCGCTTCGGCGCCTGCCTTCGAGGTACCTCGGTCGGTTCCTCCTTGCGCTTGCGCGGTGGCTTAACCACGGTTACCTCTCCCGCGGAGAATGAGAGCACGTCTTTTGAGCCCGCTGGACGTACTTGAATGAAGTCGCCTTCTTCTGAATCGTCCAAGGCGACGACCTTGCCGGAGCGCCCTTCCTGCACGCCAACCGCCGACGCGGTGAACCACACCGTAGGAGTAGTTCCGGCTGTGAGTTCCTTTCGGAGTTCGCGGACGTCATCAGACGACAGCGGGCGTGCTTCCGGCATTTCGTGCACCTCTTTGGTTCAGCCCCGTCAGACCGACGAATAGGCTGTCATGACAACAACACGAAAACCATATCGAACTGCCGTGCGAAGCGGCAATCGCTGGCGCCAGTCTCCGTGCGACCATCTGGGTGATTGTTGATGTAGCCCTCTGGCCTGCTCGCACCGCGCTCGCGCGATCGCCGCAGCGTGGTGGCAGCAAGGGAACTTTCCTGTCAGAGGTGACAGGAAAGTTCCCTTGCTGCCACCGGCCCCACCTGCCCCGCCAGGCGAACGAGCACCTGGCCACGGCAGCCGCGTTCAGCGGTTCCGCGACGCCCCTACAATCGGGCAGGTGAAGCGCATCCTCCTGACGCCACGGTGGATCTTGCTCCACCTGTCGTTCGTCGCGGCCACGATCGCCACCGGCTTCCTGGCTCGGTGGCAGTGGGACCGTGCGCACGAGGCTGGGGGAAGCTTCCAGAACCTCGGTTACGCGCTGCAATGGCCGTTGTTCGGACTGTTCGCGCTCTTCCTCTGGTACCGGCTCGCACGGCTCGAACTCGAACGCGTGACGCAGGCAGAAACCGGTTCGCCCGGAGGTGCCGGGCCGGACGATGGTGCGCTCGATGACACCTCAGCCGCCGGCCGCGCGGCCCCGGCGAGTACAAGCACGGTGGTAGCCCGCCCGAACTCGGCGACCGACGCCGATGCTCCACAGCGTCAACATCCTCACCGGCAGCGAACGAGCAAACGACCGACAGTGCCACCGCCGGCGCCCCCGGTCACTGCCGACGAAGATCCAGAACTCGCCGCCTATAACAGCTACCTCGCCGAACTGAACGCCGCTGACCAGGGCAAATGACGCTGCAAGGGAGTGTTTGACGCCCGGCTGTGATCGTGTACCGCTCACTTGGCTCCAGAGCGTGTCACGAGTTGAACGTGATGTTGCCGAACGTGTGACCTTGTACGACTGTGTTGGCCTGCCCTGAGTTCTTGTTCACCACGCCGCCGGTGGTAGCGCTGAGCTCCTCGTGGAGCACCTCCCCAGCCGCGCGGAGCTCTTGGCCGAAGGTGGGGTCCTGCGCGGCCAGCTGATCAAGCCGCTTGGCCAGGGCTTTGACTTTGGGGTGATCGGGCTCACGGTCCTCGGCGGCCTCCAACGCGGCATGCGTTCGGGGATCGTCAGCCGCCTTCCGGCTTACCAGGTCGCGCACCATCTCCAGGGCCTTCTTGCCGGCAGCGGTCAGCGTGCTCGCTGCCTGGCCAGCGAGGGCGCTCGCGAGGGACTGCATGATCGGATCGAGTACGGGGTCCGTCATCCTTCCTCCTCCTTACTTCCCGACCATTGTCGCCGTTCGGTCGCGTCGTGATCACCAAGTGTAGGGATGAGGCGGGACAGTCGGTCCGGCAACGGACCAGAATGCGAAGCGCGGCACGCTCTTGGGAATCGCAAACGGTAACCAAGAATGCGCATTAGCCCATTCGGTCTAATGCGATTGTCAATCGTTCGTGTGATATCAAGTTCCCTGATAGCTCGCCAGAACGGTTGTCGTGACGCGAAATGCGAGCTCATCAATCCACGTTCGTCGAGTCGAAGGGATTTGCGTGCGCAGCGGGGGCTTCTTGAGGTTTCTCGGGCTGTGCGTCCTGGGGGGCGTGCTGGTCGCCAGCCTGATCATGCCCGTGGCCGTGGGCGCCGGAGCGATGGTCAACAACACCTCGACCGCGTTGAGCAGAATGTCCTCGCACCTGGCCCAGCGGGACATGCCGCTCGTTTCCACCGTTACAGACTCCGACGGCGCGCCGATCGCCTACTTCTACGACGACTACCGGGTGGAAACGCCACCGGAGCGTATCCCGGTCGCGATGAAAGCCGCCATCACTGCCGTCGAAGACAAACGATTCTGGGATCACGGCGGGGTGGACTGGCAGGGCACGCTGCGCGCAGTGGTAACCAACGCCGGCGGCGGCAGCCTGCAAGGCGCGTCGACCATCACTCAGCAGTATGTGAAGAACTACCTGGTGCATGTCAGCGCTCAGACCGAGGCGCAAGCCGAACAGGCCAAGGCGACCACGCTCGCGCGCAAGCTGCGCGAGGCGCGGATCGCGGTCGAGCTTGAGCGCACGATGACCAAGGACCAGATCCTCTCGGCCTACCTCAACGTGGTGCCGTTCGGGAACCAGACCTTCGGCGTGGGGGCCGCCGCCCAGACCTATTTCGGTAAACCACCGGACAAGCTGACCGTTTCCCAGGCAGCGCTGCTGGCCGCGATCGTCAACGAGCCGGGTGCGCTGAACCCGGATACCAACCCGCAACAGGCGAAGCAGCGACGCAACCTCGTCATCGACCTGATGGCCGACCCGCACAACAACCTGCGGATCACCAAGCAGGATGCGGAGAAGGCGAAGCAGGAGCCGCTGGGAGTGCTGTCACCCCTGGGGCGGCCAGCAAACGGATGTGTCGGCGTTGGTGACACCACGACCGACGGGTTCTTCTGCACGTACGTTGCCGACTACCTGAAACGAGCGGGCATCAGTCCGAAGACACTCAAGCAGGGCGGCTACACGATCCGCACGACCTTAGACCGCAAGGCCAGCGTGGCCGCCAAACAAGCTGCGATGAAACAGGTGCCCAAACAGACAAGGGGCATCGCCAACGCGATGGCCGTCGTTCAACCAGGAACGGCCAAGCACAAGGTGCGGGCCCTCGTCGCTAACCGGGACTTCGGTGACGACGCGAGCCAAGGACAGACGGCGTACGACATCGTCAGCAAGGTCCAGCCGTTCGGCGCCGGGTCGGTCTACAAGGTGTTTACAGCGGCCGCCGCACTCGAAGGGGGCATGACCATCAATGACATGATGGACGTGCCGCCGACCTACAGTTCCAAGGTGTACAAAAACGGAGAGGCTCCTTACACGGTAGGAAACGCTCAAGGGGTGAACCCCGGGCCGCGTACGTTGCAGATGGCGCTGGCCACATCGCCGAACACCGCGTTCATTCCGCTGGAAGAGAAGGTCGGCCTCAACAATGTTGTTGACATGGCAACGCGGCTGGGCATGCGTGACAGCATCACCAAGGTGAACACCAGCGGCGCGCCGCTGGAACCGGACGGCTCGAACGGTCCGGCTCAAGGGGCAGCCGTCAAGAAGGGCAACTTCGGGGCGTTCACGCTCGGATACACCCCCACCAGCGTTCTCGAACTGTCGAATGTCGCGGCGACGATCATGAGCGGGGGTACCTGGTGCCCTCCGACACCGGTCGAGGAGATACGAGATCGGCACGGCGATGTCGTCCCCCTCCCGGAGGCCCCCTGTGAGCGGGCGTTGAGCCCGCAGGTCGCGGGTCAACTCGCGCAAGGGCTCAGCAAGGATGATCAACCCGGCGGTACGTCACACTCAGCGGCCGAGGCCGCGCGATGGAACCGTCCGATCATGGGGAAGACCGGGACGACTGAGGAACACAAGTCGGCGGCGTTCCTGGGGGCGACGCCAAACATGGCGGCTGCCGTGCTGACCTACGCCGACGGTGACAGTCCCCAGGGGATCTGCGACGGTGGCGGTGACAGTCCGCCCTACTTGTGCGGCAAGAGCGGCGGCAACATCTACGGCGGCAAGGTGCCGGCTCGCACCTGGTACGACGCCATGATGAAGATCCACGAGGGACTGCCCGTGCTCCCGCTGCCGGGCATACCCGCAGCTCCGCCCCCGCTGCCGCCGGGGCCAGCCGCCGCTCCGGCGCCGGCTCCCCGCCCGCAGTAGCGGGCCCGGTGCCAGTAAGGGAACTTCCCTGTCACCGCTGAAAGGAAAGTTCCCTTACTGGCTGGGCCCCGGCGCGGGCGCTCGCCAACCAGGGCATCAGTCGCGCAGTTACTTTCGGCTGCGACGGGGCACCCCACGGGAAATTCCTTCGCGCTGGGCAGGAAGCTCGACTGGCAGCTTGCCGAGCATGATCAGCAACAGGATGATGACGATGATGACCAGCCAGCCAGTCCAACCGAGTAGCCCCACCGACGCGTTGTCGACTGGTGTCCTCGCGGAGCTGAACACAGTGGACAGTCCTGCGGACGCGTTGAGGAAACCGTGCGCGATGGCAGAAGGCCACACGCTTCTCGAAGCCAAGCGTAGCCATCCGAGCAGCGTCCCCACGAGGCCACAGAAACAGACCATCATGATGAACGCGACAACCACCGGCACATTCGGATAGTCGTATCCGAGGACGAGCAGCGGCCCGTGCCACAAGCCCCAAAGCGCCCCTGAGACGAGGAAAGCCCCCGGTTGCCCCAGGGGCAGCAAGGCAGGTAGCAGATACCCACGCCACCCGCCTTCCTCGCCGAACGCCGGGATTACGTTGAGCCACCCCGTGAGAAAGACTTGGCCAACGTAGCCCATCGCCACTACGGCGATGGGCTTGCCCAGGAAAGAAGGCGAGACGTACTTGATCTGTTCTGCGAGCCCAGAGAACCCGGTCCAGTCGGCATCATAGACATTCAGCATGTAACCGACGCCCAGGGCGATCAGCATGATCAGCGGCGGGCCAAACCAGGCGATCAACCCGTACCGCCACCAGGCCCTGAGGCCGCCCGGGTTAGTCACACCAGTGACGCGTAGTGGTTTCCTGGGCCTTGGGCTGATCCACTTCGTGACGACGAAACCGGCTACCGCCGGCATGAACATCATGGTTGCCAGGACCACGGGAGCCCAAGTCCAGGTCAGTCCCTGCCCAGTGAGCCACATGGGAAGCGTCATCAACCATGCGGGGAGATACGCGATCAGCACGAAGCTGAGGACACCGCGGACATCAACTCGATCGTGCTCAATGTTCACATGCAAATTCTCCCAGCTATTTCTGAGTGTTTGCAGAGGCGGGCTCGGTGTCCGCTGCCTGCTGCGAGTAAGGGAACATTCCTGCCACAGGTGATCGAAATGTTCCCTTACTGCACACCTCTCAGCGCAAGGACTCGCGCACCCGCGCGGCGGCAGCCACCATGTTCCGAAGGGCGTCCTCGACCTCGGCGTAGCCTCGGGTCTTCAGGCCACAGTCGGGATTGACCCACAGCCGACCTGCAGG
This sequence comes from Pseudonocardiaceae bacterium, assembly GCA_051984675.1. Taxonomy (GTDB): domain Bacteria; phylum Actinomycetota; class Actinomycetes; order Mycobacteriales; family Pseudonocardiaceae; genus JBPYFK01. Next base: position 63,099 of record JBPYFK010000167.1, on the reverse strand, counting down.
CACGGCGGCTAGGGCCGCTCGTACCAGGCTCTCGACCTCGTCCGTGTCGGGCACACGCGGTGCGTGGATGTCGTAGACGCCCGGGCCGACACCGCGCGCGAAACCAGCCGCGTTGAGGTCGCCGAGCACCTCCATACGCGAGCGTGCCGCCTCGAGGCTGGTGACATCGGCATCGAGATCGACGATCGCGTCGATCACATCACCGAACTCGGAATAGCACAGGTGGGTATGGATCTGGGTGGAGTCCGCCACACTGGAGGTGGCCAGCCGGAACGATTCCACCGCCCACCGCAGATAGTCCTGCCGTTGTTCGGTGCGCAGGGGCAGCAGTTCCCGCAACGCCGGCTCGTCGACCTGCACGATGCGTATGCCTGCGGATTCCAGGTCAACAACCTCATCGCGGATCGCGAGCGCAACCTGGCGAGCGGTGTCGGCGAGTGGTTGGTCGTCCCGCACGAAAGACCACGCCAGGATGGTGATCGGCCCGGTCAGCATGCCCTTGACCGGTCTTTGAGTCAGGCTCTGCGCGAACGTCGCCCATTCCGTCGTGATCCGCTTGGGACGGGACACGTCGCCGAACAAGATGGGTGGACGTACACAACGTGAGCCGTAGGACTGCACCCAACCGTTGGACGTGCTGGCGAACCCCTCCAAGTGTTCGGAGAAGTACTGAACCATGTCGTTGCGCTCTGGCTCGCCATGGACGAGCACGTCGAGGCCGATGTCTTCCTGGAGGCGGACGATGCGTTCGATCTCGTCCTGTATCCGTTGCCGGTAGGTGCCTTCGTCCACGGTGCCGTCGGCCAGCGCCGCCCGCGCTTTGCGTACGTCAGCGGTTTGCGGGAATGAGCCGATCGTCGTGGTCGGCAGCGGCGGCAACGCAAGGGACTGCTGTTGCGCATACGTCCGCGTCGCATAGTCGCTGCGACGTGGGCGTTCGCAACAAGCGGTGGCAACGGTGCCGCGAACACGGTCGTCACGCAGGCGAGCGGAGGCATTGCGGTCCTCGCGGGCCTCGCGTGCGTCAGCGAGTTGCCCGGCCACGCTGGTATGCCCGTCCCGCAGCGCACGTCCCAGGAGCACCACCTCGTCCACCTTCTGCCGGGCGAAAGCAAGCCAGGATCTGAGCTGGGGATCCAGGCGCGTTTCGCCGGAAACGTCATACGGGACGTGCAGCAGCGAGCAGGAGGTGCTGACCGCGACCTCGCCAGCCAAACCAAGCAGCGTAGCCGCGGTCGACAGTGCTTTGTCGAGGTCGGTGCGCCAGACGTTACGTCCGTCGACCAAGCCTGCGACCAGCGTCTTCCCCCGCAACCCATTGATTGTCACCAGGCTGTCGAGAGCGCTTTCCCCCGAGACCAAGTCGGCGGCGATCGCCTCGACCGGACTGGCCCCCAGCACACCGAGAGCGTCTCGCCAATCACCGAAGTAACCGGCCACCAGAAGTTTCGGTCGCTGGCGAAGCTCACCCAGCTTACGGTAGGCGTCGCCCAGTAGGCGCAGTTCGTCCGATGTCCTGTCGGCGACAAACGCTGGTTCGTCGAACTGCACCCATGGCACGCCCTCGTCGTACAACTCTTTGAGCAGTGTGGCGTAGGCGGCCACTAGTTCGTCCAGTTTGGACAGAGGACGGAAGTCCGGTGGAGATAGCTCGTCCGACTTGGCCAGCAGCAGGAACGTGAGCGGGCCGAGCAATACGGGACGAGTCGTCACGCCGAGCGCTGCGGCTTCGCGGTACTGGTCGATCGGGGTTCGATCGGACAGCGTGAAGCGGGTATCGGGCGTGATTTCCGGCACCAGATAGTGGTAGTTCGTGTCGAACCATTTGGTCATTTCCAGCGGTGGCACCGATTTCGTTCCGCGAGCCAGCGCAAAATAGGTGTCCAGCGAGTCGAATCCCAGGTCGGTGTACCGCTGAGGAACGGCGCCAAAAGTCACCGCGGTGTCTAGGACATGATCGTAGTAAGAGAAGGTGTTGCTGGGAATGGAGTCCAACCCCGCGTCCCGTAACCCCAGCCAGGTATCTGCGCGCAGGCGCCGAGCGACACCGCGCAAGTCCTGCTGGTTGGTCCGTGAGCGCCAGTAGCTTTCCAACGCGCGCTTGAGTTCACGGTGCGGTCCGATTCGCGGGTAGCCGAGAATCGTTGACCCGATCCTGCTGGTCACGCTGGTCTCGTTGGCCACAGCTCTCTCCTCGCGAGCTCGACGGCAGGGCCCCGAGGCCCGTGAGGGAGCAGAGCAGAACCAGGCGGAACGCGCAGGCCGGCGGGCCACTGGGCGCGCTCGACCGCTGTCGCGGCTGTCCGCTCGGCCCTCCCGCGGGGCCTCGGACCGGCGCATCGTCGATGCGCCGACCGGTGGCAGGTCTTCGGACTCGTGGGCGTCCCGTTCGCGTGCTCGTCCGCGTACCGGGTGGTCCTACTGGCCGTCGGCTTCCCAGACGTCGTGCCCAGTGCTGTGTCCCGGCCGATACCGGCCGGTGACGGCGTTCGTTCCCACTCACCGCTGCGGGGCAGTCCCGGAGTCGCACCGGGTTCCCTCTTGCCTCACCCGGCCGACGCCCTGCGGGCATCTGTCGGGTGAACCACCAGCACTCTGCAGAGTACATCGTGAAGGCGGATCGGCAAGGGGTACTCGTGCGCAGTGCCCTTGCGTGCCGACACCGTGGTTATTGAGCACGGTCCACCCTTATCGGGGATGGCCGTACCGTGACGGGTGGTCGGGGGCTCACTTTGGCGGCCGCGTAGGCGGCCTTGATACTCGCGAGGACTGTTTCGGGTTCTTTCTTCAACTGGCCAGGAAGTATTTGGAGAATGAGAATTCCGTGGTGGGTGTATCGCGCATTTCGACACATCGTATGCGTATATCCATTGCTTGTGAAATGGAATTGGTAGGAGTCGATTTCGATGGCGAGACCGACGTCGTCGAACCATGCGTCGGGGGTCGCGATGTACTTGCCGTCTGCGTTGAACAGGTGCGCGTTCCAGAGCGGATCAGGAATGTGGCTCTTCTGGAGGAGTTGAAAGGCGCGTAGCTCGGGGATCGAGCGCAGGTCGGTGGTGAGATCACGGAGGATTTCGCGTGGTAGTCCGGTTCCTCGGCGGCTGCCGTGGTCCATCTCGTAGCGTAGCGCCTGAGGGTGGCAATGCCCTTTTTGGATAGCCTCGATAAGGATTTCTTCCGTGCGGACGCGGGTTTGCCAGGTGCGCGCGGCGTCCATGGCCGATCGCACGAGAGGTGCGGTGGGGATCCCATTCTTGTTGATCGCTTGGGGAAGTCGGATGGTGCGTTCGATCACGATAGACGGGTGGCTCTGCAGCCGTTTGGTGTGCGGAATGAGAACGTGTACGGCCGCGTCGGCGGGTGCGGTGGTCATTCCGTGCAGGCGTGCTCCGTGCATACCTGTGATGACGGCTTGCGGTCCGGCGTGGAGCAGTGCGGCATGGAGAAGGTCATCAGTGGTGGGCGGGTCAGATGAGGTGAGGATGATTCCGGGCGCGAGGCGCTGCCAGGGGCCGCCGCTGCGACAGCGCCGGTAGGACGTGGATTGCGACACGCCAAGCTTTTCGAGTTCGGTGGCGCGGAAGACACGACGGGGACGGTCTGGCGTGCCGAGGCCAAGCGCGAGTCCAAGACTGGTGTCAGCGTTGATTCCGGTGGTGGCGTTGGTATCCATGCGCTGGACTGTGCGCGGTGGACCGTGGTTTCACCGGTATTTGGGCGGATTGTGTGCGCGTGTCAGGCAGATGGCAGTAAGGGAACTTTCCTGTCACGCATGACAGGAAAGTTCCCTTACTGCCAATCTCCGCCTACCGCGACGAACCGATCCCGGTAAGCGAGCGGACTTCCATCTCGGCTTGACGGTGGGGATCGGAACGGTCGCCACCGACGAGCGTGCCGACGAATCCGCACAGGAACGAGATGGGGATGGACACGATGCCCGGGTTGCTCAGCGGGAACCACGCGAAGTCCACGCCGGGCAGGATCGAGTCCTTGCTGCCCGACACGACGGGAGAGAACACGACCAGCATCAGGCAAGAACCGAGCCCACCGTAGATGCCCCACAGGGTGCCGGTGGTGTTGAACCGGGACCAGAACAGCGAGTACAGCAGCGTGGAAAGGTTGGCTGACGCGGCGAACGCGAATGCCAACGCCACCAGAAAAGCGATGTTCTGCCCGTTGACCAGCACTCCCCCGAGAACGGACAGCAGGCCGATCACGAGTGCCGTCACGCGGGCCACACGAACTTCCGAGTCCGGGTCAGCGGCGCCGTGCTGGACGACGTTCGCGTAGAAGTCGTGCGCGAACGAAGCCGAAGCCGTCAGCGTCAGACCGGCGACCACGGCGAGGATGGTCGCGAACGCGACCGCGGAAACGATCCCGAGCAACACCGTCCCGCCGATGTGGAAAGCCAGCAACGGCGCCGCGGAGTTCTCCTCGCCCGGTGCCGCCTTGATCGCGGCCGTGCCCACCACCGCGCTGGCGCCGTAGCCGATCACCAGCGTGCACAAGTAGAAGATCGTCATCGTGCAGGTGGCCCACACCACGGAACTGCGCGCCTGCTTCGCGTTAGGCACGGTGTAGAAGCGCATGAGCACGTGCGGCAACCCGCCGACACCGAGCACCAGCGCCATCGACAGCGACACGAAGTCGAGCTTCGTCAGCCAACTCTTGCCGTACTTCGCTCCCGGCGCGAACACTCTCGAGCCCAGCGGGTTGTGGGTCGCTGCCCCGTGCAGCAGCGACGTGAGACTAAACCCGAACTTGCCCATCAGGAACAGCGTGATCAGTACAGCGCTGACCAGCAGGATGCTGGCCTTGATGATCTGCACCCAAGTGGTGCCTTTCATGCCACCGATCAGCACATAGATGATCATCACCACACCGACGACGCTGATCACGAGCGCCTGCGCCGCCTTGTTGTGCACGTCCAGCAGCAGCGCGATGAGCCCGCCGGCACCGGCCATCTGCGGGATCATGTACATGAACGAGATCACCAGCGTCGACACCGCCGCGGCAGCCCGCACCGGACGGTGCCGCATGCGGAAACTGAGCACGTCCCCCATGGTGAAGCGACCGGTGTTCCGCAGCAGTTCGGCGACGAGGAGCAGGTTAATCAGCCAGGCCACCAGGAACCCGATCGAATACAGGAAGCCGTCGTAGCCGTTGAGTGCGATGGCACCGGCGATGCCGAGAAACGAGGCGGCCGACAGGAAGTCGCCGGACAGCGCGATCCCGTTTTGCGGACCCGTGAAGCTGCTGCCGGCCGCGAAGTACTCCGCAGCCGTTCCGCGGCTGCTCACGCGGTAGACGATGAACAGTGTGACGGCGACGAACGCCGCGAAGATCGCGGTGTTGAGCACGGGGTCCACGGGTGCCTGCGCCGAGTCCGCGAGATGAGCCGAACTCGCAGGCCCCGAGGCGGCGGCAAGGTGCGGGGTCGGCAGGGGCACGGTGGTGGACAGGGGCACGGTGGTGGACAGGGGCACGGTGATAGACAGGGTCACTGGCGCTCACCCCCCACGTACCGGGAGCGGATCTCCTCCACCAGCGGGTCGATGTGCCGATCGGCGAACCGCAGGTACAGCACGATGATGAGGATGGTGGAGACGAACTGGCCGACCCCCATGAGCAGCCCGACGTTGATTTCCCCGGTGATCCTGATGGCCATGAAGTCGGGCAGGTAGGCCGCGACGATCACGTAGGTCATGTACCAGGCCAGGAACAGCACCGTCATCGGGAACGCGAACAAGCGCAGGTTGCGGCGCAGCTTGCGGAACTCCGCGGTGTGCGCGATGCGGTAATAGTTGGGTTTCCCTGGGGATGCGCGTACCGCGCTGGAGCTGATCCGGCCGAAAGCGGCTGTTTCATGCCGAACGGGCTCGGGCAGCGGGCTTGTACGGGTTTCGGGCATGCTTCCCTTCCAAGACGTGTCTGGGTACAGGTGCCCCGCTACGAAGGGGGCCGCGGTTGCCAAACGCGATGAGCGTTTGGCAGCAACGTGCGGCCAAAACGGATATTCAAGTACGGCCCCATCGGTTATTCGGCCGCGACGCAGACACGAAAGTTCCCATGGTGCCGTCGGCCCCGACCCTCGTGGGAGGACCAGACGACCGCGCTGAGTGATCGTCGATCGTGCGGCGGCACCGGATGAGCTCGACCGGGTACGCAGCTTAGCTGCGTATTCGGGCTCGTGGCCACTGGTTTCATCCAGTCTCGTCAATCTGCAGTTGCCGAGAGTAATCATGGGGTCGGGCGACGAGCACCGTGCCGAGAGGGCGCGGGTCGCCGCCCCCGGCGGCGACGTCGGGATCGGTTAACCTAGTTAGCGACGGCTCCTTAGGGCCCGTTGTCCGAGATGACGTGATTGATGAGACAGACTCAACGTCTACAGAGGACAATGATGTCGAATCGGAGGCCCGGGGGCGGCTCGCGCGGAAGCGGGTTAGTCCGGTCTGCCCAGGAAAATAACCCATACGAGCTAGCTTCGTAATGGGATTGTTGATTACATAGAGTGATCAATTGTCCGCATGTGGACTGCTCCCGCATGCGCTGCGTGTCGTGAGACGATCTTCGGTAATGGAAAGCTCCTGCTCACCGGAGAACAACGTGAACATGTTTGACGTTCGCGTCGATGCGATAGGGTTCCGCGAACGAAACGCAGACCGCTACGCAGACCTCACCAGGCACCGCAGACGCGAAGTCCCCTTGACCGGCAGAGCTTCCGCGAGTCGACCGTCCGGCGACCGGGCGGAGGAGTTCACGGAAGTCGCTGAATAACCGCCGATGAGTCCTCGACCGCCGCAGATGTACCCAGAGCGTCCCTGTTCCTCAGCGTCGGCGTTTCCCGCGCTGGGGTCCACATCCCTGGCCTGCTCCAGAGGCGGGCGTAGGGAACAGGGAGTACCCAGGGAAAGCCCGGAGGCGGCGGCAACCGCCCCGGTGGCGATAACCGACACGAGGAAAGGGACTGCGTCGTGACAGCGTGCGACATGCGCGGGACTGTCCCCGCCACCCCGAACACCGACACTAGCCCCTTCGTTCCCCAAGGCACGGCGGATTCGCGCTGGACCGCGCAGCGGCGCCAGCGGAACCGCTCGGTGCGTCCCGGTCGTCCTCTGCACGGAGAACCCACGTCGTGAGCAGCCCAGCCGACTACCCAGCCAGCTCCGGTCCCCCGACCGGAGAGACGCCTGAACCGGCGACCTGGTTACGGATCACCCAGTGGCGCAACTGGAAACTGCCGGTCAAACTCGTCGCCGTCGTCCTCGTCCCGGTCCTCTTCGCGATCACGCTTGGCGTGTTGCAGATCCGTAACCAGATCGGTAAGAGTGACGACTACGCCAGAATCCAAGACGTCGTCCAAACCACGGGTGACCTGCGCACCGCCATCGGCACGCTGCAAGAGGAACGCAGCCGCGCGGCGGAGTCGCTGGCCGGCAGCGTCGCCGGTCCCGGGCCCGTGCAGCAGCAGTTCCCGGCAGTCGACGCCGCTCTCCGGGCCGTAACACCCGAAATCCAGGGCGCGGTCGCCAGCGCACCGGTCGTGGCTCCCGCCCAGCAGGAAGCCAGCCGGAACCTCCAGCGCATCGCGCAGTTACGGCAGCAGGTCCTGACTCACGCCGTCGACGCCGCCGCAGCCGTCGGGACCTACAACGACATCGTCGGCTCCCTGCTACGCCTGGACCAGGCGCTGAGCGACCAGGTCACCGATCCCACCCTGAGTTCCTCCGCCAGCGCGCTGCACGAACTCGACGTCTCCGGCGAGGAGATCCGGCTGCAGCAGGCGCTGATTTCCATCTCCATCCTGCAGTCCGGGGTGACCTCGGAGCTGCGCAGCCAGATCGCGGACAGCCAGACCCGGCGAGCCACGGCGGTGGACAACTTCCGAGCCGCCGCACCGGTCGCCGAGCGGATCGCGTACGACCAGGCGTTCTCCGTCCCGCAGGCCCAAGCCCGCGAAGGCACGGTGCAGCAGGCCCTCGCGACGACCGGCCGGCGCCCCGCGAGGCGCACCAGCGACGAGTCCGACGGCGTGCAACTGCCGGTTTCCATGGCGGACTGGAAAGGCCAAGCGCAGGCCGGCAGCAACGCGAACGCCGGGCTGCAGATCGACCTGGGCCAGAAGCTCCAGACAGACGCCTCCGACCTGCACGACCGAGCCAGTGACGCCGCCGGCCTCGACTCGGTTGTCCTGCTGTCCGCCCTGCTGATCGCGGGCGCGGTTGTGTTCCTCATCGGACGTCAACTGCTCGGATCGTTGCAGGTCCTGCGACGCAGCGCCCTGGACGCCGCGCGGGTGCGACTGCCCCAGGTGGTCGCCGAGATCCGGGCGGGCTCGGCCCAACCGGCCACTGTGGACGCCGTGCCGGTGGACACCGACGAGGAGGTCGGCCAGTTGGCCAGGGCCTTCGACGCCGTGAATCGCCAGGCCATCGTCCTGGCCAGTGAGCAGGCCGGGCAGCGCAAGAGCTATCGCGACTCGTTCGTCAACATGTCCCGGCGCAGCCAGACCCTCGTGGAGCGGCAGCTGCGGTTGTTCGAGCAGCTCGAAAAGGACGAGGAAGACCCCGACCAGCTGGCCATGCTGTTCCAGCTGGATCACCTCGCGGCCCGGATGCGCCGCAACAACGAGAACCTCATGGTGCTCTCCGGCGCAGACCTGGCCCGGCGGTTCAACCAGCCGGCGCCGCTGGCCGACCTGGTGCGTGCGGGTAACTCCGAGATCGAGCACTACCCGCGAGTCGTGGTCCAGCCGCTACCGGAAACGAAGATCCTGGCCTACGTCTGCAGCGACCTCGTCCGGCTGTTCGCCGAGCTGCTCGACAACGCCGCCAACTTCTCCGCGCCGGAAACCAACGTCGTGGTTTCGGGTTACCGGCGCGGCGACGGTTCGGTCGGCGTGGACATCGTCGACCGTGGAATCGGCATGCAGCAGCAGGAACTTGAGACCGCGAACGCGAACCTGGCTTCGCCCGGCGAGGTCGAGTTCACCGGTTCGCGCCGGATGGGCCTGTTCGTGGTCCGACGGCTGGCTTCCCGGCACGGCGTCCTGGTCCAGTTGAACCACGGGCCGCAGCAGACGGGCGTGCAGGCCACCGTTATTCTCCCGCCGGACGTGCTCGCCGAAACGGCGTCCGCGCCGGTCGCGGCGCGCACCAATGGCGGGCACACCCCGATGCCCGAAGGCGGGAGCAAACCACTGCCGCACGGTGTTCAGCACGCCCTCACCGAACAGTTCAGCCTGGACTCGGCTGCGGGCGGTACGCAGGCCGGGGGGACGGCGCAGGAACCCGTGGCCAGCACCCGGAACGGGTTCGCGGTGACCGACGGTGGGTCACAGCCGATGGCACCCACGATCGATTCGGGAACCGCCGACGAGGACCCGTCCGCGCAGAGCTGGCCCAGCCATGACATGGGTGGACAGGACTGGGAAGGCGAAGGCTGGTACGGCGCGAGCTGGTACGAGCAGGACGCCGGCGATGGCGCGAGTTCTGAAACGGTGACCAATTTGCGCCCGTTGACGCCCGAGCCCACGGACACGGCGAACTCCCCGGAAGCTGTCAGTCCTGCCGAGCCGGCGGCTCAGGCCGACGACGCCGGCAGCCCGATGGAAACCGGCGACCAGGCGGAAGCAAGTGGTCCGATCGACACGTATCGCGGACCCGCGGAGACACATCGCCCCGCGAACACGGGGAACTCGCTGTTCACGCCCGCCCACGAGCCGTCGGAGGCGCCGGCAGACCAGGCTGGAGGCCCGGGCGAGGCGTTCCCGCAGCACGAACCGTCCTCGGACAACGGGACCGCCGCCGACACCTCCGAGTCTCCGCAGTTCCCGCCACACACGCCGATCTTCGACGAGTTGGCCTCGGCCTGGTTCCAACCGGCGCATCACGTCGCCGCTCACCGGCAGCGGCCGGACCAGCGCAACGGCCAGGCGGTCCACGGCAATCCGGGCAACGGCCGGTCCGCCGCCGAGAGCGAGGACCTCCGTTACGGCGCCTGGCCCCCGGCACCGGGTCAGCGGGAGCAGACATCTGCCGCGAAACCGACTGGTGAACCCGCCCCCGACACGGGCGTGCCGGCTTCCCCGGACACTTCGGGCAACGGTAGGCACGAGGACGGGGGAAGCTGGAACTTCGGCAGCGACGACGCGTGGCGACGCGCCGAGAACGTCTCGGAGGCCCAGCCCACCGAATACACGGAGGCTGGCCTGCCCCGCCGGCAGCCCAAGGAGAACCTGGTCGCCGGGAGCGCGGCGGGCGGCATGTCGCAAGAGGCGGACTACTCCCAGCGCGACCCCGAACGCACCCGTGGGCGGCTGGCGAGCTTCCAGCGCGGTCTGCACAAGGGGCGTGAAGGCGGACGGGACCCCGCGGAATCGGCCGAGGCAGGGGCGCCTTTACCCGCTTCGACCCCGCAATCGCCGGGCAGCCGTGCCGTTGACGCGACGGGCACGGACGCGCCGCCACTGTCGCCGAGTAACGACACCCCGTCGACCAGTGCCGCCACCACGGCTGCGTGGAGTTTCAGCGCGGACTCCCGGTGGCAGGAAGCCGAACAGGCCTTGCAGGGAAGTCCCGACGAGTACACGTCCGCCGGATTGCCCCGCCGAGTCCCCAAATCGCAGCTGGCCCCGGGCAGCGCCGGCCCCGCCACGCAGGAGCCGGAGATCCCTGACCGGGACGCGGAAGTCGTGCGAGGGCGGCTGGCCAGCTTCCAGAACGGCTTGCGCCGGGGAAGGCAGGGCTTCGGTGATTCCTCCAGCGGGCCTGACGGCGACCACCGCTGACATCGGCAGAGAGCGACATCAGGACAGGAGGCGGATTTGAACTCCACACAACCTAGTACCGGCCAGTTCGGGTGGTTGGTCACCGACTTCACACAGCGCGTGCCCGGCGTCGCCCATGCCGTCGTGGTCTCCGCGGACGGGCTGCTGCTGACCTCGTCCGACAAGCTCCCCCGGGACCGGGCGGAGCAGCTCGCCGCCGTCGCGTCCGGACTGTCCAGCCTGACCCAGGGAGCGGCGCACTGCTTCGAAGCCGGCGGCGTGACCGAAACGGTCGTGGAGATGCAGCGCGGCACTATGATCCAGATGGCGATCAGCGACGGCTCGTGCCTGACCGTGCTGGCCGCCCCGCAGTGCGACATGGGGCTGATCGCCTACGAGATGACCATGCTCGTGGAACGGGTCGGCCAGATCCTCACCCCGGAACTGCGCTCCCAGTTGCACGGCGCGAGCACGGTGATGTCCGGGCAGTCGTTGTGAGGCGACCATGAGCAGAGGCCCTCAACCTCCGGGGCGCTGGCCGGAGAACGATCCCGGACCGGGGGGCGAGGACACCGTTGCCGAGGTGTTCAACCGGTTCTCGCTGGACAGCGGGCGTCGGCGACGCCGAAGGCGCGCGGAACCGCCGCCCGCGGAAAGTGGTCCGGCCGGACCTGAGCGTGCTGAGGAGGTGGCGGCGGAGCCCGGCGAGTGGCCATCGGCCGAGTCCACGGACCTCGCGGCCCGGCACTCGTCTAGTCCATACTCGTCAGACGGATACTTGTCAGACCAGCAGTCACCGGAAAGCTATGGGTCTGGCCACTACCTGACTGACGGGCGTCGGTCGGCTGGATACCCGTCCGATCGCTCCTCGTCGGATCGGTACCCGTTGACGTCGACGCCTGATCTCGACGCACGCGAGCCGCAGCCGTCGTCCGATGTGTCGGCTCCCTACACGTTGGGCGCCGCTTCGTCGGGCGAGGAGGTGGAGCAGCACGCTGAACACATCCGCGCCTATGCGTGGACCGGTGGACGGACCAGGTCGAACTACCAACTCGAACTGGAAACCTTGGTGTCTACCAGCGAGTATTGCTGGACGGCGCGGCTGGAACGCCTCGAGCACCAATCGATCGCCGAACACTGCCGGCATCCCCGTTCGGTGGCTGAGGTCGGTGCCTTGCTGTCCGTGCCGCTCGGGGTCGCCAAGGTCTTGATCGGTGACATGGCAGACCTGGGCCTGATCACGGTGCACAACACCGTCACCGAAACCGGCACCGCATCCCACCTGAAGTTGATGGAAAGGGTATTGAGTGGACTCCGTCGGCTTTAAGACCCCTCAAACCGGCCACACCCCGACGGCGACCTCGGCGAAGATCGTGGTGGCCGGTGGTTTCGGGGTTGGCAAAACGACATTCGTCGGATCGGTTTCGGAAATCGTTCCGCTGACGACTGAAGCCGTGATGACCCAGGCCAGCCAGGGTATCGACGATCTGCGGGCGACGCCGAACAAGCAGACCACCACGGTGGCGATGGACTTCGGCCGTGTGTCGTTAGACAAGGACCTGATCCTGTACCTGTTCGGCACTCCCGGCCAGCACCGGTTCTGGTTCATGTGGGACGACCTGGTGCGTGGGGCTATCGGGGCGGTGGTGCTGGTCGACACGCGCCGGCTGGCCGACTCGTTCTCCGCGGTCGACTTCTTCGAGGAACGCCAGCTTCCGTACGTCGTGGGCGTGAACTGCTTCGACGGGCGCCTGCTGCATCGGATCGAGGACGTCCGGGAGGCGATGGCGATCAGCCCGCACGTGCCGATGATGACGTGCGACGCGCGTAGCCGCGAGTCCACCAAGCAGACGTTGATCAACCTGGTTGAGTACGCGATGCGGTGGTACTTGCGCAGCCACGGCGGGTGAGGGTCGGCGACAGTAAGGGAACTTTCCTCTCACTTGTGACAGGAACGTTCCCTTACTGTCGTACCTGGGGAACAGTCGAGAGGCGTGCCCGGTCTTGATCTCTCAGCCCCCGCGCTCCGGCTGTTGAATTGGATGCGCTAGGCTGTCTCCAGATCGCAACACGAGCCCTGGTAGCTCAGCGGATAGAGCACTGCCCTCCGGAGGCAGGTGTCGCAGGTTCGAGTCCTGCCCAGGGCGCTATACGTGACCAGCGGGGTCCGCCTCTGACCAGCCCAAATGGCCAAGAGGCGGACCCTGCTGGTGTCTCGTTGTCATCCCCCGTGAGCCACTATGAGCCAGCGCTCACGGACAATAGACGTACAACGGGCCTACCCCTTGTCCTTGTAGCCGAGGATGTCCTCCACCTGCTTGCGCGCGGCCACGTCTTGACCATGTAGACACGCGGCGTAGACCTCCAGCAGCACCGCCACCGAATGGCCAGCCCACCTGGCAACCGTGGTTGGCGGCACGCCGGCTGCCAGCCAGGTGCTGACCGCAGCGTGACGCAGGTCATACGGACGGCGAGCGAGGGGAGTCGCGCACACCCTGTCGGTGAAGGCCTCCGCGCGAGCTGCCCTCCACACCCGTGTGTACGTGATCAAGGGGATTTCGCCGCCTTTGTCGCCCGTGAATACCAGGCCGTCGCTTCCAACTCCGAAACGGTCGATGTGGTTGCGCAGCAGCTCGGTCAGCTCCGGCGGGGACGGCACTGTCCGACCCTCGCCCGTGTCGCGCGCCTTGAGGCTCCTGGTGTCCCGAGGCTTGCCCGTGCTGGTCCAGTGGCTACCGGCGTGGGGGTGAGCATCCTCGACGTAGATCTCACCCCAGCCTTTCTCTGGCAGCTGAAGGTTGTAGTCCCTCAATCCGACCGTCTCCTCGGGCCGAAGGGCGGCGAAGTACATCACGCCGAAAAACGCCTCCAGTCGGCTCCCACTCCGCTTGACGCTGCGGACGGCATTCAGCAGGGTTCGAACCTGAACGGGGTTGGGAACAGCTCGTGGGTCCACTGCGCGGTTTCCCTTCGGCATCATGGTCCACTTCACCGAGTTGAGCGGGTTGGCTTCCAGGGCGCCCATTTCGATCGCATAGTCCAGCACGTTGGACAAAACCGATCGGGTCTTGCGAGCAACGGTCGGCGCGTACTTCGTCCCATCGAGCTTGGTTGTGATGGCCTTTTGGAGGACACGCAGCATCGCGGGTTCGGCGGCGGCAGAGACGGGCAGGCTGTTTCGTGCGCACCACGACAAGACCGCCTGATCGCTGTCTGGTACCTCGTTCGACTGCCGCTTGCCGGTGTTGAACGCCCACCCACGCAGAGCCGACCGGATAACCCGTTCGTCCGGCCGGCCCCGCCCACCGTTGAGGAAGGCTGGTGTGACTCGTATCAGGGCCTCAGCCATCGTCTGTCGAGCTGTGGGTGCTGCATCCGGCCATTTCATGTCGACGTACTCGCGTGCGAGGTCGAACCAACTCACCTCCGTGGTCTTACGGCCGAGGGATGCGGGCAGGCCGGTGAGAGTGTCGAACGGCTCTCCTCGGTTCTGTGCAGACAGCAGCTCGGACCGGAACCGGTCTGCCTGTGCTCGACGTTTGAATGACTCGTAGAACTCCTCTGTTCCGACCCGCCAGCGAACTGGGTAGCTGGTCACGTCGCCGTGCTTGTTCTTGCGGGGCTTGATTACCCAGACGTTCACGTCGTACTCGTTAGCCATCAGGCAGCCTCCGCGAGCGTGTCGAGCCAGAGTTCTACGTGCGTGCGGCGAATCCGGATCTCGCCGTTCGGGAGCTTTGTGCAGCGCGGCGCGGTGCCCTTGGCGCGCCATTTGTAGAAGGTGCTTCGGTTGATCTCGAACTCCTCACAGAAGGAGTCGACGCTGAGGTACTCACGTTGGCGACCCACGAGCTACGGACCTCCTGTGCACGGGCAAGCGGGAGCAAACAAATGCTGAGGACGGCTGGTTGTGTGCGTAACTGCCGTAACTGCCGTAACTTCGCTGGTCAGGCGGTTACGGATGGTCTTGTGGTTACGGATGGATCCGTAACCGGGAGGTGGTTGGTTACGGATCCATCCGTAACCGGGTTTCTTGCCGTAACCGCGTGACCTGCACGGTTACGGCGGTTACGGCAGTTACGTAGACGGGCCGGGTGCGCGGGGTAGGTAGCGACTCCAGGCGTCGTCGAGGCCGTCCTGGTTGGCTGTGCCGTAGGTGACGTAGCCGCGCTGCTTGGTGCCGTCGCCTGCCGAGAACACGGTGGGTTTGACGTGGTAGCGGACGAGAATGCTGGCCATGCGGCGTTCGTCCAGCGGCTTGCCTTTCAGGTCGCCCCAGGGCGCTTCCTCAAGCGTGTGGAGGGCGGGCAGGATCTCGGCCGTGCGCAGGCGGTCCGTTCCTCGCGCGGTGTAGAGGTCGCGGAGGTCGGCCAGCAGCCGAGTTCCCAGGGAGAGTGCTTGGTTTCCGGTGGCGTTGACGAAGTGCGCGCAAGCGGCACGCGCCAGGTCGGGCCAGTGGTCGCCTGCCTGGTCGGCGATAGCCACAAGTGGCCGCCAGATCTCCGCAGAACGGTCGCGCACCCCGTCAGGCATCGTCGGGCGAAAACGGCCAACGCGTTCGCCGATGTGGTCCATCCACGCTGCGAGTTCGGTCCGAAGCGGTTCGGCTTCTCGCTCGACGTCTTCCTCGATGAACTCTTCGTAGTCTTCGCCTTCGGCGCACCGTCGCATGTGGATAGTGATGGCGCGTGTGGTGATGGTGGCGGGCATGTTGCCCGCGATCCCGGCCAATGCTGCCGGTGCGTAGACGGGGAAGCGTTCGACCTTCATCGCTTTGGCATCTCCGACGCAGCGAGCGATGGTGGCCGAGCGTTTGTATCCGGCGTTGAGCATGGCGCGCAGGTCTTCGTAGTTGCCGCCGTTTTTCGGGTTGAAGATGGCGTCGACCTCGTCGTACAGGATGGTGATCGGTCCTTGGCTGACCATGCGGAACAGCGCGGCAGTGCTGGCGGAGATGGTCATCTCCGGTGCCTTGACGAGGAACTGCCCGACTTCCAGCACGCGTGTCTTGCCGCTGCCAGGCTCGGCAGAGTCAAGCACCAGTCGCGGGGTGACGTAGAAGTGCTCGGCCGCGTGGGTGTGGGCGAACCACAACGCGATGGCCGGTGCGCAGTGTGGGGACGGGAACACCACGAAGCGGCTCAGGAACCGCGCCACGTCGTCGAGCACTTCAGCGCCAGGCCGCACCTGGGTTGGCGGTTCGTCGTTGGGTACGGCCCGCAACGGCCGGACCGTGCTCTGCTCGGGCTCGCTGGGCTGCGGGGCGGTCATGCGGCTACCTCCTCTGGTGCGTGGGGTGTAGTACCGGTATGTGCCCAGGCCAAGGCGGCGTTGCGGTCGACATGGCGGGCGAGCGGGCCAGGCTGAGCGCGGCGTTCGGCGAGCTGCCGCGCCGTGGGGCCGGCGGCAATGCGGGACCAGTCGGCGGCACCGGAGAGGTCGTGGGCCATCTCCTTGACCAGCTGGGCCCGTACCTGGTCGTCGTGGTCTAGCTCGGCTCGCAGCCGCGCTGCGGTCGCCTCCGGGGTGCGTTCTTCAACCCAGGCAAGCGCTGCGCGGATCACTGCAACGGTCTTGCGTGGGTCGTGGTCGTCGAGCGCGCACCAGGCAGGGGTGCCGGGGGCGGGAACCGGACCGGCGGTGGAAAGCTGCCGGGTGGCCCATTGCCGGATGGTTTCGGGGTTTGGTTGCCGGTCGGCCAGCCATGCGTGGAGGGCGTCCCGGTCGGCTGGGTTTGGCAAGGTCACGGGCGTCATGGGTTGCACCTCCGGGCGGTCAGTGGCGCTTGTCGTGGGGCCAGCCGGAGCGGCGGTAGCAGGTCGGGCACAGTGGGGCGTTGTGGGCGGCTCCGTCGCCTTCGCGTAGGCGCTTGCCACACAGCGAGCGCAGACCGAACAGTCCTTCGCGGGCGATGTGCATGTACTTCGACACGGCGAACGACTCCCTCTTTGATTACTGTGTGTATCTAGTTGTGGGCGTGCGGGGTCTGGCGCAGGCCCCCCACGGGGACTGCGATGGTGTATGAGTTCAGGGATGAGGTGCCGGGTTGCGGATGAGTTCGCTCATTCGCCCGTCTCATCCGTGTGTCCTGCGGAAATGAGCGGAATGAGCGGGATGAGCGCTCCGGGGAGCCCCCCTCCGCAGCCCGGTTTTCAGGAGTTGCGGAGGGGGCTGTCCGGGCTCATTCGTCGCGGGCGGCTAGGGTTTCGCGGAGCTTGACCGGGTCGACCATCCACTTACGGTCCGTAGACGGCACCCGGATGCCCTCAGCGGCCAGGGCCTCAACGAGATCCTTGATGCCCCAACCCTGGTAGTGGCTCCAGCGGGCGCCCATGGCGTCGGCGACCTGGGCGGCACGGGCGGGTTCGGTGCCCATGACCGCCAGGGCGTCGGCGACCGGGTCACGCTTTTCTGGCGCCGCCGCTTCGGTGGTGATGTGGGCGGCCTCGCGGATCTCCAGCGCGCGCTGGACGATCGCCTGGTGGTGGCTGCGCGGCACGTAGTACGAGCGCAGCAACCCCGGCTTGGCCAGGAACCCGGCACTGGTCATGGCCGTGCCCACGTCGCCGGGGCCTTCCTCGGTGGCCGGTTCGAGTCCGACGGCGGAGACCCCGCGCTTGTAGGAGCCGGTGCCCAGGATCGCGTCGTTGGACTGCTGGTCACCGATGGCGAAGCACGCCTTGTTGGACATGACCGCCATGAGCTTGCGGGGCAGGGATTCGGTGGACGGCTCGGGTGTGAGGAACATCAGGGTGATGGCGTACTTGCGGGCGGCGTTCATCAGCAGCACAGCGAGCCGCTGAGCCTCGCCGCCGTACTTTTCGTGCATGAACAACGCTTGGCACTCGTCGACGACCATGATCCGAGGCCGCAGCCGGGAGTCCTTCTCGGCCAGCCGGCGGGTGACCTTCTCCGCGTCGGGGTCGCCGTTGCGGGTGTGCTCGGCCAGGGCGTTGCCGCGCACCTCCAGCTCGGCATACAGCTCGCGGAGGTTGGCCATCGCGGCCTCGACGGTCTCTTCGCCGGCCCCGGTAACCAAGGTGCGCAGCCGTGGCCGCATCAGCTCGTAGTCGCCGTTTTGGGCCATCACGAACACGTCGATGTCCACCAGGGGGTCGAGCATCGCACCCAGGATGGTGGTGATGACCAGCGTCGACTTGCCCGAGCCCATCATCCCGGACGAGGCCCAGTTCTTACCGTTGAGCTGCCCAGTGACCTGGTCACCGCGCACGTTGACCCCCACCGGGACACCCGTGAAGTAGTCCGCGGTCGCCGTCGCCAGTTCGGCCAGCAGCGGCCAATCCTCGACCGGCTCGGTCAAGACGCCCTGGTCGGCGATCCACAGGTCCAGCACACCGGCCTTGTCCTTGGGTTCGCTGACCCACACCTCGACGGTGTGACGGCCGAGGTTGTGGGCCAGGCGTTCCTTCTTCCGGTTGACCTCCGAGACCGGAACACCCTGCGGGAGCCGGATCTGGCAGCGCTGGCCCTTGCCATCCGGGCCGAGGCCCATTTCCCACACCCGTGCCGGGTGGTTCGGGGTGCCCCAGCCGGACTTGAATGCCTTGTCCAGCCCGGACAGGCCCAGGTTGCGCAGGGCTCCGAGGATCGCGCCCTCGTCCAGGTAGTCGGTCCCCTCGTCGGCGCCGGTGGCCGAGCGTGCCCAGTCGGGCAGGTTGGCGGAGTGCTTCCCGGTGCGGTGCAGCGCGGCCACACCACCGGCGACGCCCGCGACCGCGAGCCACGGGAACACGGTGGTCACGACCGACCAGGCCGTGGAGACGAACGCGGCGATGCCCTCAGCGGTCCCGGTGACGGTGGCCCAGTAGCCGTGGGTCCACACGCTGTCCCAGTTCCCGCCGCCGACGTAGCCCAGCGCGTCGGCGATGGCCGCGCCGGCCCCGTAGATCGCAAAGCCCACGGTGGCCAGCACGAACAACGTGGTGACAATCGCCAGGGAGCAGCCGGCGGCCTTGGTTGCCTTCTCGGCGACCTCGAACATGGTCTTGATGCGCTGCCACCGGGCGTTGGCCGAATCGCGGCGCTGCTGCTCCAGCGCGGCCACTTTGCCGTAGTTACGGTCGGCGCGGGCCTGGCGGATCGCGGCCGTGATGTCGCGGTGCAGCAACCGCGCCCACGCCCGGCCGTTGACATCCCGCGCCCCGGTCCACACATAGGCCAGGTGCGCCCGGCCCGGTGCGGTGGCCTGCCAACCAGCGGAGATGGCCGCCGGGGCGTGGCGCACGCCCTGCACGGTCAGTTCGCGGGCGCGGCGAGCCAGTGCCTTGCCGCTGGACAGAGCGGGCGGCACCGGGGCGTCCGGCACGTCGAGTTCGGCGCCGGGTGTCTCGGCGGTGTCCGCGTCGCCGGGTGCGGCAGCCTGGTCGTCTTGGTCCTCGCGCTGTGCAGGGACGTAGACGGTAGTGCCGTCGGCGGTGTGATCGGATAGTTCCTGGTCGGGTTGGGGGAACTGGATCAGGTCACCCATGTCTGTCGTCTCCTGATCGGGCATCATGTGGGGCACCTCTTTGCCTCATTTCCAAGTGGTGGGTGCGGGAGGGATTCGGTGGCCCCGCCCCGCCAGGCGGGGCCACCTCTGGTTGGTTCAGGCCGGAACACCGGCGGTGCCGTCGTTCCACTCGTCACGCAGTTGCTTGGCGCGGTCCCGGCCGACCCGAAGGGTCTTGCGGATCGACTCGGCTGAGGTCGGGTCGACCCGGCCTTCCTGGACTGCCTCCCCGAGTTCGGCGCGCAGTTGCTCCATGGACCGCCGTGCGGGCTCGATCGGGGTTGCCGGGGGAGTCTCCGGGTGGGGCTCTCCGGCCCTCTCCTGACGCTGCTCAGAGCTGGTGTCGACGGACTCGGAGCGCGGGACGGGCAGGGTGTCTGGGAGAGGGGTCTCCCGTAGCCACTCCTCGATCTCCGTGCCGAGGGTGTCGGCCACCGTGTCGACCTGGGGACCGTCGTCGCCCAGCCCCGGGATCTGGGTGTGGTCAAGCCGGGACCGACCGGTCCAGCCGCGCCGGAGGGTGACCACGCCAGATCGGTGCAGCAGCCGCACCGAGCCGTCGGAGGCCAGCTCGCCGATGGCCTGCCGGACCGCTACCCGTTCCATCCGAGCTATGCGCTTGTCGGCCAGTCGCCGCGTACGCGCCGCCAAGCGTTCCGAGCGAGAGCGACGGGACCGCATCGGGGCGGCGGTGATGATCTGGTGCGCGATCACACCGCCGGTCGAGACCACCGCCATGACCACGCCGACCTGCCAGCCCGCGAGGCTCTGGCCGTGGATGAAGTTCAGCGCGGCGGCCACCGTCGTGAACGCCCAGGTGCCGACCTGCAACCAGCCAGTCGGAGCGCCGGCCTTGCGGGCGTAGTGGAGCTTGCCGGCAAAGGCCCACATCGCAGCTTCGGTGAACAGCGGCAGCAGCACCCCGAGCGGTCCGTAGATCTGCTTGCCGTAGGCGGCCATCGCCGACCACGCCAACAGGGCGGGCACCACGATGATCACGGCCATGAGGCAGTCCACGGGGTGGTCCGCCACCCACTTGCGGCGGGCCTGCCACCGTTCCCGACGCTGGACACGGAGCTGATCGGCCCGTTCCTGTTCGTCGCGGCGGTCCCTGCGGGCCTCTTCGCGCTCGGCCTGCCGATCGGCGCGGCGGATTTCAGCGGCGTTGGCGCGATTGGCGCGCATCTCCTCGAACACGTTGCTCATCGCGCATACCTCCGGGCTTTCGGGGCGGGGGCGACACGAATCGGGGCGGGCGGAATCGACTGCACCCAGCACAGGAGCCGGTCAGCGCAGCGATCGAGCACCTGCACCCCGATCGCGAGCACCACGGCGGGAATCCGGCACACCACGGCGGCTATGAACAGCAGCCCGGCCAGCAAGGCGCGGGGCGCGGTGTAGCCACGCAGGTAATCCGTCGAGTTCACCGCAAACCACCACCCACGCTGGCCTCGTTCTCGCTGGTCGGGGTGTCCTCGGTGGTGCGTTCGGAGGCGTGGCAATGGCGGCAGAAACGCACCCACGCCGTCTGCTCGACCAGGACGTCTTCCCGGAGCGCATAGCCGGCGGGGCGGACGTGCCAGGGCGTGTAGTCGTGGCCGTGCTGGGCGCAGTACCGGGTGCGTGCGCAGGCGTGGCAGCGCAGCCGGAAGTCTGGGAGGACGGTCCAGCGGTAATCGGCGTCGTTGTCGGAGCGGATGACGCTGTACGCGTCGTCGGTGTCGACGAAGTGGAAAACACCCTCGCCGTCCTCGTCGTAGAAACGCCCGCAGTCGTCACAAGCTGCGACGAGGCAATTCCGTTGCTGAAGCATGACAATCCTCTTTCCTGGCTCACCTGGTGCCGGTTCCGTCGCAGTCGGGGCAGGTCACGGACCTGTTCGGCTTGCCGAGGAACCCGCCGGTCCACAGGACCTTTTGGCCGTCGCAGGACTGGCAAACGCCGGGCGGGACCTGGTCGAAATCGCGGTTGGAGTTACGACCGTGGGCAACGCTGGCGCCCAGGACCGCCTCGCTGGACTGCTGGCCGCCGACGGCGAAGCACGCCTTGTGGGACATGGCTGCCAAGACCTTCCGGTTACATGCCATTGCTGATCACTCCTCGTTGTTGGCGGGGTCGTCGGTGTACAGCGGCACTTCGGCGTCCTCGTCGGTGCGTTCCTCGGCCATCCGGGCGTTCCACGCGCGGTACTCGGCCCAGGTCTCGAACTTCACGGCCGACCACCACCCGACTGGACGGCGGAACCGAAGGCCTGCAAGCTCGTCGTGACGTGCTGGACGAACGCGGCCGACTCGTGCGGCCACCTGACGGCGAGGAACACCAGCACGGCCAGCACAGCCAGAACCTTCAGCCGTCCCGTGCGCGGCGTCCTGACACGGACAAGTTGCTTGCTCATCTCGATCACTCCTGGTTGGTCGTCAGGCGGCGGATTGGTTGACGGGGTTGTCGGGGTCGCAGCCCCAGCAACGGCGAGTGCTGCGAGGAAGGCAGTAGCCGGCATCGCGTCCACATCGGACACAGCGCCGACGGGCGGCCATGGCGGCGACCAGGGCACGGCGTTGCGCCACGGTCGGAATCCGCTTGGGCCGGGCCAGATCCAGCCGGTAGAGCCCGGCCCATGCCTTGCCGTGCCGCCAGACGATCTGCCCGGCGATGTCCTGGCCGCCGGGGCACAGTCCGGCGGCACGTAACTGGCGGCGGGTCGCCAGGCCGGACGGCGCGTGCCCGAAGCGGAAGGTCGGTAGGCCGTGCTCGGTCCAGCCGAGTTCTCGACGGCCATCCCATAACTCGATCCACTGCAAGGGCTTACGGCGAGGCATCACGCGACCTCCCCGAGGTTGGGAGCCGGCACGGCGTCAGCCGCCGCAGTGACGGTGCGCAGAGCTGTGTTGTCGGATCGCCGCTGGAGCCGGCGCAAACGCGCCCGCTCACCGGAGCCGAGTGCCGACCACTCATCGCGGGAAACCGCGAGCTGTGGTGTCTCCAGTTCGTCGCTGACCAGCGGGGCTCCCAACTCCTCGGTGATCAGCGCATCCCAGTAGTCCTGGATTCGGAGCTGGTCCCACTCGGGCAGGTCGGCCTCGCACATAGCCAAGTCCCATGGCGACGGATCGCAGTCCTGGGCGAGTCCTGCGTCGTTAGCGCGTTCACCTGGGGAGACGCTCATCGTCCTACTCCTAAGCTCGGTCTGTCTTGCTCGTCATTCCCGTACTACCTGTCATAACAAGCTGGTGCTAACTGTAATAACAGGTATGCTGGGTCTGTCAACCGGGCCGATCACATTCACTCGGAGGGACTAGTGAGTGCCGAGACGTTGCACAGTCGGATAGCGTCTGAACTGCGGAAATCCATAGCCGCCGGCAAGTTCGCCCCCGGCACCGCGCTGCCCTCAGAGGCACAGCTGGGCCGTGACCACGGGGCGAGTCGGATCACAGTGCGGCACGCCCTGTCCACGCTGGAGCAGGAAGGGCTTGTAGTCGCGCAGCCCGGCCGGGGCCGGATTGTGCGCAGTCAGCAACACATGGTTTACCGCCCACAGCAGGAAAAAGAGCCGCGCAAGTCCGCCACGATGGACCGCTTTACGGCCGCGCTGGCAGAGGAGGGACGTCAGCCAAGCCAAACGATTGAAGTGGCTGTTGTGCCAGCCGAGGGCATCATCGCTGACCGGTTTGGAGTATCAGAGGGAACGCCCCTTGTCGCGCGAAAGCGCGTGAGGAGCATTGATGGTGAGCGGTTCAATATCAACGATACGTTCTATCGTCATGATCTAGCTAAAGACACATCCATTATGGACCCGGCTGACGTTCCTAGAGGGTCCAACGCGATCATGGAAGACATGCTTGGACGGGAAGTTAGAGCTATCGATGAGTACTACATCAGAATGCCATCCCCTGATGAGGTCTCACGGCTAAACCTTAGCCCCGGTACGCCTGTCGCCGTTCATTATGCCACTGGCTACACAGAAGACGACCAGGTTATTCGGGTCGAATACTTCGTACTTCCTGGTGATCGACACGTCATTCTTTACGAGCGAGTGCATCCCGAGGCCGAACAATGATAGACACCGTAACGATACGTCGAGCAGTCGGCGCGCAGGATGTGCAAGCAATAGCTGACCTGTGGACGCATGCATCGCGCTGGCTACGTGAACGAGGGTCCGACCAGTGGCAGTACACCGTACGAATTGCGGGAATTGAGCAGGCTGTCAGGGATGAGACGTGCTGGATGGTGCACGACGACAGCCGCCTAGTCGGCACCATCACGGTGGACGAAAACGCCGAACCTGCTCTATGGGGACCAGAAGATGGCCCAGATAACGCTCTTTATGTGCACAGAATGGTCGTAGCCAGGAGCGCTAAGGGAGTCGACCTGGGGTGCGCCATGCTCGACTGGGCAGGCAGGCATGCACAGGGGGCTGGAAAAACGTGGCTCCGCCTTGACGCCTGGACTACAAACACTCGACTTCATCAATACTATCTAGATCGCGAATTCGAGCTGGTGCGAGTAGTTCCCGACGCAGACCCACCCTCCGGTGCATGCTTCCAGCGGGCGGCCGATGTGCAGCTGAACTGTGGCCCAAGAATTCTCGAAACCAATGCCGACGGCACCTCGATCTCCTCTCGCTAGCAGGCTGCGTATAGGACCAACTGCATAGGCGTTTACGAATGACTCATGAGATGCAAAGACGCCGCTCAACTCGACAGAGGGCGGCGCTTGGCATAGGCGCGCCAATCAGTCGCATAAACGAAATCGCTGATCTCTGTTCGTCTCAGAGCCTCCAAGGTGCGTTAAGAAGCGGCGTGAGACGGCCAGAGAGGCTACGAAGTTACCGCCCCGGACTTGTGGCCCATCTAAGTAGGCGCCTTACCGATCCTCGCGCCACCGCTCCGCCAGTTTCCGAAGTTCTTCTCGTACAGCATCAAGGTCGAAGTCTGCCGTCAGCTAGCCCATCCCTCTCGGGAGGCGCCGACAGCCGCCGTGAGCCTGTTCTGGGTAAACCGCCCCTCCAGACAGGTGCGGTCGTATAGGGTCCACGCATGTCTGCCCTAAGCGTCATCATCAGCGCCGCCGCAGTCCTGGTGAGTGCCACCCTAGGGTTGTCCTCAGCACTGCGCGCCCAGTACGACCGGGTTATCAATGTCCTCGACTACATTAGCAGCGAGCAAGTGGCACAGGCGCGGCATGAAATGGGCTTGATAATCCACAGTGAACATATGCCGAAAAGTGAACGCATGCCGAAAACAGCATACGTCAAAGGACAGCGGATATCCGACCTGTTTGTCATCCTGTGGGCTTTCCAGCGCGTCAACGCCGTGCGACTCTCGCTGCCCCCGAATCTGCGATGGCTGCGTGGTCCGCATGCCTTGCTACGTGCGAACGTGGAACCATGGGTCTGGTACTGGGACGCCCACCTCAAAGACACCGCTGAGGGTCTCGGCGCGGACATCAAAGGCTCCGACGTCGGCCTGAAGGAATTAGCCAAGGCATGGGGCGTTAGGGGGCGTTGAATCGCCTCATCCGGAACAACGAACGTATTCGTCGATCCGAGTTCTCGCGCTGGACTGCGTGCCCGCCTCAGTGGGCACCCGGTGAGCGGACGTGGGCTGACCCACTCACTTGACCTGCGCTGCGGTGCTGTCCATGCCGAACTCCGGTCCCCGCGCGACCACGCCGGCCGGATCATGCCGCCCCGCGAGCAACGTCGCCTCGTCTCCGATGCCGGCATCCATGCACTCGCGGCACGTCCACGTGCGATGCCCACCATCGCGGGCGCCAGGACACGCACACGGCAGCCACCCGACCAACACTCGTCCGGGGACGAGCACATGCCGCTGGGCACACATCCCCGGACACCAATCGAACATACGTTCATACTCGTAGATGCGGGTCCGCAGGGGAATCCCAATCGGCTTGTCAAGTTGCTAACGTTCGCCTGCGTGTCGAAGGACGAGGTCGTGGGCGACGTCGTGCAGGCGGAGGCGGTGGCTGCGGGCGTAACTACGCAGCCGCGTGAATGCCTGCTGGAGGCCGATGCCTTCGCGGGCGGCGAGCAGGCCCTTGGCTTGTTCGAGGATGATCCGGCTTTCCAGCGCCTGTTCGAGCTGAGCGTTGTGAACCTCGCTGCGGTGTGCAGCTCGATGGCGTTGGAGACTGATCTCTGCTGCCTTGCCTAACGCGTGGGCGTTGTCGAGATCCGCCGGACGCAGTGTGCTGCCCTTAGGCTCATACAACGTCAGCACGCCCGGCGTTTGCTTGCTGGCAGGCACCGGGAGCGCGTGCGCGGCCTGAAAGCCGAGGCGGTGCAGGGCGGCACGGAAGTCGGGCCAGTGCGTGGTCTGTTGTGGCGCGTCGGTGACGCTGGCGGGCTCGCCGGTCTGGGCGCATTCCAGGCTGGGATCTGGCCAGGAGCGACGCCTGTCGTCGAGGCGGAGGCGCTCAAGGTCGCTGCTGGTGGATGCGGTCACCCGCGCTCCGCCATCATCGAGGTGTATGACGCTGGCCTCGACCCCGAAGTGGGCCTGACAGCGGCCGACCAGGCGGTTGGATACGTCCTCGGTGGGGCAGCGGGCATCCGGCGGGTATGCCAGGTCCACGAAGGCGTGGCCCAGGGCGCGTTCCGGGGAATCGTTGCCCTCTCGCGTGTCGTCGGCAGGAGGGGGATGCGTACTCATGTCGGCGCTCCCGTGTCGCTGGCGACAGGTCGAGCCCCTGTCCACCTCACCCGGGTGGCTTCGTGGCCGATTGCATGCAGTAGCAGCACGACGGGAAAACACCCCGGTTCGTGCCAGGTCAGCCAAGGGGGCCCGGCGGGTTGTCGTTCAACCCATACCTTCGTGGTCTGTTTGGACCTCGCGGCTGCCTGTTCAACCGACCTGATCACGGTAACAGGCGATGACGGTAAGGAAGAGTGAACCGCGCCACGCGGGCGGTCGCGCACTCCGTTCACACGGCCTGTCCTGGGTTGAGTGCCAGGCTCTACGGACAATGCGCGTACAAAGCTCCGAGGTTGGGAGTTTCGGTGCCGGGTTCGTGCAGGTGAGAACACGTACGAGATCGATTAGGGCGCTGCCCTCCGGAGGCAGGTGTCGCAGGTTCGAGTCCTGCCCAGGGCGCTTAGCGCGACCAGCGGGGTCCGCCTCTGACCAGCCCAAACGGCTACGAGGCGGACCCCGCTGGTGTCTCGCTGTCATCCACTCTGAGCCGCTATGAGTCAGCGTTTGTGGACAATGCGTGGACACGGTCTACCCCTTGTGCTGGTAGCCGTCGAGACGGATCGTTTTCCGCTAGGCCCCGCCATCCTCGCTGCCCTTCGAGCGCTGGACGGTGCCATTGGGAGGACGTTCGACCACCAGTCCAGGAATGCGGGGTTCGAACCCAGAGTCGTCCCGGTAGTGCCAGCATGTGATGGCGTCCGGGATTCTCCTCACGGGTTCGCAGCGACCGCCCTCGCGATGTCGCCGATCTCGTCGCCGTAGGTCCAGTCCTCGCCGCGGCCGGCCTGCGGACGTCCCTGCTCGAAGCCACGCCGTCCCAGTGCCCGCGCCTCCTAGCCGCGCAGCCGGAACTCCTCGACGAGCGGACGGAAGTAGCCCGAGCCGATCACCATCGCGGGTGGGATGAGCACGATGGGAACCCGCCATGGGCCTCCTACTTCTTCTCGGCGCTAGTGCCCGGTTCGATGACGGAGAACGAGATTCCGGCGTTGATGAGTCGCCGGGTCAGGTTCTCGCCCATGGCGGTGGCGGTGGTGACCTGACCGGCGGTGGGTGGGTTGTCGTCGTAGGCCAGGCACATGGCTGCTTCGGCGAGCATCTTGGCGGTCTCGTTGTAGCCCGGGTCGCCGCCGCGGATCTGCGTGTGCACCGTGCGGCCGCCGGCTTCTCCGATGAAGTCCACGGTGAACCACGAGCGTGCACGGCGCTGCGGCGAAGGGCCATCTCCTCGCGGGAGCCGGGAGGCGATGAGCCGCCGCAGGGGCGGCACCTGTGCAGCTGCGAGCAGCGCGGCGAAACCTGTCGTGGCCCCAGCGATCGTGGCCGGATTCTTGAGTCCCGCGTAGTGGGCGTAAGTGAAGTCCGGGCCGTAGTCTGCTCGTGCCGTGGCGGAGCGCTGGACGACGAGTGGGTCGATGGTCGGCAAGGGCAGCAGCCAGAGGCCGAGGTTCCGATCGCGTCGGGGCGTGCCCGCCTTCGCTCGAGCGCGGCTTCCAGCGGGCCGTGGCTCCGCGCTGTTGCGCTGCTTCATCGCCTGGCGCATCGGCCCGATCCGCGCGAACTGTCCCAATGCGGAGTGGAGGGTGCCGCCGGAGATCATGGCGTTGCTGCGGACGACGCCACGGATGGTCGCCGAGACGTTGTTCGGCAGTTGCTTGCGGGTGAACAGCGCGCCCAGGTCGTGGGGGATCGAGTCGAAGCCGCTGGCGTGGACGATGCGGGCGCCGGTCCGCACGGCCGTGGCATGGTGGGCCAGGAACATCCGGTCGACGAACTCGGGCTCGCCGGTGAGATCCACGTAGTCGGTACCGACGGCGGCGCATGCGGCGACGAGCGGTTCGCCGTACTCCAGATAGGGCCCGACGGTCGTCACCACGACACGAGTTGACTCGGCGACCTCGCGGAGCGAGTCCAGGTCCGTCGCGTCGGCCACGAGGAGCTCGACGTTGGCGGCGGTGGGATGCGCTTCGGCAAGCCGTTCCCGTACTGCTCGGAGCTTGGCCGGGTTGCGGCCGACCAGCGCCCAGCGCGCGTCGGGTGGGAGGTGGCGCGCGAGATACTCCGCGGTGAGACCGCCGGTGAATCCGGTGGCGCCGAACAGGACGAGGTCGTAGGAACGGTCGGCGGTGCGATCGGACATGGTCGTCTCCGGTGGTCGGGCGGGCGGGTCAGGCGGGACGCGTCCGCAACCAGGTGCGGTAGCGGCGCAGGGCAGTGTGCCGGAGTGGCGCTTCGCGGAGGTAGGCGAGGATCGGGTTGATGCCGGGGCGGGTGCTTCGGCCTCGTCCGAGGCGGCGGAGTTGGTAGCGCACCCGGGCCATGCTGGCCGTCGAGGCGACGGCCCTATCCTTCAGCTTGATCGGCTTGAGCCCGACCCTGGCTTCGGCGTCGGTGCGCCACCTATTCGGTAGGTCGGGGTCGACGGCCAGTGCGGTGCCCATGCCGACCAGGTCGATACCACTGGCGAGGACGTCCTCGGCGACGGGTCGCCGGACAATGCCGCCGGTGAGCATCAGGGGCAGCTGACTGGTCCGCGCGAGCTCCTCCGCGAGGGTGAGGAAGTAGGCCTCCCGTGCGCGGGTGCGCTCGTCGGCGGCCTGTCCGGTCATGGCCGGGCTCTCGTAGCTGCCGCCGGACAGTTCGACGAGGTCGACGCCGAGCGGGGCGAGCAACTCGATGACCTTCTTCGCATCATCGGCGTCGAAGCCGCCGCGCTGGAAGTCGGCCGAGTTGAGCTTGACCGCGACCGCGAACTCCGGCGCCACGGCCTGTCTGGTCGCGCGGACGATGTCGAGCAGGAGACGGGAACGGTTCTCCAAGGTGCCGCCCCACTCGTCGGTGCGCTGGTTGGACAGCGGCGAGAGAAACTGCGACAGCAGATAGCCGTGCGCCGCGTGGATCTCGACCCCGTCGAAACCGGCGATCTCGGCTAGCCGTGCGGTCGTCGCGAACCGTGCGACCGTCTCCTCGATCTGCGCGGACGTCATCTCCACCGGATGCGCCAGCCGCTTGCTGTTCCTCCCGATGTCGACTCGGATCGCCGACGGCGCCCAGGCGACGCCGGGCATGTTCGCCATGACCTGACGACCAGGGTGGTTGACCTGCATCCAAACCTGCGCCCCACCGCTCTTGGCAGCCCCGGCCCAGCGCTGGAACGGCTCCAGCGACGAGTACTCGTCGAGGACGACGCCGGCCGGCCCGGTGAGTGCCTGGGCGTGGACCATGACATTGCCGGTGATAAGCAGTCCCACGCCACCTTCACTCCACCGCCGGTAGAGCCGGAGCAGCCGGTCGTCGGGCAGTTGTCCGCCGGCGGCCATGTTCTCCTCCATCGCGGCCTTCGCCAGCCGGTTCGGGAGGACCGCCCCGTTCGGCAGCGTCACGGGCGTGAAGAGGGTGGATGACATCCGATCCTCCGGATGGCGCGGTATGTTTACAGTGCTTACGTGAGCGTAAGAAGGGGAGTGAGCAGTGTCAACATTGGAGAAGAGTGGCTACCATCACGGCGATCTGCGCGCGGCGCTGCTCACCACAGCGATGCGGATGCTCGAGAACGGGGAGACCTTCTCGCTGCGCGCCGTCGCCCGGAATGCGGGCGTCTCACCCACCGCCCCCTACCGCCACTTCGCGGACCGCGACGCCTTGGAGTCGGCGCTGGCCGTCGAAGGTTTCCGCGACCTGAAGCACGACCTGACCGCCGGCCGTGACCTGCCTACCTCGATCGCCGATCTCGCGGAGTTCGGCGTCGCCTACGTCGACTTCGCGATGCGGCGACCCGCACTGTTCCGGCTCATGTTCGGCAATCCGTGCGACGACTGCAATGACGAACGCGTGCAGGCAGCCGACGAGCTGAACGAGCTCCTCACTCAGGCCCTGGCGAACGTGGCGCCCGGGTCGGACGCCACCGCGCTGGCGTGTGCCGGCTGGGGTCTAGCGCACGGCCTGGCGTGCCTGCACCTCGACGGAAAGCTCTCGGCCGACTCTTCTGACGAAGTCGCCGCGCGAGTGCGCTCGGCGTTTCTCGCGATCGTGGCCGTCCATGACGGCCCCGACATCAGGAGCCGCGCCTGAGTTGCCGCCCGGGTCACCTTCATGACCCATACCACGGAACTGTCGGGAGCTAGGTGCCTTCCCGCGGTGACGTCGCTGGGTAGGCCCAGGAACGAGGCGTACCCGTCACGGTGGTGTGGCCCGAGGGCGCTTGCCGTGACTAACAGCGCGACGGGCCACTGAGGCGAACGCAACGCTAGCGCTATGGCGCCTTCCTGATTACTCCGAATGAACTAGGGTGGGTCGCTCCCGTTACCCCGAGGAATGCCATGACCTATCCCGACAGTTTAGGACCGCGGACAGCGCCGAACGTGCCCGACTATGAGGCGCTCGCTGTCGAAGCGCTGGACCTGGCCGAGGATGCTGACGAGGAACGCTTCGAGCGCTACTACGTAAAGAAGGCCGAGGTCTACGCGACACTGGCATTGGCCCGCGCTACCCGAAAGGCTCGGTAAGGAGGCGCGCAGCCGGCCACTGCTCCAGGCACGAAGCTGCACTCGCCTATGGGTGTGTCCAGGGGGCCTTCAGCGCAGCTCCCCGGACAATGCCATGGACAATGCACGGACAAGCCCGAGCACGGGCAAGCCCGAGAGGTTGGGGGCCGTGTCGCAACGTTCTCGCAGGTCAGAGCACATGCCGGATCGATTTCGGCGCGTGAGCTCGACCAACGCAGCACAATGTCACCGGTAGACACGATCAGCCCCACGAGTACCTCGCATCACACGAGGCAGACTCGGCCGTGATGGAGCCCTCGCGTCAGTTGCATTCATGCGCACTTCCCTATATATCTGAGGTCAGAAGCGCAGGCGACAGATGAGGTACTGGTAGGCATGGGCCACGGACACTCCCACGGGGCCACTGGGCAGCAGTCGTTCAGCGCGTCCGGGCGCTACCAGCGCAAGATGACGATCGCACTCGGAATCCTTGCCGGGTTCCTCGCACTGGAAGCCACGGTCGGCGTGGTGACCTCGTCGCTGGCCCTGTTGTCCGATGCGGGCCACATGCTGACCGATATCCTCGGGCTCGGCATGGCGCTTGCCGCGATCACTGCCGGTCGCCGGTCCGCCAGTGCCAAGCGCACCTTCGGGCTGTACCGCATGGAGGTGCTCGCGGCGCTCGCCAACGCCGTCCTCCTGTTCGGGGTGTCGGCCTACATTCTGTACGAAGCGGTCGGGCGCTTCCGGCAGCCCCCGGAGATCCAGGGCGTACCGATGATGCTCACCGCGACCGCTGGGCTGGCGGCCAACGCCGTCGTGTTCGTGCTGCTGCGCAGGGGCGCGGACGAGAGTCTGAACGTGCGCAGCGCTTACCTTGAGGTCGTCGCGGACACGGTCGGGGCAGTCGGCGTGCTCATCGGTGGTCTGCTGACCTGGGCGTTCGGGTGGTACCTGGCGGACCCGATCGTGGCGGTCGGGGTCGGTCTGTTCGTGCTTCCTCGAACATGGAAGCTCGCGCGTCAGGCCGTCCGGATACTCGTGCAGCAGGCGCCGGAGGGCGTGGACGTTCCCGAGATGCGCGCTGAGCTCGCGAACCTTCCTTCGGTGACGGAAGTACACGATCTGCACGTGTGGACGCTCACCTCCGGTATGGAGGTGGCGTCCGCGCACTTGGCGACGTCCGTAGGCGCTGACCACGGGCAGGTTCTGGTGGCGGCACAGCACCTGCTCGCCGAGCGCTATCAGATCAGCCACGCCACGTTGCAGGTCGAACCCGCCGAGTGCGCTCGGCGGTGCGACTCGCTGACCTGGTAGGCCGGGCTCCTGCCGGGGGGTGACAGGAAGGGAACCTTCCTGTCAGTCATGAAAGGAATGTTCCCTTACTGTCACGTGCCTGCCCTAACGGCCGACCGGTTCCCACAGACCGGAACGGCCAACCCGTTCGCTGAACAGCGGGAACGCTTCCTTAGACTTCATCAGGTGACTCCTGCCGTGCTCGCTGAACTGGTTCGTAAGGTTGCTGTCGACGTCCTCGCCGACCGGGGGCTGGACACGTCCGTGCTCCCTGACCAGGTCACCGTCGAGCGACCCCGGAACCCCGAGCACGGCGACTACGCGACGAACGTGGCGATGCAGGTCGCGAAGAAGGCGGGCGTGCCGCCCCGGGAGCTGGCCGGGTGGCTGGCGGACGCCCTCAGCACACGCGAAGGCATCGCCTCGGTCGAGGTCGCCGGCCCAGGGTTCCTCAACCTGCGCCTGGCGGCGGACGCGCAGGCCGCGGTCGTGCGCGACGTGCTCACCGCCGGCGAGCAGTTCGGCCGCGGCGACCTCTACCCGGGCCTGCGCGTCAACCTGGAGTTCGTCTCGGCGAACCCGACCGGCCCGATCCACCTCGGTGGCACCCGGTGGGCCGCCGTCGGCGACGCCCTCGGCCGGGTCCTCGGCGCCCAGGGCGCGCACGTGACACGCGAGTACTACTTCAACGACGCCGGTGCCCAGATCGATCGCTTCGTGCGGTCCTTGATCGCCTCCGCCCGGGGTGAGGAGCCCCCCGAGGACGGCTACGGCGGCGCCTACATCGCGGAGATCGCCACCCAGGTCGTCGCCGCCGAGCCCGGCGCGCTGGACCTGCCCGAAGGCGACCGGCACGAGACGTTCCGCCGCGTCGGCGTGGGCTTGATGTTCGACGAGATCAAGCACAGTCTGCACGACTTCGGCACCGACTTCGACGTCTACTTCCACGAGGACTCGCTGCACAGCTCCGGCGCGGTGGAGCGCGCGGTAGAGCAGCTCAAGGAGTCCGGCCACCTCTACTTCGCCGACGGCGCGTGGTGGTTGCGTTCCACGGACTACGGCGATGACAAGGACCGGGTGGTGATCAAAAGCGACGGCGCTCCCGCCTACGTCGCTGGTGACATCGCCTACCTGCGGGACAAGCGCGACCGTGGATTCGACCTGTGCATCTTCATGCTCGGCGCGGACCACCACGGCTACATCGCACGCCTGAAGGCCGCCGCCGCAGCGCTCGGCGACAACCCGGACGTCGTCGAGGTACTGATCGGCCAGATGGTGAACCTGGTCAGCGCCGGCAAACCGGTGCGGATGAGCAAGCGCGCCGGAACGGTCGTGACGCTGGAAGACCTGGTCGACGCGGTCGGTGTGGACGCCGCCCGCTACTCGCTGATCCGCTCGTCGGTGGACCAGGCCGTGGACATCGACCTGGACCTGATCAGCAAACGGACCAACGAGAACCCCGTGTTCTACGTGCAGTACGCGCACGCGCGGCTGTCGTCGTTGCAGCGCAACGCCGCGTCACTCGGCATCGAGCGCGGGCCGGTGGCCGAAGCGGACCTGTCGCTGCTCACGCACGACCGCGAAGGCGACCTGATCCGAACTCTGGGCGAGTTCCCGCGGGTGGTCCGGGCGGCCGCGGAGCTGCGCGAACCGCACCGCGTCTGCCGGTACCTGGAGGAGCTCGCGGGCGCCTACCACAAGTTCTACGACTCGTGCCGCGTCCTGCAACCAGGCGATGACCAGGCCAGCCCGCTGACCGTCGCGCGCCTGCACCTGTGCGAGTCCACCCGGCAGGTGCTCGCCAACGGGCTCGCCCTGCTCGGGGTCAGCGCACCGGAACAGATGTAGAGGAGGCGCTGGATGCGCGCCCACCCCGCCGGTCCCCGGCACGCGGATGTCCTGCTCCCGAGCAAGACCGCCGGACCTCCACCGGGCACACCGACCGAAGTAGACAAGCTGCACCCCACGGTCTGGCCACGCAACTGCGAGCGCAGCGCTGCTGGGGTGGTCCGGTTCGCCGGAGTTGATGTCCGCGACCTGGTCGCGGAGCACGGCTCGCCGCTGTTCGTGCTGGACGAGGCCGACTTCCGGTCCCGCTGCGCGGAGTACGCGGGGGCATTCGGCGACCCAGCCTCGGTGCATTACGCCTCGAAGGCGTTCCTCTGCACCGAGGTCGCGCGGTGGGTCGCCGAAGAAGGACTGAGCCTGGATGTGTGCAGCGGCGGTGAACTGCGCGTGGCGTTGCGGGCCGGGTTCCCGACCGAGCGCATCGCCTTGCACGGCAACAACAAGTCCGTTGACGAGCTCACGGCCGCGGTGGAAGCGGGAGTGGGCGCGGTCGTGCTGGACTCGTTCCACGAGATCGCCCGCCTGGACCAGATCGCCCGGTCGCACGGCACGGTGCAGCCGGTGATGATCCGCGTGACTGTGGGTGTGGAGGCGCACACGCACGAGTTCATCGCCACCGCACACGAGGACCAGAAGTTCGGCTTCTCGCTGTCGTCGGGGGACGCCGCCGAGGCGGCCCGCCGGGTGATCAAGGCCGAAGGTCTGCGCCTGGTCGGGCTGCACAGCCACATCGGGTCGCAGATCTTCGACGACGACGGGTTCGAGCTCGCCGCGCACCGGATTGTCGGGCTGCTCGCCGCGCTCCGGGAGGAGCACGGCCCGGACACGGTCGCTGATCTGTCCACAGTGGATCTCGGTGGCGGGATCGGGATCGCTTACACGCCGGAAGACGACCCGCTGCCGGTACCGGAACTCGCCGCCCGCCTGCGCGACATCGTGCGCAAGGAGTGCGGCAACGCCGGGTTCGCACCACCACGCGTCGCCGTGGAACCCGGACGCGCGATCGCCGGCCCCGGTACCGTCACGGTGTACGAGGTGGGCACCATCAAGGACGTCGAGCTCGACGCCGGCCTGTCTCGCCGGTACGTCAGCGTCGACGGCGGGATGAGCGACAACATCCGCACCGCCCTCTACGACGCCGTGTACGACTGCCGCCTGGTGTCCCGAGCCGCGGAGGCACCGCCGGTGCTGTCTCGGATCGTGGGCAAACACTGTGAGTCCGGTGACGTCGTGGTGCGCGACTGCTGGTTGCCGGAGGACATTGCTCCCGGAGACCTGCTGGCAGTGGCCGCCACTGGCGCGTACTGCTACGTCATGGCCAGCAACTACAACCGGCTGCCCAAGCCGGCCGTGGTCGCGGTACGTGACGGGCAGGCGCGCCTGCTGCTGCGCCGGGAGACCGAGGACGACCTGCTCCGCCTGGAGGTGTGAGTGACCACCGACCGTCAACCGATCAGGGTCGCGTTGCTGGGATGCGGCACCGTCGGCTCCGAAGTGGTTCGGCTGCTGGAGGGCCAGTCGCACGAGTTCGCCGCGCGCACGGGCGCGCCGCTGCTGCTGACCGGCGTGGCCGTGCGCCGGCCGCACAAGCACCCAGACGTGCCCGAGCACCTGCTGACCACCGACGCCACCGCGCTGGTGGACGGCGACGTGGACGTAGTGATCGAACTCATCGGCGGGATCGAGCCGGCCCGGACGCTGCTGTTGCGGGCGCTACGCGCGGGCAAGTCCGTGGTCACCGCGAACAAGGAGTTACTCGCCGCGTATGGCTCGGAGCTGTACTCGGCGGCGGACGCCTCCGGCGCGGACATCTACTTCGAAGCTGCGGTCGCGGGCGCGATCCCGCTGCTGCGTCCCCTGCGGGAGTCCCTGGCCGGGGACCGGATCAACCGGATCATGGGGATCGTCAACGGCACCACGAACTACATCCTCTCCGCGATGGACTCGACCGGTGCCAGCTACGGCGAGACACTGGAAGAGGCCAGCCAGCTCGGTTACGCGGAAGCCGATCCCACCGCGGACGTGGATGGGTTCGACGCGGCGGCCAAGGGCGCGATCCTCGCGTCACTGGCGTTCCACACCCGGGTCACCGCCGCCGACGTCCATCGCGAGGGGATTTCCGGGGTGACTCCGGGCGACATCGCGGCGGCGAAGTCGCTGGACCGCATGGTGAAGCTGCTCGCGATCTGCGAGCGGGTGGTCGACGGGGACGGTTCCGAGTCGGTCTCGGTGCGCGTGCACCCGGCGATGATCCCGCGTAGCCACCCCCTGGCCGGCGTCGGCGACGCGTTCAACGCGGTGTTCGTCGAAGCGGAGGCGGCCGGCAACCTCATGTTCTACGGCAAGGGCGCTGGGGGAGCGCCGACCGCGAGCGCGGTGCTGGGCGACCTGGTCGCGGTGGCCCGCAACCTCGTCGTGTCCGGTAAGGGCCCGCGAGAGTCGGCGTATGCCCAGTTGCCGGTGCGACCGATGGGCCGGACCCCGACGCGGTACCACATCAGCCTCGACGTCGTGGACCGTCCCGGGGTGCTGTCCCAGGTGGCGGCGACGTTCAACGAGCACGACGTCAGCATTTCCGTGGTGCGCCAGGAGGGGCGTGGCGAGGATGCCAGCCTGGTGGTGGTCACGCACTCCGCCCGGGACGACGCACTACAGTCCACAGTGGACAAGATCGCGCAACTGCCCTCGGTTCGCGAGGTGGTCAGCGTGATGCGGGTGGAGGGTGAACAGTCATGATGTCCCAGCAGGCCCCGGCGGGAACCGTTCGGGCGGACGCCGGCCGTGTCCTGGTCGGATGGCCTGGTCTGATCGAGGCGTACCGCGACCGGGTGGCGATTCCAGACGGGGCGCGGGTGGTCACGCTGCACGAGGGCGCAACGCCACTGGTGCGCGCACACCACCTGTCCGAACTGACCGGGTGCGAGGTGTACCTCAAGGTCGAAGGTGCCAACCCCACCGGTTCGTTCAAGGACCGGGGAATGACGGTGGCGATCACGTACGCGCTGGCCACCGGCAGCCAGGCGGTCATCTGCGCCTCCACCGGCAACACGTCGGCTTCGGCCGCCGCGTACGCCGCCCGCGCCGGGCTGACCTCGGCCGTGCTCGTGCCGCAAGGCAAGATCGCGATGGGCAAGCTGGCCCAGGCCGTCGTGCACGGAGCGAAGATCCTGCAGGTCCAAGGCAACTTCGACGACTGCCTGGAGCTGGCCCGCAAGACCGCCGCCGAGCACCCGGTGACCCTGGTCAACTCGGTCAACCCGGTGCGGATCGAAGGCCAGAAGACCGCCGCGTTCGAGGTGTGCGACGCCCTCGGCCGTGCCCCGGACGTGCACTGCCTCCCAGTCGGCAATGCCGGCAACATCACCGCCTACTGGAAGGGTTACACCGAATACGCCAACGACGGTGTGATGAAAAACACGCCGCGGATGTTCGGGTTCCAAGCGGCCGGTGCCGCGCCGCTCGTGCACGGCGAGCCCGTGCCCAACCCCGAGACGGTCGCGACCGCCATCCGCATCGGCAGTCCCGCGTCCTGGGAAGGGGCCATCCAGGCCAAGAACCGTTCTGGCGGCCTGTTCTCCGCCGTCACCGACGAGCAGATCCTCGGCGCCTACCGGCTGCTGGCCGCCCGCGAGGGCGCGTTCGTCGAGCCCGCCTCGGCCGCCAGCGTCGCCGGGCTGCTGGCCACCGCCGAGGACGGGCGGCTGCCGGCCGGCTCCACGGTCGTGTGCACCGTGACCGGGCACGGGCTCAAGGACCCGGACACCGCCCTGGCCGGCATGATCGAGGTGGAACCACTGCCCGTGGACCCCAACGCCGTCGCGACGGCGCTGGAGCTGGGGTGACGGCGCTGGGTACCGGTGTGCGGATCACCGTCCCCGCGTCCACCGCGAACCTCGGCTCCGGCTTCGACACGCTGGGTATGGCGCTGGCGCTACACGACGTCGTCGACTGCGAGGTCGTGGACGGGCCGGCAGGTAGCGCGCAGGTCGAGGTGGAAGGCCCGGGAGCGGGAAGTGTCCCCACTGACGAGCGACACCTGGTCGTGCGAGTCCTGCACGATGCGCTCGACGAGCTGGGGGTCCGCGCACCGGCGCTGCGGTTGCGCTGCCGTAACGCGATCCCGCACTCGCGGGGTCTCGGGTCGTCCGCGGCGGCCATCGTGGCCGGTGTCGCCGCCGCCTATGGGCTGGCAGGCGCACCGCTGCGCGATCCGGCCAACGCCGTGGCGGCGCTGCAGCTGGCAGCGTCGGTCGAAGGGCACGCGGACAACGCGGCGGCCAGCCTGCACGGGGGGATGGTGATCGCGTGGAGCGACAGTCACCGGTACTACGCCGTGCGCAAGGAGGCCCACCCAGACGTGTGCCCGGTGGCGCTGGTGCCGGAGGTGGAATCCTCCACGCACGCCACGCGCGGCTTGCTGCCCGAGGCGGTTCCGCACGACGACGCCGTCTTCGCGGTGAGCCGTGCGGCGCTGGCCGTGCACGCGCTCACCGAGGCGCCGGAGCTGCTGTTGACCGCCACCGACGACCGGCTGCACCAGGACTACCGCGAGCCGGCATGGCCGGCGAGCGTCGACCTGCTCCGCCTGCTGCGCGAGGCGGGCGTGCCGGCAGCGATATCGGGTGCCGGGCCCACGGTCCTGGCGCTCCCCCGCAGAGGTGAACTTGATGAGACGCTGGCCACAGCGGCCAGCGCCCGCGGCTTCCGCGTGCTGCGCCTGCCGGTCGACCGGCACGGCGTACGGCTCACCCCCCTGGGGTGAGCCACCAGCCGGTGAGGCCGCACTCCCAACACCCTCGTCGCCACGCTACGAGCAGTGGTAAAAAGGAAGTGTCGGCATCACGGCGACCGGTAACCGCCAAATGCGGCGAGACCGTGTGACGGAACTGTGGGAGGCCACGCCAGCCAGGTTGTTGCACCTGGTTCCGTCGGCGTCTACCCTCAAGGTCAATCAGTCACCGCGCGCACGGACGCCGGTGTGGTGCCCGGGGCATCGATCCCCGGGACGCATCTCCCGCTACGCAACGACTCCACCCACCATGGGTGAACGTCAGCACTGGCGGGGTAGCTGATCGCGGTGGCCGAGGCAAGAGTGGCTAACTCAACGGGGTTCGAGCAGTTGGCTGAAGCTTCGTGTCTGAAGGCTTCCTGGCGTGTCCGATGACCAGCGGGAGCTCTACAAGTGCGGCAACATTCCCATACGGTGTCGGTGCGCAAAGTCGATGATCCGAAGCAGCCAGGCGGATTCGTGAAACCTGTCGGAACCTGGCCGCAGGCCCACGGTGGCGAATCCGGCGTGGCAGCACCCGTTGAGCAGGTGGCTCTTGGAGTGAGGCGGCAGCAGGGCGTGCATCAGCGAATGTGGACCGGAGTGGATGCATCGCGCAGGAATCGTGCCTCGATCGGCGTGGCGCACAGCGTCGCGCAAGGATGCGGTACCGTGCCCGAGCGTCAACAGGGCCGCACGAGTGAGGCACCTCTACTGCCCATGCTTCGGATTTTCCGAGCTGGTGTTCGCGCTGATCGTGCCGCGCGCCTCCGCCGAACTCAGCCGACACAGGGGCTAAAGTGCCGCCCGCGTTCCGGCGGGCGGACAATCCGCTGGGCTGCGTAGGACGCGTAGTCCGGTCAGGAAGGACATTCGTGAGCAACACCGATCTGTTGAGCAGCGAGGCGGCCAACGGCGTCTCTTCGGCCGGGCAGAAGGAATCTGAGACGGCCAGAGCCGGTCAGCCCACCGCTGACTCGTCGACCTCCGAAGCCAACGGCGCTCCTCGCCGCCGCGGCGGGCTGTCCGGCATGGTTCTTGCCGAGCTTCGCCAACTCGCTGGGGAATTGGGGATCGACGCGAGTGGTTTGCGCAAAGGCGACCTGATCGCGGCCATCAAGGAGCGGCAGGGTAGCGGCTCCACCGGCTCGAACCGCCGTTCGCAGCACGGGGACCAGCAGACCCTCGAGGTCGCCGGCAGCAGCACGGCCGCGGCGGAACCGGCGACGCGAAACAGTGACAAGCAGGCCGAGACTCAGCCCGAGAACCAGGAAACGAACACCAGGACGCCACGTTCGGAGGGGGCGTCGGCCAGCAACGGCGTCGCCACCCGTGGTCGTAACCGCCAGTCCGCCGGTGATTTCGGCGGTAACGGTGACGAAGACAGCGGGCGGCGAGGAAACCGCCGGCGTCGTTCCACCGGGCGGTCGGGAGGCAACATGGAGCAGTCCGACAACCGCGGTGAGCGCACGGAATCCGCCCAGAACGGGCAGAGCTCGGCCAGCACCGACCGCCAGGAGAGGTCCGACCGGACCACTTCCGACAGCGACGACGACGGCGGGCGCCGACGGGGGCGCCGGTACCGCGACCGTCGCCGCAACCGCAGCCGCGGCGAAGGCGGGAACGAGCCGGAACTGCGCGAGGACGACGTCCTGCTGCCGGTGGCCGGCATCCTCGACGTGTTGGAGAACTACGCGTTCGTCCGGACCTCGGGCTACCTGGCCGGCCCGAACGATGTTTACGTTTCGCTGTCGCTGGTGCGCAAGTACGGCCTCCGGCGCGGCGACGCCATCCAGGGCGTCATTCGCCAGCCTCGCGAGGGTGAGCAGCAGCGACAGAAGTTCAACCCGCTGGTGCGAGTGGACGCGATCAACGGACTTTCGCCGGAAGACGCCAAGGGCCGCGCGGAATTCCACAAGCTGACCCCGCTGTACCCGAACGAGCGGCTGCGGTTGGAAACCGAGTCGACGCACCTCACCGGGCGGATCATCGACCTGGTCATGCCGGTCGGTAAGGGCCAGCGCGCACTGATCGTGTCCCCGCCGAAGGCAGGGAAGACGATGGTGTTGCAGTCGATCGCGAACGCGATCACTGCCAACAACCCGGAGTGCCACCTCATGGTGGTGCTCGCCGACGAGCGGCCCGAAGAGGTCACGGACATGCAGCGTTCGGTCAAGGGTGAGGTGATCGCCTCCACCTTCGACCGGCCGCCGTCGGACCACACCACGGTCGCCGAGCTGTCCATCGAGCGGGCGAAGCGGCTCGTGGAGATGGGGCACGACGTGGTCGTGCTGCTGGACTCGATCACCCGGTTGGGGAGGGCGTACAACCTGGCCGCTCCGGCATCCGGGCGCATCCTCTCCGGTGGTGTGGACTCCACCGCCCTGTACCCGCCGAAGCGGTTCCTCGGGGCCGCCCGCAACATCGAAGGTGGCGGCTCGCTGACCATCTTCGCGACGGCGCTGGTGGAAACCGGGTCCACGATGGACACGGTGATCTTCGAGGAGTTCAAGGGTACGGGCAACGCGGAACTGAAGCTTGACCGCAAGCTCGCCGACAAGCGGATGTTCCCGGCGGTCGACGTCGACGCGTCCAGCACCCGTAAGGACGAGTTGCTGCTCTCGCCGGATGAGCTGGCCGTGACGCACAAGCTGCGCCGTGTGATTGCCGCGCTGGACACGCAGCAGGCCCTCGAGCTACTGCTGGACCGGCTGCGCAAGAGCCGCACCAACATCGAGTTCCTGATGCAGGTCGCCAAGACGACGCCAGGCAAGGAAGAGGACTGACCTTCCCGACCCCTACCGGGGCTCGCCGGGTAGGGGTCGGGTCCGTGCTGCTTTCGCTTGCGCGATCCCGGACCTGCGGGCTCGCGACAGTAAGGGAACTTTCCTGTCATCCATGACAGGAAAGTTCCCTTACTGCCAGTGCCCGCGCTGGCGGGGTCACTCAGCCCGGCACCGGGTGAGCGACCGGTGCCGGAGCACCAGCGTCACGAGGAACCCGAGAGCGACCGCGCCGAATCCCAGAGCGAATCCCAACCACAGGCGGATGTCGCCGAAGCCGAGCGCCAGAACGAGCATGGTCGCCGAGTACAACAGGGTCAGCCCGTGCCGCTGGCTCCGTGAACGCCACCTGACGCTGCCACCGGTCAAGATCGCCAGGGCGGCCGCCGGGCCAAACAGCAGAGGTGTGGACAGCAGCACAGGATCACGGAACGCGGCAGTACCGCCACCGCCAACAGAGACATACAGGACCCCGGCCACACCAGCAGCGCTGCCGACGAACAACAGAGGCAGCAGCAGCCAAGACCGGAGCGACAACTCTTCCAGACCGGCACACCGCACTCGTAGAGGATGCGTCCCCTAACCCCATGTTGCCTAACCCGGACAAGGACCGGTCGACGGATGGTCGATGCTCAGCGGTCGACGGTCCCAGGCGCGCGATGAGCGGCCTGGCATGGCCCGCCCCAGGGCTCAGTACGCGGCAACCGACCCCCAAGACCAGCCCGCGCGCTCACACAGGCGACAGCCCGAGGTGCCCAGTGGGCGCACCGGAGCGGACGCCGCTGTGAGGCGGCCTTCGGCAGCGGCGGAATAGTGGACGGGTGGGCTGCGTTGCAGGTGACGCTGGTCTGGCACACTAGAACGTCGAGTCCGGCTCCGGTTCACCCTGAGGCGCGCCGCGCCGTTGACGGGACCCGGCGGCCACGATGAAAGGACGAACGTTGAAGACTGGTATCCACCCCGAATACGTGGAAACGCAGGTCGTCTGCGGCTGCGGTCACACCTTCACCACCCGCAGCACCCAGAAGAGCGGCCACATCACCGTCGAGGTCTGCTCCAACTGCCACCCCTTCTACACCGGTAAGCAGAAGATTCTGGACACCGGTGGCCGGGTGGCTCGGTTCGAGGCGCGCTACGGCCGCCGCCCCAAGCCGGGAAACAAGAAGACCGGCTCCGAGAAGTAGCCGACCTCACGGCGCCCGTCTCCGCTGCCGGCGGGGCGGGCGCCGTCGTCGTGTTGAGGCCGGTCACGTGATGGAGGCAGGTACCGTGGAAACGTCGAAGCTCGAAGCGCTGTTGTCCGAGCACACCGAACTGGAACAGCGGCTCGCCGACCCCACGGTGCACACCGACCCGGCGAACGCCCGCAAGCTGAACCGGCGCTATGCCGAGTTGACCCCGGTCGTGCGCGTGGCGAGAGAGCTTGAGAAGGCCAGCTCCGACCTGGCCACCGCGAAAGAGTTCATGCAGGAAGATCCGGGGTTCGCGGCGGAGGCGGATCACCTGGCCGCCACGGTCGCGGAGCTGGAGACGAAGCTCACAGAGCTACTGCTGCCGCGAGACCCGTACGACTCATCCGATGTCGTGTTCGAGGTCAAGTCCGGTGAGGGTGGTGAGGAGTCCGCACTTTTCGCCGGGGACCTCGTGCGCATGTATCTGCGCTTCGCGGAACGGCAGGGGTGGCGAGCCGAGATCCTCGATGCCACCGAGACCGAGCTGGGCGGCTACAAGGACGTGACGGTTTCCGTGAAGTCCAAGTCGGCCGACGCAGGGGGCGACGGAGTGTGGGCCAAGTTGAAGTTCGAAGGTGGCGTGCACCGCGTACAGCGGGTACCGGTCACCGAGTCCCAGGGGCGGGTGCACACTTCAGCCGCCGGTGTACTCGTCTACCCGGAACCCGAAGACGTCGAGGTCGAGATCGACGAGAAGGACCTGCGTATTGACGTCTACCGGTCGTCGGGTCCTGGCGGGCAGAGCGTGAACACCACCGACTCGGCGGTTCGGATCACCCACCTACCTACTGGGGTGGTCGTCTCCTGCCAGAACGAGAAGTCACAGC
Organism: Pseudonocardiaceae bacterium; assembly: GCA_051984675.1. GTDB lineage: Bacteria > Actinomycetota > Actinomycetes > Mycobacteriales > Pseudonocardiaceae > JBPYFK01. The sequence continues at coordinate 19,868 of JBPYFK010000167.1, read as the reverse complement.
TGCAGAACAAGATCCGCGCGATCCAGGTGCTCAAGGCGAGGCTGCAGGCACTGGCGGAAGAGGAGGCCGAGCGGGAGGCCGCCGAGGCCCGTCGCAGCCAGGTGCGCACAGTCGACCGGTCCGAACGGGTGCGGACCTACAACTTTCCTGAGAACCGGATCTCCGACCACCGCGTCAACTACAAGGCGTACAACCTCGATCAGGTGTTGGATGGTGACCTCGGCGGAGTGCTGGGCGCGCTGATGGCCGCCGACCGTGAGGAACGGCTGAACGCCGCGAGCTGACGCGCTCGAGTCGGAGGGCCGTAAGCTGGGTCGTGTGACCCGACAGCCCCTGCGCCTGGCGATCCTGGAAGCTGAGCGCATTCTCGATGCCGCGGGGGTACCGAGCCCGCGCGCGGACGCTGAGCTGCTGGCGGCGCACCTGCTCGGTGTCGAGCGGACCAAGCTGATGATGACTCCGCTGGTCGACCCGCCGGTGATCGACGCTCTGCGCGACCTTGTCCGCCAGCGGGCTGCGCGGGTGCCGCTGCAGCACCTCACTGGAACCGCCACCATCGGTGATCTCGATCTGCGTGTAGGGCCCGGGGTGTTCGTCCCCCGGCCCGAGACCGAACTGCTGCTCGCCTGGGGCCTGGCCGAGCTGGAGGGCGTGGAGGCGCCCGTCGTGGTGGATCTGTGCACGGGATCGGGTGCGCTTGCGCTGGCGGTAGCCCAGGCACGGCCGGATGCGATCGTGCACGCCGTGGAAGGTGATCCTGGGGCGTTGGCATGGGCGCGACGCAATGCTGATCAGCGGGCTGAGGCCGGGGACACGCCGATTCGGCTGCACGCCGGGGACGTCGCCGACACGGCGGTGCTGGCAGAACTGGACGGTCTCGTCGATCTGGTGCTGTGTAACCCGCCGTACGTCCCGGAAGGCACACCCGTGCCGCCGGAAGTGAAGGACCACGACCCGCATGTGGCGGTGTTCGCGGGCCGGGACGGGCTGGATGTGGTGCGCCAAGTCGTGACGACCGCCGCGCGGTTGCTGCGGCCAGGGGGTGGAGTGGCGATCGAGCACGACGACACGCAAGGAGGGTCCGTGCCAGCCTTGCTGATGGCTCGGCGTGTGCTCACTGACGTGAAGGATCACCCCGACCTTGCGGGCCGCGCCCGCTTCGCGACCGCCCGCCGCGTGGCAACCCGCACCTTGTGACGTTCGCCCCGCGCCAGGTGCAAGCATGGGAATTTTCCTGTCACCAGTGACAGGAAAATTCCCATGCTTGCACCATCCCTCCCTGGCCTACAACTCGGAGGTCACTTCGACGCCGAGTACCTCGGACAGTTCGGCGACACTCACCGCGCCTTCGCGGAGCACCCGCGGCTGCGGTTCGGTCAGGTCGACGATCGTGGATGCCACCGGCTCGCCGGAGGGACCGCCGTCGAGATAGACCGACACCGAATCACCGAGCTGCCGGCGGGCCTGTTCAGCGGTGGCTGCTGGGGGTTGCCCGCTCCGGTTGGCGCTCGAGACCGCCATCGGGCCGACTTCGCGCAGCAGATCCAGCGCGACCGGATGCAGCGGCATGCGCAGGTTGACCGTGCCGCGGGTATCTCCAAGGTCCCATGCCAGTGACGGTGCTTGAGGCAGCACCAGTGACAATCCGCCTGGCCAGAACGCTTCGATCAGCGCGCGCGCGTGTGTGGGGACCGACAGAACGAGGCCCTCCACTGTGGACCAGGATCCGACCAGGACGGGGACTGGCATGTCGCGCCCTCGCCCCTTGGCTGCCAACAACCCGGCGACCGCGTCGGCATCGAAGGCGTCGGCGCCGATCCCATACACCGTGTCGGTTGGCAACACCACCAGCCCACCGGCGCGAACCGCGTTCGCTGCGGCGGCCAGCCCCACTTCCCGGGTGTCCGGGCGATTGCAGTCATAGACCGTGCTCACACCACCAGATCCTGGCACGTCCCGTTCGCGCTTGGTACGCGCGGTTCGGGTCGATCATGCTAGCGAATATCCTGTACCGAGCGGTTCTCTCGGCGTGCTCTTGCTGCTTGTCAGCGACGCCCGGGGGAGCCTTGTGACGCCACGATCGCCTTTTGGGGGATGACGCACATCCGAGCGCAACCCGATCGTGGTCCCGGACGTCTCGTGTGGGGGTTCAGAAGCGACGTGCCCGAGATTTCGACGATTTCCGGTCCACGCTTCGCGCAATCCGGCTTACGGATGACTCACACGTGTGCCTGGCCAGGGGTTTAACCCGATCTAGCTAACCGCATGTCAGAAATTGAGGAGAGACCACGATGACCGGCCCACTCGCACCGCCGTTAGGTGTCGAGGTCAACAGCGTCGAATTTCCAGCAGGTGCCGTGCGGTACCACCGTGCGGGTGATGGTGGACCTGCGATCGTTCTGCTTCACGGCGGAGGGCTGGATAACGGACTTCTCAGTTGGCGCCATGCCATCCCCACTCTCGCTGTCGACCACCGGGTTTACGTGCCGGACCTGCCGGGCCACGGCGGCAGCCTTCCGTGGAAGGGGCGGGCCAACCAACGCACGCTCGAAGAATGCCTGCGCTGGTTGCTCGACACTTGGAATGTGACAGAAGTCACTCTCGTTGGTCTTTCGGTCGGTGCCAGTGTGGCTGCCGGGTTCGCGCTTCGGCATCCACACCGGGTGCGAGGACTTGTGCTCGTCGCCGCCGATGGACTCCAGTCGCGGCTGCCCAAACACACGTTGACCTGGGGAATGGTTCAGCTCCCGCTCGCCGGACGCATCGCGGGGAAGGTGTGTGCCTCAAGCGCGGGGCTCGTCGAGCGGGTGCTCACCCGCAACGTATTCACGGGAAGTCAGCCGGTCAGCGACCTCGGCCAGGTTGTTCGCGAGGTCCGCGCCGAAGCCCGTGCGCGCGGAACTACGTTCACCGACTGGCAGGCCGACTCGATCGGCCGCAGCGGGATGAAGGTCAACCACCTGCCCCACTTGCACCAGATTCGAGTCCCGACCATGGTCATCCATGGTGAGCGGGACGTCCTTGTCCCGGTGTCTGTTGCGCAGGCGGCAGCGGGAACGATTCCCGGGGCCAAGCTACGGTTGATCTCCGATGCGGGCCACTGGCCGAATCGGGAGAAGCCCAGCGAGTTCAATGCCAGGCTGCGGGAGTTCGTCAACGCGCAGCTGTGACCTGTACGAGTGAGACTCCCACGCATCCGAATGGAACTCACGTTCGGTCTCGCTGAGTAGCCGTGCCATCTTCGCTGCTGCGGACCCGTGACATCCCTGGGCACTGGCGACCGGTAGCGTTGATGTGCTCACGTGGAACCAGCCGCGAGACCGATGAACAGCCGCTGGTGGGCTCCGTTTCGGGTACTGGACTTCCACCCCTGCGGAGTGCCCGTCCCCCGACTGCCGAAACGGTGCCAAGAGAGGATCGGCTCGGCGGTGGCTTGCCGCGTGAGCGGTGCACTCCAGCGGTGACGAAACACGGAATGGCTGAAGCCGACATGGTCGAGATCGCGAGGCTACCCGGCCGCGGTGAGCAGGCGGAGCCCAGCGCTGCGGCAGACAACACCCAGCCGCGCGCTGTACGCGAGTCCGTAGCCGAAGCGGTCGCCGCCCAGCTCGCCGCCGGTCCGGTCAACCCGCGCGGAAAGTTGGCGCCGTGAACAGCGCACCCGCATGGGCTTCGTTCGGATTGCCGGTCCGGGAGTATCTCCTGGTCGGTCTCACCTCGGCGGCCGTGACGTTCCTGCTCACCGGCCTGATCCGGCTTCTCGCGATCCGGGTCGGGGCCGTCGCGCACCCTCGGCGTCGCGACGTCCATGTGAAGCCAATGCCGCGCATGGGCGGCGTCGCGATGTACGGCGGGGTGCTAGGAGGCATGTTCCTGGCCAACAACCTGCCGGCGTTGTCCAGAGGATTTGACTACTCCAACGACTCGTTAGCGGTGGTCGCCGGGGGCGGACTCATCGTCCTGGTCGGTGCGCTCGATGACCGGTTCGAGTTGGACTCGCTGACCAAGCTGGCCGGGCAGGTGACGGCGGCCGGAATCTTGGTACTCATGGGAGTCCAGTGGTTCATGTTCTATGTGCCCTGGGGCGGAGACAACGGCAACATCGGCTCGCTGCTCGTCCTCAACAGCAACCAGGGGCAGCTGCTGACCGTCCTGCTGACCGTGGCGATGGTCAATGCGATGAACTTCGTCGATGGTCTGGATGGGCTGGCGTCCGGTATCGGACTGATCGCGGCCAGCGCGACGTATGTGTTCTGCATGAGTTTGCTCGATACCCAGGGCGGTGACGTCCTGGCGTACCCACCGGCACTGATTGCGGTGACCCTTGCGGGCGCCTGCCTGGGATTTCTGCCGCACAACTTCCAACCGGCTCGGATCTTCATGGGCGACTCCGGGTCGATGCTGATTGGCCTGATGCTGGCCGCCGCCAGCACCACAGCGTCCGGGAAGATGGACTACACCCGGTTCGGTGCGAAGGACGCGCTGGCCCTGCTGTCGCCCCTGCTCGTCGTGGCAGCTGTGCTGTTCATCCCGCTATTGGACCTGATCCTCGCAGTGGTGCGGAGGACGCGAGCAGGCAGGAGCCCGTTCCACGCGGACAAGATGCACCTGCACCACCGGTTGTTGGAGATTGGCCATTCCCAGCGTCGCGCGGTCCTGCTCATCTACCTGTGGGCCGGTGTGCTCGCGTCCGGGGCGGTCTCACTGACCCTGTTCGACGCCATCGTGGTCGTGTGGACGTTCATGTTCGCCCTCGCGCTCGCACTGGTGATTTCGATCGTCCCGAGACTGCGCGAGCGGGCGCGGAAAGGACAGGGCGTGGGGGAGTCGTCGGCTGGTGCGGACGATGACGCCGCAGAACAGCGGAACTGAGCCTCTCTCGACGAGTCTGAAACGCCCGTTGACATTCTTCTTCTCGTACGCGATGTGCCTCGCCAGCGATGCTGGTTGGGGAGCCGGAGAGACGTGCGCGCGCACCGGAAGGCTGCGGCCGCAGGTGGGGCGGCTGACAGTAAGGGAACTTTCCTGTCACAGGTGACAGGAAAGTTCCCTTACTGTCAGCCCGCCGGCTCCGACGGGCCGGCGAGCACGAGGCGAGACGCCGAGCGGCGCCAGACGTGCGCGGGCGACGGCTGGCGCCGGCGACGCCAGACGCGGGCGAACGACGCACGGCAGGTCGCCCTCGGGCCCGTCCTGCTTGGGGCGTCCCGTCCCCGAAATGCATCAACCTCCGGGCTAGGCGAAGAATCGCATCTTCACCGCACCCGGAGGTTGTTTTCGGTTTAAGCCAACACACCGCTGCTGTCAGCAGAGCGGCCGGATCTGTATCCCGCCGGCTAGCGCAGAAAGCACGCTAGAGGTTATGCGACAACACCACACGCGGATCGGATTTGGAAGGTCGCCGCGCGACCTTCCACAACGACCCGATCACAACATGGAGTGTGTCACACCTCGGCGTGGTTGGTCGACATTTCTTCCAGCTCGCTGAGGAACCGGTCGACCGTACCGCTCTGCCGAGCTTCGTCGGCAAGAGATTCACCGACAATTCGGCTGGCCAGCTCGACCGCCTGCTTGCCGAGTTCCGTGCGCAGTTCGCGAACAATCTGCTGGCGCTGACTGGCCAGCTGCTCCTCACCACGCTGCCGGATAGTGGCGACCTCTTGGTTGGCCTGCTCGCGCATCTCGTCGCGGATCAGTTGCGCCTCGTTCCGTGCGGCATCCCGGATCTTGGCCGCCTCGGTCCGCGCCTCGGCGAGCACCTGCTGGTAGTTGGATTCGGCAGCCCGCAGTTTCTCGGAGGTCTCCCGAGCTTCCTCGACCTGCTTCTCGATCATCTCCTGACGATCGCGCATGGCCTTCTGAATCGGCGGAGCCACGTACCGCCACAGCACGTAAAGGACGATGACGAAGGCAACAAGTTCCGCGACGAATGTCCAGTTAGGAAGCAGGAAGTTGTTGCCGCCTCCCTGCGCTAGCACGGTTGTCTGCATGTTGGCTACTCAACCTTACGCGAAAACGAAGACGAACACCGCCATGAAGGCGAGGTTGATGAAGTACATAGCCTCCACGAGGCCGACGGTGATACCCCACCACGGAATCAGTCGACCCTGGGCTTCCGGCTGGCGCGTAATGCCGTTGAGCAGCGCCGCACCAGCGAGACCGTCACCCACAGCCGCTCCGATCGCGCCACCGCCGAGGGCGAGGCCACCGCCCACGAACGCCCCAGCCATGGTGACGGCCGTATTGATGTCTGCCATGTTTCTCCTCGCATCAAACGATGTCGTTAATCGACTACCGGGAAGTAGCTTATTAGCTGCTTATGAAATGGACAAGCGGTCTTCAGTGAGAAACCTCCCCTTCATGTGGTTCGGGCTTGAACTCACCGAAGTAAACGATGGTCAGCAGGGTGAAGATAAATGCCTGCATCGCACCGACGAACAAGTCGAAGAGTTTCCACGCGGTGGCTGGCAGCCACGAGACGTACACAGGCATCAGCTTCACAATGAGCTGCAGCATGATCGTGCCGGCGAACATGTTGCCGAACAACCGCAGTGGCAGGGAAAGGAATCGGGCCGCCTGCGTCATGATCTCCATCGGAGCCATGACCGGGAACGGCTTGGCGTAGTGCTCGAAGTAGTGCATCCCATTCTGCCGAATGCCGAAAATGTGCACCCAAATGAGCACGAAGGCGGTCAGCGCGTACGGCAGGTTCACATCCGCGGTAGGCGGTTCGGGAACCTCGTGGAACGAGAAAACCGACAACCAGTTCGCCGTCAGAATGAAGACGAAGAGAGCCATCCCCAGCGGGACCGCGAAGGGTGCGACACGCAGACCGATGCTGTCTTCGACCTGCTTGCGGAGCAGGTCGTTGATCGTTTCGAAGAACAGCTGCGGCTTGCTGGGCACCCCCGAGGTGACCTTGGCGCGAACAAAGAAGCCAAGGGCGATGACGACCGCTGCGGCGATTACGGTGTAAATAACCGTGTCGAGATTGAGCCCAATACCGAACGGGTCCCAGTGCTCACCAACGTGGATCGGTTCATCGCCGCCGCCGCCGGCAGCGAGAACGGCTGTGGTCGTCACTTCCGCAACTCCTTAAGAACGGGAATGCCTGCGTTGATCATCATCACCAGCTGGAAGACCGCTACGCCGAGAAAGACCGCGCTCCCGTCCGGTCGGACGACCACGGCGAACACCACCGCCGCCGCGGTGATCATCGCGAGCCGGCTCAGCGACGAGAGGGCAACCCTCTTCTTGTCCGCGGGTTTTCCGTCCACCGAGAAACGTGACAGGGACCGCTGCATCAAGTGACCGTTCACCGCGCCGAGCGCGAGGCCAATGCACCCGAAAACACCGAGCAACGGCCGCCCGAGCACCGCGGTCGCCAGGAGCCCCGCACCGCCCACGGCAATAGCGAGGAAGATCGCACGCCGGAACGGTACCGCCGTGTACCGTAACAGATTGGTCGGATTTTGTTGCTCGGCTGGCATCCCACTCACTACTTTTACAAGAATCTCTTTAGCTCGACAAAAGTGTATACGCAGGCCCCGGCTATCCCAAGGCCCAGGCCGGCGAGCGCGATCACCGGGAAGGTGCCGATACGGCTATCCACGAACCAGCCAATCGCCATGCCTCCAATCAGGAACGCGACCGCTGTGGAGCCAAGCCCCAGCAACGTGCCCAGGTTCGGTTCCTTCCGCCGCGCCATGCTGCAACCTCACGTGGGGTCCGGTTCCACGGTGGGACCGGGATCTGCTCCCGGAACCGGGAGCGGACCATGTCCCATGAGCAGATCGGACAAGAGGGTCCTTGCCGGTCCGCGTCGCACGAGCAACACCGCCTTTTGTGGGCCGATCGGCCCGGACACCGTCGCGAGCTTTCGGGTACAGCTGTAAGCGCCTGCTCGGCGCGACCGACGCCCCGGCCGGGCCTACAGGTGGGACCCGAGCGCGGCTAGGCGAAAAGGTAGCGGGCCTGGCAGACCAGGTAACGCTAGCGTAGTCACGGCGTCGTGCTCCTTTGGGATGCGGTGTGTCTCATACCTCACCTCAAGGTCGATATGTCCGGGGAGTCTACAACGTCCCCCACACCCGAACGTGCGTTGGGGCGTTCGGGTGTGAGGGACGCTCGGTGACGTGTTCAGCCCCGCGTGCGGCCCGATCTTCGAAGATCGTTTGCCCGCTCGCCCACCACCGTGGGCCGTCCATAACTGCTTCCTTATTTGTGTCCAGGTGTCGAGCATCACGCTAACGTCGGCAATTTTGGGCAATGCGTGACCAGTCGCGGCCAACTTTGTATACGCCCACATGTTCTGTATCGAATTCTTTCTCGATTCGGAAACCTGTGGATGTGGGCTCGGTCAAAGTGAGCTAATGGTTCCAATACTGACTGGTAACCTCCGGCCGGGACTGCCGTGCCGTTCGTCAAAGGCGGCTGGCGTGCGGAACCGGATATGGGCCGGATCGGATATCGTCTGGCGCGGTCGCCGATCGCGTCCGGCGGAAGCTGATCCGCCACCCCTGTACCGGTGGCGCACCTGGCCGGATGCGCGGTTTCGATCAGCGAGCGGACGCGTCAGTTAACGGGCCTAATGACGCGCGCTCAGGAGGCGGGGGCTGCTTCCGTCTACCTTGTGCACATCAGGTACGTTAAGTCCTGAACGTGAAGATTCCCCCGAGGGAGTGGCATACCCACCTCTTCGGGAGAACCGGAAGGAGAGCCCGGTGAGCACACTGGCGCTGGCCGCTGGTGCCGGACAGCTTCCAGGGGTCGACCTCAATGCTCCGGTGGCCGCCGCAGGTTACTCCGCCCGCACCGTTGACTCGTTTCTCGAAGAACTGGGGGCCGACCGGGCCCCGGCAGGGAAGGTGCATTAGTGAGCACCCTGTTGAACGCCGCGAGCCGCGACGCGCTCGCAGCCACCGAGCTGCAACTCCTGCAGGCGACCGACGGGGCGACTGCCGAGGAGATTACCCGGCTCTCCGAGGAGCTGTTCTCCGTGGCGGCGCTGCTGGACCGCGAGTCGCCGCTGCGGCGCGCGCTCGCCGACGCCTCCACCGACCCGAACGCCAGGGAAAACCTGGTGCGTGAACTCCTGGGCAGCAAGCTCGACGCGCGGTCGCTGCCGGTCGTCGTCGAGGCGGTCCGCGTTCGCTGGTCCAGCCCGGCCGACCTCGTCGACGGGCTCGAACGGCTCGGGCGCACCGCGTTGCTGGTGCAGGCCGAACGGGCCGGTCGGCTGGACGCCGTCGAGGACGAGCTGTTCCGCCTGGGCCGCATTGTCGGCGCGGAACCCGAGCTGGAACGGCTACTCTCGGACCCGACGGGCAACCCCGACGGGAAGGCCGAGGTCGTGGACCGGCTGGCCGGGGACAAGGTCGAACCGGTGACGTTGAACCTGGTGAAGCACTTTGTCGCACACGCGCACGGCCAGCACGTCAGCGACGGCCTGCTGGACCTGGCGAAGCTGTCGGCCGAGCGGCGGGAACGCTCGGTGGCGCACGTGCAGTCGGCGGTACCGCTCAGCGAGGAGCAGCAGCAGCGGCTGGCAGCCATCCTCCAGCGCATTTACAAACGTCCGATCGCGGTGCACCTGGAGGTCGATCCTGACCTGCTGGGTGGGCTGGTGATTCGGATCGGTGACGAGGTCATCGATGGCAGCACGGCCGGCAAGCTGCAGGACCTGTGGCAAGCATTCGCTGACTGAGCCGTCGCGCACGGCGGCGAAGCCCCAGAAGTACTTTCGAAGGACGAACCGAGAGCAGGAACGACATGGCGGAGCTGACGATCTCGTCGGACGAGATCCGCAGTGCGATCGAGAAGTACGTCTCCAGCTACTCCCCGGAGGTCACCCGCGAGGAGGTCGGGGTCGTCACGGACACCGGTGACGGCATCGCTCACATCGAGGGCCTGCCTTCGGTGATGACCGAGGAGCTGCTGGAGTTCCCCGGCGGCATCTACGGCGTCGCGATGAACCTGGAAGCCCGGTCGATCGGCGCCGTCATCCTCGGCGACGCCGAGCAGATCGAGGAGGGCCAGGAGGTGCGGCGCACCGGCAAGGTGCTGTCCGTGCCGGTGGGTGACGCCTTCCTCGGCCGGGTGATCAACCCGCTGGGTGAGCCGGTGGACGGCCAGGGTGACATCCAGGAGGAGGAGCGCCGGGCGCTGGAGCTGCAGGCCGCGACGGTCGTGCAGCGTCAGAGCGTCAAGGAACCGCTGCAGACCGGCATCAAGGCGATCGACTCGATGACCCCGATCGGCCGGGGCCAGCGGCAGCTGATCATCGGTGACCGCAAGACCGGCAAGACCACGGTCGCCGTTGACACGATCATCAACCAGAAGGCCAACTGGGACAGCGGTGACCCGGACAAGCAGGTGCGCTGCATCTACGTCGCGATCGGTCAGAAGGGCTCGACGATCGCCGGCGTGAAGCGCTCGCTGGAAGACGCCGGCGCGCTCGAGTACACGACCATCGTCGCCGCTCCGGCCTCGGACTCGCCGGGTCTGAAGTGGCTGGCCCCGTACGCCGGCTCGGCCATCGGCCAGCACTGGATGTACCAGGGCAAGCACGTCCTGATCGTCTTCGACGACCTCACGAAGCAGGCCGAGGCCTACCGCGCCATCTCCCTGCTGCTGCGCCGCCCGCCTGGCCGCGAGGCTTACCCGGGCGACGTGTTCTACCTGCACTCCCGGCTGCTGGAGCGGTGCGCGAAGCTCTCCGACGAGATGGGTGCCGGCTCGATGACCGGTCTTCCGATCATCGAGACCAAGGCCAACGACGTGTCGGCCTACATCCCGACCAACGTCATCTCCATCACCGACGGCCAGTGCTTCCTGCAGTCCGACCTGTTCAACGCGGGCCAGCGACCGGCGATCGACGTCGGTATCTCGGTGTCCCGTGTGGGTGGTTCGGCGCAGATCAAGGCGATGAAGCAGGTCTCGGGTTCCCTGCGTCTGGACCTGGCGCAGTACCGCGAGCTGGAGGCGTTCTCGGCGTTCGCCTCCGACCTCGACGCCGCGTCGAAGGCCCAGCTCGACCGTGGTGCTCGCCTGATGGAGGTCCTCAAGCAGGGCCAGGGCGAGCCGTTGCCGGTCGAGGAGGAAGTGGTGTCGCTGTACCTGGGCACCAACGGCCACTTCGACTCGCTGCCGATCGCCGATGTCCGCCGGTTCGAGGACGACTTCCTGGCGCACCTGCGGCGCACCCACCAGTCGCTGCTCAAGGACATCGTCGACACCAAGAAGCTCTCGGACGACACCGAGAAGCTGCTGCTCGAGGCGGTGGACTCGTACAAGAAGCAGTTCACCCCGTCCGAGGGCCCCGGAGCTCCGAAGGACACGGGCGAGGCCCTGGACGAAGGGGAAGTCGACCACGAGACCGTGACGGTCAACCGGCCCGAGCCGAAGAAGAAGTGACCGGGTAGCCATGGCTCAACTTCGGGAACTACGCCAACGCATCCGGTCGGTCAAATCGACCCGGAAGATCACCAAGGCGCAGGAGCTCATCGCCACCTCGCGCATCATGAAGGCGCAGGCGCGAGTCGAAGCGTCGCGGCCGTACGCGGACGAGATCACCAACGTGCTGACCGCGTTGGCCTCGGTGAGTTCGCTGGACCACCCGCTGCTGACCGAGCGGGAGAATCCCCGGCGGGCCGGGGTCCTGGTCGTCACCAGTGACCGCGGCTTCTGCGGCGGCTACAACGCCAACGTGCTGCGTGAGGCCGAGGAGCTGCAGAACCTGCTGCGCGAGCAGGGCAAGGAACCGGTGCTGTACGTGATCGGCCGCAAGGGCGAGACCTACTACCGGTTCCGCAACCGGCCGATCGCCGGCAGCTGGACCGGGTTCACCGACCGTCCGCACTACGAAGACCTGATCGATGCGGGAAAGACGCTGGTGAACGCGGTCCTGGCGGGCTCCGACGGCCAGCAGGACGATGGGACGCCGGGCATCGACGAGGTGCACCTGGTGCACACCCAGTTCGTGTCGATGCTGACCCAGCGTCCGATCGTCAAGCGGGTCGCTCCGCTGGAAGTGGAGTACGGCTACGACCCGAGCAAGCTGCCGCCGGCGTACGAGTTCGAGCCCGACGAGGAGACTCTGCTCGGCGCTCTGCTGCCCAAGTACATCAACACCCGCCTGTTCGCCGGGCTGCTGGATGCGGCGGCGTCCGAACATGCCGCGCGGCGCACCGCCATGAAGTCCGCTACGGACAACGCTGACGAACTCGTCCGTACCCTGAGCCGTGAGGCCAACCAGGCACGTCAGGCCCAGATCACCCAGGAAATCAGCGAGATCGTCGGTGGTGTCGAGGCGCTCTCGTCAGCAGGAAGTGAGTGACATGACTGCAACTGCCACTAGCACCGCTACTGGCACCGGCCGCGTTGTCCGCGTCCTCGGCCCGGTCGTGGACGTCGAGTTCCCGCGTGACCAGGTGCCTGACCTCTACAACGCGCTGAACGTTGACATCACCGCCGAGGGCATGGCCAAGACGCTGACCCTGGAGGTGGCCCAGCACCTGGGCGACAACGTGGTGCGCACGATCTCGATGCAGCCCACCCAGGGTCTGGTGCGGGGTGTCGAGGTGAGCGACCAGGGCCGCGGTATCGCGGTACCCGTGGGTGACGTGGTCAAGGGCCACGTGTTCAACGCGCTCGGGCACTGCCTGGACGAGCCCGGCTATGGCTCGGACGCCGAGCGTTGGGAGATCCACCGCAAGGCGCCCGCGTTCGACCAGCTCGAAGGCAAGACCGAGATGCTGGAGACCGGCATCAAGGTGATCGACCTGCTCACCCCGTACGTGCAGGGTGGCAAGATCGGTCTGTTCGGCGGTGCCGGTGTGGGCAAGACGGTGCTCATCCAGGAGATGATCACCCGTGTCGCGAAGAACTTCGGTGGTACGTCGGTGTTCGGCGGCGTCGGCGAGCGCACCCGTGAGGGCAACGACCTCTGGGTGGAGATGGCCGAGTCCGGCGTGCTGCAGGACACCGCCCTGGTCTTCGGGCAGATGGACGAGCCGCCGGGCACCCGTATGCGGGTCGGCCTGTCCGCGCTGACCATGGCCGAGTACTTCCGGGACGTGCAGAACCAGGACGTTCTGCTGTTCATCGACAACATCTTCCGGTTCACCCAGGCCGGTCAGGAGGTCTCGACCCTGCTCGGACGGATGCCGTCCGCGGTGGGCTACCAGCCGACCCTGGCCGACGAGATGGGTGAGCTGCAGGAGCGGATCACCTCGACCCGAGGCCGGTCGATCACCTCGATGCAGGCGATCTACGTGCCGGCGGACGACTACACCGACCCGGCGCCGGCCACGACGTTCGCGCACCTGGACGCGACCACGGAGCTTTCCCGGGCGATCAGCCAGAAGGGTATTTACCCGGCGGTGGACCCGCTGACGTCCACCTCGAACATCCTCGAGCCGGCGATCGTCGGCGAGGAGCACTACCGGGTGGCCCAGGAAGTCAAGCGCATCCTGCAGAAGTACAAGGAGTTGCAGGACATCATCGCCATTCTCGGTATGGACGAGCTGTCCGAAGAGGACAAGGTGACGGTGTCCCGCGCCCGCCGTATCGAGCGTTACCTGTCCCAGAACTTCTTCGTCGCGAAGCAGTTCACCGGCCAGGAGGGCTCCTTCGTCTCGCTGAAGGAGACCATCGAGGCGTTCGACAAGCTCTGCAAGGGTGAGTTCGATGACTACCCGGAGCAGGCGTTCCTGTCCATCGGTGGTCTCGACGACCTTGAGCAGCAGTACAAGAAGCTGACCCAAAAGTGAGTTAGCGGGCCCCGGCCCAGGGCTGGCTCTTCCCCAGGGCCGGGCTCAGGCTGGAGCGCCGCCGGTGGCGCCGGTGCAGGCGTGCGGCAGCAAGGGAACCTTCCTGTCACACCTGACAGGAAGGTTCCCTTGCTCCCATACCCCGGAGGCTCAAGACACCTCTGGGGGCCTGGCGGGGCCAGTCACGGCGGCGCCTAGGCGTTGTTTAGACTGCTATTACGCAGCCGACGAAGGAGACAGCGTGGCCAATATGACCGTGCAGCTAGTCGCTGTGGAACGTCGTCTGTGGTCCGGTGAGGCGACAGCGGTGACAGCGCGGACCACGGAAGGTGAGATCGGTATCCTGCCCGGCCACGAGCCGCTGTTGGGCCAGCTGGTCGAGGCCGGGGTGGTCAAGATCACGACTGCGGACGACGAGACCGTGAGTGCTGCGGTGCACGGCGGTTTCCTGTCGGTCACGAAAGAAGGCGTGAGCATCCTGGCCGAGTCGGCCGAGCTGGCGCAGGAGATCGAGGTTGAGGAAGCCCGCAGCGAGCTCCAGCACGGCGACGACGTCGTTCGAGCGCGTGCGCTCGCGAGGCTCGCAGCGGCCGGACACTCGGCTTAACGGCGAGCGGGCGGGGCTGCGCCGTGTGGTGGTTGGCCGGAGCCGTCGGACTGGTACTGGTGGTGGCCGCCCTGTGCGTCGCTCTGGCGGTGTGGCGTAGGCTCCGCACGCTCCGTGTCGGTGGCATCGAAGTGGCCCTCCGTACCCGCGCTGATGACAGCCCTCGCGGCTGGCACCTTGGGGTGGGCCACTATCGCGGTGAAGAGTTCGCCTGGTACCGGGTGCTGAGCGTGAGTTCCGGCCCGAACCTGGTTCTCAGCCGGGGCAAGGTGGAGATCGCGGAACGTCGCGAGCCCACGTTGCCCGAGGGGTACACCATGCCCGCGGGCGCGACGATTCTGCGGTTCAACGGCTTTGATGGCCAGCTTGAGCTGGCGATGGGTCCCGACGCGTTGACCGGGTTCCTTTCCTGGCTGGAGTCGGCGCCGCCAGGAAGTTCCATTCCCTGGGCTTCGTAACCCTGCGTAATCCCGCCCCTTCGCGATGCCGCGCGAGGGGCTCTCACGTTTTTGCTGCCGTCGGGACGCGCGGCCGGCTGCAAGCAAGGGAACATTCCTGTCAGACCTGACAGGAATGTTCCCTTGCTTGCAGGGGGACTCCCTCTCGTGGGACTTGTTGCACATGACTGGCGATTAGAGCGTCGTGAGGTGGACGTTCAGGCGTTGCCGGCTGGCTTCCAGAGGACGTCACCGTCGGGATTGGCGATGCGGGCCAGGATGAACAGCAAGTCGGACAGTCGGTTCAGGTATTTCGCCGGAAGGAGCGTGGTTCGCTCCGCATCGGACTCGGCGAGCGTCCATGCTGAACGTTCGGCGCGGCGCGTGACACATCGGGCTTGGTGCAGCAGTGCGCCACCTGCACTGCCACCGGGCAGGATGAAGGAAGTGAGCTTGTCCAACCGCGCGTTGTACTCGTCGCACCATCCTTCCAGGCGATCAACGTAGCTCTGGGTGATGCGCAACGGCGGATACTTCGGGTTCTCTGATACGGGAGTGGACAGGTCAGCGCCCACATCGAAGAGGTCGTTCTGGATGGTGCGTAGTAGGTCGGCGAGTTCTGCGTCGAGCATTCCCAGGGCGAGCGCTACTCCGATCGCCGCGTTCGTCTCATCGACGTCGGCATAGGCCACAAGGCGAGGGTCGGTCTTGTGCACCTTCGAGTTGTCGCCTAGACGGGTCTGCCCTGAGTCACCAGCCCGTGTATAGATCTTGGTGAGGTGGACGGCCATACCTTAAGCCTAAGAGGTGTTGGCGTGAGCGCGTCGTGCCGCATGAGCATCGGTGACAGCAAGGTTCCCTTACCGTCAGCGACGGTGACGCCACCAGGCATCTGCCCCTCGTGGGTCCGCTATGGAGATCCGGCCCGGCGGCATGCTCGCGACCTACTTTCGGTGACAGTAGGGGAACCTTCCGCGCATCAGTGATCGGAAGGTTCCCTTACTCCCAGCAACGCCCGGGGTAACGGCGACGCCGTTGGGGCGTGCCCGTAACCTGGCAGGTCGTGAGCGAGCATTTCCGGGTCCACGGTGGCGCGCGACTGGTCGGCGAGGTCGGCGTGGTCGGCGCGAAGAACAGCGTGCTGAAGTTGATGGCGGCCGCGCTGCTTGCAGAGGGAACTACGACCATCACCAACTGCCCGGAGATCCTCGATGTCCCGCTGATGGGTGATGTCCTGCGTAGCCTGGGCTGCGAGGTGCGCATCGATGGCGACACCGCCACGATCGTCACTCCTGCGGAGATCAGTCACGAGGCCATTTCGCCATCCATGGGCAAGCTGCGTGCATCGGTGTGTGTCCTTGGCCCGCTGGTCGCCCGCTGCCGTCGCGCGATGGTGACGTTGCCGGGCGGGGACGCGATCGGCTCCCGCCCTCTGGACATGCATCAAAGCGGGCTTCGCCAACTCGGCGCGACGAGCTACATCGAGCACGGAGCGGTGGTCGCTGAGGCCGAGAACCTGCACGGTGCCCAGATCTGGTTGGACTTCCCGAGTGTCGGTGCCACCGAGAACATCCTGATGGCATCGGTGCTGGCCGAAGGAACCACGGTGATCGACAACGCCGCACGGGAGCCCGAAATCGTCGATCTGTGCGTGATGTTGCAGCAGATGGGGGCGAAGATCGAAGGTGCCGGTACCTCGACGCTGACGGTGCACGGTGTGCCCTTGCTCAACGCGGTCGAGCACCGGGTGATCGGCGACCGGATCGTGGGCGCCACGTGGGCGTTCGCCGCGGCAGCCACCCAGGGTGACATCACAGTCCGCGGTGTCGACCCCGGAAACGTCAATCTCGTGCTGGAGAAGTTGCGCACCGCCGGCGCGGAGGTCTCCACCGACGACGCGAGCTTCCGGGTGGTGATGCACGGTCGGCCGAAGGCTGTGGACTACGTAACGTTGCCCTATCCAGGGTTCGCGACTGATCTGCAGCCGATGGCATTGGCCCTGTCGGCAATCGCTGACGGCACGTCGATGATCACCGAAAACCTGTTCGAGTCGAGATTTCGGTTTATTGAGGAACTCGTGCGGATGGGCGCCGACGCCCGCACGGACGGGCATCACGCCGTCGTCCGCGGTATCGAGCGGCTCTCCAGTGCGCCAGTGTGGGCCTCGGACATCCGAGCTGGTGTCGGGCTGGTGCTGGCAGGGCTCTGCGGGGATGGGGTCACAGAGGTCTACGACGTGTTCCACATCGACCGTGGCTACCCCAACTTCGTGGAGAACCTGCGCGCTCTCGGTGCCGGAATCGAGCGGGTGCCAGCCTGACGGCCCACCGCATCGGTTGTCGTGGAAGCAGGGGAACCTTCCTGTCATCGCTTGTCTCGGCCGCAGCGCGGGAGCGGCAGAGGTCACGGCCCGTCGAGCACGACCCGTAGACCGAGAGCGACCATCAGCCCACCTGTGAGGCGTTCGAGCACGAGGCGTACGCGGCGCCGCGCGATCAGGTCGCGCAGGTTGCCGACCAGCCACGACGTCAACCGCCACCACACCAACGCGACCCCGACGAACACGCCAGTGAGTTGCATTGAGGTCGCTATCCGAGGCTCTCCGGGCGAGACGAACTGCGGCAGCAGAGTGAGGAACAAGAACACGATCTTGGGGTTGAGCAGGTTGCTGAGCAGCCCCTGCCGGAACGCGGCGCGGCGCGTGACTGTCAGGTCGGGCGACCAGGTTTCCGGCTGGTCCTTTTCCCGCCGAAGCATTACCGCGCCACCCGTTTCGGGCGCGTCGTGACGATGACGCCAGCTCTTCCACAACGTGCTTGCGCCAAGCCACACCAGATACGCGGCGCCCGCGGTCTTGACGACGGTGTAGGCCGTGGAGGAGGCGGCGAGCAGCGCGGACAGGCCGGCTATCGACGCTGCCGCGTGCACGAGAAGACCGGTGCAGCAGCCGAGTCCTGTCCACCACATCGCTCTGGTGCCGCCGCGCAGGCTGTTGCGGAGCCCCAGCGCCAAATCTGGCCCGGGCACCACCGTGAGTACGATGACGACAAGCAGGAAGGGAACCAACTGTGATGGCACCCGTTCAGGTTAGTTCTGGCGTCAGTCTGCGTCAGCCCGCTCTTCGCGGCACGCGGACAGCTCGCCGTCACGCTGACGCGTACCGTTCATGCAGCAGAAGGAGCCCGTACGCGGCGATCGATTGCGCGTCGGTTATTTCTCCATCGAGGATCATGCGCTCCACGTCTGCTCGCGGGAACCAGGCGGATCGCATGTCCTGTTCCTCATGCTCGCGCTCATGGGCGCCTGCTGTCAGGCCCGTCGCCAGGAAAGCCCGGCCACGCTGGCTGGACAAGCCCGGCGCGACATCGAGCTGACCGAGGTCGACCATCTCGGCGGCTCGCAGGCCCGTCTCTTCGCGCAGTTCGTTCGTCGCCAGCTCGGTGAGACCCAGTTCAGTCCTGTTTGGTGCCGTGCCTTGGGGAAATTCCCAGCGCCGCATCCCGAGCGGATAACGGAACTGCTCGACGAGCTGAACACGGTCGTGGTCGAGCGGTATCACCAGCGCGTAGTCGGGTTTGTCCACGACGCCGTAAATGCCTGTCGAGCCGTCGGCGCGCCGAACATCGTCTTCGCGGACGGTCATCCAAGGGTTGGCGTAGATCTCACGAGTGCTGATCCGTTCCACGCGGTCAATACTGCACGGCTGTGCTTCTCGTGCGCTGGGTGGACGGGGCGGTGACAGCATGGGAGCTTTCCTGTCACCGGTGACAGGAAAGCTCCCATGCTGTCACCACACCGGTTGCGCTGGCGGGAAGTCGCTGCGCCGGGGGTGCTCGATGTGTAGGTCGCTGCCCGTACCCTGATGCGGGTGCGTCTTGTGATCGCTCGCTGCCAGGTTAACTACGTTGGACGGCTTACGGCTCACCTGCCGGTCGCGAACCGGCTGTTGCTGGTGAAGGCGGATGGCTCCGTGTCGGTGCACTCGGACGACCGCGCCTACAAACCGTTGAACTGGATGAGCCCGCCCTGCTGGCTGATCGAGGACCCTGGTGTGTGGACGGTGCAGAACAAGGCCGGGGAGAAACTCGTGATCAGTTTCGAAGAGGTGCTGCACGACTCCCAACACGAACTTGGGCCCGAGCCGGGCTTGGTGAAGGACGGTGTGGAGGCGCACCTCCAGGAGCTCCTGGCCGAGCACGTCACCACCCTCGGTGAGGGTTGGTCGTTGGTGCGCCGGGAATACCCCACGGCCATCGGACCGGTGGACCTGATGTGCCGCGACGCGCAAGGTCTGAGCGTCGCGGTAGAGATCAAGCGGCGCGGGGAGATTGACGGCGTCGAGCAGCTGACCCGCTACCTTGAGCTACTCAATCGCGATCCCTTGCTGGCGCCGGTCAGCGGTGTGTTCGCCGCACAGCAGATCCGCCCCCAGGCTCGCACACTCGCCGAAGATCGCGGCATTCGCTGCGTCACGCTGGATTACGACAAGCTGCGCGGCATCGAGCCGGACGAATTCCGGTTGTTCTGACCTCCGGGGTCACGCCTGCTCATGGGTGCGGCATAGGCACCACGCCAGGCAAAGATCATTCTTAGCTCTCCTTGCCGCCACAGGGACGCATCGCTACGGGCATGCGGCCGATGTGGTGCTTTCGGGGGAGTAACCGGCGCTGTGCGTCAACGGGCCAGGCGGGCACCTCGGGACCCTGTCCGGCGCAGCAGGTCAGATCGATTTAGTCTCAGGTCCCAACGAATTGATATCGGAACGATGTGATTCGTCACACAGTCGGGTACTGTTCGCTGTTATCACCGGGATGGTGATTATCGTTTGACTTTGTTCGTTCTGGAGGTGGGGCGTCGTGGAGGTGCTAGCCCAGGGGACGCTGCGGCTCAACGCGAGTCCAGTCGACTACGTCCTGCTCGTGGTCTACTTCCTGTTCGTGCTCGGCATCGGGGCGCTCGCGCGCCGGTCGGTGTCGACGAGTTTGGACTTCTTCCTGTCCGGTCGGGCGTTGCCGGCGTGGGTGACGGGGCTGGCGTTCATCGCGGCGAACC
>JBPYFK010000166.1:0-51865 GCA_051984675.1 Pseudonocardiaceae bacterium | reverse complement strand
CACCACAACCACTTCGACACCGTCCAGGACTTCACCCACGCCCTCGACGACTACGTCGACTGGTACAACACCACTCGCATCTCAACCACGATGAAGGGCCTGAGCCCGGCCGAATACCGAGCCCAGGCCCTCACCAACTAGCCTTCAATTAGCCAGTCCAACTTCCGGGGCCCACTTCAGTGGTCCGCGGGTGGCCCTCATACGAGTTGAGCTAATACTTGCAGAAGATCAAATACCCCAGCCTGACGGTATTCGGGTCCGACTCTTACAGGCTGGGGTATGCGGTGAAGTCTACGGATACGCGACCAGCGTGTCTCCTGCTGGTCGGGCCGTTCACGTAATCAGGGCGGTACATCGGGACAGACATATGGAGGCTGGCCAGCACCGTAGTGCTGGCCAGCCGTACGGCCCGGTGTCTCTGCACTGTCGGGGTAGGGCGACATCGGACCGAGCTTTAGGCCGCCTGCTCCTCAGGCCATATCCACCCGCTCAGGCTCGGCAGATAGGAAGGATGAGTATCTCCGTTCTCGGTCGGCACCCCGAAGCAAGCTTTGCATAGCGGCCAGTTCGCGGCTCCAGGCGGGCAAGGCCAGCCGAGCGTGCCACATTCCGCCCAGTAACCGAACTCTGTTGGTCTGCGTCCTAGCTCGGGTTTGTGTACCCACCTGGAAAGTACGCCGGACAGCAACGTGTCACTGTGGATTTCCGTACTAACGCACTCAGGTGAAGTCATGATGACACCTCACTCGGTACGCGCTTCCTTATTTCCCGAGCTCTTCCACAGCATTGACCACAGACTCAAGCGTGGCTTGAGTAGCGTCGATCATGCGTGACAGGCACGGGTAGCAGTAGGCGTGTGGGGCAGGGTCGTTCGGTAGGTTGCCGCCGGACGGGCCAGATACGCGGCGAGTCGCGCTGGCATCGACCGTCTCGCCGCACCAGGTCTGTATCCGGCCCACTTCGCGATCTTCTGAGCGTTTGATGTGTGCAGGCGTGCCGTACCCCCTGTCAAAGCACTCCGGTGCTGGCCTGTCAGGGCGACCGGCGGACGCTGGCGCGTCGCTCGACTCTTGAAGGTTGTTTCGATCAGTCATCACGATTTCCCCAGTACTCCTATCGATATTCATGCAGACGCTCCCCCCAGCGTTGGTTACGATTCGCCATTTTCGGCTGGACGGAGACGGGCCGATGACTCTGGCGAAGCACGCATCGACCCGACCCGTCACTCAGACCACCCATTGAGCGGTGTCTTTGAGGTAGACTGGGCAGAGCGGCATCGGATGCTCAGTCTGACCAGCCGCTATGAAAGGTTGTGTGGGTGTGTTACATCCGTGCACCACACTTTGTGCACACCCACACGCCGTCCTGGTCTGGCTGATATACGTGATCGCAAGCCAAGTATTGTCACCTCCTTACTTCAATTGGTATCGGCGGCCGTTGCGGCTGGTCCCGCCAATCGGCCAGGTTTTTGTGCTGCTGCGCCCATTGGGTAGCAGCAA
The DNA here is from genome assembly GCA_051984675.1 of Pseudonocardiaceae bacterium. Taxonomy (GTDB): domain Bacteria; phylum Actinomycetota; class Actinomycetes; order Mycobacteriales; family Pseudonocardiaceae; genus JBPYFK01. Next base: position 50,366 of record JBPYFK010000166.1, on the reverse strand, counting down.
TCGCTAGCGCGTCTGGTTTCTCCCAGTTACTAGGATTGATCGGGAAACTCGCGATCCACGTATGTTGGTCGCAACCCACAACGTCGTTAGGCCGGTCGACCACTCGCGGATTCTTTGATTCGTGGAGGACAAGTACTGCCCTTCCTTCGATTACATACCCGCGCTTGACTGCCACAAACGCGTCACCACGCACCCACCGGAAGGTGAGCCCAAAATTGTAATATCGAGAAGTCGGAGTTACGGACACTTGTGCTCCTTCGTACCTATTCAGCGACGTCGACAACCCTTGACCCATTCGGCTACCCTGCTAGCTCTTCGAGGGTCGTAGATGTCACCGGAATACACCGTCACGAAGCCATCTTCGAGAAGATCGTTCACACAGAGCCATAGGATGCGTTTCGAATCGGTGTGCGGCCGTTGGTGCGCCGGTCGACGCACCACAGTCGCCCGGACAGCTAATCGTTGAACGGCTCTCTTGGCGCCCTTCGGCGTTCACACCGAACTGGGGCTACGACTCCGCGCGGCCACCGATCAGGGACGTTCGGACTCTGCACTCGGCGTGGGCGGATGCTGGGGCGTTGTTCGCGTGTGGAACGATGTCCTGATCAGCCATTAGGTGTCCTCCCGAACGATCAACAGTCCTAGGTCCTGGTGATCGAAGCTACGGCGGTTCTTGGCAGTGGAGGGACAACGCAGGGACAATGGTTGACATGGAAGGCGATGCAGAACGCGTAGGCTCACGAGTCGCGAAGCTGCGTAAACTTGCTGGTTGGACGCAGCATCAGCTCGCAGCGCGAGCCTTCGTGTCCACGTCGCTCGTGAAGCAGGTGGAACAAGGTAAGACTCCCCCCAGCCCTGCGTTCGTAGCTTCCTGCGCTCAGGCGCTGGGCGTCGATGCACGAGACCTGTACGGCATCAGCGCAGAAGAGAGCATTACTGAACTACACAGTCAGGTAGCGGGCATTGTTGAACTTCGGGAGGCGCTACATGCGTTCGATGACCCGCAACCGACCGGCGATCTGTTAAGCGTCTCCGCTTTACGACAGAGCCTAAACAAGCTAGAGAGACGACGCAGATCTCAGAAGTTTTCTGAGCTTGCTATGGCCCTTCCAGCGACGATGCACCATCTATTCGCGCACGTCGAGCGTACTGCTCCGGAAACAGATGCAGGCGAGGATGCACGTTCGATGTTGCACGATACTTACAGGCTCGTAGCGAATGTTGGGCATCATTTCCGCCAAGCGGACATTGCCGCAACTGCTTCTGAACGGCACATCTTTCTAGCGCCATCGACGGGTGATCCCCTTAGGGTTGCCCTTTCCGATTGGCATCGTTCTACGCATTTCATGCAGAATGGTCTCTATGCCGCTGGTAACCGGCTTCTCGATCGTGCGATTGCTAAGATAAACGAGAGGCCGCCTAGCCCTAAATCCAATGGTATGTCCGTACAATTACACCTACGCGCTGCCGTCATGGCAGCACGCGGGGGAGATGGTGAACGGGCTGATGATCACGTTAGGGAGGCTCGGCGTCTGGTAAGAAACGGATGTGAATCGACCCCCTATTACAACACAGATGCGAGTGAGCTGAACGTTGCGATTCATTGGTGTGCGATACCGGTCGAGATGTACGACGGTTCGGAATCCGTAAATCGTGCGTCGAAGGTCGCCATTGTGGACCGGACGCGTCCCGAGCGGGTTGCACACCATCACATTGATCAAGCACGCGCGTGGTTGTTGCATGAGAACCGCGAGCGTGCTCTAACGGAACTTAATCATGCGCGTCGGATCAGTCCTCAGCAGACACGAATGCATCCATCAGTGCATGAAACTGTGCGAGCAATAGCTGAGGCTGACAGAAGAGCGACGGACACTTTAGCGGGATTCGCCCGTTGGGCCGGCATTCGGATATGAGCTGTGTACCAGTAGCAGCCCGCCCGGAGCCCTGGAGGTGTGTCGCCCTCACTTCTCCTGACATTGCGCTTGCACCCAAGAAAGACCGCTGACCAGCGCGACTGCCGTACGGCGTCGAAAGGAATCGTGCCCGTCAACCCAGCAAAGCCCCCTGCTGGCACACCGACGCGACACCCCGACAGGGGAACTTTGGTGCAAGGCGGCTCAGAAGGATTGACTGTCCTTAGTAGACAAGAAGAGTCAGCCCGCGCCCGGCGATTGGGCGGGCTACGGCCTGCCCGGTTGTTCGGCGTTCGAGGGCCTTATGAGGCTTCCAGGGCGTGCACCCGAGCGGCTCGCCCTCGCAGCAAGACTCCTTCCGTTCGCACGTGGGACACAGCCAGCGCCTGGCGGTCGGACACGTGGGCAACGTGCCGACTTTCCCGCCGGCCGGTGGTGCACACGCGTGACGTTGGCTAACTCGTCAGTAACAAGCAGAATCAGACGCCTGGCTGCGGCCGACATCAGCGCATGGTGTGCCACCGTGCGGGCAGACGAGGGGCCTGCCCGCACGCGCACCTGCCCACATCGCGGCTACGCGGGTCCCGACAACGCCCTCACTGGCCACGTGTATCGCCGTCGTTCGCCTCTGCCTCGGGGCCTTCACCCGTTCCCTCGCCCCCGACGACCGGACCGTGTGCCTTGCCGGTGAAGCTGACGTGGGCCTCCAGCCGCATCCGCTCGGCGACGTGGGGGTAGTGCAGCTCGAACGCTGGGCGTTCGGAGCGGATGCGGGGCAGTTCGGTGAAGTTGTGTCGAGGCGGCGGGCAGGACGTCGCCCACTCCAGCGAGTTCCCGTATCCCCACGGGTCGTCCACGGTGACGATCTCACCGTAGCGGTAGCTGGTGAAGAGGTTCCACAGGAACGGCAGCATCGAAGCGCCCAGCAGAAACGCGAACCCGGACGAAATCGCGTTCAGTGTGGTGAACCCGTCAGTCGGCAGGTAGTCCGCGTAACGGCGGGGCATCCCCATCGCGCCCAGCCAGTGCTGGACCAGAAACGTGCCGTGGAAGCCGATGAAGGTGAGCCAGAAGTGCAGCTGGCCCAGCCGCTCATCCATCATCCGCCCGATCATCTTGGGAAACCAGAAATAGATCCCGGCGAAGGTGGCGAACGCGATCGTCCCGTAGAGCACATAGTGGAAGTGGGCCACCACGAAATACGAGTCCGAAACGTGGAAATCCATCGGCGGCGAGGCCAGCAGAATCCCGGTCAGCCCGCCAAGCAGGAACGTCACCAGAAAGCCGATACTGAAAATCATCGGCGTCTCAAACGTGAGCTGGCCCTTCCACATGGTGCCGATCCAGTTGAAGAACTTGATCCCGGTCGGTACCGCGATCAGGAACGTGGTGAACGCGAAGAACGGCAGCAGGACCGCGCCCGTGGCGAACATGTGATGCGCCCACACGACCACCGACAGTGCCGCGATAGCCAGCGTGGCGAACACCAACCCCGAGTAACCGAACAATGGCTTACGGCTGAACACCGGAAAAATCTCCGACACAATCCCGAAAAACGGCAGCGCCACGATGTAGACCTCAGGGTGACCGAAAAACCAGAACAGGTGTTGCCAGAGGATCGCGCCGCCGTTGGCCGGGTCAAAGGCGTGTGCGCCCAGATGGCGGTCGGCCAGCATTCCGGCCAGCCCGGCGGTCAGCGGCGGGAACGCCAGCAACACGAGAATGCTGGTCGCCAGAATGTTCCAGGTGAAAATCGGCATCCGGAACATCGTCATACCGGGCGCGCGCATACACACGATGGTCGTGACCATGTTGACTCCGCCGAGGATGGTGCCCAACCCCGACACGATCAGACCGGCAGCCCAGAGGTCGCCTCCATAACCCGGTGAATAGATGTCGCTGTGCAACGGCGCGTAGGCGAACCAGCCGAAATCCGCCCCGCCACCCGGAGTGACAAAGCCGCCGACCACGATCAGTCCGCCGAACAGGAACAACCAGTACGAAAACGCGTTCAGCCGGGGGAAGGCTACATCCGGCGAACCGATCTGCAACGGCAGAACGCAATTCGCGAACCCGAACACCATCGGTGTCGCGAACAGAAGCAACATGACCGTGCCGTGCATCGTGAAGAGCTGGTTGAACTGCTCCTGGGAGACGAGTTGGAGGCCCGGGGCGGCGAGTTCTCCTCGGATCACCATCGCCATCAAGCCGCCAGCCAGGAAGAAGGCCAGTGCGGTCGCGATGTAGAGAACGCCGATCAGCTTCGCGTCGGTGGTGCTCAGCATCCGGGCGAAGAACGACCCCTTGATGCCTCGGCGCACCGGAAAGGGGCGCGTCGGACCCGGCGAAGGGACAGTCTCGACCATACGGCTCCTCCTGAACCGACGCCGACGCGACGTGGGCACACTCGGCCCGAGCGTCCTCCGATCAGCGAGGATGCGCGCGTACAGACCAGTCAACTCCCTCTTTCGGGCCTCCAAAAACGATCTGTCGGGTGCTTCGGTCACGTTCCACATCGCTAAGGACGCGATCTCGACGCGGGCGGTTTCACTCTGGCGAGCGTCCTCGCCTTGCGCTACAACTACAGGCATGGCGGATGACGAACTCGCTTCGCTACAGCCGGGCGAGAGCATTGCCAGGGACAACGGGGAACGGTTCGGCCGCTCGCGGGGTGGGCGCATGGTCCTGATGCGCCGCCGACTGTCGGACGAGGGATTCGTGGTCACCGTGGACGCCCCACCCAGCGTCGACGAGCCCACTGAGGTGATTTCGCGGGAGTGGGCGCCGGCGAATGCTGCGTTCGACCGGCTGATGCACGCGTACTGAGCGGTTCGGACCAGGCGTCAGACGTCGATCGTCACGGCACAGGACCAGCGATCGTCGGTGCGTTCGAAGCGCAGGTCGGACAGCGTGACCGCCTTCGGCACGGCACCGACGAGTTCCATGGCCGCCACGTCGGTGAGGTACAGGTGCAGGGCGTACGAGCCGCTCGCGCGCTGTTCGACCTCCCCCTCCACGGGCACCGCCGACCGCGTGTCCAGGACGAAGATGACCTCGTCCAGCACCGAGACGAGCAGGTCCTCGTCGTCGGACGGGGTCAGGTCGACCGAGTGCACCCAGTCACTGCCGGCCGACGTGCCGCTGAGCGCGGAGAAGCTTGCCACCAGCGCCGCCACTGCCTCCTCGATGCACTCCGCACGGGTGGCCGCCCATGCCTCGATCCTGATGTCAGCGGTATGCGGCACGCTGCGATGACCTCGACCCGTCGCCGGCGTTTTGGGTTCACTCACCCTTTCACCACCCCCACGGGCACCAGCCGTGCCACCTTGCGGCACAGCCCGGCGCCCTCCGCCGCCTCGACCACGACGTCGACATCCTTGTATGCGGTCGGCGTCTCCTCGGCCAGGCCCCGGGCGGAGGCACCCCGGACGGCGATGCCCTGGCGTTCGAGCTGGTGGCGCAACTGCCCGCCGCGGATGCCCCGTGCCGCCTGCTTGCGGCTCTGCACGCGACCGGCTCCGTGGCAGGTGGAGAAGAACGCGCCGCCGCCGGAAATGCCGGCGAGCACGTACGAGGCGGTCCCCATCGAGCCGGGGATCAGCACCGGTTGGCCCACCTCGCGCAGGTCGGCGGGCAGCTCGGCGTGGCCGGGCGGCAGCGCTCTGGTCGCGCCCTTGCGGTGCACGCACAATCGCAGTGCCCGTCCTGTGACCTCGTGGGTCTCGATCTTGGCCAGGTTGTGTGAGATGTCGTAGACGACGCGCAGGCCGGTACCGGTGACCCGGGTAAACACGCGAGACGCGGCCTCGCCCAGGAGTTGCCGATTCACCCGACCGTAATTCGCCGCGGCCGCCATCGCCGCCAGGTACGAACTTCCCTGCGGCGACCTGACCGGCGCGCAGGCGAGTTGTCGGTCGGGAACGGAGATCCCGTGCTCGGACATCACCCTTTCCATGGCCCGAACGTGATCGGTGCAGATCTGGTGCCCCAGTCCACGGGAACCACAGTGGATCATCACGCAGACCTGCCCCGCCCGGAGTCCGAACACCGCAGCCGCGCGTTCGTCGTAGACGGCGTCGACCGCCTGCACTTCCAGGAAGTGGTTACCCGAGCCCAGGCTGCCCACCTGCTCCAGCCCTCGCTCCATCGCACGCTCGCTGACCTGCGAGACGTCCGCGTCGCCGACCGCGCCGTGGTCCTCGCAGCGGTCGATATCCCCGGGGACGCCGTGCCCGCGCTCCAGCGCGAACGGCGAGCCGCGGATCAAGATCTCGTCCAGCTCGTCGCGCCCGGACAGGTGCCATACGCCGCCGCGTCCGGCGCCGCGCGGGGTGGCGCGGTCGAGCCCGTCCATGAGCGCGTCGAGCCCCGGGGACAACTCGGGGCGTTCGAGATCGGCGGCCAGCAGCCGCACCCCACAGGAGATGTCGAAACCGACGCCGCCCGGAGACACCACCCCACCGCGCTCCACGTCGGTCGCCGCGACGCCGCCGATCGGGAAGCCGTACCCCCAGTGCATGTCCGGCATCGCGTAGGAGGCTTCGACAATCCCGGGCAGGGTCGCGACGTTGGCCACCTGCTCCAGCGACTTGTCCGCGCGGGCATCGGGCAGCAGCGCCCGCGAACCGAAGACGATCCCCGGAACGCGCATGTCGCCATGCGCCTCGATACGGAACCGGTAAGGGGATTCCTCGACAACGTCCAGCAAGCGACCTCCCCGAAACGATCTCCGCTGGACCGGACCGTCCTATTCAGGCTTGCCCGGGCCTGGCCGGCGCAAACCAGCCGGCACGGGTCCGGGCGAGGTGTTACATCAGTGCGGTTCGCGACGATATTCCCAGCACGATCGGGCGGTTCGTGCTGCTTCCCCCTTCGCCAGCCAGAGGAATCGCGGTCGCTGTGCCAGAATCGCGCAGAGCCCACTCGGGCGGAGGTGATCTCCGTGCAGACACAACGCGCAACCGGCGGGTCCGGGGAGCACGATCAGGTCGGTGGATCGAGTGCGACCGGGCCGGCCATGCCCTCCCAGGACCGGATGTCGCTGGATTGTCCACGCGGCGACCTCGGCTCTCCCCGCGAGATCGAGGAGCGGCCCACGGTCCTCAGCCCGCACGACGATCCCGATGGGATCGAGACCCACCTCGTGCTGGGCTACGACTGAGGTGTTTCGGGCGCCGCGACCGCGGCACGGGCAGCTTCGACGGCCGCGGCACGGTCGGCGGGGACGAGTCCGACGCGGGTCCGGCGGTCGAGCAGGTCGTGCTCGTCGAGCGCCCCCTCGTGCCGCACGCCCCAGATCAGCTCGGCGCCGGTGATCTCGGTTCCGGGTGCGATCGGGTCGAGCAGCGCCGGATCGACGGCCTCGGACAGCACCGCCGACGCTTCGACGCCGTAGCGGCGCACCAGCCGCTTCGGGGCATTGACGCGGTCGAGCTGCCCGCGATCGGCAGCTCCCACCAGCCGTAGGTTGGTGGTCCGGCAGGGCCCGGCATCCAGTCCGCGTTGCCGCACGACGATGTCCACCGCATCCTCGGCCATCCGCCGGTACGTCGTGAGCTTCCCCCCGGTGACCGTGACCACCCCGTTTTGCGACGTGATCACGGCGTGCCGGCGGGAGAGGTCGGCCGTACGCCCTGATCCCGCGTCGAGGAGCGGGCGGAGGCCGCTGAAGGCCCCCGCGACGTCGCCGCGGCGAACTCGCGCGTCGAGCACCGAGTTCAGCACGTCGAGCAGGAAACCGATCTCGCTCTCGGTCGGCTCGGGTACGTCCGGGACCGGGCCGTCGACGGACTCGTCCGTGAGACCGGCGTAAATCCGGCCGTCCGGTTGAGGCAAGGCGAACACGGCACGGTTGAGTTCACCGGGAACGAGCACCATGAGCCCCGCGGACAGCCGGAGAGTATCCGGCCGCAGCACGATGTGCGTGCCCCTTGACGGCCGCAGTCGCACGTCGGCAACGAGCTCACTCGACCACACCCCGGTCGCGTTGATCACCGCCCGGGCACGGAGGTCAAACCGCTCACCCGTACGCGTGTCGCACACCCTGGCTCCGTCACCGGTCAGCTGTTCCGCGCGGCAGTACGTCAGCACGCGCGCACCCTGAGCGGCCGCCGTTCGCGACAGCGCCACGACCAGGCGCGCGTCGTCGACGAGTTGGCCGTCCCAGGAGAGCAGGCCACCGCGCAGCCCGAGTGCGCGCAGGCCGGGCGCGAACGCGACAGTCTCCGGTCTGGACAGACGTCGCGGACCCGGCAGGGTGGCGCGCCCGGTGCGTGCGGCAGCGCGCAGCACGTCGCTGGCACGAAAGCCCGCTTCGGCCAGTGCCGCCTGGGACCGCGAGACGGCGGACGTGAGCGGGAGGACCATCGGCAACGGGCGCACCAGGTGCGGTGCGGTCCGCTGCATCAGCGTGCCGCGTTCCACCGCACTTTCGTAGGCCACCCCGACGTCGCCGCTGGCCAGGTAACGGACTCCGCCATGCACCAGCTTCGAACTCCATCGGGAGGTACCGAAGGCGAGGTCATGGGCGTCGATCGCGGCCACCGACAGGCCCCGGGCCGCGGCGTCCAATGCCGCCCCGGCCCCGGTAACGCCGAGCCCGACCACCAGCACGTCGACGGTCTCACCAGCGGCGAGTTCGGCGACTTCCCGTGCCCGACGACTCGGGGACAGCGAGGACGCGCGCTCGTAGTGCGGGGATGCGGAAGATCCGGTCACGGCTTCAGGTACCTCTCCAGCAGGGTTCGCAACTCCTCGTCGAGATCGTCGAGCCCCGGTTCCGGCTCGTCGAGCATCGTGTGGCCGGACAGCACGAACGACTGCGCCACCAGCAGGACAGCTCGGGCCTGCCGGGTGACCTCGGTGCGCCTGATCGAGCCTTCCTCCTGCCCGACCCGCAGCTCCGCCTCGATCCGGGCGAGGATCGCGTCCTGGCTGGCGCCTCGACGATCGAGGATGTAGGGCAACAGCAGCTCGGGGTCCACCTCGATGATCTTGCGGAACAGCGGGTGGGCACGCAGCGCCCGGACAGCGGCCACCAGGTGCTCCACGGTCCGCCGCAGTGCCGGTCCTCCCGGCGCGGGCCGGGTGCTGTCCACGGCGGCGACCCATTCCCGGGTCATGAGATCTCCGACGAGGGTCCGCACGTCCGGCCACCGCCGGTAGATCGTCATCCGAGACACGCCGGCACGCCGAGCGATGTCGGTGAGCGTCGTGCGGCGCACGCCGACGCCGAGGACACAGGTGCGGGCGGCGTCGAGCAACGCGTCGTCGTCCGACCGCCTGGCTGGCATCGGCCGATCCGCCTCGTCAAAGTTCTGGTGACAACTCGACGTCATGTGTCACAGTGTACCTATGAACGGACCGTTGCGCGACATGCGCTGGGACGGCTGGGGGGACCCGGCCCAGGCCATCACGCTGCCCGACGACGTGCGCTCGCTGATCCGCGAACTCCTCGGAGCGACGCAGCCACCAGCGGACTCCGTGGGGCTGGCGCAGGTGCGGCTTTCCGGCCCGGACTTGCCCGAAGCGGCACGCGAAGCCCTCCGCAAGGCCGTGGGTTCCTCACACGTGCACGTCGACGGCGAGACTCGTGTTCGCCACACGCGCGGGAAATCAACTCCTGACCTGCTGCGCCTGCGGGCCGGCGAGGCCGACGACGCGCCCGACGCGGTCGTGCTGCCCGGCAGTCACGAGGAAGTGCAGGCCGTGCTCGAAGTCTGCGCCGAACACCGGGTGGCGCTGGTCCCGTTCGGTGGCGGCACGTCCGTGGTTGGCGGCCTGCAGCCGCAGCGGGATGGCTTCAGCGGTGTCGTCGCACTCGACCTGCGGCGACTCGACCGGATGATCTCCGTCGACCGGGAGTCACTGACGGTGACCTGTGAACCCGGGGTGCGGGCCCCCCAGGCGGAAGCCCTGCTGGCGGCCCACGGACTCACGCTGGGGCACCTTCCGCAGTCCTTCGAGTACGCCAGCCTCGGCGGCTTCGCCGCGACCCGCTCCAGCGGGCAGGCCTCCTCCGGTTACGGCCGGTTCGATGACCTGGTGGTCGGGTTACGCGCGGCCACCCCGCTCGGCACCCTGGATCTCGGCTGCGCGCCGGCCTCGGCGGCCGGACCGGATCTCCGGCAGGTTCTGCTCGGCTCCGAGGGCGCGTTCGGGGTGATCACGTCGCTGACCCTGCGCGTGCGGCCGACCCCGGCGGCTCAGGGTTACGAGGCATGGCGATTTGACGACTTCGACACCGGCGCCGCCGCGATGCGCCGGCTCGTCCAGAACGGTCCGGTCCCGACGGTGCTTCGCCTCTCCGACGAAACCGAGACCGGCGTCGGTCAGGCGCTCGGCGGCCCGGCCGTGTCGGGGTGCCTCGTGATCGTCGGGTACGAAGGCACCGCGGACGACGTGTCCGCGCGGCGCACGGGAGGCGCCGAGGTGCTGCGCGAGGCCGGCGGGGAGTATCTGGGCACCGAGGCCGGCGATTCCTGGGTGGAGGGCCGCTTCCACGGCCCCTACCTGCGGGATTCGCTGCTCGATGTGGGCGTGTTCGCTGAGACCCTGGAGACGGCGACGTTCTGGTCGCGTCTGCGCCCGCTCTACGACGCCGTGCGGACGGCGCTGATCGACACGCTGTCCGACCAGGGCGTGCCCCCGATCGTCATGTGCCACATATCCCACGTCTACCCCACCGGTGCCTCGCTGTACTTCACGGTCGCCTGCGCCCAGTCCGACGACCCTCTCGCGATCTGGCGGCAGGCGAAGACCGCCGCCAGCGAAGCGATCGTGACCACCGGCGGCACAATCACCCACCATCACGGCGTCGGGCGTGATCACCGAGACGCGTACGCAGCCGAGATCGGCTTGGTGGGTGGGCACATCCTCCGCGCGATCAAGCAGCGCCTCGACCCGGCCGGCATCCTCAACCCCGGCATCCTGGTGGACTGATCATGCCAGCCAACAACGGTTACGCACTGGTCGTCAACCCGACCGCGGGTGGGGGCACGGCGGCCTCCCGGGCAGTGCCGGTGGCCAAGCTCCTGCGGGAAGCCGGGGCGGCGGTCACGGTCGAATACAGCCGCAGCCTCACCCATGCCAGAGATCTCGCGAGCTCGGCAGCTGAACAGGGCATCACAGTGGTGGCCGTCGGCGGTGACGGCCTGGTCGGTGGCCTGGCCGACCCCGTCGCAGCCGTCGGCGGAGTACTGGGTGTCGTGCCGTCCGGGCGTGGTAACGACTTCGCACGCCAACTGTCCCTGCCCTCCGCACCTGAAGAGGTCGCGACGCTCCTGCTCACCGGTGCACCACGCCCGATCGACGTGATCGAGCTCAACGGGCGCACGGCCGTCGGCAGCCTCTACGTCGGGATCGACTCGGTGTCCAACCGGATCGCCAACAGCAGCCGTTTCGTTCCGGCCGCGGTCGTCTACCACTGGGCCGCGCTTCGCGCGCTGATCACCTGGCGTCCCGCGCGGTACCACGTCGAGGTCGATGGGCAGGCGCACGATTTCCACGGATACTCCGTGGTCGCGGCGAACTCCGGCTTCTACGGGCGTGGCATGCACATCGCGCCGCACGCCCGCGTGGACGACGGGCTGCTCGACGTGGTGCTGGTTGGGGACTCCCCGCGATTGGCGTTCGCGCGCGCGATGCCGGCGGTCTACGCCGGCACGCACGTCGGACGGCCGGAGGTCACCGTGCTGCGCGGCCGGGAAGTGCGCATCGAGGTCGAGCCTGCGCTGCCGGTGTTCGCCGATGGCGAGCCGGCCGCGACCGCCCCTGTCACCGCCCGCGTGCGGCCCGCCGCGTTGCGCTTGATCACAGCTGAACCTGAAGGTGCGGGGCCAGCTGCGTAACATCCGATCGGGTCGATCGATGTGCAGCGCTCGCGCACCGGAGGTGTCGCGCATGTTCCCCAGGTCGAAGTCGTCCCGGCCACAGTGGATCAGACCGAAGTGGCCGAGTACCTGGCCACTGCAACGGGTACCGGCCCAGCGGTGGTCCGAGCAGCGCCCGACCTGGCAGGACGCCGATCCCTCGCTGATCGACGCGGCGCTCCAGCGCGCCCAGGCCCGACCCTCCGGGAACTGGTTCGTGTTCGCTGCCAGCCGAGACGTGCTCCAGGACCGCCCGTTCAGCACGACCGTCGCGGGCCGGGAGTTGGTGGCCTGGCGCGGACCGGCCCGCTGGCTGTTTGTCGCCCCGGGAGCCTGCCCGCATCTGGGCGGTCCACTGGCGCAGGCCCGGGTCGAGTGCGGCCGGCTGATCTGCCGCTGGCACGGACTGTCCCTCGGCCCGGAAGGCAGGTTCGGCTGGAACCCGCTGCCGGCCTACGACGATGGCGTCCTGGCCTGGGTGCGCCTCGACTCGGTCGGCGACGAACCACCGCTTCCCGAACCGGTGCTCCCGCGGCGCCCGCCGGTGAGCGGCAGCATCGACGCCGTGACGACGGTGGTCGGCCGCTGCGAACCGGAGGACGTCGTGGCCAACCGACTCGACCCGTGGCACGGAGCCTGGTTCCACCCGTACTCGTTCGCACATCTAAAGGTGGTCAACCCGGAGACCTCCGACCGAACCGACCACGCGCGGCAGGACCGCTTCGTCGTGCGGGTCACCTTCCGGGTCGCGCCCTCCCTCGGCGTGCGGGTGCGAGCGGAGTTCACCTGCCCTGATCCGCGCACGGTGGTCATGCGCATCCTGGAAGGTGAAGGGGCCGGCAGTGTCGTGGAAACACACGCCACACCGCTGGGAACGGATGACACCGGCGCGCCCCGCACTGCCGTGATCGAAGCGACGATCGCGAACTCCGATCGCCCCGGGTTCGCCCTGGCGCGGTCAGTGACGCCAGCGCTGCGGCCGGTGATGCGGTGGGCTGCCGAGCGGCTGTGGCGGGACGATCTGGCCTACGCCGAGCGCCGGTACCGGTTGCGCGCCGCAGGGCGATGGCCCCGCTGACACCGTTGTGCCTGTTGATCACGGAATGCAACTATTTCCACTCTCGTTCACCCCGTAGGGGGAGATCCGCGAGTTGCGACTAGGGGCAGTTCAGCCGGTCGCGCTACGGTTCCGGGGCATCCGGCGCACCAGCAGACCCCAACCAGCGGAGGATCATCGATGACCGAGACCGAGCAGTGGATCGCCGGCACGGCAGCGGGTGAACTGGTCGTACTCCTGGACGACGACGGTCAGCGCGTCGGCACCGCGGAGAAAGAGGGCGTGCACGACGCGAACACTCCCCTGCACCTGGCGTTCTCCTGCTACGTCTTCGATCCTGCCGGCAAGCTCCTGATCACCAGGCGTGCGTTGGGCAAGCGGAGCTGGCCGGGGGTGTGGACGAATTCGTGCTGCGGGCATCCGCGCCCGGATGAGTCCCCGGAACACGCGGTACACCGCCATCTGCGATCGGAACTGGGTATCACCGTCGAGCAGATGCGGTTGCGCCTGCCGAGTTTCCGGTACCGCGCTGTGGACGCGAACGGGACGGTGGAGCACGAGATCTGCCCCGTCTACACGGCTGTTAGCACCGATGCCGTTCATCCCGATCCCGCTGAGGTGGCCGAGCACCGCTGGGTGGACTGGGAGGACCTCGTCGCGGTCGCCGAACTGGCGCCATGGGCGATCAGCCCGTGGTCCGCGAAGCAGGTTTCCGAGCTGGCCCACCTGCTGATCGACGAGTGAGTTCGGTGAGGCGTGAACGGCATGGACCGGTTCCAGTACGCGCTGGTCCTGCTCTCCTGCCTCGCGGTCACGCTTCCGCTTGAGCTCCTCGGTGCCCGCGTCTACCGGCGGCCGGCGTTGCTGCTGAGCACGCTGTCGCCAGTGGCCGGCGTGTTCGTGGTCTGGGACCTCGTCGCCGTCTGGGAAGGGATCTGGACGTTCAACCCGCGCTACGTCGCCGGCTGGCTCGCCCCCTTCCCGCTGCCACTGGAAGAGCTCCTGTTCTTCCTCGTGATTCCGGTGTGCGGGTTGCTGACGTACGAAACGGTCGACCGCGTGCTGCGCCTCCGGCGAGCCCGGCAGACAGCACGCCACGACCCGACCCGGCGGCGGTGAGCCCGTGGTTTCGGGTGAGTACACGATCGCGACCACGCTGTCGGTCGCCGCCGTCGTTGGCCTGGAGATCCTGGTGTTGCGCACGGGGCTGTTTCGCAGGAAAGCCTACTGGTGCACGATCCTGATCGTCCTCGCCTTCCAGGCCCCGGTGGACGGGTGGCTGACGAAGCTTCCCACCCCGATCGTGCGCTACGCGCCCTGGGCCATGACCGGGGTCCGGTTGCCGTGGGACATCCCGATCGAGGATTTCCTGTTCGGCTTCTCGTTGGTCACCGCCACGCTGCTGGTGTGGGAACGACTTCGGACGAGCCAGCGATGATGCCGTCGCCTGGTCGCGATCGGAAAGCCGTGCGGCACCCGGCGCCGACGGGGCGCCCTACCCTGCACGAATCTGACCGACGCCCGCGCGTCGCCGTCATCGGTGGTGGCGTAGCCGGTCTCGCCGCCGCGACCGGCCTGGCCGAACGCGGTGTGGAGGTGCACCTGCTGGAACGCGAACCGTGGCTCGGTGGCCGGGTCGCCGGCTGGAGCACCACGCTCCGCGACGCGTCCGAGGCACGCATGAACCGCGGATTCCACGCGTTCTTCCGCCAGTACTACAACCTGCGTGCGCTGCTTCGTCGGGTCGACCCCCCGTTGGACGGGCTGGTACCGGTCGACGACTACCCGCTCCTGCACCGCAATGGCCACCGGGACACATTCGCCGGGCTTCCCCGCACCCCACCATGGAACGCCCTCGCGTTCGTGGCACGCAGCCCCACGTTCGCGTGGCATGACCTCACCCGCCTGAGCCCGCGGGCAGCTCTGCCCCTCGCGCGGGTCACCGTGCCCGACATCTACCACCAGCTCGACCACCGCGACGCCGCGAGCTTTCTGGACGACCTCGGCTTTCCCAGGGCGGCGAAGGAGTTGGCGTTCCGGGTGTTCTCGCGCAGTTTCTTCGCGGCGCCGGCCGAGCTGTCGGCGGCCGAACTCGCCGTGATGTTTCACCTCTACTTTCTGGGCTCCAGCGAGGGATTGATCTTCGACGTCGCGGCCGACTGCTTCCCGCTGGTGCTGTGGAATCCGTTGCAGCACCATCTGCTGCGGCTCGGCGTGCACGTACGCACTGGCCATACCACCCGGTCCCTCCAGCCCGGGGGCAACCGGAGGTTCGCCATCGAGTTCGCGCAAGGACCACCGTTGCATGCCGATGCGGTCGTGCTCGCCGCCGGACCCGCCGGGCTGCGCGAACTCGTCGCGGCCTCGCCGGACCTGGCGGATTCCGCGTGGCGCCAGCGCATCGCCCGACTGCGCAGCGCTCCCCCGTTTCTGGTCTCGCGGCTGTGGTTGGACCGCCCAGTGGCGGCGAACCGACCGGCCTTCGTCGGCACCAGCGGTTTCGGTCCGGTGGACAACATCAGCGTGCTGGAACGCTACGAACGCTCGGCTCGGGAATGGTGCCACCGCACGGGAGGATCGGTGGTCGAGCTGCACTCCTACGCCTTGGCGGACGAGCCGAGCGTCGCGGAGCTACGCCCGCACGTGTTGGCCGCACTGCACGAGGTCTACCCCGAGACCGTCGGCGCCTCCGTGCTCGATGAGCGTCACGAACTCCATGCCGACTGCCCGCTGTTCCCACCACACGGGTTCGCTGACCGTCCGGGGGTGACCACCCCCGATCCGTACCTGGTGCTGGCCGGCGATCTGGTGCGCATCGACCTTCCGGTAGCCCTCATGGAACGGGCCGCGACGACGGGACTGCACGCCGCGAACACCTTGCTCGCGCGGTGGGGATTGCGCGGCCACGACCTGTGGAGTGTCCCGGATCGTGGCCGCCTCGCTCCCCTGCGTCGTCTTGCCTCCACGTACGGACAATCATCCGTCCAAAGTGGATAGTGTCGGCTCAGTTCAGCCAACCGCCGGGCAGCGGTCGCATACCGGCCACCGATTCCGTCCACTCATACACCCAGCAGGCGGGATGGTCCGCGACTTCCAGGCGCAGCCGACTGTATTCCGGCCCTTCGTAGCGGTCGAGCACCGGAATCGACGCCACCGGATCGGCCAGCCGAAACAGCTGGGCCGGCACACTTCCCGATCCGTTCGCCTTGCCTTCGGCACGTGCTCGGTCGTCCAGTACCAGCGCTGGATATCCCGACCCCGTGTCATACAGCGTGCCGGGCAACGAGATCGTGCCTCCCGACTCGGCGACCAAAGGTTCCAGGAGGTGCCAGGCCGACCCGCCCGGCAACAACGTCCCGTACACCGCGATCCACTCCGGCCGATCCCGCGTTGCCATCGCCCCTATCGTACGCTCAAGCGGCCCGGATCTCGGCCAGCGTGACCGGCCGACCCTCCTGCCGGGACAGTTCACACGCCTCCGCGATGTAGAGGGCTTCGAGCGCTTCCGCCGCGGTGCACGGCGACTCGGTGTTCCCTTCCACGACGTCCAGGAACACGCGCGCTTCCGCAACGTAAGCCGCTTCGAACCGCTCCATGAAAGTCTGGTACGACGTGCCGTGCGGCCACTCGACTCCCGGTTCCGCCGAGGGCAGCGGAGCGTGGTCGTTGTTGCCGACAAACCTGGCTCCACGCGAGCCACACACCTCCAGCCGAACGTCGTGCCCCGCGCCGTTGTAGCGGGTCGCGGACACGGTTGCGAGCGTGTCGTCGTCGAACTTCAGGATCGCCGCGCAGGTATCCACATCCCCCGCCGCCGCGAAAAAGTCCGCGCCACGGTTGGAGCCCAGCGCGTACACCGACTCCACCTCGCGCCCGGTCATCCAGCGCAGGATGTCGAAGTCATGCACGCTGCAGTCCCGGAACAGCCCACCGGAGGTGGGTATGTAGGTCGCTGGCGGCGGGGTCGCGTCGGCGGTGACGGCCCGGACCGTGTGCAACCAGCCGAGCTCACCGGAACGCAGCGCGTGTCGCGCCGCCCGGTAACCGGTGTCGAAACGCCGCTGGAAGCCGATCTGCAGCGGAACTCCGCTGCTCTCGGCGTGCGAGACGACCTCGCGCGTCCCCGGCACGTCCAGCGCGACCGGCTTTTCGCAGAACACCGGTGTCTCGCTGTCCAGCGCCTGGTGGATCAACTCCGCGTGCGCGCTGGTCGCCGCCGTGACAACCACTCCGTCCACTGCGGCTTTGTAGAGCTCGTCGATGTGGTTGACCGACTCCACACCCAGACTCTCCCCGAGGGCACGCGCGCGCGAAGCGTCCACATCAGACACTACGAGCGAATCGACCCGGTCGAGGTCGCGCAATGTCTTGGCATGCATCTCACCGATGCGTCCGGTTCCAATAAGACCGATCCGCACAGCCGCTCTCCTCACTCGTCATCAAGGGGTGAGGAGCAGTTTTCACCGGCACAACGGGACTGTCAACATATAGTCCTTACATACTTACTTTCGTGTCATTGGGGGCGCAGGGTGACGAGACGCGTCGGCTCCGTGCGCCCCCGCAGGTTGACCGTCTCCGTGATCCGCCAGTGCTCGGCTTCCTCGGCCCGGGCCTGGTCCAGCGCGGCCCCGCTGGCGAGGACCCGTTCGCTCGCGGACTTGGCCAGCTCGGTCAGGCGGGCGGCCTCGTTCACCGGATCACCGATCACGGTGTACTCGAAACGCTGCTCGGACCCGATGTTGCCGGCCACGACCGTGCCGGTGGAGACACCGACCCCCGCCTGGAGACCGGGGAGTTCCTCCCGCAGCCGGAGGGTCAGTTTCCGAGCGCAGGCAAGCGCGCACGTCGGCGCGTCGTCCAGCGGCAGCGGGGCCCCGAAGACCGCCAGCGCCGCGTCACCTTCGAACTTGTTGATCCACCCGCTGTGGCGCTCGACCTCCTCGATGACCACCCCGAAGAACGAGTTCAGCAACGCCACGACCTCGCCTGGCTCGCGGGTGGCCGCCAGGCGGGTCCAGTGCGTGAGGTCCACGAACACTGCCGCGACCTCCCGCAGCTCGCCACCGAGCTCCACTCCCCTGCTCAGCGCGCCGCGCGCCACCTCGCGGCCGACGTGCCGGCCGAAGAGGTCCTGGAGGCGTTCACGTTCCCGGAGCCCGGCGACCATCTGGTTGAACCCCGCCTGCAGCAGGCCGATCTCCGTACCGTCGTAGACCTCGATCTCGACGTCGAGAGCACCGCGTTCGACGCGGGCAAGCGCGCCCCGCACGGACTCGATCGGGTCGGCGACCGCCCGAGCGGAGAGGTAGGTGATGCCGAATCCGACGATGAGCGCGGTGGCGCCCAACGCGAGCACCGTGATGTCCAGCTGGGTCCGAGACGTGCCCGGGACGAGCATCGTGATCCCGGTGGTCAGCAGCAGCCCCAGCACCGGCACGGCCGTGCCCAGCGCCCACGTCAGGACCGTCCGCTGGGACACGCCGAGAAGGCGTGAACGCCGAGGCAGCCCCCAGGACAGGACCAGCGCGGACGCGTCACGCAACAGCCGTTCGGTCACCAGGTAGATGGCCGAGCAGGTGGTCACGGCCCCGAGCAACGTGGTGAGCCCGACCTTGACCGCCATGAGCGGCGAGAAGAATCCGTTGAGCACGGTCGCTCCGACCGTGCCCAGCCCCCAGAGGCTGGCGTGCACGGCGCTCAGGCGCAGCGGACCGCGCAGCACGACGAGCTGTTCGCTCTCATTCGGGCCGCGTTCCTGGTTCGTCAGCTGGCGAGCCGAGCGGAAGGTCCGCAGCCCCCAGAGCACCCCGACCGGCAGGGCCACCGCCGTGTACCCCAGGTAGCAGGCGATGTTGAGCAGCCGCAGACCCGCCGGGTCCGGCAGCTGGGGCGGGTTGGGCAGGATGAACGTCGCGAACACCATCACCACGACCGCGCCCACGAAGTTCGCGGTCGTGACGGCGGTGATGACAAGCCATCGGGTCCGTCGCTCGACTTCGGCGCGGGCCGGGTTGGGCGCTGCCGGTGGCTCCGGTGGGCCGGCCCGTTCCACCTGCGCCGCGACGCTGGCGTCCCGAGTGCTCAGGAGTCCGTCGATTGCAGCCGCTGCTCGGTGTTCGCGTCGATCGCCTGCCGGAACGCCGGGAAGCGCTCGGTCAGATCCGCGAATTCCTCCGCTCCGAAGCGCAGCAGCTCCAGCGCCGTCATCGCCGAGACCGTCGCGGTGCGCAGCCGCTTCGCGCGCAGCGCGATCTCGCCGACGATGTCGCCCCGTCCCAGCTCGGCGACCTTGGTGCCATCCAGGAACACCGCGACGCGGCCGTCGAGCAGAAGGTAGGCGGCGTCGCCCGGGGTCTTCTCCGCGATCAGGGACCACCCTTGTGGCACCGTGACCCGTTGGCCTGCTTTCACGATCTCCCGCACGTTCCCGCGAGAAAGATCGCGGAACAGTGCCAAGTCTTCGACATCACCTGAACTCGCCATCGCCTCACCCTATAGGGCGCTACCTACTTTTCGGTAGGGCGTGTGCCAGCCGCCGATCACGATCGTTATCTCGAAGCATGGCTGGCCCGGGCGGCTCCGGCGCCGGGCCAGCCAAGATCTACTTCTCCGCGGCGGTCCTCAGCGGCGCGCGGGGACGGGAAGTCCGGGAAGGGCCGGGTGGTCGAACGGAATCCCGGTCTGCTCGGAGACCCACTTCTTGTGCGCGGTCACATCGGTGTAGATGCCCGGCATCTCCGGGCAGCTGTCGCTCTGGCCGCGACTGGTGGCCCCGACCAGGGCCCACTTGTCACCGTCCTTGATCGCCGCGGGTCCGCCGGAGTCGCCGTAGCAGGAGCTGGCCTGGCCACCGTGGTTGTCCATGCACAGTTCCAGGTCCGGGTTGAAGTTCGCGTCCGGGGCCTGCTTGCACCCCTGCGGGTCCGCGATCTTGGTGTCGAGCTCCTGCAGGGTGTCCGGCTCCTCGCCGCACCCGCGCGTCGGGCAGGTCTGACCCCACCCCAACTCACGCACATCGGCGCCAGGCTGCGGCTTCTGGTCGGCGATCTTGCTGATCGGCGCGGCCTGCACCGGGTGCTCCAGCTTCGCGACGGCGATGTCGTACGGGCCGCTGCCGTCGTACTGCGGGTGCACCTTCAGATCGACGGCCTTGACGAGTTCACCGCCGTTGCTGCGGCTGTTCGACCCGACCCGGAACTCGGCGTCGCCCGGATTGACGTCCTTCGCACAGTGCGCGGCGGTCACCACCCACTGCTTGTCGATCAACGTCCCGGTGCAGTGCGGCTGGCCACCGACCTGCATGAACGCCACCCAGCCGTACTGTTCGGAGGCATCGTGGCCGCCGACGATCAACGGCCCCGGACCACCACCGGCCGGGGCCGCGCTCGCGGGTAACGACAGCCCACCGATCGCCGCGGTGGCGGTGGCGATCGCAGCCATGGCTAATCTTGTCCGCATTCCTGGGGATCTCCCTTCCGTCCTCCCTGGCGCCTGCACGCCAGATGAACACGGAAGGTAAGCGCGATCACCCGAAAGCGGATACGCTCAATCGTTGGGTCGGTGCCCCTACTTTGGTAGTCGCGTGACGGCGCGTAGGCGCGCCTTTTGTCAGACCTCGCCGCGCAGCGAAAGATCGAAGGAGTAGCGGGACGCGCGGTACACATGCGAGCCGTACTCGATGACCCGGCCTTCCTGGTCGTAGGTGGTGCGCTCCATCGTCAGCAGCGCGGCACCCTTGTGCTCTTCCAGCAACTCGGCATCCTCGGCGTCGGCCACCCGCGCCCCGATGCTCTGGTGCGCCGCGTGCAGCCGCACACCCTTGTTCCGCAGCAACTGGTACAGGCCGCGCTCTTCGAGATCCGCCGTCTCCGGCTGGAGCAGGTCCGCCGGGATGTAGTTGAGCATCCGTGCGATCGGTTCACCCTTCGCCGACCGCACCCGCTCCAGGCGGACGACCTCGGCGCCCTCCTCGATGCCGAGCTCCCGGGCGACCTTCGCGGTCGCTGGCTCGACCTCGTTCACCAGCACCCGCGTGGTGGGCGTCTGCTCCAGCCGCGCCAGGTCGTCGAAGAGGCTGCTGAGCTCCAGCGGTCGCTTGACCGGGTTGAAGACCACCTGCGTGCCGGCACCACGGCGACGCACCACGAGCCCCTTGTCCACCAGCGACCGGATCGCCTGCCGGACCGTGGGCCGGGACAGCCCGAGCCGGCCGGCGAGCTCGATCTCGTTGTCCAGTCGCGCACCGACCGGCAGTGCCCCAGAGTTGATGGCCTCCTCGATCTGGCTGGCCACCTGGAAGTACAGGGGCACCGGACTGCCGTGATCGACAACGATCCGGGTGGCCGGGTCCCACTGGGAACCGGCTGCTGCACCGCGCTGTGTAGACGTCACGCGACTACGGTAGCAATCTTCCCGAGACGTATGTAAGTCATTATGTTCTGACAAAGTCTTGACACTGGTCCGTGGCTCGGACTAGACATTGAGGTGCGAGCAGCGCCACGAACGACGGGTCCAAACGGACGGGCACCGGCTACAGCGGAGGTCTGGCGGGATGAACATGCCATTCGACGTGATCACGATGGGGCGCATCGGGGTGGACATCTACCCGCTGCAAACCGGCGTCGGCCTGGCGCAGGTCGAAAGTTTCGGCAAGTACCTGGGTGGGACCGCGTCAAACGTCGCCGTCGCCGTCGCCCGACTGGGCCATCAGACGGCGCTCATCACCCGTACCGGGAAGGACCCGTTCGGCGAGTACCTGCACCAGCAGCTGCGGGAGTTCGGCGTGGACGACCGCTGGGTGACCCCGGTCACCGAATACCCGACGCCGGTGACGTTCTGCGAGGTGTTCCCGCCCGACGACTTCCCGCTGTACTTCTACCGCTACCCGAAGGCACCGGACCTGGAGATCCACCCCGGTGAGCTGGACATGGCGGCCATCGCCGAGGCCGGGATCTTCTGGATGACCGGGACCGGGCTGGCCGAGGAGCCCAGCCGGTCGGCGACCCTGGCGGCGCTGGAGCACCGGGCGAAGCGCGGCATCACCGTGTTCGACCTGGACTGGCGACCCATGTTCTGGCCGGAGCACTCCGAGGCGACGGACTGGTACCAGCAGGCGTTGCGGCACGTGACCGTCGCCGTGGGCAACCTCGACGAGGTGGAGCGCGCGGTGGGTACCCGCGACCCCGAGGGCGCGGCCGAGGCCCTGCTGGAGGCCGGCGTGGAGCTTGCCGTGGTCAAGCAGGGACCGAAGGGGGTCCTCGCCCGCACCCGCGACCAGCGGACGGTCGTCCCGCCGGTGCCGGTCGAGGTGGTCAACGGCCTCGGTGCCGGTGACGCCTTCGGCGGCGCGCTGTGCCACGGGCTGCTGTCGAGCTGGGAGCTGAACCGCGTCATGCGCTTCGCCAATGCCGCGGGCGCCCTGGTCGCCGGCCGGCTCGCCTGCTCAGCGGCCATGCCGTACGAGAACGAGATCGAAAGCCTGCTGTCCAGCCAAGTCCAGCACACCTGAGCAGCCGGCCCACGTAAACGGGCCACGTAAGCACACCGAAAGTGGGAGCCGTGTCCGAACTGAGTATCACCGACCTCACCCGGGTGCGTGCCACGCGCCCCGAGGCGATCGCCGAGGCCGCGGTTAACCGCCACCGCCGGCCCTTGCTCGGCGACAGCGGGCGCCTGATGATCGTGGCGGCCGACCATCCGGCGCGCGGTGCGCTCGGGGCCGGTCTCGACTCGATGGCCATGGCCAACCGCGGCGAACTGCTGGAGCGCCTGTGTACGGCACTGGAGCGTCCCGGGGTCGACGGAGTCCTCGGCACCCCGGACATCCTCGAAGATCTCCTCCTGCTCGGTGCGCTTGAGGGCAAGGTGGCGATCGGGTCGATGAACCGAGGCGGTCTGGCCGGGGCGTCGTTCGAGTTGGACGACCGCTTCACCGGCCACCGCGCGACCGACATCGCACGCCTGCGCTTCGACGGCGGCAAGCTGCTGCTGCGCATCGACCCGGACGACCCGGGCTCGCTGGACACGATGTGTGGTGCGGCCGAGGCGGTCAACGCGCTGGCCGAGCACGGCTTGATGGCGATGGTCGAACCGTTCCTCTCCTACCGGGCGGACGGCAAGGTCCGCAACGACCTGTCCGCGCCCGCGATCATCCGCTCGATGGTCATCGCCGCCGGACTCGGTGGGACCTCGGCCTACACCTGGCTGAAGGTGCCGGTCGCGGAGAACGTGGACGATCTCGCCCACGTCATGGAGGCAACGACGTTGCCAACGGTCCTGCTCGGAGGTCAGGTGCCCACCGACCCGGACGCCACCTACGACCGGTGGCGCAAGGCGCTGCTGCTGCCGAACGTGCACGGTCTCGTGGTCGGGCGCACCCTGCTGTACCCACCGGACGACGACGTGGCCGCCGCCGTGGACACGGCCGTCGGCCTGCTGTAGCAAGCGTGACCAGCCGTGCCCGACACGCACATTCGCGACACAACGGAGTGAGTCTCAATGCAACGCTATTACTGGCCCGCGGGGACGGCGGCGCGAGACGGCTACCGGACCGTCGTCGACCCGGAGTCGGCCGGATGGGGATACTCGTCGTTGCGGGTGCTGGAGCTTGCCTCCGGCGACGCGCACACACTGTCCACAGAAGACAGTGAATGGGTAGTGCTCCCGCTTTCCGGCGGATGCACGGTGGAATGCGACGGGCAGACCTTCGATCTGTCCGGGCGCAAGAGCGTCTTCGACGGGGTCACGGACTTCGCCTACGTGCCAAGGGATGCGGAGGTTTCCATCACCTCCGCCGACGGCGGGCGGTTCGCGCTGACCGGCGCGCGGTGCGACCGCAGGCTGCCGGCTCGCTACGGCCCGGCCTCGGGCGTGCCGGTCGAGCTGCGTGGCGCGGGCCCGGCCAGCCGCCAGGTCAACAACTTCTGCGCGGCGCACGTCTTCGAGGCCGACAAGCTGATCGCGGTGGAGGTGCTGACCCCGTCCGGGAACTGGTCGTCGTTTCCGCCACACAAGCACGACACCGAGCGCGAGGGCGAGTCCCGGTTGGAGGAGATCTACTACTTCGAGATCGCCGACTCGCACGGCACCGAAGGGTTGGGCTACCAGCGCGTGTACCCCTCGGGGCCGGAGCACACCACGGACGTGCTCGCTGAAGTGCGTAGCGGCGATGTCGTGGTCATCCCGGACGGCTGGCACGGTCCGTCGATGGCGGTGCCCGGCTACGACATGTACTACCTGAACGTCATGGCCGGGCCGTCCACCGAACGGGCGTGGCTGATCTGCGACGACCCCGCGCACGCATGGGTCCGCGACACGTGGACCGAGCAGCCCGTGGACCCCCGGCTACCGCTGTATAGCGCTCCTGTCGACGGTGACGAGAGCTGAGAGACGGAGAGACGAATGACGACTGGTACACGACGCCTGACGGTGGGGCAGGCGTTGGTGCGTTTCCTGGCGAACCAGTACAGCGAGCGGGACGGCGTCCGCCGCAGGCTCGTCGCGGGTTGCTGGGGCATCTTCGGCCACGGCAACGTCGCCGGCGTGGGCCAGGCGCTGCTGGAGTCCGGTGCGGAGATGCCGTTCGTGCAAGGCCGCAACGAGCAGGCCATGGTGCATGCGGCGGTCGGGTACGCGCGGCAGAGCAACCGCCTGTCGACCCACGCGTGCACGACCTCGATCGGGCCTGGGGCGACGAACCTGGTCACCGGCGCCGCGCTGGCGACGATCAACCACCTGCCGGTGTTGCTTCTCCCCGGCGACGTCTTCGCGACCCGCCCGGCGGACCCGGTGTTGCAGCAACTCGAGCACCCGGTCAGCAGAGACCTGTCGGTCAACGACTGCCTGCGCCCGGTGTCCCGCTACTTCGACCGGATCTGGCGACCGGAGATGCTGATCCCGTCGGCTCTGGAAGCGATGCGGGTGCTCACCGATCCGGTGCAGACCGGAGCGGTCACCTTGGCGCTGCCGCAGGACGTGCAGGCGGAAGCCTACGACTGGCCGGAGGAGTTCTTCGGCGAGCGCACCTGGCAGGTGCACCGGCCGGTCCCGGACGCGGGGTTCGTCACCGCCGCGGCGCAGCGCATCCGGGCCGCGCAACGGCCGTTGATCATCGCCGGTGGCGGGGTGCACCACAGCGGCGCGGAGGAGGCGCTGCGGAGGCTGGTCGAGGCGACCGGGATTCCGGTGTCGGAAACCCAGGCCGGGCGCGGCTCGCTGCGCTACGACCACCCGAACGAGCTGGGCTCGATCGGCCACACGGGTACCTCGGCCTCCGACGACATCGCCCGGCAGGCTGACCTGATCATCGGCGTCGGCACGCGGTATTCCGACTTCACCACCGCTTCGCACACGATGTTCGCCCACCCTGACGTGCGGTTCGTGAACGTCAACATCACCAGCACTGACGCGCACAAGCAGGCCGCCACCCCGGTCATTGGTGACGCGCGCACGTCGCTGGAAGCGCTCAGCGCCGCCCTGGACGGCTACCACGCGGACTCGGAGTACGTCGCCGAATACCGAGCGGCCGCCGAGGCGTGGGCCGAGGTCGTCGACCGCACGTGCCACCGCGCCGCCGGCTCCGAACGGCCCGGTCAGGCCGAGGTCATCGGGGTGCTGAACGAGGTCGTCGACGATCGCGACGTCGTCATCAACGCGGCCGGGTCGATGCCCGAGGACCTCAACAAGCTCTGGCGTGCCCGGGACATCCAGCAGTACCACGTCGAGTACGGCTTCTCGTGCATGGGCTACGAGATCCCGGCCGCCATCGGCGCCCGGCTGGCCGCCCCGGACCGGGAGATCTTCACCTGCGTCGGCGACGGCACCTACCTGATGCTGCCCACCGAACTGGTCACCGCCGTGCAGGAGGGAATCAAGATCAACGTCGTGATCGTGCAGAACCACGGTTATGCGTCGATCGGGGGGCTGTCCGAGAAGGTCGGTGGCGAACGCTTTGGCACCGCCTACCGTTTCCGCTCGGACGACGGCACCTTCACCGGCGAGCCACTGCCGGTGGATCTGGCCACCAACGCCGAAACGCTGGGCATGCGGGTACTTCGGGTGTCCACTGTGGATGAGTTGCGATCCGCGCTGCGCACTTCCCGCTCCGCGACACGGCCCACGGCCGTCTACGTCGAAACCGACCCCGCGAAGACCCAGTTGCCGCCGGAAGCATGGTGGGATGTGCCGGTGGCCGAAACCTCCACCCGCGCCAGTACCCAGCAGGCCCGCAAGACCTACGAAGAACACAAGCAGGGGCAACGCCACTACCTTTAAGCGCCCATCCGAGGTAAGGACACCGAGTGCACACGATCGATCACTTCATCAACGGCCAACACGCCGAGGGCACCTCCGGCCGCAACGGCGTCGTGACCAACCCCGCCACCGGTGAGCAGACCGCGCAGGTCGCCTTCGCCGATGCCTCCGAAGTGGACAACGCCGTGGCTGCGGCGGCCAAGGCGTACGAGTCATGGTCCACCTCGTCGCTGGCCAGACGCACCCAAGTGCTGTTCAACTACCGCGAGCTGCTCAACCGCCACCGCGACGAGCTGGCCAGCCTGATCACCGCCGAACACGGCAAGGTCCACTCGGACGCCCTCGGCGAGATCGCCCGCGGTATGGAAATCGTCGAGCTGGCCTGCGGCATCCCCCAGCTGCTCAAGGGGCAGACCTCCACGCAGGTCTCCACGCGGGTGGACGTCGAGTCGATCCGCCAGCCCGTCGGTGTGGTCGCCGGGATCACCCCGTTCAACTTCCCCGCCATGGTCCCGCTGTGGATGTTCCCGCTGGCGATTGCCTGCGGCAACACCGTCGTGCTCAAGCCGAGCGAGAAGGACCCCTCGGCCACACTGCGCCTGGTCGAGCTGGCCAGCGAGGCCGGTGTGCCTGACGGCGTGCTCAACCTGGTCCACGGCGACAAGCCCGCCGTGGACCGGCTGCTGGAACACCCCGATGTCGCCGCCGTCAGCTTCGTCGGGTCCACCCCGATCGCCAAGTACGTGCACGACACTGCCGGTAGCCACGGCAAGCGGGTGCAGGCGCTGGCCGGCGCCAAGAACCACATGCTGGTGCTGCCCGACGCCGACCTGGACCAGGCCGCCGACGCGGCCGTCTCCGCCGCCTACGGCTCGGCCGGTGAACGCTGCATGGCCGTCTCCGTTGTCGTCGCCGTCGACCCCATCGGCGACGACCTCGTGGGCCGCATCGCCGCCCGCGCCCGCAACGTGCGCATCGGCCCCGGCACCGACCCGGCCTCCGAGATGGGACCGCTGATCACCGCCGAGCACCGCGACAAGGTCTCCTCCTACGTGCCGCAAGCCCGTGACCAAGGCGCCGAGGTCGTCCTCGACGGCACCGGATTCAGCGTCGACGGCCACGACAACGGCTTCTTCGTCGGCGTCAGCCTGCTGGACAAGGTCACTCCCGACATGGACGCCTACCGCGACGAGATCTTCGGCCCCGTGCTGTGCGTCGTCCGCGCCCACAACTACGACGAGGCGATCTCACTGATCAACGCCTCCCCGTGGGGCAACGGCACCGCCATCTTCACCCGCGACGGCGGCGCCGCCCGCCGCTTCCAACTCGAGGTGCAGGCCGGCATGGTCGGCGTCAACGTCCCCATCCCGGTACCGGTGGGCTACCACTCCTTCGGTGGCTGGAAGAACTCCCTGTTCGGAGACCAGCACATCTACGGCACCGAAGGCGTCAACTTCTACACCCGGGGCAAGGTCATCACCACCCGCTGGCCCGACCCCAGCGACGCCGGCATCGACCTCGGCTTCCCAAGGTCGGAGTAGCTCGGGAGCGGGTGAGAGCTTGGGGCGGTCGGGCGCCACGGCCGCCCCATCCCTACCAGGAAGGCCGCCCCATCCCTACCAGGAAGGACAACACCGTGCCGCTGGTCCGCATCGACCTGGTCGAAGGGCGCACCGGGAAGCAGGTCAGGGCCGTCGCCGACGCGGTGCACGCCGCGATCGTCGAGGTCCTGGGCATTCCCGAGCGCGACCGCTTCCAGGTGATCACCGAGCATCCCCGGGAGCGGATCATCGCCCAGGACGCCGGTCTCGGGTTCGACCGCGGCCCGGCGCTGGTCATGATCCAAATCTTCACCCAGGCGGGCCGCTCCACCGCCACCAAGCAGCGGCTCTTCGCGGCGCTGGCCGAGCACCTCGGTGCGGTCGGCATCGCGGGCAACGACATCTTCACCGGGATCGTCGAGAACACCGCAGCTGACTGGTCGTTCGGATTCGGTCGCGCCCAGTACGTCGTTGGCGATCTCGCTGTCCCGTCCGCATGACAGACGCGGAGGGTGAGCATGCGAGGACAAGACGCGCCGCTGCCCTCCGCACTCATCGCCCCTCAGTTACGCTCCGTAGTTTCAGCTTGCACGGATCGTGTGAGGGAGCAGACTGGACGTGTTTCACCCAGTCGTTGAGAAGGGCGATCGTTGGCGATGGAGGGGGACCACCTGGCGCCGCCTGGCCACGGCAAGGTTTCCGACTCCCTGGGCGCGCTACGGCTGGACGAGCTCCTCACGGAGCTCCAGGACAGGCTGTCCGAGATCATGTCCACGCGGGAGCGGCTGCAGAACCTGCTGGATGCGGTCCTGTCGGTCGGCGCCGGTCTGGAACTGGACGCCACGCTGCGCCGCATCGTGTCGGTGGCGACCGAGCTGGTCCAAGCGCGGTACGGGGCTCTCGGCGTGCTCGGTCCCGGGGGGAAGCTTTCCAAGTTCGTCTACGTCGGCGTCGACGAGGAAACCCGGACGAGGATGGGCCACCTGCCCGAGGGGCGGGGCCTGCTCGGGCAACTGATCACCGATCCGCGGCCGTTACGGCTGGCCGACCTCGCCCAACACCCGGCCTCGGTGGGATTCCCTGAGCACCACCCATCGATGCACAGCTTCGTCGGAGTGCCGATCCGGGTGCGCGACAAGGTGTTCGGCAACCTGTACCTGACCGAGAAGGTCAGCGGTGCCGAGTTCACCACCGACGACGAGGTCGTCCTGGAGGCACTCGCCTCCGCCGCCGGGATCGCCATCGAGAACGCGCACCTGTTCGAGCAGACGAAGCTGCGGCAACGGTGGTTGGAAGCCTCCGGGGAGATCACGACCGGGCTGCTGTCCGGCATGGCGAGTGACGACGCCCTACAGCTGATCGCGCAGCGGGCGCAGGAACTCACCGAGTCGCACCTGGCGCTCATCGTCCTGGCTCGGGAGGACGACCAGGGGCATCCGCACGTCGAAGCGTCCGCCGGCGACCCGGTCGTGGACCTCGGCACCGAGGTCGACGCCCGGGGGCCGGTGTTCGACGACGTGCTCAACGCGGACGCACCGGTTCTCGAACCCGACCTCGCCAGTGCCCCGGAGCGGGGGCTCAACCAGATCCTTTCCGGGTACGGCCCGGTCCTGGCCGTGCCACTGCATTCCGGGGAAACGTCGACCGGAGCGGTCATCGCCCTGCGCCGGCAGGGCAGCGAGCCGTTCACGCCCGAGGAAGTACCGCTGCTGGTCTCGTTCGCCGACCAGGTCGCGATCGCGCTGGAACTCGCGACGAAGCAGTGGGCACAGCGCCAACTGGACGTCTACAGCGACCGTGAACGCATCGCTCGCGACCTGCACGACCACGTCATCCAACGGCTGTTCGCGGTGGGCATGAACCTGCAGAGCACGATGCGACGCGTGGCCAGTAGCAGCGCCCAGGGGCGCCTGCAGCAGGCGGTGGCGCAGCTCGACGACACGGTCCGCGAAATCCGTACCACGATCTTCGACCTGCAGTCACCCCCGTTCGAAGCCGAACAGCTCAGCCTGCGTCGGCGGCTACTGGACGCGATCGACGACGTGTCCGCCAACAGCCCGGTCTCGCCTTCGGTGGCGATGTCCGGCCCGATCGACACGGTGGTCCCCACCTCCTGCTACGAGCACGCGGAAGCCGTCGTACGCGAGGCGGTGAGCAACGCTGTGCGGCACGCCGAGGCCAGCCAGATCCGGGTGTGCATCAACGCCGCCGACGACCTCACGATCGAGGTGATCGACAACGGCGTGGGAGTCGACGAAGACGCCGCGCGCAGCGGGCTGAACAACCTCCGCAAGCGAGCGTTGCAGCTCTCCGGCACGTTCACGGTCGAGCGAGCCGAGGCCGGGGGCACCGATCTTACGTGGCGGATTCCGTTGTCCTGAGCTGGTGGCCCAGCAGCCGGCTCATCGCCCGCCGGGTGCGCTCGCCTGCGGTGTGGTCACGGTTGAGCCGGAGCGCGTGGTTGAGCGCCAGCATCTGTCCCGAAAGCTCGAAGACGACCTGGTCCGCGTCCGTGTCAGCGGGTAGGTCCCCCGCCTCGATCGCGAGCCGGACATGGTGGCGCAGGTCCCGCTGCCACACCGTGCTCAACTCCGCGATCGCGTCGCGCACCGGTCCGTCGCGGTCGTCGAACTCCGCCGCCGCGGCAGTGAAGAAACAGCCACCGGGGAAGATCTCATGCTCCACATAGGACACCCACGCCGCGCACACCGCGAGTAGCCGTGGTATCCCGGAAGCAGTTCCCGCCGCACGCCGCGCCACCTCGCGCGTGAACACGTCGGCAGCCGCGTCGACCACCGCGAGCTGCAAGCTCTCCTTGCTGCCGAAGTGGCCGTGCACGCCGGACTTGCTCATGTTCAGCTCGGCCGCGAGCCGACCGATCGTCAGCCCTTCCAGCCCCTCGATCGAAGCGATCTCCACCCCGCGAGCGACGACTGCCGCTCGCGTCCGGCTTGCTTCCACTACCGACCTGCGCGGACTCAACGAAACCGCACTATAGCAACTTTAGCGACCGGTCGTTCGTTATAGTCTCGACGGCACCGCCAACCCCGAGGGAACCGATGCTCTACTCGCTCACCAGGCTCGTACTCGCGTTGCTCGCGCGGCTCCTGTGCCGACCGGTCATCGAAGGCGCCGACAATGTCCCGAGACGTGGTCCGGTCATCCTCGCGAGCAACCACCTGTCGTTCATCGACAGCGTGATGATCTCCGTGCTGGCACCACGGCCTGTGGTCTTCCTCGCCAAGGCGGAGTACTTCCAGGGACGCGGCCTCAAAGGGCGGATGACCCGCTGGTTCTTCACCTCCATAGGGTCCATCCCCGTCGAACGGGGCACCCACCGAGCCGCGCAGGCGTCGCTGGAAGCGGCACAACGGGTGCTCAGTGGCAAACAAGCGTTCGGGATCTATCCCGAAGGCACCCGATCACTGGACGGCCGGCTCTACCGTGGCCGCACAGGCGTCGCCTGGCTGGCCCTGACCACCCGTGCTCCCGTGGTCCCGGTGGCGCTCACCGGCACCGAGCGTCTCCAGCCTGTCGGAAGCCGGTGGCCCAGGCCCCATCGCATCACCGTGCGCTTCGGCTCTCCGCTCCGCTTCGCCGATGAGCACGGCCCGGCACGCTCGGCACGGGCACGCCGCGCCGTCACCGACGAGATCATGCAAGCGATCGAGCACCTGTCCGGGCAAGAACGCGCCTCCACCTACAACGAAGCGCCGGGAGCCGCGTAACGTCGTCGGCTCTTCCTCAGTCTCGCCAAATAGGATCACACCGTCATGTCTCGTGATGCGCACGGCAGATCTTTGTGCCGCCATGAACGCCACTACCGGTGTGACGCGTGGTGGTGCACCTACCGGTGGCCGATTCTGGTCCACGCTCTAGGGGTCCTGGTGGCAGCAGTGCTGTGGCTGATCATCCCGGCCGGCGGGCGGGCCTACGAGCAGCCAGCGAGCCCGCGCCCGGACGCGTGCGAGAACGGTGGCTACGGCTGCGTGACCTTCGGCGAGCCCTGATTCGTCACGCTCTCATTCGGCAAGCCCTCATTCGGCAAGCCCTGAATCGACAAGCCCTGGCCGGGTGCGCCCGCTACGTTCCGTGCTCCCCCTTCGGGTTCTGGCGTAGCTCGGTGGCCAGCACCGCCGCCTGGGTACGCCGGTGCATGCCCAGCTTGGACAGCAGCGACGAGACGTAGTTCTTCACGGTCTTCTCGGCCAGGAACATCTGCTGCCCGATCTGCTTGTTCGTCAGCCCCTCGCCGATCAGGTCCAGCACGGCCCGCTCCTGGTCGGTCAGCATCCGCAGCGGGTCGGACTCCTCACGCTGCCGGCGCAGCCGCTGAACCACGGCCGCCTTCGCCCGGTCGTCCAGCAGGGACCGGCCCTGCGCGACGGCCCGGACGTCGGACACCAGGTCCGCCCCCAGCACCTGCTTGAGCACGAAGCCGGAGGCGCCGGCCACGATCGCGTCCAGCAGCGCCTCGTCGTCGGTGAACGACGTCAGCACCAGCGCGCGCATCCCGGGAACCTGGGACAGCAGGTCGCGGCAGAGTTCGATGCCGCTGCCGTCG
This sequence comes from Pseudonocardiaceae bacterium, assembly GCA_051984675.1. Lineage (GTDB taxonomy): Bacteria > Actinomycetota > Actinomycetes > Mycobacteriales > Pseudonocardiaceae > JBPYFK01. The sequence goes on along the minus strand of JBPYFK010000166.1, from coordinate 18,171 downwards.
GGCAGCCGTACGTCCACGACCACCACATCCGGCCGTGCCGGCGGAACGAACGCAAGCGCCTCGGCGACCGACCCGGACTCCCCCACCACTTCAAGGTCGTCCTCGTCATTGAGCATCTCCGCCACACCGCGGCGGACCACCTCGTGGTCGTCGACGAGCCACACGCGTGCGTTCATCGCCCTGCCCCCCTTCAGACGAGGAGTCCAGACTAGGACGACTTCCCGCAGCAAGCACCATGTCAACCGGGCCCGGGTCAACCGGGCCCGGGTCAGCGGGCTGGGGCAGCGGGCCGGGTCAACCGGCGTGCGACATCAAGTTCGACCGGGGCGAACTCGACCTCCTCCGGCAGCACGCCGGCGGCTCCCGCCGAGGGCTGGTCCGCTGGCGTCGGGTCCACCCGGAAGGCGATCTGCGGGTACCGCCCCTGCCGACCGGTCGAGTCGGCGACCAGCGCGCGCAGCCCGCTCTGCTCGAACCGGGACAGCACGGTCAGGCTCAGGCCGACTTCTTGAGCCGTGAGGCGCATGTCCACCGCCACCTCACCGACCTGCAGCCACTCCGACACGCCGTCCGTGGCCGTGCAGACCGCTCCGGCGGCCATGAACTCGTCCTCCGGTGGCCACACATCAGAAAGGAAGGCTCCGACCGACTCCGCTGGCGGGGCAGGGTCGAACTCCCCCGCGCGCAACAGGGTGAGATCCACGCCGTGTTCGGTGGCGACGTCATGCAGCAGCAGAAGCGCGTTACCCGGATCGATGTGCGACGCGTGCGTGCCCTCGTGATCATCCAGCACGGCGTCGAGAAGCGCGTCACGCTCCTCGCTCTCCGGCCCCCAGATCTCGACGGCGGCGATCATGGTCGATCCCTGCCGCATCGGATTCCGCCGCGTCGTCGCGAACCATCCCCAGTGCGTCAGGGCTCGCCGGACCAGGTGCAGGACCTCTCCGGCCGCCACCAGGTCCGCCCGGTTACGCGGCGAGTCCGGTGCGTCCGAGTCGGTGGCGATCCAGTGCAGGTCCACTGAGGACTCTCCAGCGCGCCATACGAGGTGCCGGCCATGTCCGCTTCGCCGCAGCAACCCCTCGGCCAGTGCCACAGCGTCGGCGATCACGCGCGTGTGCCCTTCGGCGGCCGTCCCGATCTCCACGTTTCCCGCGGGCACTTCCGTCGAACGGGCGGAACTCTCCGAGCCCGCCAGGCCTCCCGCGGGTACCGTTTTCCACGACGTCACCGTCGGCATGACCGGTCCGCCGGCCGTCGACCCGGTCGTCCGCCATTGCTTTGCTGTTGCGACTGACCCCACGCGTTCCGCCTCCCTGGTACTCGCCTTTCGGCGCGAACCAACAGTGCCCGCCGGCACCGGGCAGCTGACAGGGGCGAAAGTCCTTGTCGAACAGTGTTGCGCACCACCGGCTGATCGACGCTGCTGCCGGACTGAACACCGGGAGTTACCCTAGGGCGCACATAATCACCCGATCGAATGATGCACAGTTCCGGGGCTTTGCATCACCTGGATGCATGACAGAGCGGAAGGGGCCGGTGGAGCGCGTTGCCAGTCGTGATCGGAATCGACGGATCGACCAACTCGGTCGCCGCCCACCGACGCCAGCCGGCTGGTCATCGGCATGACCGGCCTGGGCGCTAACCTGACAACCCCAGGCTCACCCGCACACCACGTGCTCAACCACGCCCAGTGCCCGGTGACGGTGGTGAACGAGCACGCCGAGTGGATCACCTACTTCACAGGGCTCGAAACTCCCACTTGCGGAACGCGTACAGCACTCCTGCCAACGCTCCCGTGAGCAGCGCGCTCCCACCCTCCCCGAGGAACACGCACAGCACCGCGATGGTGCCCACGCTCGCGATGAGCACCGTCCCGGGCTCGGGCCTGGACGTCCTGGACGGCCGCTCACGCTCCTGCGGAGGTGCCTCCTGGCTGTCCGCCTCCGGCGCTCGCCCGCACGCCACGTCGAAATCCCGCACGAAGTCAGGGTCGTCGGCCGACAGTCGCTTCTCGATCTCGTCCAACGCACGGCGTTCTTGTCTGCGCAGCATGGGCACCTCCGCCAACTAGCCGACCCCCGACTACCCGCCCCGGCAGGGCCACTACACCGCCTACTTCAAGCCTCCAACCGCTGAGGCACGAAGAAAAGGCCACCTTCCTCTTGTGTATCGGGAGGAAGGTGGCCCCTCGTTGCACCCGTCAGGGTGAGGTCGACGACTCTTGCGCGGCCGCTGCGACGCTCTGCGGATTCCTCGGGTCTGGAAGGGGGTGTCCGGGGATGCTGGTGTCGCCCTCCGGCAGGTCGCCGCGGACCAGGTAGTCCGTCCCGATCTTGTTGGCCGCCTCGTTCTTGGCCAGGCCAGTGTTCGCGAACACTCCATGCTTGCCCGCGTCCCGCTCGGTGACCAGGACCGAGCTGGGCAGTGAGCGATGCATGATCAGTGCTCCCGCGTAGGGGGTAGCAACATCGTAGACCGAATTGAACATCAATATCCGTGGCGCGCCCATCCCGTTGATGCGCAGCGGCTGCTGGTGCGGCCCCTTCCAGCCCGCGCACGGCGCGACGCCCCAGCTGTTGAACCACGCAGCCATCGGAGCCCGGCCCTCCAACCTGCGGGAATCGGCCTCCCACTGGGCGTGGTCGCGTGGCCACGCGGTGTCCGCGCACTCCACCGCGTTGTAGATCGCGTTCTCGTTCTCGGAGTCCTGGTCCTGCGGGGTGACCATGCCGACGAGCTTGCGGTCGTCGTTGTGGGTGCGGAAGTCGCCGAGGGCCTGCGCCAGCGGCACCCACGACTTCTCGCCGTAGAGGGCGGTGAAGGTCACGTCGGTCAGCTCGTAGGGACCGAGCTTGCCGTGCGCGTGGCCGCGCAGGTCGTTCATCGTGGCGTCGTAGGCGGCCCGCACCTGGTCTCCCTTGGTTCCCAGGTGAAAGACGTCGTCGTACTTGGCGGCCCAGTCGAAGAACTGGCCCAGCCGCCGTTGTGCGGGGACGTCCTGGCCGAGGTTGTCCCGGTACCAGACGTCCCTGCGGTCCGGGTCAACAGAGCTGTCCAGGATCATCCGGTCGACCCGCTGCGGGAACAGCTGGACGAAGTTGGCGCCGAGGTAGGTGCCGTAGGAGTAGCCCAGGTAGCTGATCTTGTCCTCGCCCAGGGCGACCCGGATCTGGTCCATGTCCCGGGCGTTGTTCACCGAGGTCAGAAACGGCAGGAACTTCCCGGCGTGCTGCTGGCACCCGTCGGCGTACTGCTCGGCGCGCTTCCAGAGGAAGTCCCGGGCCGCCGGTGCGTTCGGGTCGGGCAGCGGGTCCTTCCAGTAGTCCGCCGGGTTCTCGCAACTGATCGGCGTGCTGTGCACGGTGTTGCGGGTGTCGAACCCGATCAGGTCGTAGGTGTCGAGGATTTCAGGAGGAAGCGCCTTGACCATCGACCCGGCGAACTCGATGCCCTGACCGCCGGGACCGCCGGGGTTCATCAGCAGTGACCCGTGCCGCTGGTCGGGTTTGCGCGCCGGCAGCTTCGACACCGTCATCCGCAGCTTCTCCCCGCGCGGGTTGCCGTAATCCAGCGGGACGTCCAGCGGCGCGCACTGCATCTGCGGGTTCTGCTTGCGGATGTCGTCAGGACACGGCCCGAACGTGAGCGTGCCGGGATGGGGCGGCGCGGCCTGAAGCGGGGCGCTGTGGGCTGCCGGGGACCGCGTCGCGGCGGTAGCCATCGCTGCGGTGCCCGCGGTAGCCGCGCTGGTAGCGACGACCACGGCGGTCAGCCCGAGGGCTGTGGAGCGTTTCAAGGCGGGTCCTCCCGATGCGCGTCCAGGGGCACGTGAGCTCGGCGGTGTGAGCCGCACCCCGTCGTGATCAGTGAAGCTAGCCGGGGACGCCGCAACCGGACACCAACCCGAGTTCCACGCAGCACCGACTTACGGCGGTATTGCACCGCACGCGGTCGTTCGCGGCAGTCCGATGCAGCCGACCGGGGGTCACCGCCGACGGGCGAACGTCAAGCCGTCACTGATGGGCAGGACCACCGCTTCCACCCGGTTGTCGTGCGCCACGTGCTCGTTGAACCGTCGAATGGCCATGACCCCGGGGCTGTCGTCGCTGGTATCGAGCACCCGGCCGTCTTGGAAGACGTTGTCGACGAGCAGTATGCCGCCCGGGCGCATCCGTGGCACCAGCTCTTCCCAGTAGTCGACGTACTCGGTCTTGTCCGCATCGATGAACACGAGATCGATCGCGGGTTCGGCGGGGAGGGCACGCAGGGACTCCAGCGCCGGCCCCAGCCGCAGCTCGACCCGATCCGCGACCCCGGCGCGTTCCCAGTAGCGGCGAGCGACGGACGTGTACTCCTCGCTGACGTCCAGGCAGAGCAACCGCCCGCCCTCGGCCAGTCCCCGGGCGATGGCAAGCGCCGAGAACCCGGTGAACGTGCCCACCTCCACCGCGAATCGGGTGCCAAGAGCCTTCGTGAGCAGCCTGGTGAACGCCGCTTGCTCCGGGGAGATCTGCATATCCGCCCAGTCCGGCAGCAGCCGCTGGGTCTCGTCGATCAGTTCCCGCTCAAGCTCGGTCACCGGAGCGCTGTGGGCCAGGACGTAATGGTGCATGTCTTCGCTGAGGTGCGCGGTCTTCCTGCTCACGGTGAACGACGTTACGCGGGAGAAGGCCCCAGCCGCCGCTAACCTGCCCGCGTGTCACAACACCGGTCATGGCCGCCTCCGGTCGGTGCGCGGGCGTGCGGGTACCCGAGTGGGTGACGTCCGTGCTGCGGGAACGCGACCGGTTCGATACCCCGGGAAGTAGCGCTCAGACACTCGACCGGATCGGCCCGACGCGCGGGGCGCTCCCGGCACCGCTACGAGTCCCGGAGATCTTTCGGGGTGTTGATCTCCGGGCAGATCTGCCCCCGTAGCGGGTGCTGCCGGGACTGACGATGTCGGCGAGCTGTCTGAGCGCCCCGCAATGCGAACCGCGCCGCACTGGCGCGTACTGGGTGGAGAGTGCGATGCGAACACCGCATATGCGAACACCGCATGTCAGCCACCACGAGGGGCGTTGGCGTGCGACGTCGGACTCCTGGTGGTTCCTGACCGCGAAGGCCATCGGCTACCTGATCCTGTGGAGCACGATCACGGTTGCCGCGATCGCCGGCATAGCAGCCAGCGGCGTGGTCATAGGCGAACTCACCGGCGTGTTCGACCTACACAACCTGCTGCGGCTGCTCGGCTACCACCCGTAGGCCCATTTCACGCCGGCACCAGCCTGGTCCCAGGTTCAGCTCACTCCCGCGTAACCGGTGTCCTCGCCCGACGCCTCCTCGCCGCCGTGCCGGACGGTGACCCGGCGGGTGGTGCTGTGCTCGGACAGCGGCACGGTCACCCGCAGCACACCGTCGGAGTAGTCGGCCGTGACCCGCTCGTAATCCAGACCCTCTCCCAGGACGACGTGCCGGGCCAGCTTGCCGGACGTGCGCTCGCGGAGCAGGAAACCGCTGGGCGCGTCGGGGTCGGTGGCCTCCTCGACGGCCTCTCGGCGACGTTCGGCGTGCATGACGACAGCGCCGTTCTCCACCGTCAGCTCCAGCGACTCGACGTCCACACCGGGCAGGTCGAACCACAGCGTGTAGTGATCGGTACTGCGGTAGACGTCCAGCAGCGGGGTGTGTTTGGCGTGTTCGGCACCCCCGCTCCACACTTCGTGGGCCAGCCGGTTGAGTTCCTGGAGTGGGTGCACCTCACGAAACGAAGGCATTTGCGTTTTCACTCTCGGCCTCCCCTCGCTCGTTCCGAGTGGGCCTGTGGTGCCACTTATGTACCCAGGACGTCGGATTTCGATGCCTGGACGAATGCCGGGGCCGGGCTCCCCACCGCCGGTACACATTAATGCGCCGTCGCAACCCCCCGACGGTCGCGACGGCGCATCTCCACACGCTGACAGCAGCCCTCCTCAGCGTGTCCGGGAGCGGCGCTGGAACACCCCGACTGAACCGCGGCCGGACCTCCCGCCATTGAGTGTGCAAGCAGCCGCGGCTTCTCGCCCGGGACTTTCGGTCCGAATCCCGCACGCCGATCATGGACCCGGCCAGTCCATGATCGGTATCGTGCGCGGCCATGGCAGGGACGACCGCCGCGCTCGGCAGTGCCGAACGCCTGGGCCAGCGCACCTGGGCATACCTGCAGCTTCCTGGCGGCTGGTTCCTCAACAACGCGGGGATCGTCGCCGGTTCGGACGGGTCCGCCACACTGGTCGACACCTGTGCCACAAACCGGCGCACCGGGCACCTCCTGGCGACCGCCCGGAGGCTGGTCGGCGATCCGGGTGCCTGCGTGTCCACCCACCATCACGGGGACCACACCTACGGCCATCACCTCCTCCCCCGCGAGGTCCCGATCTGGGCCGCCGCGCCGGCCCGGGAAGAAGCCGCGGTTACCGGCCTGGAGCGCTACGAAGGCGTGCTTACCCAACCTGATTGGGGGACACAGGAGCTGCGACTCGCCAGCCACGTCGTCCCGGACGAGGGAGCCCGGCTCGACGGCGTCGCCGCGTTCTGCTGCCCGGGAACAGCACACACGCGCGGCGATGTTGTGACATGGGTAGCCGATGACGGTGTGCTGTTCACCGGCGATCTGGTTTTCCATGGCGTCGCGCCACTGGCGGTTTCGGGGTCGGTCAGTGGCTGGCTCGAAGCGTTGGAGTGGCTTCGCCGGTTCGACGCCGGGGTGGTCGTTCCCGGTCACGGCCCGGTCTGCCGAGAACCGGCACGGGCGTTCGACGACATGGAGCGCTACCTGACGCGGATTTTCGACGGGGCGCGTGCGGCTGTTCGACGGGGGAAGGACCCCGTCACCGCCGCCGCGGACGCCGATCTCGGCTCGTTCGAGGGCTGGGAAGACGCCACCGAACGGGCCATCCTGAACGTGCACGTGGCGATGGCGGAACTCACCGGACAATCCTTCGACCTCGCCACGGCAGCAGTAGCCGCTCTCCAAGCCTGTGGCGGCCCCTTCCCCTGCCGAGCCTGAAGACCGCATCCGGCATCCCGCTCACGGGCCACCGCTCCGCAAGCGGCTAGAGTCGGGGCGTTGTGCAGGAACCCATGGTCGGACGCAGGTTGAGCCGCCGCACCCCCTCCCGCGTGAGGCCGATGTTACGCGCGTTAGTGCTGGTCACATGCCTTGTCGCGGTCTGGGCCGCAGCGACCGACAAGCCGAGCCAGCCGGGGCTGCTGGCGTCCGGCCCGCCGCCGTCACCAGCGATCGCCCCCACGCCCCCGATGGGCTGGGACGCCTGGAACACGTTCGGGTGTGACGTCGACGAACAGAAGATCCACAACACCGCTGACGCGCTCGTTCGTTCCGGGATGCGGGACGCGGGCTACCACTACGTCGTCCTGGACGACTGCTGGTTCGATCCACAGCGCGATCCGTCCGGCCATCTTCAGGCGAATCCGCGGACCTTCCCGCACGGCATGAAGGCGTTGGGGGATTACCTCCATGCGCGTGGATTGGAATTCGGGATCTACATGGACCCCAACGATCAGACGTGCGGGCAATACAACGGCACCTACCCCGGAAGAACCGGAAGTGGCGGCCACGAAAAGGCAGACGCCGACACCTTCGCGAGCTGGGGCGTGGACTACCTGAAGTATGACTGGTGCTCCCCCGCTGGCTCGCTGCAGCAAGAAGTGCACGCCTTCGCCACGATGCGTGACGCGCTGCGCTCGACCGGTCGATCCATGGTCTACAGCATCAACTCGAACAGCGATTTCCCCGGCTCTCCCGGGGAAATCCACGATTTCAGCGACGTCGCGACGATGTCGCGCACCACGCAGGACATCGGCGCCGTCTGGGGCACCGGCCATCACAACGAGAACCCCAACGGCGTGCGCGACATCATCGACGTGAACGGGCCGCTGGCGGTCCGCGCCGGACCGGGCCATTGGAATGACCCGGACATGTTGGAAGTCGGGGTGTTCGGCGTGAACGGCATGCCAGGCTTGACGCCTACCGAGCAACGCACACACCTGTCGATGTGGGCGATGATGGCTGCACCACTGATCGCGGGCCACGACGTCACCTCGATGTCCGACGAGACCCGCGCGGTGCTCCTCAACCGGGAGGTCATCGCAGTGGACCAGGACCCGCTGGGCCGGCAGGGCATCCCAGTCAGGGGCCAGGGCCGGGCTGAGCAGGCGTGGGCCAAGCCTCTGGCCGACGGGAGTGTCGCGGTCGCGCTCTACAACCAGGACGACCAGCCCGCCGAGGTCGAGGCGACTGCCGGCCAGCTGGGCCTGCGCCCCAGCGCGGCATACCGTGCGCGTGATCTGTGGTCGGGGCAGGAATGGGTCAACGGCGCTGACTTCAGCTCACCCGTTCCAGCACACGGCGTGCGGCTGCTACGGGTGTCCACTGCGGACAGATGACCGGATGCCGGTGGCGGGCAGGTTCACCCAGCCCCGGGTGAACGACGACATCAGTCGCTGTCCGGCCGCGGGGTCGACGCCGATGGTGGGCTGCCTGGCGAGAAGTTCCTCGAACGCCACCCTGGCCTGCAGCCGGGCCAGGTGCGAGCCGATGCAGTGGTGTGCGCCGGTGGAGAAACCGAGATGGCGGCGGATCTCGCGGGTGATGTCGAGGCGGTCGGCGCCGTCCCCGAACTCCCGCTCGTCCCGGTTCCCACTGGCGAAGAGCATCATGACCTTGGCGCCTTCCGGGATGTCGACGTCGCGAACGGTCACCGATCGTGTGGTCGTGCGCGTCAAGCCCTGCACGGAAGGCTCCAGCCGCAGGAACTCCAGCACCGCGTTCGGGATCAGCGTCGGGTCCGCGACGAGGCGTTCCCGCTGGGCGTGGTCACGGTCGAGCAGCATCGTGCCATGTGAGATGAGATTCCCCGTGGTGTCGTTGCCTCCAGCCACCATCACGAAGCAGAACCCGAGAATCTCCCAGTCCGTCAGCCGTTGACCGTCGAGCTCCGCGGTGACGAGCGCCCCGATCAGGTCATCGGTGGGCTCCGCACGCCGGCGCGCGATCGCCGAGCTGAAGTACTCGTACATCTCGGCCACCGCGGGCGCCCTGGCTTCCAGCTCCGTCGCCGAGAAGCCCGCGTCCTGCAGCTCGGTCAGCGCCCGTACCCACGGGTCGAACCGTTGCCGGTCGCTTTCCGGTACGCCGAGCAGCGCTCCCAGCACGAACGTGGGCAGCCGGGACGCGAACTCCTGATGGAAGTCGACGGTGGCACCATCCGCGGCCCTGCACTCCATCTGGCGAATGCGCTCGCGGACGAACGAGCGGATCTGGTCTTCCAACCGCTCGACCCGGCGCGGGGTGAATCCCCTGCGCACCAAGCCACGTAACTGGGTGTGGCGAGGCGGGTCTAGCATCACGAGGTTCGGCGCCAGTCCCAGGCTCTCGACCTCGTTCTCGAAGGTGAGCCCTTGCGCCGAGGAGAACGTCTCGCTATCGAACAGGGCTTCCCAGAGGTCGTCGAAGCGCGACAGCGCCCAGAACTCAGCCCCGCCTGGCCCCGCGGTCGAGTGGTGCACCGGGTCGTTGTCGCGCAACCAGCGGTAGGCGGGGTACGGGTCCAGCAGCACAGCGCGATCGGTCGGGTCATACACGGGGTGGTCATGGGTGGCTTGGGTCATCGGAGACTCCACGACAGGTCATTTAATGACGACCGTTAGTAATATGCTGGGTAGGTGGCCCGGGACGCAACAGGCACGCGCGAGAAACTCATCCGCGCCGCGGAGCGGCTGTTCGCCGCACGCGGCGTCAACAGCGCCCAGACTCGTGACATCGTGCGGGCCGCTGGCCAGGCAAACGACTCCGCGGTGCATTACCACTTCGGGTCTCGTCAGGGCCTGCTCGCCGCGATCAGTGACAAGCACGTCGCCCGCATGGAACCCCAGCGACGGGCTGCGCTCGACCATCTCGACAGCGCGGACCTGGTCGCTGTGATCCATGCCATCGTCGAGCCCACCGCCGCCGAACTGGCGTCGGCGGACGGACGGGACTTCCTGCGCATCATCGCGCAGATCGCGGGGCACGCGGGTGTTCGGACCGGCACGGTGCCCTCGCCGTTGCGCGGGACCGCCCTGTTGTGCCAGCTCGAACTCCTGCGAGCGCGGTGCCTCGAATGGCTTCCCGAGCCCGTCGCACGCGAGCGGATCGCGATCGTGATCGGCATGCTCACCGCCGCGCTGGCCGAACGAGCCCGCCAACTCGACGAAGCAGCGCACCTGCTCCTCGCCCATACCGCGTTCGTGGAGAACCTGGTAGCGATGATCGTCGCCGCGCTCGGCGCGCCGGCGCCCAGCAGCAACCCCGCCGACCGATCAGCCCTCCCGATCACCCGTTCAGCGCAGAGTATCGACCACTCGTCGTAGTCTTCCCCGCTGGGCGATGTGCCCTACCAGTCTGGATTCCTACGATCTCTTGACGGCAGGGCAGCGGTCATCTCACAGCTCGTCACCGCTGCGCACCTCCAGTAAGGGGCCAGTACATGGACGTCTTTTTCGGGACTGTGAAGGACATCCGGCACTTGCTCGTCGGCCGGCGGGTCATCGTCTGCAACCCGTGCAACGGCAGCGGCAAGCTCCCCACCGGCGGCGGATGCCCTTTCTGCCACGGCAGCGGCGAGCGATAGCTCACCACCAGCCGGCGCAGTGAGCCGCGAAATCGGCGACCATCTCCGGCGCGACATTGTGCAGGTCGGCCGCCGCTCCCCAAGTGGTGTCGGTGAGTTCGGACGGCTCGGCGGTCCGGTCGGCCAAGGCGAGCATCTGAGCGAACCGGGTCGCCACCGCGTGGTGCCGGTCCGAGCCGGTGATCCACTTGGTGTGGGAATGCCGGGAGTACATGCCCACCACCGGCGGCCCGCTGCCGTCGGCCCGCGTCGTCAGCGCCGCCAGTTGGGTGAGTCCCGCATCGGTGCCGATCACCAGATCGGCGGACGCGAACAGGTCGACGCACTCCTCCGGGAGCGGTTCGCACAGCACATCCGCCGGCAGTCCGTCGAACGCTCGGGTGCATGAACCGTTCCGGGCGGCGATCACAGTGAAGCGCCACGGCACGTCACGGGTCCACGTGAGTGCGCGAGCCACCTGCGCGAAGTCGTCCAGCTGGAAATCCAAGCGCCGTGGCCACCCCGGTATGGTCACGAACACCACGTGCCAGGGTTGCGCCCGATGTTCCGACGGGAAGACCGGAGCAGGGGCGGAATCCCTGGCCAGCCGCGCCCCGAGAGTCTGTTCGACCGCGAGATAGTGTCGCATCGGCAGCGCCGCGTGCACCTCTGCCTGCCCGGGTTCCACCTGGTCCAGCCAGGTTGGCGGCTCCGAGGGGTCGATGCGGAAGCGAACCGGCGCCCGAGTGGCGGTTCGGACAATGTGCGGACCCCACGTCTGATTCGCCGTCTCCATCGGGATCGAGCAGCGCCGCATCAGGTTCGCGTGCGGCCCGCTGTAGTGCACGAGCGCATCCGGGGTCACCTCACGCAATGCGGTGACGGCGGCGAGCCCGAGCAGCAGGTCCCCGATCCCACGCTGTCCGAGGTCGGCGATCCAGCCGCGCGACCGCACCAGAGGGACGCACCCCGGTCGCGGTTCCGCACCTGACGAGCGCCGATACGGCAACACCCGGCCGAACGGTGCGTTCTCGGCGGCGACGATCATTCGCCCGCCGAGTTGACACCACACATCCTGCACCTGCCACTGGATCAGATCCTGCTGGATAGGCACTGGCTTCACCCCGCCGGCGGTTCACGGTTATGCGGTCCAGTCTGCTCCGTATCACTGTGACACCGCGATGACACTTCGGCGCATTCGCGGGACATTTTCCCGACATCATTGGGGAATACGCCGTTCACTTCGTAGGGTTGGCGACCAACACTTTCGTAGGGTGCCGACAATGCCAATGCTGCGGTTGCCTTGACTGGAGGCGTTCGTGATCGGAGTTCACCCTGCTCCCCGTAACCGTCTGGAGCAACTGTTCCGGCAAAGCCGCCGGACCGTGCAGGAGTTCTGTGATGACTTCCTCGCCTCATCGCGCCAGCTGGACGGGCCGATCACGGTATCGGAGCGGCAGGCAAGCCGCTGGATGGGCGGGCGGCTCGGCGGCCTGCCCCATCCGGCGACCTGCCGAGTCCTGGAGCACATGTTCAACGAGCCGGCCGAGATTCTCTTCGGCCCGCCCGTGCCCGGCCCGTCCCCCGATCACCATGGCCGATGGGCTGCGCACTCGGCCGGAGCCGGCGAGGACACCCACGCGGCGATGGGGAGGGAGATCGTGATGGCGGCGGCTGAATCCGCCCGGTTTGGGCAGTTCGCGGAGCAGAGCAATGTGGGACCGCACACCCTGGAGCAGTTCCGAACGGACGCGAGCAGGATCGTCGCGACGTATCCGAACCGGCCGGTCTACCCGATCTTCGTCGAGCTGCGGGAACTGCGGAGCCGGGTGTTCGAGCTGCTGGAAGGTCGGCAGCACCCGGACCAGACCCGGGAGCTCTACCTGGTCGCCAGCGTGCTGTGTGGGGTGCTGGCCAACGCCTCGTTCGACCTCGGTTGGCTGTCGGCCGCCGAGACGCAGGCCCGCACGGCGTTCCTGTGCGCGGAGCTGGCGGACAACAACTCCCTGCGCGCGTGGATCAGGGGCACGCAGAGCCTGATCTGCTACTGGGACGACCGGCCGGCCGACTCCATCACGCTGGCACGGGACGGCTGGGATTACCGGCCCGAAGCGGGAACCGCTCGGGTGCGCCTGGCCGCGATCGAAGCCCGCGCGCACGGAAGGCTGCGCGACCCGCGAGCGACCGAGGACGCCCTGCGGCGGGCGGAGCAGGCACGCGAGGAGGTCACGGCGGCCGACGATCCCGGTGGCATGCTCGCGTTTCCCGTGGCCAAACAGACCCTGTACGCGGCGACCGCCCGGCTGTGGCTGGGCGATCACGACAACCTCGTTCGTGCCGATCAGCAGGCCGCCGAATCGGTCGAGCTCTACCAGCAGGACCCGCCCGAGCAGCGCCGGATCGGTGAGCTGAGCCTGGCGCGGCTGGACCTGGCGGTGGCCAGGCTGGGCCAGCAGAATCTGGAAGGCACCGCCGAGCAGGTGCGGGAGGTGCTGATGCTGGCCAACCGCCGCCGGACCGACAGCGTGGTGCGACGGCTGCGGCAACTCGCCGGTGCCCTCGGGCGGCCCCGCTTCCAGAGCGCGGTCGTGGCGGCCGATCTGCGTGACCAGATCGTCCACTTCTGCGACGAGCCAGCCGCACTTCCAGAGCATGCGCATTGAACCCTCCCCCACGTCCACGTGGGACATTCATGGTTCGGACTGCTCGGCGACGCGGCGTGCCGGTGGGTCTGGTGTCCGCCCGACCAGCCGGGACGGAACCTGCCCGGTCCCGCGTCCATCGAAGTTCGGTCGCCGGCTTGGCTCTCACTCCCCACTGCGAGGCCGGGTATCCGAAGATTGGAGCTCAGGTGAGTACCGTCGGTCTGCTGCACCCGGGTCAGATGGGCGCTGCCGTGGCGGGCGAGATCGTCCGCAACGGTCACACCGTGCTCTGGTGTCCCGAAGGGCGCGGTGCGGCCACCCAGAAGCGTGCGGAGGACGCGGGACTGCGTCCGGTCGCCGACCTCCCCCGTTTGCTGGAGCAGTGCAGCGTGGTGCTGTCCATCTGCCCGCCGGCCGCTGCCGAAGAGATCGCCCACCAGGTCGCCGAAACGGGTTATCGCGGCGTGTTCGTGGACGCCAACGCGGTCAGCCCGGCGACACTGCGACGGATCGCGGCCACGGTCTCGGCTGCGGGAGGCTCGTTCGTGGACGGCTCGATCATCGGCGCTCCACCCGATGAGCGAACCACGACCCGGCTCTACCTGGCGGGGGAGTCCCGCTACGTGCGAGCCGTTCCCAGGCTGGTCGCCGGCACACGCGTGGAGCCGGTCCGGTTGAGCGAGCGACTCGGTGCGGCCAGTGCGCTCAAGATGTCGTTCGCGTCGTACCAGAAGGCCAGCCGGGTGCTCGCCGCTGTCGCGCACGCACTCGCCGACCAGCACGACGTAACCGAGGCGTTGCTCACCGAGGCCGACCGGATGCCCGCGCAGATCCTCGCCGACCGCGACTTCCTCCCGAGCCTCGCGAGCCGGGCGTGGCGGTGGGCGCCGGAGATGCGCGAGATCGCGGGCACGTTGGACGCCGCCGGCCTGCCAGCAGATCTCGCGGCGGCAACCGAGACCGTCCTCGCGCGGTGGAGCGACAAAGACGACTGGCAGAGTGTCTCCCCCACCGCCGTCCTGGAACACCTCAGACTCGACAGCCAGGCATAAGGCTCGACAGCCAGGCGCAACACCCGTCTCGCCGACCAAGCTCCATTGTGGACGTCCAGCCCAAGCCATGCCCGCTCATGGCTGCGTGGGAAAGCCGACCGTCGGCACCGCACGCCGAAGCCGACGTGGTGGCGTCGGCGGCACGAGACTGTCCAGGAAGCCGTAGCGCGCAACCAGTTCGGCCGCCGCCGGATCGCCCTTCACCGTCCACCACCACGCGGCGATCTCGCACCAGTCCGGGGCGGACAGCGAACCGCCGAAGTGCTGGACGGACAGCGCGGCGGTGAGATTCGCGAACAGCAGCCGGTCGTCCAGGGGCCAGCCGGCGAGCGTGCCCGTCATGAAGGCAGCCACGAACACGTCCCCCGCACCGGTCGGGTCCAGTGCCTGGACGGAGAGCCCGGGCACTCGCGCGGTTTCGCCGCTGGTGCTGTCGATGGCGACCGCCCCGCGCGCACCGTCGGTGACAACCGCCACCGGCACGAGGGCAGCGAGCCGCCGCACTGCCGCATCCGGCGTGTCGGTTCGGGTATAGCGCATAGCCTCGACGGCGTTCGGCAGAAACGCATGGCAGTACCGGAGATCGTCGAGTACGTCGGTGCGCCAGGTCTCACTCTCGTCCCATCCGACGTCGGCGAAGATCAAGCTCCCGTGGGCGCTGGCCTGCTCAGCCCACGGTTCGTTGCGGTCAAGGCCCAGCGAGATCGCCGATGCCCGTGCCGCGGGTGCGAAGGTTGGGATCGCCCCCGGCGGCGGTGCGTGGCCGTGCGTCACCATCGTTCGTTCGCCCTCGTACGCCATCGACACCGTCAGTGGGGAGTGCCAGCCAGGGATCCGGCGGGACAGCGACAGGTCGACGCCTTCATGCACCGCGAGGCTCTCCCAGCAGAACTCCCCGTAGACGTCGTCGCCGAACGCGGCGGCCAGACCAGTGCGCAACCCGAGCCGGCTGGTCGCCGTCGCCATGTTGGCGACGCCGCCCGGGCTCGACCCCATGCCCGCGGCCCAGACCTCGGAGCCCACGGCGGGAGACCGCTCCAGACCGGTGAGGATGATGTCGAGGAAGACGGTTCCGTTCAGGACCACGTCCAGCGCCGGGTCCTGCGCCGAGCGCACCGGTGCCAGCGGGTCCACCAGGCGCCGGCACTCGGCCTCCGCGTCCGTCCCGCCCGCGGGCGGTTGGTCGTCGCCCCTGCTCACGCTCGTCACGACAGCTCTCCTGCCCGCCCATTCGCGCGGATCCGCACGATGTTGTAAATGTGCAACGGTCAGGCGGGCCGGGCAAGACGCGCGGGGTTCGGCGGACGGGGGTTTCACGGATGCGGCTGACCATCGTGGGCGGAGGTGGCTTTCGTGTCCCGCTGCTGTATCGGGCACTCCTCGCAGAAGCCGACGAGCACCGGCGTACCGACTTGGTCCTGTTCGACGTCGACAGCGGGCGCATCGAAGCGATCCGTGCCGTCCTGGCACAGCTGGCCGTCAGACACCCGAATCCGCCGGCCGTGCGCAGCACCACCGATCTCGATGAGGCACTGGAGGGCGCGGACTTCGTACTCTCAGCGATCCGGGTCGGCGGTCTGGAAGGTCGTGCCCGCGACGAACGCGTCGCGCTGGCAGAGGGCCTGTTGGGACAGGAAACCGTCGGTGCGGGCGGCGTGCTTTACGGGCTGCGCACGGTTCCGGTCGCGATGGCACTCGCGCGACGCATCGCCGACCGAGCACCGAATGCCTGGCTGATCAACTTCACCAACCCGGCGGGGATGATCACAGAGGCGATGGCGCGGGTGCTCGGTGATCGTGTCATCGGTATCTGCGACTCGCCCGCCGGCTTGTGCCGGCGCGTGGCGGGCGCGCTCGGGGTCTCGCACGCACGGGCGCACTTCGACTACGTCGGCCTCAACCACCTGGGCTGGCTGCGCGCGGTGCTGGTCGACGGTCACGACCGGCTTCCCGGGTTGCTCGCCGACGACGCGGCGCTGTGCTCATTCGAGGAAGGGCAGCTCTTCGGGCCGACCTGGCTGCGAACGCTCGGCGCCGTCCCCAACGAATACCTGCACTACTACTACTTCACCCGCGAGGCCGTGGCCGCCCTGAGTACGCGGCCCCAGACCCGCGGGGAACTGATCCTCCACCAACAAGGGCAGTTCTACGCCACCGTCGCCCAGCATCCTGAACACGCGTTGCGGGAATGGACGCGCGTCCGGCGCCTACGTGAGGAAACGTATCTGGCGGAGAACCGCGCCGCGGCCGGGCTTGGCGATCGGGAAGCCCACGAACTCGACGGTGGCGGGTACGAGCAGGTCGCGCTGGCGACCCTGCGATCGATCAGCGACAACGCCCCGAGCACCCTGATCCTCAACGTCCGCAATCGGTCCGCTGTCCCCGAGCTGGGCCCGGACGTGGTCGTCGAGGTCCCGTGCGTGGTCGACGCCAACGGCGCCCGCCCCCTTGCCTGCCCTGCCCTCACCCACCATCAGGCGGGGCTCGTGCACGCGGTCAAGGAAGTCGAGCAGGCCACGATCGAAGCGGCCCTGAGCGGATCGCGCGCAGCGGCACTGCGGGCGCTAGCCCTGCACCCCCTTGTCGACTCAGTGCGCGCCGCCGAGCGGATGCTGGACGCTTGGCAAGCGGATGATTCCCAAAACCTCCGGTGTTGATCAGTTTCGGATATCGTTCTGCCGGAGGTACCGGAGGTACCGGAGGTACCGGAGGTACCGGAGGTAATAGATGGAGCCCACCGAGCGGCTGGCTGCCATGCCGACGGACTGGCATCGCGCGCTGGCGATCGTCGCCCACCCGGATGACATCGAGTACGGCGCCGCAGCGGCAGTAGCAACCTGGACCGACGCCGGCCGCGAAGTCGACTATCTCCTGGTCACCAGAGGCGAAGCCGGCATCGACGGCATTCCACCCGACCAGGCTGGCCCGCTCCGGGAACGAGAACAGCGCGAGAGCGCCGCGATCGTCGGCGTGCAGGAAGTCTCCTTCCTCGACTACGCCGACGGGACAATCGAGGAAGGGCTGGGCCTGCGACGCGACCTCGCCCGCGCGATCCGCAAGCACCGGCCAGAACTCGTGGTCACTCTCAACCACCACGAATACTGGTCCAGCGGCTGGAACTCCGCCGACCACCGGGCCGTCGGCCGCGCCGTCCTCGATGCGGTGTCGGACGCGGGCAACCGCTGGATCTTCCAGGAACTGCTGGCAGAAGGGTGGGAACCGTTCAACGGGGTCCGCTGGGTCGCGGTGGCCGGTTCCCCCATACCCACCCACGCCGTCGACGTCACCGACTCCCTCGAACGTGCGATCCGCTCGCTCTCCGCGCACGCCGAATACCTCTCCGCGCTCAGCGACCGCCCGCCCGAGCAGCAGGCCAGGGAGTTCCTGGAGGCGAGCACGGCGGCGGCCGGCGAACGCTACGGCGTTCGCGCCGCAGTAGCGTTCGAGTTGATCGAGCGCTGAACCGCCCCTCACCACCAGCGCGGTGATCACCGGCACCCCGAATTGGGGGCGGGCGAGAGCCGTGTTGTAAGCTGATCGCGCACCAACCGAAACGGTGCGGCCGGGACGTAGCGCAGCTTGGTAGCGCACTTGACTGGGGGTCAAGGGGTCGTGGGTTCGAATCCCGCCGTCCCGACGGCCACCGAAGCCCGCTGATCGAGCACGAAAGGGCAGGTCAGCGGGCTTTTTCGTGCCCTCGATGTGGATCACCTGTTGATCTTCAGATGATCTTGGTGGGCATTTTTGGGAGGAATTCGGGAGGATCGCGTTCGCGCCGGCGAGATGGGGTCACGCAAACCGCCGGCCGGCATTGCGCCATCCGGGTCGATCCACCAGTGA
>JBPYFK010000165.1:0-42164 GCA_051984675.1 Pseudonocardiaceae bacterium | reverse complement strand
TCTACCGCAAGATCCGCGACTACGGAATTGTCACGTGACGCCATCCTGCGCCTTCACGCCGGGTGCGACGCCGATCGAACGGGCCGCTCATTCCGCCCAGTGAGAGCCGCGACCAACCTCAAGGAGCACCATGACAAGCACGACGGATCAGCCCACAGCTGTACGGCGGCTGGATACCCCGACCGCGAAGGAACTGACCGACCTCGCGGCGATCTTCGACGATCTACAAACCGTCCTGCGATGCTGCGAACGGCTCGTCAGCGAGGTGACCGCG
This sequence comes from Pseudonocardiaceae bacterium, assembly GCA_051984675.1. Taxonomy (GTDB): domain Bacteria; phylum Actinomycetota; class Actinomycetes; order Mycobacteriales; family Pseudonocardiaceae; genus JBPYFK01. Next base: position 41,890 of record JBPYFK010000165.1, on the reverse strand, counting down.
GACGAACCCGACGACCTCCTCATCGAAGCGCTCTGGACGAGCGCCGTGCTCTCCTACAGCCGATGCTTCGCCCACGGCCGCTCAGGGAACGCGCTCACCGAGCAGGACCTCACGCAGACACAACTTCAAGGCGAAGTACTGCAGTGGCACAAAGTTCTCCGCCAAATGCGCCACCACTACGCCGATCCGGCCGACAACCCTCGCGAACGGTTCTCCGTCGGTGCGGTACGAGGTTCCGACGGACGACCACAAGGCATCGCCATCACGTCAACCCGCCAACCCCGGCTGGACGACGTGACCGTCCGCCAGACCGGCGCGCTTGCCTACGCCCTCAGCCAACTCGTCGATCAGCGCATCACCGAGCACCAGCAGCGGGTCAGCGCAGCCGCGCAGGCGATGTCCGAGGGCGACCTCGACGAACTCCCGCTCATCGATCTAACCGATTCAACCCAGCCTGGACAGGACACGGACACCGTCGAAACCAACGAACAGGGTTGAGCGCATCCTCAGCCCAACTTCGCCTACGCCAACCAGGGTCTGTCCACGACGCCGCAGCCGCACGGAGCGCACTGCGGCGGAACAGTGTCCAGGAGACCGTACAACGTAACCATGGAGCCTCGCGCATTGCCCGATATTTTCATCAAACATCCAATCAAGAGGCATGAAGGACGGTGCAACTGTCTGTCGAAGTACTGGGCGATCAACCGCTATATCGCTGCTCGAGGCTGTTAGGGCGACAGCGGCCCAGAAATCGGCACGATCGTTCCGTTGGAAACCCATTGCCCTGGGTAATCGCCACCCATATCCGTGCCCATGTTCATTCCTGGCATGGTGTCGTTCGTGCTCATCGGCATCACGTCCACCTGCGCGCAGGCGTAGAGGGTGGGGAGTTGTTGGTTGGTCTCGCGGCGCACGGTCAGCCACTGGTCGAACCCGGAGGTCGACGGGGCCTCTTTGTCGAAGGCGTTCTTCAGCGTGACCGAGTACAACAGCGCCTGCGCGGCGCGGGGGTTGAACCGCAGCGGCAGGAAGGACGTTGGCACAGTCTTGACTACCGGGGCGTGTAGAAGCCACGGGGCGAGGTAGACGCCAGCGGTGAAGGTGGGCTGGGTGGCCTGGTTGTGGGCGGTGTCGTCGAGTAGCCGCGCGCTGCGGGACCAGCCGGCGACGTCGACGAGCGCGTTGCTCGGGTCGGGAGCGCGGGCCGCGGGGATGTGGGCCTGCGCGGCGGCCTCGCGGACAAGTTGGGCGGCCTGCTGGGAGCGTGGGGAGTCGTCCTCGGCGATCGTGATGCCCGGCGTGCCGTGGGAGGCCATGTATCCGATGAGCTGGCGCAGCGCGGTCGCGTCGACGGGCGTGAGCGCGTCGGAAGGGCATCGGGTCAGCGGAGCGCGCGAGCCGGCGACGAGGCTGCCGAGGGTGGCGCTGGCGCACTCAGGACCGTCGTCGCCGACCGCGCTGGGCAGGGGTGGCTCGGTTCCGGTGTCGATGGGCACGGTGCTCGTGCCGCCGTGGTGCTCGATGGTGAGGTCGCTAAGGCCGGCGGGCAGGTTGACCTCGGCCCAGGTGCCCTCGGCGCCGGCGCGGGGGGTGGCCCGAGCTTGCGGGCCGTTGTCCGGGGTGACGCGCAGGTCGTCGCCGGCGCTGTCGGGGAAGTGCACGAGGTTCTTCCCCGGGCGCAGGGGGATGACCAGCAGCGGTGTGCCGTCGCTGGCGTGGGCGAGGAGGGGAAGGCCTGGTGTGGGCAGCGGGGCGGGGTGTGGCAGCGCGGGCAGCGCGCTCCAGGCTACGAACGCCAGCGCGAGGATTCCGGCGCTTGCCGCGCGGAACCCCCTCGCTCGCACGGACATCGCCAGTACAGCAGCGACGATCGGCAGCACGATGAGGGTGACCACGAGCAGGCCGTAGCCGGTGTCGTGGAGCCGCCTGTCGAACCCGAGCCCGGAGATCGCGGCCTGCCCCAGTCCGGCGCTCGCCAGCGCGGCGGCGCTGGCGAGGGCGAGAGGTGTACGCCGAATCGCCGAGCCCGTGAGCTGGGGCACGGCGGCCGCCGTGCCGGCGATCATGCCGAACACGGCAAGCCCGTCGGTGGCGAGGGCCAGCCCGGTGTGGTCGGGCTCGGACTCGGCGAGCAGCAGGAGGGTCAGCGCGGCGCCGTCGGTGGCGGCGGCCTTCGGCCAGCGCAGCAACGCCGGCAGTGCCAGCGCCAGTACCACGTGTAGCACGGTGAGCGGGACGCTGATGTGGAGCACAACCTGCAGCGAGGTCAGCGCCGCGGCTGTGGAAACGGCACCCGCCGACCACGCGAAGATCGCCAGCCGGTGCCCGGCAGACCAAGTGAATGGGCGGGCGAGCCCGGTGCCGGCCAGTGCTGCTGTGCCCAGGAACAGCGCTAGGCGCAGCGCGAGCGTCAGCGCGTCCATCGGGGGCGAGCCGGTGCCCGGGTTCATGCCGGGCATGTTCATCTCGGGTTCCCTTTCAGAGTTCAGCGTGTCCTGTGTGGAAAGGTGAGCGTGGCCTGCGGGAGCTTCCCGGTACTGCCCGCTCATTAACGGTTTCCCCGACAGGATGGGCTTTGAGGGTTATCGCACGTCGGTGTCCGCGACGACGAACAGCGCCTTGTGCGGCTTGGCATGGCCGAACGAACCGTGGGGCCAGACCGTCCGGTTGAAGTCCAGGCAGGGCTGGTGCGTGAACTCGTCCCGGAAATCCGCGTCGAGAGTGAGCTTGCCGTTCTGGCCCAAGCCGATCATGCACACCTTGTGGTCACCGTCCAACCCGGACCGGGCGACGAAGTAATCCGTTGCCGCAATCCGGCCGGGGTGGTCGGTCTCGCGGTACGTGCCGTCTGGACCCAGCTCGAAGTTGTCCACAGTGCCGAAGTGCGGCCCCTGGCCCGGCTGGGTCGGGTTGATCCCGACGGCGCCGGTCGGCGTCGGGCAGTCCTCCCGCTGGTCGGTGCTGAGATCGCAGGTCGGGTGTTCACCGGCGTTGACCAGCTTGGAGATGTCCAAGACGTACACGCCGCCGGGCGTGCCCGGGTCGTTCGGTCCCAGCGTGCCCCTGGGACGACCGACCATCGAGTGATACAGGAAGTGATCGTCCGGGCTTGTCTGGATCCAGCCGCCGTTCGTGCCGGCACCGTTGCGGTCGCTGCTCGGGTTGAACGCCTTGTTCGCGGCGCCGTCGTCGAAAACCTCCCGCCATTGCGGGTTCGGCGTGGTGATGTCGGGCGTGTAGAAGATCGCCCCGCCTTGCATGGTCTGCGTGAACGCGCCTTTGTGGTCTGGCCGGTGCGTGACCGTATCTTCCATCGCCGCGCTGCTCTCGCGGTGCAATGGGTCTTGCGGGTCCGCCCGCGGCCCGTCGGGCAGGTAGGACACGGATGTGACCTTCGGGTGGTCGCGGTCGGAGATGTCCCAGGTCCGCACCGTCGACCGGTACAAATATGGCGAGAGTGGCCTGACCGGGTCGAGGATGACGTTCTTCGGTTCGACAAAATCACTGGTGACCATCGTGTTGAGGTCCTCGCGCACCTGGATGCCGTGCGGGTTGGCGCAGGTCGGGTTGCCTAGGCGCGGCAGGTCGTCACAGAGCTTGGGGTCCTCGGTCTGCGGTGTCGCGGCCGGGGCCTCCGAGAGCACCTTGCCGTTGTGGTCGAAGTGCACGACCTCGCCGGGGCTGCCGGCAAACCCGTTGCCGGTGCGCACCGAACCGTCCGAGTAGCGGTGTGGGCCGGGCAGTGGCGGGCCGCCCATGTAGGTGCCGTAGGCGGTGCCGTCTTTCAGCGTCCAGTACGCGTCCGGCACGGACCCGCCCGGCGTATCGGTGGGCACGCTCACGCTCTTGAGTTTGATCCTGGGCAGGGCGTGCACGTCGAAGGCGTAGGTTGTCGCGCTGAACAGGCCGCCGGCGTAGATGGTGTCGCCCTGGTGCCACACGTACTGCATGTGGTGCGGCTCGTTTTCCACGAGCGGGCCGACCGTGGCCGTGTTGACGACCTTGCCGTAAGCAGGCGAGCCCTTGGTCGCGTCGATGACCGCCAGGAAGTCCGGCCCTGGTAGCGCGTTCGTGGCCTTGTTCGCCGGGTTGTTCAGCGAACCGGGGAGCTTGTTGACGTCGGAGATGGCGGTGTCGGCGACGTTCTCGTCGCCGGCCCACACCAGCAGATACTCCTTCGGTTTGCCGTCGGGACCCTGCTGGGTGTACGTGTTCACCACATGGTTGGTGACGGTGTAGTCGACGCCGTCAGTCCCATGCACGTGGCTGGTCGTGACCTGCACGTCCGCGTCCGCGTCGCGGTGGGGTGCCAGCAGGCTCGTGCTCGCGAGCAGGGGGGCGACAAGCAGAACGGCCGCTCGTCGCTTTGTGGACGGGACGGACATGTCTCCTCCGTGTCCCCTCGGGTGTTCATGGTTCACGTGGTCACGAGTGCAACGCGTGTCACCGGCCGCGGAGCGAGGGGGCGCTGCTCGATGCGCGTCGTCGTGCCGCGAAGCGGCGCTCAGCGCCGGGGCGGGGCAGGATGGTGCACACTGTCGCGCCACACGCCGTTGATCTGGTGCTGGGGCCCGGTATGAGTTGGTGCCGGTGAGGGTTCACGGGATTCGCTACCCTCGGTCCTGCCGGGCTCGTCGCTGCCGTCGAAGTCGTCGGCCAGTTCGCGGACCTCGCTGCGGAAAATGCGCAGTGATCTGCCGATGCCGCGGGCGGCGACAGGCAGTTTCTTGGCGCCGAATAGCACGATGAGCACGACGATGAGGATGAAGATGTGCCAGGGCTGCACGGCGTTGAACATGAGACCTCGGCTTTCTCCGGTTCGCCTCGGCCGGTGCCACCCCGGCCGAGGCGAACGGACTTACATGTTCCTGGCGCCTTTCTTGGCCGCCTCACGGATGCGGTAATACGTGCCGCAGCGGCAGATGTTGCGGATCTCGTCGAGGTCGGCGTCGGACAGCTCGCGCCCCTCGGCCTTGGCCTGCTTGGCCTTGGCGACCGCGGCCATGATCTGTCCCGGCTGGCAGTAGCCACACTGTGGGACGTCGACCTCTAACCATGCCTCCTGCATCGGATGCAGGTCCTTGCCGGCGGTGGCGGCCAGCCCTTCGATCGTGGTGATCTCGTCCGTGGGTTTGATGTCTTTGACCGGCACCGAGCAGGGATTGAAGGCTTTGCCGTTGATGTGGCAGGTGCAGGCCTTGCACACGTCGAGCCCGCAGCCGTACTTCGGGCCGTGCACGCCCAGCAGGTCACGAATCACCCACAGCAGCCGCAGATTATCGTCGCAGTCCACCGAGACCTGTTTGCCGTTGAGCTTGAAGGTATGAGTTGGCACGGGAAAGCTCCTTTCCGATCGAGTCGGGCTCAGGCACCGTAGGCGTGCTTGAGGCCGTCGGTGGGCGACTGCGGGATCGGAGGTCGCGTGGCGTGGACTTCGAAGCCCAGGTCCTTGCGGTTGTGGTTGATCGGGAAGTAGGTCGGGATCTCGCCCATAGCAGCGCCATAGGCGGATGCGACCGCGGCCATCGTGGCAGCGACGGCGACTTCGCCGCCGCCGGGAACTTCCTCAGCGGGGTCGCCAGGCAGGATGATCACCTGCAAGTCCTGCGGTGCGTTCCATTCCCGGGTGTAGAAGTAGTTGTCCCAGCTGCCTTCCAGGAAGTACCCGTTGCTCAGGTGCAGGCTCGAGGTCAGCGTAATCGCCAGCCCGTCCATGAACCCGCCCTGCAGCTGCGCCTCCATACCCAGCGGATTGACCACACCGCTGCCAGGAATGGTGACGAAGACGGCGCGCAGAACCCGAGGGCCGGCGTAGGAAGCCTCTCCCCCTCCCAGCGGAATCTTGCGGTTGACCGTCTGTGGGCGGCAATCGAGTTCGACGAAACACGCCGTGGTGTTCTTGTACTCGCGGTGCATCCCGATGCCTTGGCCCACATATTTCGGCAACGGGCGCCCCCAGTTCCCGACCTCGGCGGCCTTGTCCAGCACCGTGCGGAACTTGTCGTCTTTCACGAACGCCCGCCGGAACTGATAACGGTCCTCGCCGGCCTGGTTAGCCAGTTGGTCGACGATCAGCTCCTGGGCACAGCACACGTTGGGCGAGTAGACGTTGCGCATGGCGCCGGTGTTGAACCCGCCGCGGTACTGGTTGTCGTTGGGGCTCTGATGGGTCTCGTTGAGCAACTGCTTGGTGGGCCCGAAGTTGTACGGCGACGACGTCGTGAGTTCGAAAATCGACTCTGAGACGGTCAGGCCTCCCAGCGGTGCGCGCGTCGACGTCGAGCTGACGATGTCGCCGAGGCCGTGGCTGAAACTGGTCCGCACACTGGTGTGGTGCTGCTCGTAGGACAGGACGCTGCGGCCGTCGTAGCTTGCCCGGATGCGCGAGTAGGACATCGGGTGCGTCCGGCCCTGCCGGAAGTCATCGGTGCGATGCCACATCAGCTTGACTGGCTTGCCCATCTTCTGGGAGGCCTCGCAAGCCTCGCGGGCGGCGTCGTGGAACAGCTTCCGACCGAAACAGCCGCCCGACTGGGCGACGTGTGCGGTCACCGCATTCAGCGGCAGCCCGAGCATCGCGGCGATGTCCTTCTGCGCGACGATCGGGTTCTTCATACCGGCCCAGAACTCCGCCCGGTCATGACGGACGTCGGCGATCGCGGTGCCAGGTTCCAGCGGACTGTTGCTGGCGAACGCGAAGGTGAACTCGCCCTCGACCGTCTTCGCCGTGGGCACCGTGGGCATCGCCATCGGCGGGGTGGCGGCCTGGAGCTCGCGCAGAATCGAGGCATCGGACTGGCCATCGACCGGCCCCGGATTCCAGGTCACGTCCAGTGCCCTGACCGCGTCGATGCAGTACCCGAACGCCTCACCGCGCACCGCCACACCGTTGCTGATCGGGACCACGTCGGTGATGCCGGGCATCTTGCGTACCGCCTCGGCGTTGTTGACCGACTTCACGGTGCCGTTGATCGTCGGTGGGCGGCACACCATGGTGGGCTTGGCGTTCGGCACGTTGAGGTCGTTCGCGAACTGCTTGCGGCCCGTCACGATGTCGTAAGCGTCGATACGTCTCTGCGGCTTTCCGATGATCTTGAACTGCGAGGTTGGCTTGAGTTGAGCCGACACGGGTCGCACGTTGCTGCTGGCGGCCTGGGCGGCCAGCGCCCCATAGGGCACGCTGTTGCCGACCGGGTCGGTGATCAATCCCGCCCTGCTGGTCAACTTCGACACCGGATACCCCAGGTTGGCGGCTGCGGCGTCCAGCAGCGCCCCCTTGGCGATCGCGGCGGCCACCCGGACCGGACGGTACTGTGACGAGACGGCGGTCGACCCGCCGGTGAGCTGGTCGAACATCAGCTCCGGCCGGGCATCGGCCAGGCTGACATGGACCTTGTCGACCGGGATATCCAACTCCTCGGCGATCAACATCGCGATCGCCGTGGTCATCCCCTGCCCGGTCTCGGCGCGCGGCACCGCGAACGAGGCTGTGCCATCTTGGTTGACCACCACCTTGATCAGATCGGAGGTGGGCTGCGCCGCGTCGCAGATCGCGTCACTGAGGTCGTAGGTATCGCACACCTGCGCGTTCGACGGAATCGCGACGTGACCGTTTCCGGCGGAAGGATTGCCGACCGGGCCGTTGCCGACTGGGCCGTTGCCAACTGGGGGGATTGTCGGCGGGGCCGTGGCGGCGTGAGCTCGGGGTGCGAGCTCCGCGGCCGCCACCAGGGTCGGAGCCGCGAGCAGATATCCCAGGAAGCGACGCCGGCCGGCGACATGTCCCCCGACGCGAGCCACGCCCTCAGCCGAGCGGGTAGCCGGATCGGTTGGGTCAGCGGCAGTGGTGTCGTGCTGCCTGCGTTGTCGTAATCCCATCCGTCGTGTCCTTTCAACTCACCCAGGCCAACCCGCGGCCCGGAGCGGCTACTGGGTACGGAATTCGGGGAAGTCCGTGTCGGCATACTCGCTGGCCTGCGGCGCCGTGGCCTTGCCGCTGTCGGGATGGCGCTGCCGTTCCCTGTCACGCAGCTCGACCCGGCGGATCTTGCCGGAGATCGTCTTGGGCAGCTCGGCGAACTCCAGCCGGCGGATGCGCTGATACGGCGCAAGATTCTCCCGCGCGAACCGCAGGATCGAGCGGGCCGTGTCGCGGTCCGGTCCGTGCCCGCCGGTCAGCGTGACGTACGCCTTCGGCACCGCCAGCCGGACCGGATCCGGGGAGGGCACCACCGCGGCCTCCGCGACCGCGCCATGCTGCAGCAGCACGCTCTCCAACTCGAACGGGCTGATCCGGTAGTCGCTGGCCTTGAACACGTCGTCGGCGCGACCGACGTAGGTGATGTAGCCATCGGCGTCACGGCTGCCAACGTCGCCGGTGTGGTAGTAGCCCTCGCGCATCACCTCGGCGGTGCGGGCCTCATCATCGCGGTAACCCACCATCAACCCGAGCGGACGCGCGGCCAGATCGAGGCAGATCTCGCCCTCGTCGCCAGGCTCGCCGGTGGCCGGATCCAGCAGTGCGACCGTGAAACCGGGCAGCGGCCGCCCCATCGACCCCGGCTTGACCTGTTGTCCGGGCGTGTTGGCGATCTGCACCGTGGTCTCGGTCTGCCCGAACCCGTCGCGGACGGTCACCCCCCACGCACGACGCACTCGGTCGATGATCTCCGGGTTGAGCGGCTCCCCCGCCCCGACCACCTTCGCCGGCGGCTTCTGCAACGTCGACAGGTCGGCCTGGATGAGCATCCGCCACACCGTCGGCGGGGCGCAGAAGCTGGTCACCCCGCACCGGTCGATGTGGCCAAGCAGCGCGGCTGCGTCGAACCGGGTGTAGTTGTAAATGAACACCGTGGCCCCGGCGTTCCAGGGGGCGAACACGTTGCTCCAGGCGTGCTTGGCCCAGCCGGGAGAGGAGATGTTCAAGTGCACGTCGCCGGGCTCCAGCCCGATCCAGTACATTGTGGACAGGTGCCCGACCGGGTACGTCGCGTGCGTGTGCTCGACCAACTTGGGCTGCGCCGTGGTGCCTGAGGTGAAGTACAGCAGCAACGTGTCGAACGCGCGGGTAACCCCGTCGGGCCGGAAGTCCGGGGCTGCGCTGTAGGCGTCGGCGAAGCGCAGCCAGCCCGCAACCGGCGTCCCAACCGCGATGCGGGTGTAGTCGCCGGGCACGGCGGCGAACTTCGCCGCATGCTCATCCCGGACGACCACATGGCGGGCGTTGCCCCGCCGCACCCGGTCGGCGAGGTCGGCGGCGGTCAGCATCGTCGACGCCGGGATGACCACCGCCCCCAGCTTCATCGTCGCCAGGATCGTCTCCCACAACTCCACCTGGTTGCCGAGCATCAGGATCACCCGGTCGCCGCGGCGCACCCCCTGAGCGGCCAGCCAGCTCGCCACTTGATTGGAACGTTGTGAGAGTTCGGCGAAGGTGTAGTGCGCTTCCGTACCGCCTTCTTCAACCAGCCACAACGCCAGCCGGTCGGCGGACTCGGGTGCGGCGCCGAGCGCGTCGAACCAGTCCAACGCCCAGTTGAACTCGTCCAACTCCGGCCAACGGAACCCCTCGGCAGCCGCGGTGTAGTCCTCCCGGTGAGCCAGCAGGAACTCCCGCGCCGCACGGAAGCGGGCGCTCGACGAGTCGGGCGTAGACCTCGCCACAGCATGGCCTTCCGCGTCGTGTCCACGGTCGTCCCCGGGAGTTGGCACCGTCCGCGTCAGCTTCGGTTCCTCAACAACCACGCCAACTCCTCACGCTCTGCGATCAATCGGCTGCCTTCTGCGACAGACGTGCCGTATGGTGAGCGTCACACCACCCGGCCCGCTACCCCCGGACTGGGGTAGCGCACTCGCGATCTCACGCGGTTCCCTATGTCCACAGCAGATCGTTCGCTGACGGTCGCACTTGTACGGAATGTCAGGGAGGCATCGTGTCCCCAGCGCCCGTGCCCAGTTACGCCTCCGGGACCTGCGACGTCCCGCTGCTCGGCGACACCATCGGGGACAACCTCGACCGCACCGCCAGTGCCTTCGGCGACCGTGACGCGTTGGTGGACCTCGCCAGCGGTCGCCGGTGGACCTACCGGGAGTTCGTCGCGGACGTCGACGCGGTGGCGCTCGGGTTGCGCAAGCTCGGCGTCAGCAAAGGCGACCGGGTGGGCATCTGGTCACCGAACTGCCCGGAGTGGACCCTCGTGCAGTACGCCACCGCGAAGCTTGGCGCGATCTGCGTCAACATCAACCCGGCCTACCGGGTGCACGAGCTGGAGTACGTGCTCAATCAGGCGGGCATCAGGACCCTGGTGGCTGCTCGGGCCCATAAGAACTCCGACTATGCGGCGATGATCGACGAGGTGCGGCCCCGCTGCTCGGAGCTGGCAGACGTGCTGCTCATCGAGGACACAGCCTGGCAGCGGCTGCTGGAATCGGGCCGCTCAGCCGACCCCTCGAAGCTGGCGGAAGTGGGCCGCACGCTGTCTGCCGACGACCCGATCAACATCCAGTACACCTCAGGTACCACCGGCTTCCCGAAGGGCGCGACGCTGTCGCACCACAACATCCTCAACAACGGGTACTTCGTCGGCGAGCTGTGCGGGTACACCCAACGGGACCGGATCTGCATCCCCGTGCCCTTCTACCACTGCTTCGGAATGGTGATGGGCAACCTCGCCGCCACCAGCCACGGTGCCGCCATGGTGATCCCAGGGCCGTCGTTCGAACCGGCCGCCACGCTGCGGGCGGTGGCCGCCGAGAGCTGCACGTCGCTGTACGGAGTGCCGACCATGTTCATCGCCGAGCTGGCGCTGCCCGACTTCCACGACTTCGACCTGTCCAGCCTGCGCACCGGGATCATGGCCGGATCACCCTGCCCGGTGGAAGTCATGAAACAGGTCATCGAGCGAATGCACATGTCGGAAGTGGCCATCTGCTACGGCATGACGGAAACCTCCCCGGTGTCCACGCAAACCCGCGCCGACGACTCGATCGAGCGCCGCGTGTCCACCGTCGGACGGGTCATGCCGCACTTGGAGATCAAGATCGTCGATCCGACCACCGGGCTGACCGTGCCGCGCGGTGAACCCGGCGAGTTCTGCACCCGCGGCTACTCGGTGATGCTCGGCTACTGGCAGCAGCCCGACAAGACCGCCGAGGTCATCGACGCGGCCCGCTGGATGCACACCGGCGACCTCGCGGTCATGGACTCCGACGGCTACGTCAACATCACCGGCCGGATCAAGGACATGGTCATCCGCGGTGGCGAGAACATCTACCCCCGCGAGATCGAAGAGTTCCTCTACACCCATCCCGACATCATCGACGCCCAGGTCATCGGCGTTCCCGACGAACGCTACGGCGAGGAACTCATGGCCTGGGTGCGGCTACGGGAGGGCGCCGAGGAGCTGACCGCTGAGTCGCTTCGCGAGTTCTGCACGGGCAAGCTCGCGCACTACAAGGTCCCGAGGTACGTACACATCGTCACCGAGTTCCCGATGACGGTCACAGGCAAGATCCGTAAAGTCGAGATGCGGCAGAAGTCCGTCGACCTACTCGGCCTCGGCGACACCGCCGCCAAACACGCCTGACCATGAGCAACGCCCAGACCGACGCCGCAGCGTCGATGGCGTACGCCGGTTGCCACTGGTCCCGCGTATCTCCGACCAACGGGAGGACAGCGATGCCACCACCCCTCGATCCCCTGAGACGTCCTGATGACGCGGATGCCTATCGCCACGTCCTGCACCTCATCCAGCGGCGCACGGGACTCCCGATCGTATTCGGTGGTTCGTTCGCCAACGGCGCCCTGCTGCTCTCCGAGTTCCTCGGCACCCACACCGACGGAATGCAGGGGCTGGAGGTGCTGCCAGGCAAGGGCATGGGTGGCTACGTGGTCGCGCATCGACGGCCCCACACCGTCAACGACTACGGCGTGTCCAAGACCATCACCCACGACTACGACGACCCCGCTCTCGGCGAAGGTATCCGCGCCATCGCCGCTGCTCCAGTCACCGTGCGCGGGACGGTGCGCGGTGTCCTGTATACGGCCGCAAGGTCGGCGTTCCCTCTCGGGGACCGTGTCACGGACGCCCTTATCGACGGCGCCCGCCGGCTGACCAACGAACTCACCATCCGAGACGAAGTCGACAAACGCCTGCGACAGCTGGAAAACACCATGAACGTCCAGCTACCCGCCCCGGCCGACGCCCCCCGCAGGGAAGAGCTGCGAGACCTACACACCGAGCTGCGCAGCATCGCCCAAGAACTACCCAACACCGCGCTGCGCGACAGGCTACGCCGCGCCTGCGACCGATTCGCAAACCTTGGCTCATCCCGCCCGACGCCACACAAGCACACCAACACACCAACATTGTTGTCCGCCCGCGAACTGGACGTACTCGCCCACATCGCACTGGGACGCAGCAACAACGAAACCGCACACCAACTCTCCCTGCACCCCGAAACCGTCAAGGCATACCTACGCAACGCGACCCGCAAACTCGGCGTCCACGGCCGCCAACAAGCCGTCATCGCCGCCCGCCGTGCCGGCCTGCTGCCCTGACCCAGAGCACACCGCCAGTGATCAGCCATGCCCACCGACCGCCGGTGCCATCGTGTGCACATTCCTGGCCGGCACCGCGACTCCGCGCCCACGTCCGCTATGGACACTCCACGCGGAATTGCGTCTGCTGCAAGCAGTTTCAGGCGTCTGGCCTAAATACGTGCGGAACGGCGTGTCCCGTGGCGGCTTTGCATTAAACCATCTGACCTGACGATATGCCTAAACGCTTCCGTTTGATGCAAGATACTTCCGTTACACGGAAGGAGTGGCGGTGGGCGCGCAGGAGCCCGGCTATGCCGCTGAAGTCTCTCGCCGCGACCAACTCCGCAAGTTCCACACTGTGCTGCGGTGTTTCCGCTGGCGACGACGACATCAACACGACAGGTGAGAGCTCACCACCAGCGGCAGCGATGACGCGAGCAAGGAACATCGCGAACGACTGCCGGAGTACTAGTCGAGGTTTCGCGAGAATGGCGGTGCCAGCGGGTATCCGCGTTGCTGGTAGTCGAATCCTCCCAATTCGTTTACTTCCGAGGAGGGATCTGGCGAGGCTGCATAGTAGGGGCGGATCTCGTCGATCAGCCCGCTGTCTGCATCGAAGCGGATCCATTCGTCGCCGCGCATGTAGCCTTGAGCCAGCGTCTTGAAGTTCGTCCACTCGACCACAGCGAGCGGTCGGTCCCGGTCGACCACGATGGAATCGACGGTCCACACGCTGCCCACGCGCGAGATCACATCGGTAAGCCGTTGGGCGATCGCGTGCGATCCGGCCACGGGTGCACCGGAGACGCCCTGAAAGTAGTGGACCGCGTGCGGACTGAAACAGCCTGCGATGGCGTCTGCGCCTTCCAGTCGAAACGTTGCTCCACGGCAGTGTCCTTCACTCTCCGGTCGAGCTGGGTACGGTGAGTACGAACTTTCCGACGAATTTCTTCTGCTGGAATTCTCGCTGAGCTGCGGCGATCTCGGTGAGTGGGAACGTTTCGGCGATGACCGGTGTGAACGTGCCTTGCCGTGCGTGATTCACGAGTTGTTGGAAGTGGGTGGGGGTCCACATCGCCGAGCCGATGAGTCGCCGGCTATGGAGGTAGAGGCGGCGGATGTCGATCTCGATCTGCGGACCGGCGATGGCTCCTGCGGTGACCAGTCGTCCGCTTTCGGTGAGGGCGTTGATCAGGTCGGGGAATCCGCTGCCGCCGACCACGTCTGCCACCACATCGACCGGTGTGTCGAGCTTGTGGGACGGCACAGAGTCTCGGAGTAGCACTTGCGAGGCGCCCGCGGCGAGAAGCTGTTCCCGCTTGTCCTCCGTGGTGATCGCCACGACGAAACAGCCCCGAGCGGCGGCGAGTTGCACGAGGGCAAGGCCGACACCGCCGGAAGCTCCGGTGATCAGGATGCGTTCACCTCGGGCAAGTCCGGCACGTTCCAGCATTCCCGCAGCGGTTCCGTAGGCGATGGGCAGCGCCGCAAGCTGCTGGTTGGACAGCGGACTGGCCGTCATATCGTGGGCGCGCCGGGCCTCAACGGCGACGAACTGGGCGAACCCGCCGTCGCGTTCGCTTCCCAGCAAGCCGATCGCGTTGGCGTCCGGGCCTGGGCTGTCATACAGCGCGCTGTCGACCAGAACCCGTTGACCGAGCCGCGAGTCCTCGACATCTCGCCCCACGCCCACGATAGTTCCGGCGATGTCGCCGCCTTGGACTCGCGGGAAACGCAGCGGCACACCTCGCCACCCGCCCACGGCCTGGGGGTCATCGGCGGTGCCGTAACTGCCGTCGCGGCTCCACACGTCGGTGTTGTTCATGCCTGCCGCTGCGACAGCAACCAGTACCTCGTGATCAGCGATGGCCGGAGTCGGGAAGTCAGTCCTGACCTGCAGCGCCTCCGGGCCGCCGTGCCGAGTGAGCACGACGGCCGTCATGGCCTCCGGCACCGTGAACAGAGTCCGACCTTGCTTGTTGAGCTCGCTGACCGACGTGGCGGGCGTTTCCGCCATCTCGCCTCTTCTCATCTCTGCGACCAGGTCGCCGCTTGGAGTTCGTTACACATACCGGTATAGTTAATGAATGAGGTCGACGTCAACCCCCGCAGGCAGTCAGCCTGTGTGTCGGGAAGGAGGTCCTGGATGCCACGACCACGCACACCCGACGGAGAGTTGACCCCGGCGGCGAAACGCATCCTGGCCACGGCCAGCGGGCTGTTCTACCAGCAGGGCATCAACGCGATTGGCGTCGAAGCAGTCGCCGAAGTCGCCGGCGTGACCAAGAAAACCCTCTACGACAGGTTCGGCTCCAAGGACCAGTTGATCGTCGCCTACCTCCGCGACCGCGATCAGCACTGGCGAGAGTGGTTAGGTAGTTACGTCGAGCACCATGCGACGACCCCGCGAGAGAAGCTGCTCGTGACCTTCGACGCGCTCGCCGAGTGGATGCGCCGCAACCACCCGCGCGGTTGCGCATTCGTCAACGCACACGCCGAACTCGCCGACACCGACCACCCGGCCAGACGGGTCATCGCAGAGCACAAGAACTGGGTCCGCCACTACCTGGCATCGCTCGCCCGCGACGCCGACCTGTCCGACCCCGAGAGCGTGGCCGACGAACTCGCGATCCTGCTCGAAGGCGTCACGGTCACGCAATCACTACGTGTGGTCCCGCAGGCTGCCGAGTACGCGAAACGGCTTGCCGCACGTGCACTCGGGCTCGACGAGACGTCCGAGAACTAGCTGCGAGACCATGCAGTTCAGAGCTGCCGCTTGCTTGGGCCTGGAAGCGCCCTGAGCTGACCTGTCCGCCCAAGCCGTCCGACACCGAGACCCGAATGACCGACGTGCTCGCCGGGCGAAGGCGGGGGTTGGTGTCCACAAACCAGCGCTGCACGCTCGGTGCTGCCACGCGGACGAGCCATTCCGCAAGTTCTGATATCCGGGGTTACCAGTACTCCGCGCGGAAAGGTAGCCTCCTCTCCCCGTTGGCATTACTGCTGTCCGTGGACATCAGCCGCTGATGAAACACCTGCCGATCGAAGAGGTCCCTTCTATAACACAGTAAAGAACCATGACTTGATCCGAACGGCACTCCGGCATGCTGCACACCCCGGAAAGCCCGCCTGACCCAGCCCGCGCCGGGGAACTCAGCTCCCCCCGCACGCCCCGCGCCGTCGCCCGGCGCGCACTCGGGGTGGCGCTGGTTCATGGTCGGTATGTCCGCAATTCGCAGGTTCGGCACACGAGATCCCGCAACGCCTCGAGGCTTGCGTCGACGCGCCGGGTGGCGCGGGCCTGCACCAGGATGTTGCCGAGCGCGGTGGCTTCGACGGGCCCGGCGACGACTGGCCGCCCGGTGCGTTCGGCGGTGAGCCGGCACAGCAGTGAGTTCTGCGACCCGCCGCCCACGATGTGCACTGTGGACACCGAGCGGCCGGTGAGCCGCTCGGCATGGTCCACCGACCAAGCGTACGCCGCGGCCAGGCTCTCCAGGATGCACCGCACGAATTCGCCACGAGTGCTCGGAACTGGTAGGTCGTGTTCAGTCAACCACGCCGAGATCCGTCCCGGCATGTCCCCGGGCGCCAGGAACCGGTCGTCATCGGTGTCGAACACCGCGACCCGGCCGGAAGGCACGTCGGCTGCCTCGGCCAGCAGCGACTCCAGGTCCACCGAGGGATCGGTCCGGTTCCAGTGCGCCACCGATTCGGTGAGCAGCCACAGCCCCATCACGTTGTGCAGGTAGCGGATGCGCCCGTCGACCCCGCGCTCGTTGGTGAAGTTCGCCGCCCGTCCCTGTTCGGACAGCACTGGCCGGTCCGTCTCCACGCCCACCAGCGACCAGGTGCCGCAGGAGATGTAGGCGAAGGACTCGTCCCGCGCCGGCACCGCGACTACCGCGGAGGCGGTGTCGTGCGAACCGACCGCCGTCACCGGCAGCGGCCGGTCCGCTCCCAGCTCCGCGGCTACCTCTGGCAGCACGGAACCGATCGGCTCCCCGGGCGAGACCAGCCGGGGGAACAGATCGGGAGCTAGCCCCAGCCGCTGCTGCAGCACCGGTGACCACTCGCCGGTGAGCACGTCGATCAGCCCGGTCGTGGAGGCGTTCGTGCGTTCCGCGATTTGCTCGCCGGTGAGCCAGAAGGCCAGCAGGTCTGGGATCAGCAGCAGGCGGTCGGCCAGCCCCAGGAACCCGGTCCGCCGGTCTGCGGCCAGCTGGAAGGTGGTGGTGAAGGGCAGATGTTGCAACCCGTTGAGCTTGTACAGCTCGTCTGGGCCGACGATCGCGTGCACGTCCGCCACCGCCTCGGCGCGGCGCTCGTCGCGGTAGTGGTGCGGCATGCCGAGGACCCGCCCGCCGCGCAGCAGCGCGTAGTCGACCGCCCACGTGTCCACGCCGAGTCCCGCCAGCCCGGACTCCTCGCGCCATGCCTGCCCGAGGCCGGCGCACATTTCCCGGTACAGCTCGAGGATGTTCCAGTGCAGCCCGTCGCGGGTGCGCACCGGCCGGTTCGGGAACCGATGCGCGGTGCGCATCCGGAGTTCTTCGGGCCCGACGCGGCCGACCACGACGCGCCCGCTGGTGGCACCGAGGTCGACCGCGGCAACTGCTTCGCTCATCTCGGGCCTCCGTTCAGCGCAGGAACGCCGCGGCCACCCCGGCGTCGACCGGCACGTGCAACCCCGTGGTGTGCGTGAGATCGCCGCCAAGCAGCGCGAACACCGCGTTGGCGACGTGCTCGGGCAGCACCTCCCGCTTGAGCAGCGTTCGTTGGGCGTAGAAGGCGCCGAGCTCCTCCTCCTTGACCCCGTAGACCTCCGCGCGCTGAGCCCCCCAGCCGCCGGCGAAGATTCCGCTGCCGCGCACGACCCCGTCCGGGTTGATGCCGTTGACGCGGATCTGGTGTTCGCCGAGTTCGGCGGCCAGCAGCCGTACTTGGTGGGCCTGGTCGGCCTTGGTGGCGGAGTAGGCGATGTTGTTCGGCCCGGCGAACACGCCGTTCTTCGACACGATGTAGACGATGTCGCCACCGAGCCCTTGGTCGATGAGCACCTTCGCACCCGCGCGGCTGACCAAGAACGAGCCCTTGGCCATCACGTCGTGTTGGAGGTCCCAGTCCGCGGCGGTGGTCTCCAGCAGCGGTTTGGACAGCGACAACCCGGCGTTGTTGATGACCACGTCCAGCCCACCGAAGGCGAGCACCGCCTCCCGCACGGCGGCGTCGATGGCGTTCTCGCTGGTCACATCAGCGCCGACGCCGACGGCCACGTCGGTGGAGCCGAGCTCGGCCGCCGCCTGCCGCGCGCTCTCGGCGTCAAGGTCGACCAGCACGACGTTCGCGCCCTCGCCGGCCAGCCGCGCTGCGGTAGCCTTGCCGATGCCGGAAGCCGCGCCCGTGACGAGCGCGACCTTGGTGGCCAAGGGCTTCGCGGCGGGCCGGCGCTGGAGCTTGGCTTCCTCTAGTGCCCAATACTCGATGCGGAACTTCTCCCGCTCGTCGATCGGCGAGTAGGTCGACAGTGCCTCCGCCCCGCGCATGACGTTGATGGCGTTGACGTAGAACTCTCCGGCCACGCGGGCGGTCTGCTTGTCGCCGCCGAAGCTGAACATGCCGACGCCGGGGATGAGCACGATCGCCGGGTCCGCGCCGCGCATCGCGGGGGAATCGGTATCGGCGTGCCGGTGGTAGTAGGCCGCGTAGTCCTCACGATAGCTCTCGTGCAGTTGCGTGAGGCGCTGCACGCAGTCCTCGACCGAGGCGGTCGCCGGCAGGTCCAGTACCAGGGGCTTGACCTTGGTGCGCAGGAAGTGGTCCGGGCAGCTGGTGCCGAGCGCGGCCAGCCTCGGGTGCTCGGTGCGGGAGAGGAACTCCAGCACCTCGGGGGAGTCGGTGAAGTGCCCGACCTGCCGCTTGTCGGTACTGGCCAGTCCGCGGATCACCGGCGCCAACGCGGCCGCCTTGGCGCGGCGTTGCGCCTCGGGCAGCGCCTCGTAGCCGTCGAGGACCGGGCCGAACGGCTGCGGCTTGCCTTTGTTCGTGATGTACTCCGCCGCGGTATCGATGATCCACAGTGAGTTGCGTTCGCACTCGTGGCTGGTCGCGCCCCAGGCGGTGATGCCGTGCCCGCCGAGGATCGTGCCGATTGCCTCCGGGTGCTCGCGCCGGATCGCGGCGATGTCCTCACCGAGCTGCCAGCCCGGCCGCCGCCACGGCACCCACACCACCTTCTCGCCGAAGATCTTGCGGGTCAGCTCCGGCCCGTCGGCGGCGGTGGCGATGGCGATGCCGCTGTCCGGGTGCAGGTGGTCGACGTGGTCGGCCTCCACCAGGCCGTGCATCGCCGTGTCGATCGAGGGCGCTGCCCCGCCCTTGCCGTGCAGGGTGTAGTCGAACGCGGCGACCATCTCATCCTCGCGCGCCACACCCGGGTACACAGCCGACAGTGCGCGCAGCCGGTCCAGCCTCAGCACCGCCAGCCCGTCCTCGGTCAGCGTGCCCAGGTCGCCGCCGGAGCCCTTGACCCACAGCAGCTCGACTGGCTGGTGGGTAACCGGGTCGGTGTCGGTGCCTTTCGCGGAGGTGTTTCCACCGGCGTAGTTGGTGTTCTTCGGATCGCAGCCGAGCCGGTTGCTGCGGGCGATCAGCTCGCGCTTGACGTCGCCGGAATGCGCCGTGGCCACTGGAGAATCCTTTTCTGCTCGGTTGGTCATCAGGCACCCCACCCGGCCTGCGTCCCGCCGACACGCTCGGCGGCGAGGCGCTGCTGGTGGCCGGATTCGGTGTAGGCGCGCATCGGGTCGGCGGGCAGCCCGCAGGAGGCGCGCCACTCGGCGAGCGCGGGCCGCACATCGGTCTGGAAGGCGTCCATGAGGACCTCGTTGGCACCGAGGACGTCGTGCTCGGCTTGTTTCCGCGCCAGCGCGTCGTGATCGACCAGCAGCGCGCGGGCGGTCATCTCCTGCACGTTGAGCACCGAGCGGATCTGTCCCGGGATCTTGTCCTCGATGTTGTGACACTGGTCGAGCATGAATCGCACCGGCGAACCCTCGTCCAGCCCGCCGCCGGCCACCACCTCGTGCAAGATCCGGAACAGTTGGAACGGGTCGGCCGCGCCGACGATGAGGTCATCGTCGGCGTAGAACCGGGAGTTGAAGTCGAACGAGCCCAGCTTCCCCAGCCGCAGCAGCTGCATGACGATGAACTCGATGTTCGTGCCCGGCGCGTGGTGCCCGGTGTCCAGGCAGGTGAACGCCCGCTCGCCCAGCGCGCTGACCTGCGCGAAGGAAGTGCCCCAATCGGGCACGTCGGTGTGGTAGAAGGCCGGCTCGAAGAACTTGTACTCCAGCACGAGCCGCTGGTGCTCACCCAGCCGCCCGTAGATCTCCGCCAGGGACTCTGCGAGCCGGTCCTGCCGCGCCCGCAGCGAGTCCTGCCCCGGGTAGTTCGTGCCGTCGGCCAGCCAGATCTTCAGATCCCTCGAACCGATCTCGTCCATGATGTCGATACACCGGAAGTGGTGCTCGATCGCCTTGCGCCGCACCGCCGCGTCGGAATGGGTGAGGCTGCCGAACTTGTACGTCTCGTCCTGGAACGTGTTCGAGTTCACCGTGCCCAGGCTGATCCCCCATTCTTCGGCGCGCTTGCGCAGCGTGGCGAAGTCGTCCACGTCGTCCCACGGGATGTGCAGCGCCACGGTCGGGGCGAGCCCGGTCAGTTCGTGCACCTTGGCCGCGTCGGCGATCTTCTCCTCGGGGGTGCGCGGCGTGCCGGGCGTGCCGAACACCTTGAACCGGGTCCCCGAGTTGCCGAACGCCCAGCTGGGCAGCTCGATCGCCTGGCGGGCCAGCACGTCGGTGATCTGCGCGAAGCGCGGCGGGATGGTCATGCGCGATCCTCCATGGTGTCGACAGCGGCAAGCTGGTCTTCGAGGTGGAAGACCTCTTCGAGCGCGGTGGCGTCCTGGTCGGCGCGGCCGTCCTGGCCGACGAACAGCTCGGCCATGTACTCCTCCCAGAGCGCGGCGATCCGCGACTCGGCGAGGTGGGCGTCGGCGCGCTCGACGGAGTCGGTCTCGTAGTAGCCGATCAGCAACCCGTCCGGGCGCAGGAACAGCGAATAGTTGCGCCGTCCGGCGGCCGCGATCTCGTGCAGCATCTCCGGCCACACCGCGGCGTGTCGGCGCCGGTACTCGTCGAGCCGCTCGGGGTCGACGCGCAGCTGGAAACACACGCGCGCCATCAGGCCACCACCGCCTTGGATGCCTCGGACACCTCGGGGGTGCCGTAGCGTTCGCGTTCGATCTGCTCGAGGCTCTTGCCGCGGGTCCGCGGGGTCCAGATCGTGCCGACCAGCAGCGACGCCACCAGCAGCCCCAGGATCAGCAGCCCCAGTCCCTTGAGCCCGACCTGCGTCAGCAGCGCCGGGAAGCCCACGCTCAGCAGCCCGACCACCACCCGAGCGGCCAGGAACAGCACTCCTTGCGCGCTGGCGCGGTAGCGGGTGGCGAACAGCTCGCTCGTCCACAGCCCGTAGAAGGCCTGCGCGCCGATCCCGGCGGACACGCCCCAGCCGATCGCGAAGAACAGCAGGGTGGCGGTGCTGGCCGGCGCGTAGATCAGCGCGGCCCAGGAGACCACGCCCAGCGCCGCTCCGGCGAAGTACAACCACCGGCGGCTCACCCGGTCGGCCAGCAACATGAACCCGAGGTAGGTCGCCGCGCTGGTGCAACCCCACAGCAGTACCTGCACCAGATACTGCTGGCTCTCCGAGGTGAACCCGGCCGCGGTGTAGACCCGAGGCTGGAAGATCCCGGCCTGCCCGGCCACCGCGTTCCACAGCGCGTAGACACCGAACAGCAGCAGCAGCGCGGTCAGGTTGGCCTTCTTGCCGAACAGCCCGCGCAGGCTGGCGCCGAACGAGACCTGCTGCGCCGGGGATTCCTTGCGACTGCGCCAGATCCGCGACTCCGGCAGCCCGCGGCGGACCCACCAGGTTACCGCGGCGACGACGAACAGGTGCGCGAAGATCAACCGGCTGCCCAGCAGCCCCAGCGGCGCGACGACGACCGCCAACAGGTAGCCGATCATCGGCCCGATCGACCACGCCAGCTGCGCGGTGCCGACGTGCGCGGCCCGCTGATGCGCGGGCGCCTCCTCCGCGATGTAGGTCCACGACGCGGTCACCCCGGCGCCGACGGCGATACCGGTGAGCACGAACCCGGTCAACAGCATGCCGTAGGAGACCGCGAACACCACCAGCAGGACACCGAGCATGTACAGCAGGAGGTCGTAGGTGTAGATGAACTTCCGCCCGAAGCGATCGCACAACGGGCCACCAATCGCCGCGCCGACGGCGGCCCCGAAGGCGTTGGCGCTCAACGAGGCGAGCAGGCCGACGGCCAAGTCGCCCAGCCCGAACCGCGCCTGCCACAGGCTCAAGCTGGTGGCGATGCCGATGATCGAACCGGCCTCGATGTAGTTCGACATGGCCACGGCGATCGTCGCCCGCCACCCCGTCGTGCGCTCGGCGCCCGAGAGAAGCCCCATGGATCCTCCTGTCATCGACTTCGATGTCGCAGCCTCCGCGAACATCCCGCCGCAGGAGGTTTTGAATCGTTCAAAGTGCGCTCCACCATAAGGTGTCCGACGTCTGCGGACAACCCCTCTGAAAGATGTGTCGAAGAGGGTGACCAGCGCGGAGCGCTCGCGGTCTATGGAGATGGTCATCGAGACGGCTAAATGGAACGTTTTAACACTCGCGCGGAAAGGCGATGGACCACGACACGACCCGAGCCCCACGCTCTCGAGGCGCTGTATCAGGCCCGCGCCGCCGGGTTGCAGGCCGGCCACGGCGCGCCCGCCCCGCGTGAGGGGCCCGCCTACGGAGCCGCGCTGACCGACACTGTGACCGCGATGCGCGAGGTGACCGCAGTGCTGGTCGAGCGGACCTCCCGCGAGGCCGCTGGCTACTGGTCGGCGCTACAGCGCCTCGCGTCCCAGACCGAGCTGGAGGCACCCCGAAGACGGACGGTGTATGTAGTGCGGTGCACGTACTTGACACGCCCCGCATACAGGGGGCGTTCCATAAGACCACCACCAGGCGCAGAGTCGCTTCCTGTTCGCCGCCGTAGTCGTCGCGCTCGCCAGCCTCGCCCCAATTCCTGTTAGGACAGCTCGATAAGGAGCATCTGACCGAATCCACTGTCGGTCGCGACCCCACTGGGGCGGTTACGCGGCCTGCGCCGACCCGGATGGTCCTGCGCCTTCCTCGCCGTCCCGCTGGGACGGGGTGTTCGACACCACCGGCTACGGTCCGCCGCCGCAGCGGCGGCAGCTCGCCGAAGTGACCCTCATCCCCGAGCCGTCCCTTCCTGGCCGGGCCACGCTCAACGTCAACGTGTTCACACCGGCGCCCGAAGCCAACCCAGAGCTACCGGTGTTGGTATGGATCCACGGCGGCGGTTCGTCGCCGGCTCGCCGGCCAACCGCGGCGTGCTTCGATTGGCTGTGCGCGCTGGAGTGGGTGCGAGACAAGACAGCTCGGTCGCGCCCTGGCCGACCGACGCGACGTCGGCCCCGTCAGACTGTCTACAGTAGATGTATCCCGACTGCTGGCCGTGCAGCGGGAACTCGACCCGGTCGGCGAGCCACCGGCCGATCCGGCGGAGGCGATCAGGGTACCGACCGGAGGCTTGCCGCTGGGCCCGACCGTGGACGGCGACCTGATCCCACAGTCCACTCTGGATTCCCTGCGTGCGAATGCGGCGCGGACAAACCGCTGCGCTACGTCGTTGTGTGGCGAGGCTGTGCGCGAGATGGGAAACGGTACCTTTCTTCATTTCCGGTCAGGTGGCGCCGACGGCGAGGTCGGTCTCTTCTTGCGGCTCACCTCCTGTGCCTGACGCTCGCGCGATGGGCTGTCGGGTGGGGCCCGGTGAGATCAGCCACCAGCCGACCACGACGGCCATGTTGATGCCCATTGCGATGAGGCCGCTGTTGACACCGGCTAGAGATGGCCCGTGGAGGTAGAGCACCACGGCGGCGACAACGCCGGCAACAATTCCGGTGGTGATCGCGATCGAGTGCACTCGCCTGGTGTAGAGCACGGCGAGAATACCGGGCACGACTTGGGCGACAAGGCCGTAGAACAGGTTGAGCACGGTGAGCATGAGGGTGGCGGCGTAGAGAGTCATCAGCGCGGCGAGTACCAGAAAGATCGCGACGAACACGGTGGTCCAGCGACGCTGCACCGCCGGCTGCACGTGAGGGAGCAGGTTGCGGGAGACCAGCGCGCCGATGCCCAGTGCGGTGACGGCGAGCACCAGCAGTCCAGACAGTGCGGCCCCGGCGGCGACCACCCCGACCAGCCAGCTGGGCAGTACATTTCGGGCGGTGACCATGAAGATGGTATTCGGTTCGGCCACGTGCGGGTAGGCGCGCAGCGCGAAATAGGAGGCCGCCACCAGGAAAGGGTAGATCAACATGTACAGCGGCATCCACACCGTCGAGCTCTTGATCGCCCGTTCGGAGCGGGCGGGGAAGATGTAGCTGCTGCCGAGCCCGAGGTAGAACACCACGGCTTGGAACGCGATGGTAGTGATCGCGAAGGTCATCGCCGAACCATGCACCGTGGCCAGTTCCGCCGGGATGGCGGTGGTGGAGATCGGGGTGGTCGCGGCGCCGTGGGAGCACAGCAGCGCCGCGACGCCGACCGCGACCACGCCGAGGACCATGAAACTGTCCTTCATGATGGACACCATGGCGGGCGAGCGGATGCCAGACACGGCGATGTAGAGAAACGCCAGTACGGCCGCGATCGCTACCGTCTGCGCGCCGGTCAGCCGGATACCCAGCGAGCCGAGCACCACCTGCAGGCCGATGAACTGGTATTCCCCCCAGGGGATCAGCGCGATGAGCATCGTCACAGCGGCCACCAGTTCAAGGGTGCGGCTGCGGTAGTGGCCGCGGAACACGTCGGGCAGCGTCATCGCGTCGTAGCGGTGCCCTGCTCGCCAGATCAGCGGGGCGACGAAGTAACCGATCACGTAGGCCAGCAGGATGTAGCCGAGGAACCAGATGCCATAACCGGCGCCCTTGGCGTAGATGCCGCTGGGCAGGCCGATCATGGTGCCGATGGAGTAGACCTCGCCCACGGCGAGGAAATACACCAGCCAGGCGGGGAACGTACGCCCACCGACCAGGAACTCCGCAATACCGCCGCGGCGGCGCCCGCGTCCGGTTACAACGGCGATCAAGAGCGATGCGGCCAGCACCGCGCACACGATCCCGACGATCACCGGCCCGCCTCCTCCGGGTAGTGTCTGCGGTCGAAGAACCGCCAGCTCACCCACAGGCACAGCGTGGTGAGTGGGAAGCAGCAGAACATCCAAAAGAACACCAGCGGGAACCCCAGCACGGTGACCGGGATCGGCCCGAGCGCCAGCACCCCACCGAAGATGGCCACCAGTGGGATACCGAACCCGATGAGCACGCTGGGCCAGCTGCGAATCATCACATACCTCCGGTCGTCAGAGCAGCGGGAGAGGCGGCGAGACCTTCCACCCGACGGTTCGCCGCGTCCTGGGTGGGGAACGGTCCCGCCCACCACTACGCAGTAAGCGGCAATACGGTCATCGGCTGTGCGGGTGAACGGATCCACGCAGCCCTCCCCGAAGAACTACTCGACTCGACGCAAGCGTGATCCACGACCGGCGCCACGGACAGGACCAGATTGCCTCCATGCGGGGGTACCAGAACCCTCCAGCCTAGGGCTCCGCACGTCGGCAGTGCTGGTGGCGGGTTTCCTCTCCAGCGGCCTGGTATCCCGAACTCTGTAGCGCTGGGCCGGTGCAGCACCGGAGGAAAGCAGACAAGCCCCGTTACCGTCCCCGAACGCATGCATAGAAGACCGCCCCGCAGGGAAGCATAGGCGCCTGCGGGGCGGTCGCTGAGGAGGCGGCTTTGCCGCGATCAGTGCTGCCCGAGCCACTCCTTGACCTGGTCCTGGTGGGCGTCGACCCACCTCTTCGCGGCCTGGTCGTCGGTCAGCTTGTCCTTGGCGATCCAGCTCGCGACCTGGTTCTGGTCGGCGTTGGTCCAGTGGAAGTTCTTGATCAGGTTGACCACGGGGCCACCCCGGTCCGCGAACTTCTTGCTCATGACCTTGTCCAGGTCGTACGGCGGGTAGTCACAGGCGATCTTCTGCGCGTCCGCGTCGCATCCAGGCTGGTACGCGGGAAGGTTGATCTTGACCAACTGCATCTGGGTTTCCAGCCACTGCGGGGTGTAGAAGTAGCCGATCAGCGGGGTGTGCTGTTGGGAAGCCTTCCCGAATGCCTCGTCGAGAGCGTTCTCGCTTCCGGCGTAGACGACCTTGTAGTTGAGGTTGAGGTTTTTCACCAATGCCTCGTCGTTGGTGACGAATGATGGGTCACCGTCGAGTAACTGGCCCTTGTCGCCGGATTCCGAGGTCTTGAACAGGTCGGCGTACTTGTTCAGGTTGTGCCAGTCGGTGATGTCGGGGTGTTCGTCGACCATCCACTTCGGAACGAACCACCCGATGGTGCCTTTGACGCCGGTCGACCCGGCGGGGACGGCGGCGTGCTGCTCGTTGATGTACTTTTGCTTGAGATCGTCGTGTCCCCAGTTTTCCAGGACGGCGTCCACCTCGCCGGTGGAGAAGCCCTGCCAGGACACCTCTTCCTTGAGGTCTTTCTTGTTCACCTTGCAGCCGAGGTTGTGCTCGGCGACGTAGCTGACGACGGCCGCGTTCGCCTCGTACCCGACCCACGGGTTCACCGCGAGATTGAGCTGGCCACAATTCTGGGTTCCTGAGGAGCCGGCCTGCTCGCTGATCTTCGCTCCGCCACACGCCGAGAGCGTCAGCGCCGCGGCAAGCGCGATGCAGGTGCTGGCCACTGCTCTCCGGCTGCTTCTGATCTTTCTCCAGCCCACTTTTTCGTCAACCTCCTGTTACCCACCGCCGCAACGGCGGCCTCTAATACCGGTTACCGATGAGATCCGCTTGATCAGTGCCCTTTTTGGACACCGCTTCTTTTCGCAGCTGCCTGCGTGATCCGGTCGAGCATGACGCCGAGCAGCACGATGGCGATGCCGGCAGCAAGACCCTTGCCGTAAAGCGATGTCTGGGAGAAACCAGCGACCACCTGGTAACCCAGCGCTCCGGCGCCGACCAACCCACCGACGACGACCATGGACAGCACGTAGATCAGGCCCTGGTTGGTGGCGAGTGTCAGCGCGTTGCGCGCCATCGGTAGTTGTACCTTGGTGATCATCTGCCACGTGCTCGAACCAGATGCGCTCGCGGCCTCGACGGTGGTCGCCGGCACGCCCCGGATGCCATCGGTGACGATCTTGATCGCTACCGGTGCGGCGTACACGATGGCGGCGAAGATCGCCGTGAACCGGGTGGCCTCGAACAGCGCGAGGAACGGCACGAGGTAGACGAACGGCGGCATCACCTGCGCCGCGTCCAGGATCGGCCGGATCACCCTGTCGACGCGCGGGCTACGTCCCATCCATACGCCGAAGACGACACCGAAGATCATCACGATGATCGTGGCCAGCAGCACTTGCGCCAGCGTCGTCATGGCGTCATGCCACAGCCCCGAAGCGACCAGCAGTCCCAAGCACAATGCTGAGATCACCGCCGCACGTACGCCGGCGACCACCAGCGCGACCACCACTGTCACCGCCGCGATCAACCACCACGGCGACTGGACGAGCAGCGCCTGCAGCGGATCGATGAACGCGGCGCTGATCACGTCCTTGAACTGCGAGGTCGCGCCGGCAAACGTGTCCCGGACCCAGTGGGTCGCCGCGTCGGTCGCCTGGGTGATCGTGGAGCCGATCTCGACGTTGTCGCTGGGGAACTCGGCTGCCCAGACGTAGGTGCGGGACAGCCACACCCCGAAGGCGGCGAGAATCCCCCCGCCGATCAGGATCGGCAGGCGCAGCCGGGCCATGCGAAGCGCGGCTGGCGAGCTCCAGGGGGCGGCTTTGGTGGACGCGGCCGTGGTGACCCGGTCGAGCACGATCGCGAGGACGACAATCGCGAGTCCGCCGTTGAACGCGGTGCCGACGTCTTCGGTCTCCAAGGCTTTGACCACGGTCTTGCCCAGTCCAGGTGCGTCGATCAGCGCGGCGATCGTGACCATCGCCAGGGCGGCCATCACGGTCTGGTTGACGCCGAGCACGATGGTGCGCTTCGCTGCCGGCAGGAGCACCTTCGTCAGCGTCTGCAGCTTCGTCGAACCCAGCGACTCGGACGCCTCCACCATGGGGCGGGGCACCGACCTGATGCCGTGCGCGGTGAGCCGGATCGCCGGCGGCGCTGCGTAGATCAGCGTCGCGATCGTCGCCGAAGCTGGACCGATCAGGAACAACAGCGTCAGCGGTGCGAGGTAGACGAAGGTCGGCATCGTTTGCATGAAGTCCAACACCGGAGTGATCAGCCGGTTGAACCGGTCCGACAAGCCCGCCCAGATCCCGAGCGGGATCGCGAACAGCAACGCGATCAGCACGGCGGAGAGGGTGAGCGCCAGGGTGTCCATGCTCTCGGTCCACAGCCCTTGCAGGCCGAGGAAGACGAAACCGCCGACAGCCAGCAACGCAACCCGGAGATTGCCCACCGCTAACGAAACGTAACCAACCACCGCGACGACACCGAGCCAGCCGAGCATCGGGATCGGTAAACCGAGCGCCGGCTGGGAAAGCAGCGATTGAATGAACGTGGTCAACACGTCCACCACGAGCCGGATGATGTTGAAGAAGTAGAGGAAGATCGGGTTGCTGTCGCGATTGGCATCAATCGCGTCGTTGACGTGGTTCAGCCACAGGTGCACGCCGGTGAGCTGCGAGGCGTCCAGCGGGAGGGTATCCCTCCCGCGGAGCAGGAACCATCCCACCAGCCACCCGAGGAAGATCCCGGCTAACAGCGTGCCCTTGGCGGGAATTCGTGGCGCGATGGTCGCGGTCTTCACGTGTACTGCCATCAGACGCCGCTTTCCCGCCCAGCGACGATGGAAAGGATCTCGTCGTCGCCTACGATGCCCAACAACGTGCCGTTGTCGACAACCCGGACGGGCTTGTCCGCTTCCAGGACCTGCCGGGTGGCCTCCCGGACGACGACATCGGGACCGAGTTCGGGGCCGTCCAGCGGATCATCCGGCCGCGGCTGGCGCATGATCCATTTGAGGGTCAGGACGTCGCCGTGAGGCACGTCCTGCACGAAGTCTCGGACGTAGTTGTCCGCGGGCGCGCCGACCAGCTCGTCTCCGGTGCCCAGCTGCACCATCTGGCCATCCCGCATGATGAGGATGCGGTCGCCGAGTTTGAGTGCTTCGGAGAGATCGTGCGTGATGAACACCATCGTCTTGCCGACCTCGCGATGCAGGCGGATGACCTCGTTTTGCATGTCGCGGCGGATCAGCGGGTCCAGCGCGGAAAACGGCTCGTCGAAGAACAGCACGTCCGGGTCCCCGGCGAGCGCCCTCGCGAGCCCGACTCGCTGCTGCATACCGCCGGAGAGCTGCTCGGGATATGACTTTTCGTTGCCGCCGAGCCCAACGAGCTCAATGACTTCCTTGGCCCGTTTCATCCGCTGGGCCTTGCCCACACCCCTGACCTCGAGCCCGTAGGCCACGTTGTCGATGACCCTGCGATGCGGCAGCAGGCCGAAGTGCTGGAACACCATGGAGAACTTGTTCCGACGGAGATCGCGCAGCTGCTTCCGGTTGGCGGAGAGCATGTCCTCGCCCTCGAAGGACACTGCACCCGTGGTGGGTTCGATTAGTCGGGTCAGACAACGCACCAGCGTCGACTTGCCGGAGCCGGAAAGGCCCATGACGACGAACACCTCGCCGCTGGCCACCTCGAAGTTGACGTCGCGCACCGCCGCGGTGCAGCCGGTCTTCTCCAACAGTTCGCGCCGGCCGAGTGCGCAGAGTTCGGCAGACCCCGGGACGGAAGCGGCTTTCGGACCGAAAACCTTCCACAGGCCATGTACCGATATGACGGGATCGGTCGATGTTTTCTGCTCGTTGACTAATGGTTGCTCGTGCACTTGTGTTGTAGGCACGTCTCACCTTCCTGAGTTGGCGTCGCTTCCCGCATATTCAGTTCGGCTACGACGACTCGGGGCTTGCATCCGCGCGGTGCCGGTAATAGTCCACTTTCGCTGGTTCCAGCGGAGTGTTTCCAAGAATCAAGTCGGCGGCCTTCTCGGCCAGCATCATGACCGGGGCATAGATGTTCCCGTTGGTCAGGTACGGCATCGCGGACGCGTCGACGACCCGCAGCCCGTCGACTCCGTGTACGTTCATCGACTCGGGGTCCACAACGGACATCTCGTCGATTCCCATCCGGGCGGTGCAGGAGGGGTGGTAGGCGGTTTCGGCGTCCCGGGCCACCCAGGACAGGATCGCTTCCTCGGTTTCGATCTCCGGCCCGGGAGACAGTTCACCGCCGTCGAACTCACTGAAGGCAGGTTGACGAAGGATTTCCCGGCCGACCCGGACCGCCTCCACCCACTCTTTCCTATCGTTGTTCGTGGACAGGTAGTTGAAGCGCAGCGCCGGGTGCTGCTTCGGGTTGGTCGACTTGATCTTCACACTGCCTCGCACGTCCGAGTACATCGGACCGATGTGCACCTGGTAACCGTGCTCGGCGTCCACCGGAGTGCCGTCGTAACGCACGGCGATGGGTAGGAAGTGGAACATCAGGTTGGGGTAATCGACCTGGTCATTACCCCGCACGAACCCACCTGCTTCGAAATGACTCGTCGCTGCAGGACCGGTGTGGCGCAACATCCATTGGAGACCGATCTTCGGCCGGTTGTGCAACTTGAGCGCCGGGTTGAAAGAGATCGGCTTCTTGCACGCGTGCTGAATGTAGACCTCCAGGTGATCCTGGAGGTTCTCGCCGACACCGGGAAGCTCCTGCACCATCTGCACCCCGAGCGGTTTCAGCTCATCCGGGTTGCCAATGCCGGACAGCTGCAGCAACTGCGGCGTGTTAATGGCACCGCCGGAAAGAATCACCTCGCCGCCGTAGACCTTCTGGGACGAACCGCCCAGCCTCCGATACTCGACACCAACGGCGCGCTTCCCGTCGAAGAGCACCCGGTTGACCTGCGAAAGACACTTGACTGTCAGGTTCGGACGGTTCTTCACCGGATGTAGGTAGGCCCGTGCCGCCGACCACCTGCGCCCGTCGCGGATCAGCTTGTCGAAGCGGGCAAAGCCCTCCTGCCGGTAACCGTTCACGTCGTCGGTGAGCGGATAACCTGCTTCCTGCGCGGCCGTGAGGAACGCGTCGAAGAGCGGATTGTCGGCCGGGCCACGCTCAAGCCACAATGGGCCGTCGTCACCGCGCCAGTCATCGCCACCGGCGGTGCACGTTTCCATGCGTTTGAAGTACGGAAGGCAGTGCGCGTAATCCCAGGTCTCCATCCCCGGATCGGAAGCCCAGCGCTGAAGGTCCAGCGGGTTGCCGCGCTGGAAGATCATGCCGTTGATCGAACTGGATCCGCCCAGCACCTTGCCTCGGCCATGAGTGACCCGACGACCCCCCATGTAGGGCTCCGGCTCGGAGACGTACCTCCAGTCGTACAGCGGGTTGCCGATCACCATCGTCAGCGCCGCCGGCATGTGGATAAAGATGTCCCAAATCCAGTCCGGGCGACCAGCCTCCAGGACCAGGACCTGGTTGTTCGGGTCAGCGCTAAGCCGATTAGCCAGGCAACACCCAGCGGAGCCACCGCCCACGATGACGTAGTCGTACTGGCTCGTGCTCATTCGCATACTCCTCGACTGATTGTGCAGATCCGCGGTGAACAGCGCAGCGGTGGGCAGCACACCTTGTCGGTCTACGCCTGCGCGCCACGGAACCAGCGCATGGGCTCCGGTTTGAGGTTCTGGTAGATGTGCTTGGCCTCGCGGTACTCATTCAAGCCACTCGGGCCGAGTTCGCGCCCGATCCCCGACTTACCGAAACCGCCCCATTCCGCCTGGGGCAGGTACGGATGGAAGTCGTTGATCCAGACTGTGCCATGCCGCAGCGCGTTCGCCACCCGCTGCGCGACGGACGCATCCGTCGTCCAGACCGCACCAGCCAGGCCATACTCGGTGTCATTGGCCAGCGCAACGGCTTGCTGCTCGTCACGGAAGCGCTCCACCGTGACGACGGGGCCGAAGACCTCCTCACGCACGATGCTCATCTGCCGGTCGCATTCGGCGAAGACCGTGGGACGCAGGAAGAAGCCGTTGGCCAGCTCCGATTCGCTCGGCCGAACTCCCCCGGTCACCAATTTCGCACCCTCGGAAATCGCCTGGGCGATGTGTCCTTCGACCTTGGCCCGGTGCTGCTCGGAAACGAGCGGTCCGCACTCCGTCCGGGGATCCAGGCCGTTGCCGAGCCGGATCTTGTCTGCACGCTGCGCGAGCTCTTCGACGAACCGGTCGTGGAGGCGGTCCTCGACGATCAGCCGCGAACCCGCCGAGCACACCTGTCCCGAGTGGAAGAAGCCGGCGGCGAGCGCGTAGTCGACGGCGGTGTCGAAGTCCGCATCGGCGAACACCACGTTGGGGTTCTTGCCGCCGAGTTCCAGGGCGACCCGCTTCACCCCGGAGGCGGCCATCGCCATGATCTTCCGCCCGGTCTGCAGACCACCCGTGAACGACACCAGATCCACATCAGGATGCTCGACCATGGCCGAACCCGCCACCGGCCCGCTGCCCAATATGAGATTGACGACGCCCGAAGGCACCCCGGCCTCGATGAGCAGGCGAACCAGGTGCATCGTGGAAAGCGGGGTCACCTCGCTCGGCTTCATCACGACCGTGTTGCCAGCGGCCAGCGCCGGCGCCACCTTCCACGACATCTGCAGCAGCGGATAGTTCCACGGTGCGATCAGCGAGCACACGCCGACGGGCTCGTAGACCACCCGACTCACGACATCGGGATTACCCGCGTCGACCATCCGACCGGCGTCGGTGTCGGCGATACCGGCGTAGTAACGAAACACGGCGGTGACATCGTCCACGTCGACGCGGCCCTCCGCGACGGTCTTGCCGGTGTCCAGACTCTCGGTGCGCGCCAGCTCCTCCCGGTCACGAACCAGAAGGTCAGCCACCGCACGCAGGACGTCACCACGTTCACGAGCAATGGTGCGGGGCCACGGACCGTGGTCGAACGCCTGCCGGGCTGCCGCCACGGCCGCATCCACCTCGTCCGTGCCGGCTTCGGACACGCACGTGAGCTCGCTACCGTCGTAGGGGTTCAGGACAACCCGCGTTGCCGCGGGTCCCGCCGAGGCGGCGTCGACCCAGGTTCCGTCGATGTGGAGATCCTTCATGTCGCGACAGTCCACCTCCGTCAGTCGTGCCCTGATTCGGCTCGGGGCTCATGAGCGTACGAACGTACACAAAATGTGTTCGTTTGTCCATATATGCTGTGAGCGCGGCCTCGATACGGCGGTTGCCCTGCGAGACGGCCGGGAAAGGGAGCTAACCTGTGCTTGTCAGGGATCAACGTGGCACGAAGGAGAGCCCGCAGCCATGGCGACGGACATGCCGGTGACGCGGAAGCGGGGTCGCGGGCCGAACGACCCAGACCGACCGGCCCGGATCGCGCGTGCGGCGATAGCGGTGATAGCCGAGCACGGCATCGAAGCGCTCACCCATCGCAGGGTGGCCGCTATGGCCGGGGTGCCTCTGGGATCAACGACCTATCACTTCGCCAGCCTCGATCAACTCGTCGCGGCAGCCATGGACGAGGCGGCCCAACGCAGCGTGACCCAGTTACGCGAGTGGGAGCACAACCTCCCGCCGGATGCCGACCTGGCCGCGGCACTCGCCGATTTCGTGGTCGCGTCCACCACCGAACAGCGCGAGCACACCATCGCCGAGTACAACCTCTACGCCGTCGCGCTGCACCGGCCGAACCTCCGCCAAGCCGCGGCAGAATGGGACGACGCCTTCGCCGAGCTGTTCATTGCCCGCACTGATCCACTGACGGGCCGCATGATCGGGACCTTGACCTGTGGAGTGCTGATGCAGACCGTGCTTCGCGACGGCAAGCCCGACCGCGACGAGTTGGAGGCCCTGTTCCGCCGAGCCCTCGGCACCTAGAGGCCAACAAGGGCTCGTGGTAGTGAAGTGTGGGTGTGGTCTGGCCCGGTAGAGGGCAGACCCGGTTGGGCTCGGTTGCCGTCGAGTGTGCTCTGGTCCTGACATCTCTGCCGTGGAGAACACTGGCCGGTTTCTGATCAACGCGCACCTCCACCGGCCGTAGAGGACCACGCCACTCGGCCACCGACCACCGTCGCCTCGACTCTCAGCGAGCGCAGCTCGTCGGTGGCGGCCGCCGTGGGGTCACCCGACAGAACGGCGAAGTCCGCGACCTTCCCGGGTTCGATGCTGCCTTTGACCGCCTCCTCCCCCGCCAGGTAGGCCGCATCCAGGGTGTAGCCGCGCAGGGCGGTCTCGACGTCGACGGCCTGTTCCGGCCCCAGCGGCTCACCTGCACGCGTGGTTCTGGCCACCGCGCACCAGATTCCTTCCAGCGGCGGCACGGGTGTCACCGGTGTGTCGGAGTGCAGTCCAAATCGGACACCCCGCGAGCGGGCCGACACCAGCGGGCTGATGCGTCGCGCGCGCTGCGGACCGAGGAACCGGTCCCGGTGACGATCTCCCCAGTAGTACACGTGCTTGATGAAGAACGAGGCGAGGACGTCGTGCTCGGCCATCCGGTCCAGCTGGTCCTCTCGCACGGTCTGGCAATGCTCGATGCGGTGACGCCGGCCGGTTCCCGCCGGGGCACCCAACTGCTCGTATGCCGCGATGATCGCGTCGATCGCCGCGTCGCCGTTGCCGTGCACCGCGACCTGCCAGCCGGCGGCGTCCAGCGTCGCGATCCGGCGGGCGAGGTCGTCGGCCTCCAGCAGCATCATGCCGTGCTCGTCGGGCGCACAGGCGTACCCGTCGGCGAGGCATCCGGTCAGACCTTGCAGCGAGCCGTCCGCGATGATCTTCACGCCGGTAAGCTGGAAGCGGTCGTCACCGAGCCCCGCCACCCCGGCTTCGATCGGGCTGAGCTGCCCGTCGCCGAGCCCGAGCAACACCTCGTGGAACAGGTATCCACGCACCCGCGTGCGGAGCTTTCCCGCGTTGATCAGCTTGCGGTAGGCGCCGAGTTCGGCGTGCCCACCGACCAGTCCGATGCCAGTGTCATGCACTGTGGTCACGCCGTGCGCCAGGTATTCGCGGTCGGCCAGCAGAAGTGCTTCGCTGAGCACGTCCGGGTCGACAGCCTGGCGCGAGTTGATCAGGAACGCGGCGGTCTCCAACAGCAGACCGGTCGGCGTACCATCGTCATCCCGCACGATGACTCCACCGGGCGGGTCCGGGGTGTCCCACGCGATGCCGGCTTCGCGCAGCGCCACCGAGTTGGCGACGCAGAAGTGCCCGGTGACGTGCGTCAGCACCACCGGGTGGGCCGGTGCCGCCGGGTCCAGATCGTGTCTGGTGGGGTGCCGGTTGTCCGCGAGCAGGGTGTCGTCGTAGCGGTAGCCCCGGATCCACTCCCCCGGCACCGCGCCGTCCACCGCTGCGGCGACCCGGTCGACGATGTCCGCGATGGTGTCGTTCGGCGGTGTTCCCGCGTCCACCTGGGCGGCCAGCGTGACGCCGAAGAACGCGGGGTGGTTGTGGGACTCCACGAACCCGGGGATCGCGGTCCGCCCGCCCAAGTCGACGACCTGGGTCCGCTCCCCGACGAGTTCGCTGATCTCCCGGTCACTTCCGACGGCCACGATCCGGCCGTCCCGCGCGGCGACGGCTTCCGTCCGCCGGCCCGCGGTGTCGAGCGTGAGCACCGTTCCGTTTCGGATTACCAGATCCGCCGCCATCCGGTCATCTGCCATCGGGCCTCCAGCCGTCCGTGACCTGGCTGTCGATAGAAGTCGCGTGAGCGCGACCTCGGTAGGTCCAGATCGGGCTCGTCCGCCGGTACCAGTCCCCGAACGCGAGCGCCAGAGACACGAGCGCTCAGGTGCTTAGACCGCTTCCCCGGCAACCTCGCCCAGTTGTTGAATGCCAGATTCGATCGCGCGCAGCGGAATGGTGGCGAATCCGATGCGGAAGTGGTGACGGCCAGTGGCACGATCCTGAAAGGAGATGTCGTCCGGCTCGATGCGGATGGCGCGCTGCTCGCATGGCAGGAATCTCTCGGACCAGCTACGCAGAGGCAAGCCGATGCTTGTCAGATCGCAGGCGCCGCGTGAGATGTCTTTCTGCACGTTCTCGAATTTTTCTCGCCGGGCGACAATTTCTCTTGACACCAAGATTCATGGGCGACACCATCAAATCCGCACTCGCCTGCGCCCATTTCGAGCACTGCCGACTCACTGGAAGTCAGTGAGATCACTTCCCTCTGTGTAGCAAAGCTTACGTCTCGTGTTTACCTGGTGATGAGTCCGCGTGCTGAACCGATCAACTCATTAGTTGCCCTGGTCACCACTGCACCTCCTCTGATAGGACGTGTCGCTGGCAACTTCACAAGTTGCGGTGCGCAACCTAGCAGAGCCGGAAGACCACCCGTGCTTCCGTAGCAGTGATTCGCTCTGCACCGGGCGTGGCACCCCGATGCTGGTTTTGTGAACCGAAGCCAGCTTGCACGCTACGCAGGAGAAACCGTGAGCACGACTGCACACGAGGATGCTCCCGCTCCTCAGCGGGGCTTTTTCGGCCATCCCAGCGGTCTATCGACTCTATTTTTCACGGAGACGTGGGAACGCTTTTCATACTACGGAATGAAAGCAATCCTGCTGTACTACATGTATGACCAGGCCACCGCCGGTGGTCTCGGCATGGACAAGGGGCTGGCGAAGGCGCTGGTTGCCGTATACGGCGCAGCCTTGTATATGTCCGGCATCCTGGGCGGCTGGGTCGCAGACCGCTTGATCGGGTCCCGTAACTCGATCTTCTACGGCGGCGTCCTGATCATGCTCGCCCACATCACGCTCGCGATCCCGGGCGGCGCACCCCTCCTGTACACGTCGATGATTTTGCTGGTGCTGGGAACCGGACTGCTCAAACCCAACATCACCAACGCGGTCGGCGGCCTGTATGCCGAGGACGACACCCGCCGCGACGCAGGATTCAGCATCTTCTACATGGGCGTCAACCTCG
This sequence comes from Pseudonocardiaceae bacterium, assembly GCA_051984675.1. Taxonomy (GTDB): domain Bacteria; phylum Actinomycetota; class Actinomycetes; order Mycobacteriales; family Pseudonocardiaceae; genus JBPYFK01. Next base: position 5,132 of record JBPYFK010000165.1, on the reverse strand, counting down.
GCGCGTTCGTGGCCCCGCTGATCGTGGGGACACTGGGCCAGACCGTGAACTATCACCTGGGCTTCAGCATCGCCGCCATCGGCATGGCCATCGGTCTCGCTCAGTACTGGCTGCGGCGACGCAACCTGGGTAACGCGGGACTAGCGCCCACCAACCCGATGACCGACGACGAGCGCGGCAAGACGCTCACCCGGATCGGCATCGGACTGGCCGTGGTCGTCGCTGGTCTTGTCATCCTTGCCATCACCGGACAACTCACCGCCGACCTGGTCGTCAACCTCATCAGCCTGTTGTCGTTCCTCCTGCCACTGGGCTATTTCGTCGTGATGTTCACCAGCAAGAAGGTCACGGCAGTAGAGCGCACCAGGCTGGTGGCCTACATCCCGCTGTTTATTGGAGCGGTGCTGTTCTGGTTCATCGAAGAGCAGCAGTCCACCGTCTGGGCACAATTCGCTGATCAGCAAACGAACCTCGACGCGTTGGGGGTCCAAATCCCGTCTTCATGGGCACAGTCGGTCAACCCGCTGGGCATTATCATTTTTGCGCCCTTGCTGGCGTTTCTGTGGACGAGACTCGGTACTCGCCAGCCCGGCACACCGTTCAAGTTCTCCACCGGCCTACTTCTCACCGGTGCCAGCTTTCTGATCATGGTGGTCCCGTGTGTGCTGGATGGCCCCAACGGCAAGGCCAACCCACTGTGGTTGCTGCTGAGCCTGACCGTGATGACCATCGGCGAGGTTTGTCTCTCACCGGTGGGGCTCTCAGCCACGACCAAGCTCGCACCGGATGCTTTCGTCGCGCAGACGGTCGGACTCTTCCTGGCCGCTGATGCGGCCGGACAGGGGCTCATCGCCCAGGTCTCACCGCTATACAACATACACAGCGCTCCCACCTATTTCGGCATCATCGGCGGCATCGTCTTCCTATCGGGCGTGATCCTCTTCGCGTTGTCGCCCTTGATCCAACGGAAGATGCTGGGCGTCAATTAGAAGAACAAATAGCCTCGCGCACGCTGATCACGTCCGAGGCCGTGCGGTTCGGCCGGCGCTTCCACAGCCACGGGGGCGCCGGCCGACGCAAACCTTCTTGTAAGAGCTGAGTGTGCGGCAACGAGGGTGACGAATGCGCAGTTGCGCCGGTGGGAGCCGGCACGCATCGCGGGGCTGCTGGGCTTGGCCGCCTCCACCGTGGACCGGGTGCCGGTGCGCTATCGGCTCAACTGGCTGTCCGCGGTTTCTATAGCACTCTTCACGCGTTCTTGGCCCGCGGGCGTGCGTGCACGCCCGGGCCAACGTTGGTTTGGGCTGGTCAGCCGAAGACCTGGAGCGCGACGAAGGCGGTGAAAGCCACCAGAACCGTCGAGCACAGTCCCAGCAGGATCGCCCGGCCGCCGGTGCGGATGAGAATCGGGATCTTCACAGCAGTTCCCAACCCGAACAGGGCGCCCGCGAGCAGCAGTGTGGTCAACGTGTTCGCGCCATTAAGGACGGCGTGCGGAACGATCCCGGTGCTGCGGACCACGATCGTCGCCAGGAAGCCGAGGACGAACAGCGGCACGATCGGGGGCCGCTTGCCACCGGCCGCCGTGTGCCGCTTGCGCTGGGTCACCCCGACCAGAGCGACCATCGGCGCCAGGAGCACCACGCGGCTGAGCTTGACGACGATGGCGGTGGCGACGCCGCCGGCACCAGCCGGCGAGGCGGCCGCGACCACCTGGGCCACTTCGTGTACCGACAGACCGGCCCAGGTGCCCAGGCTCGTGCCGTGCAGCCCGAGCCAGCCGCCGACCAGTGGCACCGCCGCGATCGCCAGCCCCCCGTAGAGCGTCACCAGCGCGACCCCGGTCGCGACGTCCTCGTCGTCGGGTTCGACCACGCTTTCCATCGCGGCGATCGCCGAGGCACCGCAGATGGAGAAGCCGGTCGCGACCATCATGCCCAGTCCTCGGGAGACACCCAGCAGCCGTCCGATCGCGACCGTGCCAAGAAACGCGACGGCCACCGTGGACACCACGGCCAGTAGCGTTCCCGCGCCCAGGCCGACCAACTGCGGCAGCGCGAGCTGGAGTCCGAGGAGCACCACGCCGATGCGCAGCAGCTTCCTCGTCGCCCACGTCAGGCCGACCCGGGTGGTCGTCGGCACGAAGGGAAGGTGGTTGGCGACCACGCCGAGCACGACCGCGACGGTCAGCGCGTTCACCGCCGGGAGAGCGAGGTTCACCAGATACGCGATCGCGACACCGAGCGCGGTCAGCCCAACCCCCGGCAGCACGTCCTGGGTGGTCTGTCGCGGGGAGACACTGGTGGCAGTGGCAGTCATGGTCATAAGGCTGCGTCTGTCCAGCGCTGGCCGGTAGCCGTCGCTTGACTAGGTCGTCATACCCTATGAATATGACTGCCGCGCTGAATGTGGATGTCTTCTCGCTGCGCCTACTGGTGCTGGTGCGTGACCTGGGCAGCCTCGGCCGAGCCTCCGCCGAGCTGGGCATCGCCCAGCCCTCCGCGAGCAAGCGAGTGTCCACATTGGAACGACGGCTGGGGCTGGTGCTGCTGGACCGCACCCGTCGCGGCTCCACTCTGACCCCTTCGGGGCGGCTCGTGGCCGGGTGGGCGCAACGCGTCCTCGACGAGCTGGACGGGCTGCTCACCGGCGCCGAGGCATTGCGCAGCAAGCGGGACGCGGAACTGCGCGTGGCCGCCAGCATGACGCTGGCGGAGCACTTCGCGCCCGCGTGGATCGGCGAGCTGCGACGCCAGCGGCCCGAGTTGTACGTGGGACTGCAGGTGAGCAACTCCGAGCACGTCGCCGACCTCGTCGCCGCCGGCGAGGTGGACCTCGGTTTCATCGAGTCGCCGGCCGCGCCCGGCGGCCTGTCCAGCAGGACGGTCGCAGCGGATCATCTGGTCGTCGTGGTCACCCCGGACCATCCCTGGGCGCGGAAGAAGCGGCCGCTTCGCCCGGCGGAACTCGCCGCGACGCCGCTCGTGGTGCGCGAGCACGGGTCCGGTACCCGCGAGACCGTCGAACGGGCGCTCGCGCGAGCACGGGCCGGCACGCTCCATCCGCTGGTCGAGCTCGGCTCAGCCGCGTCCGTGCGCAGCGCGGTCATTGCCGGCACGGGGCCGGCGGTGATCAGCGAACTGGCCGTCGCGACAGATCTTGTCGACGGGCGGTTGGTCACGGTCCCGGTGGAGGGCGTCGACCTCTCCCGCGTGCTGCGCGCGGTCTGGCCCGGTGGACGCCGGCTGGTCGGCCCGGCCGCCGAGCTGCTCGCGTTGACCAAGCGGACGACCAAACCCCGCCCGGGGAAGTGATCACGGCACCGGCGCGCCGAGCTGTGCCTATTACTTCTGACACCGGGTGACAAGCAGCCGCGTCGGGACCGTCTCGACGGCTACCTCAGCGTTTGCCCATCACATGATCGAGTGAATCCTGTGTCGTTGAACCACTCTTGCACGATTTCTTGGTGTACCGGCTTGTTACGCTGTGCCCGCTCTCAGGATGAAGAGGGGCCATCACCCGGGGGACGTTGTGACCGAACAAACCAGCTCGGACGCCTGGTTAGACCAAGCCGAGCAACAGGCTCATGAGCGTATCGACACTCTCTACGCACAAGCTTGCTCCGAGCTTGATTCATTGCTGCGCGCGGGCGCTCGGCCTTTGGCAACGGCCGCCAAAGAGCAAGACCCAGCATGGCCGAGTGACCACCAGTAGAAGCAGCTCTCGGTAATGCACGAATGGTTGATCCCGCGGACGAGCAGGGAAGATCATCTTCCCAAGGGCGGGGCGGATAGCGATCGCTCCTCCCGCGCAGGATGGAACGAAAGAGGGGCGATCCCCGAGTCCAAATCCCCAGAACGAACTCGATCATGGAGAGATGGGGACAGACGCGCGGTGGAGGCGCGACAACTGGCGGACGCGAGCTGCTGGACCGCACGTTGAGCTACTCGAACCGCAGCAGTATGTCCACGGTGGTCAGCAGCCCCCCGAATACCGCAGCAGCGGTAGTGCACAGCAACAGCCACCGTGATGAACCTGTCGGGGCCGGGATTCGGGAAGCGATTCCTGCCAGCACGAGTGCGATGGCAAGGCATACGCCTGCGGCGATCTGAAGCGATGCCGTCCGCGCGATCCCGCTACGCAGTAGCAGCACCGCCGCAACGGCCGCTGCCAGGCTGGTGCGCTGCCAAGCCAGCGTCGTACGTTCCGGCTGCAGACCCGGGTCCCCTCCGTTCATCGCACGTGGCTCACTACCACAACGACCACCACGGCACCGACCAGGGTGGCGCCCCAGCCGACGGCGACCGGCAACCACGTCATCGGTAGCGGGCGCCCCTGCCGCATCGCGTGCTGGACCGTGGCCCAGCGGCGGTAGGAGAAGGCGGCCAGCAGCGTGCCGGTGACAGCCAGCAGCGCGGCAAGCACCGTTCGCAGGCCCCCGATCGGGAACGCCGGCACGAGCTGAGTCAGGGCGACGGCCCCTGCCACCAGCGCCAGCGCGGTGCGCAACCAGGCAAGGAAGGTGCGCTCGTTGGCCAACGTGAACCGGTAGTCTGGTTCCTTGCCTTCCCGGTACCAGCGCGCGTTCACACGAGCACCCTTCGCGGCCAGAGTGCTACCCAGGCGAGCTGCACGTACGCCTCCACGAAGATCACGTCCCTTGAGGGTTCGCCAACGTAACAAGAACCCCATTATCCTCGCCGCACGGCGACCGCAGCTGGACTTCGGGCACCAGGTCTGCGATCAGACGTCTCTGATCAGGTATGCCGGTCGGGTTGGGCGTCGTGCAAGGCGACGCTCATCTGAGCGTGTTCGGAATTTCTCGAAACGGCGTGGCCATTGCGCGCTTCGAAGGATTTCACACGGCTGTGCCGACTGTGACATTTGGGATAGCGCTGGTTCTGGGCATGGCGGTCTTAGACCGCATCTAATTTGGGTGTGTGTCGGGCAGCCGATATCGTTGATCAACTGTGAGCGATGTGGAGAAGTGGTGTCCGAAATCGTATCAAATTTTAAGTAGGCAATGAGGTGGTTGGGATGCAATTCGGGGTCTTCACCGTCGGGGACGTCACTCCAGATCCGACGACCGGGCGGGCGCCGTCGGAGGCCGAGCGGATCCAGGCGATGGTGGC
>JBPYFK010000164.1:0-114499 GCA_051984675.1 Pseudonocardiaceae bacterium | reverse complement strand
TTCCATAGCCTGGTATCCGGCCTGGCCACCGGCGGAACCCGGATGCGGGCGGGCTGCACGCTGTCCGAGGTCGAGGATCTGGCCCTCGGCATGGCACGGAAGACCGCGGTGTTCAACCTGCCGGTGGGTGGCGCCAAGGGCGGGATCGACTGCGACCCGAAGGATCCGCAGGCGCGGGGCGTGCTCAAGCGGTTCGTGCAGGCGATGCGTCCGTGGATCGACGCGCACTGGGTGACCGCGGAGGATCTCGGCGTGCCCCAGCACCTCATCGATGACGTCTTCGCTGAGGTGGGGCTGCAGCAGTCGTACCACGCGGCGATCCGCCGGGCTCCTGACCCGGAGAGCACCTTGCGGCGCGTGCGCGCGGGGCTGAACGCGCCGGTGCCCGGCGGGTTGCTGCTCGGGGATGTCGTCGGGGGATACGGCGTGGCGCAGAGCTGTCTCGGAGTCGTTCATGCCCGTGGCTGGGAGCCGGCCAAGACGACGGTGGCGGTGCAGGGTGTGGGCACCATGGGCGGCGGAGCCGCCTGGTACCTGCATGAGGCGGGGCTCAAGGTGGTCGCGGTGGCGGACGCGGCCGGAGCGTTGTATCACCCGGACGGGCTGGACGTTCCGGCGTTGCTCGACCTGCGTGACGCCTATGGGGAGATCGATCGGGACCGGGTGCCGGAGGGTGTGCGGCGCCTGCCGCGGGAAGCGGTGCTGTCGGCGGAGGTGGACATCCTCATCCCGGCTGCGGTGTCGTACGCGATCAACACGCGGACGGCCGCGCACGTTGCGGCGAGGGTCGTGGTCGAGGCGGCCAACACCCCGGTCACGCAGGAGGCCGAGGACCTGCTGGTGTCCAGGGCGATCCCGGTCATTCCCGACTTTGTCGCCAACTCCGGCGCGGTGGCGTGGGCGTGGTGGCTGTTGTTCGGCCGGGTCGACGCCGACCCGGTCCGGTCGTTCGGCGTCCTCCGCGAGGAGATGCTGGCCAAGATCGCTCCGCTGCTGGCTGCGTGGGACGCGGACCGGACGACTCCGCGCACGGCGGCGCTCGCGTTGGCCGACTGGCAGACCGAGCAGAACCGGGCGGCCGAAGCGGAAGGACGCCTGCTGGTCCACATCCCCTGAAGACGTCCTTCGGTAATCCTGTGTCACGACATATGATGTCGCCACACAGGATTACCGGGACGGCAGGGGACGATGTGCACGACGAGATCAACCACGAGACGGTGGTCGCGCGACGATTCGGCGGGATCGACGTACTTGAGCTCGTCAGGGCGGCGGCGCCACCCCCGCCTCCGGGACACGTCCGGCTGAAAGTGCTCGCCGCCGGGGTCGGTTTCACCGACGTGATGGCCCGCACCGGTGACTACCTCCTCCAGCGGAGAGTCCCGTTCATCCCGGGCTACGAGCTTGTCGGTGAGGTCGTCGATCACGGCGACGGCGCTGACCCGGGTCGGGTCGCGCCCGGTACGCGGGTGGCCGTGATGCTGCCGAAGATGGGCGCCTACACGGAATACGTCGTGGTGCCGGCTTGGCTTCCGGTTCCGGTTCCCGAGGGACTCGACCCGGTCGCTGCTGCCACGATCCCCTTGGACTACCTGACCGCGCTCAGCCTGCTTGAGACACACGGGAGGGTCGGGGAGGGTGATGCGGTCCTGATTCAGGGCGCCAGTGGCGGTGTCGGGCAGGCGATCAGCCAACTGGGGTGTCTCACCGGACTGCGGATGTACGGCACGGCTTCGGCGGCGGGCAGCGCGGAACGGCTGGCGCGCGACGGTGTCCGGTTCATCGACTACCGCCGGCGGGACTTCGAATCCGTGGTCCGGGAGCAGGAACCCGGCGGTGTCCGGGCAGTTTTCGACCACATCGGCGGAGCCAACCTGCGGAAGGGGTACCGGCTGCTCGAGCCTGGCGGCGTGCTGGTGAGCTACGCGTTCGCGGGCCGGGCTGGTCGTATGGTGGCCGACACGGTCCGGGGTGCCGTCGGGGTCAAGCTCAAGGGCCTGCTTCCGGGCAAGCGGACGGCCCTGTGCACGGTGCCGCATGAGGTGAAGTCCGACCGCGGCTGGTACCGCAGAAGCCTGCGAAGGCTGCTTGACATGGCACGGAACGGGCAGATCCGGGCGGAGGCCGGGGCGGTCTTCCCGCTGAGCGAGGCCGCCGAGGCGCACCGAACGCTCGAACGCCGTGTGACCGCCGGCAAGGTTGTGCTCACCACGAGGTGGGCGTCATGAGAGCGGCCGAGGAACTGCGCTACCTGATCCTGGCCCTGCAACGCGAAGGCAACCGGCTGCTCGCCACGGAGTTGAAGCCGCTTGGCCTGACTCCCGCGCAGGCCGAAGCCATCGGGGTACTCGCGGCGCACGAGCCGCTGAGTCTCAACGGCCTGGGTGAGCTTCTGGTGTGCGAATCGGGGACGAACCCGAGCCGGATCGTGGACCGCCTGGCCAGCGCCGGTCTGGTCCGCCGCGAAGCCGAACCTGGTGATCGGCGCCAGGTCCTGCTGTCCCTGACCACGAAAGGACGGGAGCGGGCCGGGCGCGTCGGCGCCGTCGAAGATCGGCTGCACGATGCGCTTGACACGGTCATCGGCGATCGGCCGATCGAGCCGGCGCTCGCCCTGCTCCGAGAGTTGGCGGAGCGATTTCCGGCTGGTCGGGTGCTTGACCGGCGTCGCCAGGGTCGCGCGGTCGGGTTGCCGTTGTCATGAACATCTCGCTACCGGGGGGAGTACGCGGCTAACATCGCCGGGTCGTCTGTCCATCGATATGCGAGGTCAGCGTGCCCTTGCGAGTGTTCGTCACCGGTGCCACCGGGGTGGTCGGGCGGGCGTTGTTGCCCCAGCTGCGTGCGCGCGGCCACCACGTGACCGCCATGGTGCGGGACCAGAGTCAGGTGGCCCAGGTGGCGGATGCGGACGGGGTCGTGGTGGCGGATCTCCTCGACGGCGAACGGTTGCGTGCGGTGGTGAAGGAAGCCTCGCCGGACGTCGTCGTCCATCAGGTGACCGGGCTCCGCGGTGAGGACTTCGGAGCCGGACTCACCCGGACCGCGCAGCTGTTCGAGTCCGGTGCCCGCAACCTCGTGTCGGCGGCCGCCGCGGGGGGTGCGCGCCGCGTCGTGGCGCAGAGTTCAGCGCTCCTGTATGCCCCGGCCGGGCATGACGTCCTCGACGAGGAAGCTCCACTGTGGACGGAAGCGCCGGGGAGGTGGGGCGAGCTGGTCCGGTCGGTCGCCATCCTGGAGGAGTCCCTGCTGACCGCGCCGTCGATCGAGGGCGTCGCCCTGCGCTACGGCGCGGTGTACGGGGCGGAGACCGCGTATGCGCCGGGCGGGCGCCTGCACCAGCTCGTACGTGAAGGTGGCCTGCCGCTGGTTCGCGACGGCGCGGGCATCACCTCGTTCACGCATGTCGACGACGCCGCCGGAGCGGTGCTGGAAGTGCTCGATGGTGGCGATCCGGGCGCGTACAACGTGGTCGACAACGAACCCGCCGAGAGCGTCGAGTGGCTGCCGGCGTACGCCAGAATGATCGACGCCCCGGCTCCACCACACCTCACCCAGGACGAGGCACGCGAGCAACTCGACTGGTTGACGGTGCACTGGATGACCGAGCAGCGTGGTGCCACGAACTTCCGGTTCCGGGAAACGCTGGGATGGCGACCGGTCTGGCCGAGTTGGCGGGAAGGCTTCGCCACCCTGTTCGGCCTCTGGCCCGGATAGCGCGCAGGGCGCGGGGTCAGCCGGCGTCGTGCTCCTCGTCGTCCTCGGGAATGGTGCGGGACTGTTCGACCAGGTCGGCCGCGTCGGCGTCGAACGGGATCTCCTCGGGCTCCAACTCGTCCTGCTCGTCGTCCGGGTCCGCCTGGGCCTGCCGAAGCTGCTCGGCGACGTCGGCTTCCGGGGTCTCATACTCCACGGAGCGCCTCCTTCGCGGTGGTGCGCGCTGGGATTACCCCGCCGCGTCTCCAGTCTCGGCCGGCTCGGGTGCGCTGTCCAATGCCGGGGAGCAGGAGTGCGCGGCGGCGGCGCTGGCCAAGGTGTGCGCGTACCGCAAGGCGTGGTCGAGCAGTCGTTCGCCCGGCAGGGCGCGGTCGACGAGCCCGAAGGCAGCCGCTTCGGTTCCCCGGAACGTGCGGGTGGACAGCAACAGGTCCATGGCCGTGCCGACGCCCGCGATCTTGGGCAGCAGCCAGGCGACGCCGTGCTCGGCGAGCAGGCTGGCTCGGCTGAAGGCAGTGGTGAACCGAGCGTCGGCGGAGCAGAAGCGCACGTCCGCGAACAGCGCGGCGACCAGACCGGCGCCGGCGACCGCGCCGTTGACCGCGGCGATCACGGGCGTGCGCATCCGCATCGGGAAGGCCAGGGCGTGCAGGGCGGGCGTTTGGTCGTGCGTTGCCTGCTCGCCGGTCCCGGGCAGGTCGGCGGTGATGTCCGTGCCAGCGCAGAACGCGCGCCCGGACCCGGTGACGACCACGGCTCGCACGGACGGGTCCACCTCGGCCTGGCCGAGCAACTCGGCGTACCGCCGCCGCATGCTCGGCGTCCACGCGTTGAGCCGATCCGGGCGGTTCAACGTGATCAGCAGTACCGGTCCGCGGTGCTGTGCCAGGACCTCGGCGGTACCGGGCTCGGTCACGTGACCACCTCCGATGCTGGGCCGGAAAGCTACCGCCGGCGCCCCCGCCCGCTCAAGCGACGCGGTCGGGAACACCCTGCTCGCGCCCGCGGTGTCACCCACTTGATGCATTTCCGGGGTGGGCGTGATGAGCTGGTGCGGTGGTGCGTGAGGGCGCTCGACGCGATGAGGAGCGGAATGTGACCAGGTCCCGGGAACGGTCGGAGCAGGAGCCAGCGGACACGCAGCCCGACCGTCGGTGGCAGGTACTGGTCGTCTGCCTGGTCGCGGGTTTCATGACGCTGCTCGACGTCAGCATTGTCAACGTCGCGTTGCCCTCGATGCAGCGTGGGCTCAACGCCTCCCCGGAGGAACTGTCGTGGGTCGTCTCCGGTTACGCGCTGACCTTCGGCTTGGCGCTGGTGCCCTGCGGACGGCTCGGCGACGACCGGGGGCGCGGCCGGATGTTCCTGCTCGCGCTGCTGACGTTCACCGCGGCGAGCGTGCTCGCCGGTGTCGCACCATTCGCGTTGTGGCTGGTGGTGGCCCGACTACTGCAGGGCGCCGCGGGCGGGATGCTCAACCCGCAGGTCCTCGGACTCTTGCAGCGTGAGTTCCGCGGGCGGGAACGGGGCCGGGCGTTCGGCCTGTTCGGTGCGGTCATCGGGTTGTCGACGGCGATCGGGCCGCTGCTCGGCGGGTTGATCATTGAGGTGGCGGGGCAGGAAGAGGGCTGGCGATGGGTCTTCTTCGTCAACGTGCCGATCGGGTTGGCCGGACTGCTGTTCGCGCGGCGGGTCCTGCCGGCGGACAGCGTCTCCCGCCGGGGGAGCAGCCTGGACCTGGTCGGCGTGCTGCTGCTCGGGCTGGCACTGGTCTGCCTGCTCATGCCCCTGATGGGAGCCCGGCAGCACTCGGTCACGAGCTGGTCGATCATGGCCGCTTCGCCCGTGCTGCTGGCACTGTTCGTGTGGTGGGAGCGCTGGTATCAGGCGCGTGGGCGTGCCCCGCTGGTGCGCCTGCAGCTGTTACGCGTCCGCAGCTACGCGTTCGGCACCGGCCTGGGGCTGCTGTACTTCTCCGGTTTCACCGGGATCTTCTTTGTCCTTGCCGTGTATTTCCAACGCGGGCTCGGCTATACCGCACTGGAGTGCGGCCTGGCGTTGACGCCGTTCGCGGTCGGTTCGGCCCTGGCGTCGATGTTCGGTGGGCGCATCGTGCACCGGTTCGGCCGCCGGCTGGTGCTCGTCGGGCTCGTCTGCGCCCTCATTGGATTGCTGGTCACCGACGTGCTGCTGGCGAACCGCCAGGGGCCGGGTGCCGGTTGGGCGACCGCGTTGCCGCTGCTGTTCGCTGGTGTCGGCAGTGGGCTGGTGATCTCGCCGAATCAGACGCTCACCCTCAGCGAAGTGGACGTGCGGCACGGCGGCACGGCCGCGGGCGTGCAGCAGACCGCGCAGCGCGTCGGTTCCGCGCTCGGGACGGCGGCGGCTTCTGGCTTGTTCTTCAGCGCGCTGGTCCGGGGCGACTATGACTACGCCATCAGCGTGGGATTGGTGGCGTCGGTCGTGTTCGTGTTCGCGGCACTGCTGGTCTGCTGTGCGGAGTTGCTGGTGCAGGCGCGCGAGCAGCGCGCCTGATCGCGACCGCGGAGTTTGGCCGTACCCCGGGGAGTTCAGGAACAAGCCGGGTAGCGCCGGATGATGTCAGCTCTCGTAGATGCCGACCGTCGGCGCATGGCCGTTCCAGCTCGCGAACGAAGCCTTCTACGCCTGGTCGGCTAGCTCGTCATCGACGTCCAGCCGGACGATCCCTACGTGACCGTCACCGGCGCGGCCACACCGACTTCTCGGTTGCCGACGGACCGGCCAGCAATGAAGATCGACCGATGACGGTGAACAGAATGGTCCCGGACCTCAAGAGTGCTTCCCTGGAGAAGACGAAGGCGTTCTACATCGAGGTCCTGGGGCTGCGAGTGGTCATGGATCTCGGTTGGATCGTGACGCTGGCCGACCCGGAACGGCCCTCGATCCAGCTGAGCCTCATGAGCCACGATGCGACAGCCAGCGTCGTTCCGGTCGTCTCCGTCCAGGTCGACGATGTCGACGCGAGCTACCGGGCGGCCCGAGCCGCCGGAGCCGAGATCGTGCACGAGCTCGCGGACGAACCGTGGGGTGTGCGCCGCTTCTTCATGCGTGACCCGGAGGGGCACGTGATCAATGTCCTGGCGCACGCCTGATCAGCCGGCTGGTGTGCGTGATCTCATGCCGGCACTGGTGAAGCGGTTACCCGCTTGTCATGCGCTTTCGTACGGATGCAACGTCGGAATCCGCATGCTGGGGTCATGACGCAGAGCCGACGCCGACCGTCACCAGGTCGTCCCGCCCACCGCGCCGACTGGACCATCGAGCTCTTCGAGCTCGCCGCGTTCTTCGTGGCCGCCGGATCGGCCCACCTGTTCGAAGCCGGGGTGCAGATCCACAGGTACGGCTCTTACGCGCTGATGGCACTCGGCGGCGCGCTCGTCGTTGGTGGCATGTGGCGCCGGCACCGAAGGTCCGCTGCCAGCGTGCCGGCGCAGCGGGCGGCGGAAGCGGAGCTTCCGGCGCCCGGCGAGACCTCTTGGACGTTGTGGCGCCTGCGGGTGAGTGTGCGGGACAGCCCCGGACGGCTGGCCGCGCTGGCGGGGGCGCTGGCGTCGATCGGCGGCAACATCCGCACGTTGCACGTGCACCCGACAGTCGACGGCGCCGTGGACGAGGTGCTTGTGCACGTCCCGGACCAGATGGGCCGCTCGGAGCTGGTGCGCGCGATGTCCCGAGCCGGGTGCGGTGACGTGGTGGCCGTGCACGCGGGCATACATGAGCTGGCCGATACCGCCACGCGAGCGCTGTCACTGGCCGCCGGCATGCTCGACAACCCGAGCGAGCTTGCCGAGGCACTGCGGGGATTGCTGGGAGACGTCGACATCCGGGAGACGCAGGGACCCGTGACCGGCAACGTTGCCGGCGACGACTCCCTGCGCGTGCCCGCGCCTGGCGGGGGCACGCTGCTCGTCTCGCGCCGGGATGGTTCGTTCACGCCGGCTGAATGTGCGCGGGCGCGGGCGATGGCCAGAATCGCGGCGCGCAGCGACCGTCGGCCCTCAGCCTCCCAGCGCTGACGGCAGGTAATGCAGCAGGCCGGGCATGCTCGCTACCAGCAGGAAATGAATGCCACGGCCGAGCAGGCTGGCCGCGAGGAAGCCCAGCAGCGGAATGCCGGCCGCGCCGGAGACGAAGCACATCGCCGTGTACGGCGGAATCCCGGTGATCGCGCTTACGAACAGCACCCCGGCACCCCAGTACGGGCGCTGTTCGGTCTTGCGGTGGAACCTCTCGATCCACACCGCCCAGCGGCTGCCCCGCTTGGCTTCGGTGAGGCGGCTGAGGCGCCGGCTGAGCGTGAAGCTGCCCTGACCGGCGAAATAGAAGAGGATCTTCCCGGCGATCTGCCCCACGGTCGCGGCCACCGCGAGCATCCACCACACCAGACCGGGGACGGTGGACAGCACGCCCAGCAGGTACAGCTCGATGTTGACCACGGGGATGACGCTGCCCAGCAGAGCGGTGCCTGCCGTGGCCGCCAGCCATCCGATCAGCAAAATGCTCCGATCGGCGTACCGGTGCGACGAGTCCGCACCGAGTGCCGGTGGCGGGCGCAAGCGAGCATGGCGTCACTACTCCGGGGATGGCGTCGGGAATCGCCGAAGAGGGTACTTGGCGGTTGCCACGAATGGCTCAGCGGTGTCGTTCGCGGTGCGTACGCCGTGGCCAGCCGCTCACTCCTGCTCAGGATCCCAGGTCAGCAGCCGTACACGGCTGACCGTCCGCAAGTGCCGGCGCATCGCGGTGGCCGCCGTGCGCGCGTTGCCGGCTCGGATCGCCTCCGCGATCCGCTCGTGCTGGGACAGCGACTTCGGCGGGCGGTGCGGTTGCCGCAGTGACTCCCGCCTGCTCTCCGCGATCTCGTCCGCGATCGTGCGCATGAACTCCGCGAGCAGCGGGTTGCGCGCGGCGGCGGTCACGGCTTGGTGGAACCGGCGGTCGCCGCCGGTGCCCAACTCGCCGGCGTCGACCTCGCCACGCATGTCCGCCAGTGCGGCGTCGATCTCGGCGAGGTCGGCGTCGGTGCGGCGGGTCGCGGCCAACTCGGCGAGCTTGACTTCCAGGGCCTCCCGGGCCTCCAGCACGTCCGGCAGCCGGCGCTTGCGCGCCATCAGCTCCTCCACCGGCTCGGTGTCGAGCTGTTGGCGCCGCAGGTACGTGCCACCGCCGTGCCGGACCTCGACTATGCCCTGCACCTCCAGGACGACGATCGCCTGCTTGACCGACGCCCGGCTGACGCCGAGACGTTCGGCGAGTTCGCGTTCCGGCGGGAGCCGGTCGCCGGCGCCGAGACCGGATGCGGCGATGTGCTCGCGCAGACGTTGCACGACCTGCTCGTAGAGCCGGGGGCGTGACAATGGACGCAGGGTCTCGGACACCGCTCCTCCCAAGCCGCTTGGTGCCGACCAGACTACCGCGTGGAAAATTGGCTCATCCATTTGTCCACTCGCCCACTTTCCCTTGACTGGTCACGAGACCGGGCGCGATTGTCGGTTCGGTAGGCGATGACCGGGCGGAGGTACGAACATGAGCGGTGTGCGCGAGGTGCTGTTTCCCGCATTGCGCGAGCCCACGGACCGTGAGGCTGTCCGATTCGGGGACCGGGCGCTGACATACGCCGGGCTGGCGGGCCTGGCGGCGGCCGTCGGCGAGCGGGCGGCCGGTGCGCGCCGGGTCGCGGTCTGGGCGACGCCGACGCTGGAGACCTGCGCGTCCGTGGTCGGTGCACTGGTCGCCGGAGCCGCCGTCGTCCCGATCAACCCGAAGGTGGGGGAGCGGGAACTCGCCCACATCGTCGGTGACAGTGACCCCGATCTGCTGCTCGCGGAGCCGGGTTTCCAACCCCCGGGCGCGCTGTCCGGGGTGCCGCTGCACGAGGTGGACGTATCCGCGCGGTCGACCGGGTTGCCTGCCGAACCCGCGGCCGGAGCGCCGGCGCTGATCGTCTACACCTCGGGCACGACCGGACCACCGAAGGGGGTCGTGCTCCCGCGCCGGGCGATCATGTCCAATTTGGACAGTCTGGCCGCCGCGTGGAAGTGGACCGAGCGGGACGTGCTGGTGCACGGCTTGCCGCTGTTCCACGTGCATGGGCTCATCCTGGGCACGCTTGGCCCCTTACGTCTGGGCGGCTCGGTGCACCACGTGGGCAGGTTCTCCTCGCAGGCGGTGGCCGAGGAACTCGCGGGTCCGGCCACGATGATGTTCGGCGTTCCGACCATGTACCACCGGCTGGCCAATGACGCGGAACAGGATGCGCGCATCGCGCAGGCGGTCGGCAGGGCCCGGCTGCTGGTGTCCGGTTCGGCGGCGCTGCCCGCCGTGGAGCACGAGCGGATCACGCGGTTGACAGGCCAGCGGATCGTCGAACGCTACGGCATGACCGAGACCATCATGAACTGCGGCGTGCGCGCGGACGGCGACCGCCGCCCCGGTTACGTCGGGCCGCCGCTGGACGGCGTGGAGGTCGCGCTCGTCGACGAGCAGGGCGCGGAGATCGAGGCCAGCGACGACGAGACCGTCGGTGAGATCCTCGTGCGCGGATCGAACCTCTTCGTCGAGTACCTCAACCGTCCTGAAGCGACCGCGGAGGCGTTCGTCGACGGCTGGTTCCGTACCGGTGACGTCGCCACGCGCTCGGCCGACGGCTACATCAGGATCGTCGGCAGGCGCGCGACCGACATCATCAAAAGCGGCGGTTACAAGATCGGCGCTGGGGAGATCGAGAACGCCCTGCTGGAGCATCCCGGGGTCGCCGAAGTCGCGGTGACCGGGGAACCGGACCCGGATCTCGGAGAGCGAATCGTCGCGTGGGTCGTGGCGACCGACGGGGCGCAACCGACCGAATCGGAGCTGTCCGAGCACGTCGCCGGCCAACTCACCCCGCACAAGCGTCCCCGCGTCGTCCACTTCCTGCCCGCTTTGCCCCGCAACGACCTGGGCAAGGTCATGAAGAAATCCCTGATCCGAGGGCAGCATGGTTGAGCGGGAAGCCCGCGCGCTCATCGACGCGGTGTGCCAGGAGTTCCACGAGTTGGCCGCGGCCGAACCGTGGAGCGACCCGGGCGGCCCGCTGGGCTGGCCCGGCTACGACGAGCAACGCTACCGCGCCCGGGAGCGTACGGGTGTCGACGAATCCGTCCTCTGTGGACACGCACGGATCGGTGCGCAGCCCGCGGTGCTGATCGTGTTCGAATTCGGATTTCTCGGCGGTTCGATCGGTCGCCACTCCGGTGAGCGCATCGCCCGGGCGTTCGCGACCGCCCGGGACCGGCGCGTGCCCGTGGTGTCGATGGTGGCCTCTGGAGGCAGCCGGATGCAGGAGGGGATATGTGCGCTGAGCCAGTTGCAGCGCATCGCCCGAGAATGCCTGCTCACCCGGCAGGAGCGGATTCCGCACATCACGGTCGTGCGGCATCCGACGACCGGCGGGATGTGGGCGGCACTGTCGGCCGGTGCGGACGTGGTGCTGGCCGTCCCGGAGGCCGTGGTCGCCTTCGGTGGTAGCCGCGTGCGCCGGGACGACGACGGGGACGCCAAGGCGTTCACCAGCGCGGGCAAACTGGCCGCTGGCCAGGTGGACCAGGTGGTGGCGGAGTCCGAGCTGGCCGAGGCACTGGAACAGGTGCTGTCGCTGACCCAGCCCTCCCGGCTGGTACGGCCACCGGAGCCGGCCGAGGTGCCAGCCGCGCTGTCCGCTGAGACGTTGCCGGCCAGCGGGTGGCAGGCGGTCCGCCGGGCGCGATCACCGAGCCGGCCACACGCGCGGGCCTACCTGGACCGGTACTTCGACACCCGCCTTCCGCTCAGCGGGGATCGCGCCGGTGGGGTGGACCCTGGCATGCTGACCGGCCTTGGCGACCACAATGGACAGACGGTGGCGTATGTGGCGCAGACCGGCACCGCCAACTCGCCCGCCGGATTCCGCACCGCCAGCCGCATCATCCGGCTGGCCGACCAGCTCGGGATCTCGGTGCTGACGCTGGTGGACACGCCCGGTGCGGCGAATGACGCCGCCGCCGAGCACGGCGGCGTCGGCCCAGCGCTGGCCGAGCTTTTCACGCAGGTGGCCCAGGCGCGCGTGCCCATCACGACCCTCGTCATCGGCGAGGGCGGTTCGGGTGGGGCGCTCGCCCTGGCCTCCCCGGGCCGGACCTGGATCACCCCGGACGCCTACTTCGCCGTGATCGCGCCCGAATCGGCGGCGGCGATTCTCAAGTGCGACCCGCAGGACGTTCCCGAGATCGCCGACCAGCTATGGCTGCGCCCGCAGGATCTCCTCGACCTGGGGTTCGTGCGCGGCATCGTCGACCCGGCGTGACCGCCGACTGCTCGGCGGACCGACGTAGGCGAGGGCAGCCGCCACCAGAGCCGTCGCTGCGAAGCCGAGCGTGACAGCGGCGAAGCCGTCTTGGGCCGCTCCCGGGCTCGGCGCCAGGCTCAGATAGCCGGTACCGAAGGCGGCGACGCCGACCACCCCGCCCAGGCGGGACAGTGTGTTGAACAGGCCGCTGACGTCCGCGGCGTAGCGCCTGGGCACGATCCTGGTCAGATGCCCGAGCACTCCGCTGAAAGCGGCTCCGAACCCCAGCCCGCTCACCCCGAGCAGAGCCATGAGCAGGGCGCCGTTGGTCACTCCGGCGAGCGTGCTCGTGGCGATCCCGGCGAACCCTGCCGCGAGGAGGAGCGAGCCCGCTGGCGCAGCCAGGCGCTTTCCGCGCTCGGAGATCCTGGCGAGGACCGGTCCGGCGACGCCGAAGGCGGCGACCCACGAGACCATGACCAGACCGGAGTAAGCGGGACTGTGCCCCAGCCCTTGCTGGAGGTAGAGCGCGATCACGAACAGGAGCGCGAAGTACGTGCTGGCTCCCGCCGCCTGGGAAAGCAGCACGCGCGAGACCGTGGGGCGGGCCAGCAGTCGCAGGTTGAGCACAGGGTATCCGCCGCGTGCTGTCAGCCGCCGCTCAACAGCGGCGAACAAGGCGAAGGCCGGGACGCTGGCGGTCAGGCTCGCCCACGTCCAGGGCGGCCAATCCTGCTCGCGTCCGAGTACCAGCGGGAGGACGAGGAGCAACAGGGCGGCCGACAGGGCTGTCACGCCTGCCAGGTCGAGTCGGTGTGGTCGGGGTGACTGGTCGGCGGGAAGGACGCGAGCGGCTACAGCGATGAGCAGCACGCCGAGCGGCACGTTGATGAGGAAGACCGGTCGCCAGGTTGTTCCGAACACATCAGCCGAAATCAAGACACCCCCGAGGATCTGCCCGACGACGGCACTGCCCGCCAGCACGGCTGCATAACGGCCCAGAGCGCGCTCGCGGGCGGGACCTTCGAAGTTCACCTGGATGCCGCTCAGGACCTGGGCGGCCAGCACAGCGGCGGCCCCGCCCTGGATGATCCGGGCGAGAGCCAGTGTGAACGCGGTCGGGGCGAGGCCGCAGGCCAGCGAAGCCAGCGTGAACACGCCGAGCCCGAGCAGGTACGTCCTGCGGTACCCGCGCATGTCACCGAGGCGGGCACCGGTGATCAGCAGCACCGCGTACGCCAGGGTGTAACCGGAAACGATGAGTTCCAACTCGCCGCCGGAGGCGTGCAGGCCGCTTCGGATCGACGGCCCGGCGGTGTTGGCGATCGCGATGTCGACATTGCCCAGAGCCATACCGCCGAGGAGCGCCACCAGTAGCCAGCGCGGATGCGCGCGTTCGCTGCTTGCCATGACTCCAGTCAAGAGCCCACCAAGCGATCATGCTGGCGCGTTTCGGACCTGGCGCTGGGCGGGAACGTGACAACCTTCAGGCGATGTTCGGGCCGCTTCCGTCAGGCGGCCGCTTTCGCCTCCCGGTACACGGCATCGAAGTAGTCGGTGTAGACCTGCGAGAGATCCGGCGAATCGAGCAGCAGCAGGTTCTCGTAGTTCGTCTCGGCGTTCTCGGAGAAGTTGTACGAGCCGGTGATCACCAGATGATCATCGATGATCATGACCTTGTTGTGCATGAAGTCGTTCTCCCGGGTGGGGCTGAACGGATGGGAGTGCGCGGCGACGAACCGGTCGTCGTCACAGAACCAGAACAGGTTGGGATCCTGGTTGCTCGCGCGACGGGCGTCGTCCATCCCGCCCGGGTCGTACACGCCCGCGATATCCGCCTCGCGGTCCTGGAACCGTCGCAGAGCCTGGAGAATGTCCGGGTCGGAGATCAGGAAGGCCATGATCCGCACCTTGCGCGCCTGGTTGAGCAGTCGCGCGATCAGGGCGTCGGTTCCTTCCCGCGCTGGCGGCTCGAAGTAGGCGTTGATGGTGGTCGGCCCCACCGAGAGCGATTCGCTGGGGGCGGCGGCCGGCAGTTTCTCGGGTGCGGACAGCAGGTCCTCGAACACCTTGGTGTAAGACTGCGCCAGTGTCGGGGCATCGAGCACCAGGCAGTTGTTGTCCTGGAGCACCAGGCCACCTTCGGTGAAGTTCGCCGACCCGGTCCAGACCGTTTCGCCGTCGCGCACGAGGAACTTGTCGTGCATCAGGTGGCGGCCGGTCAGATGCAGTCCGACCGCGTACCTGGCCAGTCCAGCGTTCTCGATCGCCTGCTGGGTCAGGCCGGGCTTCGGGTCCGCGACGCCGTCACCCCGGTGTTGGCCGCCGGCGTCGTAGACGATCCTGAGCTGCTTGCCCTCGGCGACGATTCCCGCGAGCGCCCGGAGAACGTCGGGATCGCGCAGGTCGTAGATCGCGCAGTCGAGCCGAGTGCGGGTGTCGTTGATGAACTCGACCAACTTGTCGACCAGGTGGCCGTCGACGCCCGCCCGTTCGGAGTTGAACAGCGCCTGCAGACCGTCCACAGTGTAGCTTCCGTCAGTCATGATGCATCCCCCTGGGCGCCCCCTTGACCAGATGCCCCCTCGATTAGCGCCTTGCGGATACCCACATCCGGCCGCCAGCCATTCGGGTTACCAGCCCAAGCCGCCCGATCGAATGACAGCGGGCGGGCTTTCACGGCCCCGCGAAGCGGGACCGTGCCGGCCGGTAGCGCTGCTCGGGGCGGCCGGGCGCGCCATAGCGCAACCGGAGTTCGATGACCCCCTGCTGGGCCAGGTAAGACAGGTACCGCTGCGCGGTGGGTCGGCTGACGCCAACGCGCTCCGCGACCTCGGCGGCGGAGATGTCACGCTGCGCTTCCGCGACCGCCGTACGCACCAACGCCATCGTCGGAGCGGAGTGCCGCTTGGGCAGCGGAGCGCTGGTGGGCGTGCGCAGCAGGGCGTACAGGTGGTCGACGTCCTCCTGGTCGGCTTCGCTGATCTTGCCCAGGCGCTGCTGCAGATCCCGGTACGCGGTGAGCCGCTCCTGCAGTTTCTCGAAGCCGAACGGTTTGACCAGGTAATGCACTGCGCCGAGCTGGATCGCGCTGCGGACCGTGTCGACATCGCGGGCCGCGGTGATCACGACGAAGTCCGGCTTCGGATCGGCGGTTTCGCTGAGCGTGCGAACGAGGTCGAGCCCGTGTCCGTCCGGCAGGTACAGGTCGAGCAGGACGAGTTGGGGGCCGAGGTCAGTGATCGCCTGGCTTGCCTGGTTGGCCGTGTGCGCCTGGCCCACCGGCGTGAACCCGGGCACTCGGGAGACGTAGGCGGCGTGCACCTTCGCCACGCGGTAGTCGTCATCGACCACGAGCACCCGGATCATGATGTCGTTCCCGACAGTGCGGCGATGGCCCGTTCGGGAAGCCGGACGGTGAAGACGGGACCAGGGCCTTCGGTCACGGTCACGGTGCCTCCCATCCGTTGCACGATCTGCCGCACCAGCGCCAGCCCCAGACCCTGGTGACCGGCCTGGCGCGTGTGTCCTTCCGCGGGCTGACCGGCCGATTTCGTGGTGAAGCCGGCCTGGAAGATCGACTCGCTGACGTCGGCCGGAATGCCCGGCCCGGTGTCGCTGACCCGGATGGTCAGGCCGCCGTCGTTGTCGGCCAGCCGCACCGTGACGTGGCCGGGCGCTGGGCCGTGGGCGGCCGCGTCGATGGCGTTGTCCAGCAGGTTGCCGAGCACGGTGACGACCTCGTGCGGCTGCGGGAGCCGTCGGCACATCCGCGAGTCGTCGGTGAGCAGCAGCGTCACGGCACGCTCGGTGGCGACCGTGGCCTTCGCGACGATCAGCGCGGCGACGACCGAGTCCGCGATCTTCGCGCTGACCGACTCGGCGAACCCGTCGACCGCCTCCGTGGTGTCGGTCAGATAGCTCAACGCCTCGCCCGACTCGCCCAGCGACAGCAGGCCGACGACCGTGTGCATCCGGTTGGAGAACTCGTGTTGCTGGGCGCGAAGCGCGTCGGTGAGCCCGCGTGCGCTGCTGAGCTCGCGCAACAGGCTCTCGATCTCCGTGCGGTCCCGCAGCGTGACGACCGAACCCAGCGGACGCCCGGCCGCGCCGACGATCATGCGGTTGACCAGGAGACAGCGCTCGGCGGTCAGCACCACCTGGTCCGAGCCGCTGATCTCGCCGGAAAGCACGTCGCGCAGCCGGCCGGCGGGCAGCAGCTCCGTGAGTTGTTTCCCGACCGCGCTCACCCGTAACCCCAGCAACCGGCGCGCCTCGTCGTTGATCAGCGTGATGTGCCCGTCGACGGCGAAGGTGACCACCCCCTCGCGCACGCCGTGCAGCATCGCCTCGCGTTCCTGGAGCAAGGCCGCGATCTCATGCAGTTCGAGGCCGAAGGTCGTCCTCTTGAGCCGGTGAGCCAGCAGCAGCGAGACGATCGAGCCGAAGGCCAGCGCCAGCGTCGTGTACAGCGCGATCGCGGGCAGCTCCTGGCGGACCTGGCCACTGACCTCGCGTTCCAGAATCCCGGCGGAGACCTCGCCGACCGGACGGCCGTCCGGTCCCAACACCGGCGTCTTGCCGTTGGCCGACGGTCCGAGGCTGCCCGGGTCGACGCCGACGTGGTCCTGCCCATCCAGCGCCACGACCGGCTCTTCCACCGGCCGCCCGATCAGGGCGGGATTGGGATGGGACAGCCGTACCCCGGAGCGGTCCACGACCACCACATACGCCGCGCCCGCGCTGCGCCGGATCTGCTCGGCCAGGGTACGAACCGTGCCGCCGGGATCGCTTCCGGTCACCAGCGCCTGCCGGATCTGGGGCAGGCCCGCCATCGACTGGGCGATGGCGAGGGCACGCTGCTCGTACTGCCGGTCAAGCTGGTCGCCGGTGTACCGGGCGTACAGTCCGAACCCGATGGCCATCGCGATGATCAGGATGGTCAACTGACTGACGAGTATCCGAGTGGACAGTTTCGTACCGCGCCTCACCTGGTGCTCTCCAAGCCTCGGCTCCCGCAGCCGCGGTGCTGTCGGGGGAGTTCAGTGTGCACGACGGATCGGCGAATGGGGATGGCCCGGACCGTGCACAAAATGCTCAGAATGTCGAAAAGTGCTCAGTAATGCCACAACGTCCACAGGGATCGGCAGCAGCGCCGTGACCGCCTACCGTCTGCGTGGTCCAGGTCACTTCACCAGCAGCAAGGTGGCGAGATGTCCAGCGCACAGCGCGATACCGCGATTCAGGACGGCGATCCGACGGCTCGGGACGCACTCGGCTCGATCGAGCTCAGTGGCGTCACCAAACGTTTCCGATCACCCGACGGTGAGGCCTACACCGCCCTGCGCGACCTGAACCTGACCGTTCAACCGGGCGAGTTCTGCGCCGTTGTCGGCCCGACCGGCTGCGGGAAGTCGACGACCTTGACCCTCGTCGCCGGGTTGGAGCAGGCCACCGAAGGGCAGGTCCGGGTGGACGGCCAGCCGGTCAAGGGCATCAACCGGGGCACCGGGTTCATGTTCCAGACCGACGCGATCCTTCCGTGGAAGACGGTGCTCGGCAACGTTGCCGCCGGCCCGCTGTTTCGCGGAGTCGCCAAGAAGGATGCGCACACCCAGGCCCGTGACTGGCTGCGGCGGGTCGGCCTGTCCGGTTTCGAGAACCACCACCCGCACCAGCTCTCCGGTGGCATGCGCAAGCGGGTCGCGCTCGCCCAGAGCCTGATCAACGAGCCGCGCATTCTGCTCATGGACGAACCGTTCAGCGCGCTGGACGTGCAGACCCGGTCGATCATGTCCGACGAGTTGCTCGACCTGTGGGAGCTGACCCGGCCGTCGGTCGTGTTCGTCACGCACGATCTGGAAGAGGCGATCGCGCTGGCCGACAAGGTGGTGGTGATGACGGCGGGCCCGGCCACGGTCAAGGCCACGTTCCCGGTGGATCTGCCGCGCCCCCGGGAGGTGCAGGAAA
This sequence comes from Pseudonocardiaceae bacterium, assembly GCA_051984675.1. GTDB lineage: Bacteria > Actinomycetota > Actinomycetes > Mycobacteriales > Pseudonocardiaceae > JBPYFK01. The sequence continues at coordinate 96,471 of JBPYFK010000164.1, read as the reverse complement.
TCCGCTTCGATTCCCGGTTCGGGCAGTTGTACGAGCAGATCTGGGAGTCGCTGCGCGAAGAGGTCCGCGTCGCTTACGCCCGTACCGCCGCCGTCGTGAAATGACCGGGAGTTCTGATGTCCGTTCCCTCAACCAAGAACACGTCCAACAACACGCACAAGTCCAACAACACGCACAAGCAGCGCGACGACGGTAAGGAGGTGGCGAGCACGTCGAAGAAGCGGGGTTTTCGTAACCGGGGGCTGCTGGTGAAAGCGGTGCAGCTCGGTCTGTTCGTCGTTCTGGTCGGCGGTTGGGAGTTATGTGCCCAGTTAGGAATCATCGATTCATTCTTTTACGGCAGCCCCAGCGGAATAGTCACGCAGCTGTGGACGTGGGCCACCTCCGGCACGGACATCGGTCCGCTCTGGACCCAGATAGGCGTGACCCTGCAGGAAGCGGTGCTCGGTTTCGTCGTGGGTGTCGTACTCGGAGTCGTTTTCGGCGTGGCGCTCGGCCGGGTGCGGATTCTGGCCGACGTGTTCGCCCCCTATATCAAGGCATTGAACGCTATTCCCCGGATCGTGCTGGGATCGGTGTTCGTCGTCTCGCTCGGTCTCGGATTGCCGTCCAAGGTGGCGCTGGCGGTCGTGCTGGTGTTCTTCGTGGTGTTCTTCAACGCTTTCCAGGGCACCCGGGAAGTCGACCGGAACCTGATCGCGAATGCCCGCATTCTCGGTGCGAGTCCCTCACAGGTGACCTGGCAGGTCGTGCTGCCATCCGCCCTGACGTGGATCATCGCCAGCCTGCACACCAGCTTCGGGTTCGCGCTCATCGGCGCCATCGTCGGCGAGTTCCTGGGCGCACAGCAGGGCCTGGGATTGGTGGTCCGCGAGGCGCAGGGCAACTTCAACATTGACGGTGTCTTCGCCGCCATGGTCATCATGGCCGTGCTGGCGCTGCTCGCGGAGGGCGCATTGACGATGCTGGAGAACCGCATGCTCTCGTGGCGCCCGCAGATGTCCGGAACGGAAACCGCGGTCTGAAACCCTTCCCCGCATTCTCCTGAATCCCTTCTCGGTTGTTTCCGGTGTTCTATTTCCCCTGGAGTATGATCATGCGCAAAAAACTCGCCGCCATGTCCGCGATCGGTATGGCGCTCACCCTCGCACTGAGCGGCTGCGGTAGTTCCGCGAATTCCAGCTCAAACGGTGGTTCCGATCATGTGAAGATCATGGTCGGGGGGCTGAACAAGCAGATCTACCTGCCCGCCATGCTGACCCAGCAACTCGGGTTCTTCGCCAAGCACGGCCTGCAGGTCGACCTCTCCGACGAGCCGGCCGGCGTCGACGCGGAAGACGCGATGCTCGCCGGCAGCGTGGACGCCGTCGTCGGGTTCTACGACCACAACATCGACCTGCAGGGCAAGGGCAAGTCCACCGAGTCGATCGTCCAGCTCTCCCAGGTGCCCGGCGAGGTCGAACTCGCCTCCAACAAGAACCCGGAGGTGCATTCGTTCGCCGACTTCAAGGGCAAGAACCTCGGCGTGACCGGGCTCGGGTCGTCAACCAACTTCCTCACCAAGTACCTCGCCACCCGCGCCGGTCTCTCACCCAACGACGTCAACTCGGTCGGCGTGGAGGCGGGAGACACCTTCATCGCGGCCATGGAACAGGGCAAGATCCAGGGCGGTATGACCACCGAGCCGACGACGAGCGCGTTGCTCAAGAAGGGCGACGCCCGGGTCCTCGTGGACATGCGCACCGCCGACGGCGCCCGCGCGGCTCTGGGCGGGACCTACCCGGCCGCATGCCTGTACGTCACGAGCCAGTGGGCCAACAGCCACAAGGAGACCGCGCAGAAGCTCGCCGGAGCGTTCACCGACACCCTCCAGTGGATCAGCACCCACAGCTCGGCCGAGATCGCGGACAAGCTCCCGGCGGACTACGTCCAGAACGCCAACATCACCAAGGACGACTACGTCAAGGCGCTTGATGCCGGTAAGGCCATGTTCACCCCGGACGGCGTCATGCCGGCGGACGGTCCGCAGACGGTGCTCAACGTGCTCAGCGCGTTCGACCCCACGGTCAAGGGGCGCAAGATCGACCTGAGCAAGACCTACACCACCGAGTTCGTCAAGAGCCCGAAGTAACCCCCCAGCTACCCGGACACTTCGGCTCTCCCCGAAGTGTCCGGGTACTACTGTGGTGAAGTGAGCACGACGGGCAAAGCGGGCGATGCGGACATCGCCGCCGTCGGCGGGTTGCTGGCCGACGAGCGGCGGTGCCGCATCTTGCTCGCGCTCAACGACGGGCGTGCGCTGCCGGCGACACGGCTGGCGTCCGAAGCCGGCGTGGCCGCGTCGACCGCGAGCGAACATCTCGCGAAGCTGACCGAAGCCGGGCTGCTCCGGGTTGAGCGGCACGGCCGCCACCGCTACTACCGGCTGGCGGGACCGCACGTCGGCGAGCTGCTGGAAGCGCTGGCGCGGATGGCTCCGGCGCGCCAGGTGCGGTCGCTGCGCGAAGGCAGCCGCGCCGAAGCATTGCGCACGGCGCGGACCTGTTACGACCATCTTGCCGGCAGGCTCGGCGTCGCGGTCATGGCCAGCCTGCTCGACCGCGACCACCTGCGTGGTGGCGACGGGATCTTCGACCCGGACCGCGCCCGGACCGACCGGCTCTCGGCACCGGGACACGAGGTCGAGTACGAGCTCACTTCGACCGGCCGGGACTTCCTCGACGAACTCGGCGTTCGGCTGCCGCCCCGCCGCAAAACCGTGCGCTACTGCGTGGACTGGAGCGAGCAACGGCACCACCTGGCCGGCGGTGCTGGGCGCGGTCTGCGCGACCGTCTGCTGGAATTGAACTGGATTCGCAGCAGGCCCTCCAGCCGCGCGATCACCGTGACGAACACCGGCCAGGAGGGGCTGGCCGAGTGGTTCGGCATCCAGTGGCCGCAGCCGGGCGCAGGCCCAGTGTGCTAAGGCAAGCGCACGTTTCGGTCCACCACGAAACGTTCCGCGCTTAGCGTCGCGGACGTGATGACATCATCGACGAAACTGGCGCGCGCCGGCGTGATGGTAGGGGTGTGCCTGGGGTTGTTCCTGACCCAGCTGGACACGACCGCGGTGAACCTCGCCTTGCCGGCGATCGGGCGCCAACTGCACGCCGACGTGCGCACCTTGCAGTGGGTCGTGGACGGCTACAACCTTCCGTTCGCGGCGCTGTTGCTCACCGGCGGCAATCTCGGAGACCGCTACGGGCGGCGGCGGTTGTTCCTGATCGGGATCGCGGCCTTCGTCTGCGGATCGATCGCGTGCGGCCTCGCTCCGGCTGCCGGGATTCTGGTGGCTGGGCGTGCACTACAGGGCCTGGGCGCGGCGATGGCGATCCCGCAGAGCCTGGCCATCCTGTCGGTCTCCTTCCCCGATCGGGCCGAACGCAATCGGGCCATGGCCGCCTGGTCGCTGACCTCAGGCGTCGCGCTGGCGGCGGGACCCCTGGTGGGCGGCCTGCTGGTGGACCACGGCGGATGGCGGCTGATCTTCTGGGTCAACCTCGTCCCCGGGCTCGCCGCGATGGTGCTCGCCCTGCTGGCGGTCGCGGAATCCGCCGACCCGACCCCACGGCGCATCGACCTCCCCGGCCAGGTGTTGGCGGCCGTGGCGCTGATCGCGCTGACCTTCACGGTCGTCGAGGGGCGAGGCTACGGGTGGACGTCAGCCCCGATCGTCACCGCTGCGGCTGTCGCCGCCGCGGGTCTGGCGCTGTTCCTGGTCGTGGAAGCACGGCGGGACGACCCGATGCTGCCCCTCGTGCTGTTCCGGCGCGGCCAGTTGCCGGCCGCCGTCACGGTGGCGACCTGCATGACCTTCGGCATGTACGGGTTCCTGATGCTGACCAGCCTGGACCTCCAGCGCGCCGGAGCGGCCACCAGCGCCGGCCTGTGGATGCTGCCCATGCCATTGGTGTTCGCCGCCGTGTCGCCGTTGGTGGGACGCCTGGCATCCCGGGTCGGACCGCGACTGCCGATCACCCTCGGGATGGCGCTGATGGGCACGGGCGTGCTCGGCTACGCGGGCTTTGGTGGCTGGATGCGGATGGTCGCGTTCGTCGTGATCGGGCTGGGGCTCGGGCTCACCACCGGCCCGGTGGTCGGCGTCGCCACGGCTTCGGTCGCGCCGGAGCGCGCCGGCCTGGCGGGCGGGACGACCAACCTCGCCCGGATGCTCGGCGCCGCCCTCGGCGTCGCCGTGCTGGGTACGGTGTTCGCCGCCGTTGGCGGCCCTGCCGTGCAGGGCGCCGGTTTCGCTCCCGGACTCCGGGCCGCGTTGGTCGTCGGCGGCTTGGTCGAGTTGGCCGGCGCGCTCGTCGCGGCGGCGTGGATTCGCCGCGACCATGCGGCGCCGCCCACCACGCCGACTTCTGGCGAAGCCGTCCCAGCACGCACCAGCGCCGGCTAACCTCCTGGGCGCAGCGCCGGTCGGAGCTGGTCGAGCACGGCCGGGTCCTCGATCGTCGAGGGCACGGCCGTCCGGCCGGTGTCGGCGATCTCGCGCATCGACTTCCGCAGGATCTTGCCGGACCGGGTCTTGGGCAGTGCCTCCACCACCGCGACATCCCGGAACGCCGCCACCGGACCGATCTGCTCCCGCACCGCCGTGACCAGCTGCTCGCGCAACTCGCCCTCGGCGATGTCCACACCGGACTTCAGCACCACGAACCCATGCGGGACCTGGCCCTTGAGCTCGTCGCGCACCCCGATCACGGCACACTCGGCGACAGCCGGATGCGCGGCGAGCACGGCCTCCATCGACCCGGTCGACAGCCGGTGACCAGCGATGTTGATCACGTCGTCGGTGCGGCCCATGACGAACAGGTACCCGTCCTCGTCGAGGTAGCCGCTGTCGCCGGTGAGGTAGTGACCGGGATACCTCGACAGGTACGACTCGACGAACCGATCGTCAGCGCCCCACAGGGTCGGCAGCGTGCCCGGTGGCAGCGGCAACTTCACGCAGATCGCGCCCTCCTGGCCCACGGCCACGGGCTGGCCGGACTGATCCAGCACCTGGACGTCGTAGCCGGGCATCGGCACGGTCGGCGACCCCGGCTTGATCGGCAACGGGTCCAACCCGCGCGGGTTCGCGCAGATCGGCCAACCGGTCTCGGTCTGCCACCAGTGGTCGACCACCGGAACGCCGAGCTTCGCGCTCGCCCAATGGTAGGTCTCCGGGTCCAGCCGCTCGCCGGCGAGAAACAGGGTCCGCAGGCACGAGAGGTCGTACCGCGCGAGATACCCGCCGTCCGGGTCCATCCGCTTGATCGCGCGGAAGGCCGTCGGCGCGGTGAACAGTGCCTTGACGCGGTGGTCGGCCACCACCCGCCAGAACGCACCCGCGTCCGGCGTGCCCACCGGCTTGCCCTCGTACATCACCGTGGTCGCCCCGACCAGCAGCGGTGCGTACACGATGTAGGAGTGACCGACCACCCAGCCCACGTCGGAGGCCGTCCAGAAGACATCACCCGGGCCGATGTCGTAGATGTTGTCCAGCGACCAGCACAGCGCGACCGCATGCCCGCCGTTGTCCCGCACGACCCCCTTCGGCTTACCGGTAGTCCCCGAGGTGTAGAGGACGTACAACGGGTCGGTCGCGGCCACCGGTGCGCACTCGGCCGGCTCCGCCTCCGCGAGCGCGGAATCCCAGTCCACGTCGTTCGGGCCGAGTTCGGCCGGGGCCTGGTCGCGCTGGAAGACGATGACGCTGCGGGGCTGATGGGTGGACAGCCGCAGCGCCTCATCGATGATCGGCTTGTACTCGACCACCCGGCCAGGCTCCAGACCGCACGACGCGGCCACGATCGCGACCGGCTCCGCGTCGTCGATCCGTGCGGCGAGCTCCTTCGGTGCGAAACCGCCGAACACCACGGAGTGCACCGCTGCGATGCGAGCGCAGGCGAGCATCGCCACCACCGCTTCGGGAATCATCGGCAGGTACAGCACCACCCGGTCACCGCGCTGGACTCCCTGCCGGCGCAGGGCGCCCGCGAACAGCGCCACCCGGTCCAGCAGTTCCGAGTAGGAGAACCGGGCCACTTCGCCGGTCATCGCGGAGTCCCAGATCAGCGCGGTCTGCTCACCACGTCCGGCGGCGACGTGCCGGTCCAGCGCGTTGTGGCAGGTGTTGAGCACACCGTCGGGAAACCAGCGGTACAGCGGTTCCGCCGAGGAGTCCAGCGCTCGCGTCGGTGGCCGCTCCCAGTCGAGGGCGTCAGCGGCGGCGAGCCAGAACGTCTCCGGGTCGTGCAAGCTGTGCTGATAGGCGTCCGCGTAGGCCCCCATTGGCCGCACCTCCAGGCGCTGGAACCAGGGTCAGTCCTTCAGTCCTACCGCACCGCCAGGGCCAGGGCAAAGAAGTCAGCCCGCCTCGGCGCGCAGCAAGCTGTAGATCTTGTCCACATCGGACTGCTCCGGCGCCGTGAGCACCTCCAGGGCGTGCCTGGCGGCGGCGTAGCGTTCCAGCCGGTCGCGCAACGCGCTCGGCTCGAACGGCTTGAGCAGGTAGTGCACGACACCGCTACGGATCGCGGTCCGTACCGTGTCGATCTTCCGCTCGGCGGTCACGACGAGGACGTCGAGCATGCGCGTCGCGTCGCGCAGCTGGCGCAGGATCGACACCCCCGAGTCGTCCGGGAGCCGGACATCGAGCAGCACGAGGTCGGGTAGTACCCGATCCACGAGTCCGAGCGCGTTGGCCGCGTCGTGCGCCACCCCCACCACCCGGAAGCCGACGATGCCGTCCACCAGCTTCTGGTGGTCCCGTGCCACCCGGACGTCGTCATCAACGACGAGCACTCGGATCATGTCACCGTCCAACGCGTCGCCTCGCTGCCGAAGTGATCATCCCATCGGCCCGGCCGAGGTTCCGGCGGGTGCCCAGCACTGCTGGGCGCGCCCTAACCCCCGCCCGGCGCACGGGCCCCGCGTCGCCGAGCCCGCGGCCCGCTGCGGGCGCACAATCCGGTCATCGGGCTAACGCACTGCGCTTTCGGGACGACTAAAGGTACGGAGGTGCTACACCGATGAGGCCGACCACGACGTCCACTCCAGCGCACTCGGACGACGAAGTCGCCAACCGGCAGGCGAGCGTGCGGGAGACTGACGACCAGGACCCAGCCGAGCGCGGCACCGGCGAACCGGAAGTCGGCTTGCCAACCGCGCCGTGCAGCGTCGTGTGGAGTCGCGGTCATTGCTACGTCCTGGAAGGCGTGGCCGGTCGTGCCCGGTGGGCGGGTGTCGACGACCGGGGGCGCCCGCGCTTCCTGACCCACGCCGAGCTGCAACGCCGTGGATGGAGCCGAACCCGCGACTGACCGTCCCCGGCCGGTGATCGCCGCGTGACCGGGACTGGCTGTGGACGAGGTGGATCGGGGCCGCTGGGGTCCTGTGTGGCACCCTGACCGGTGCGGGCGGAGCGCGACACGCCCGTAGCCGGGGTAGTCGCGCAGCGTACAGGGGAGGAAGTGGCTCGTGGTGCAGGACGCCGAAGGCACCACCACGGGAGCCAAGACGGGGGAGCGGTCACAAGATCCCGGGCTCGCCAGGATTCGAGAAGCCGCGGCCGACGTGTGGGCCGAGCCGTGGTGGACGCTGCCGAACCTGCTCAGCGTGCTGCGGCTCGCGGGCGTGCCGCTGTTCCTGTGGCTGCTGCTCGGTCCCCGGGAGGATCTCCTCGCGCTGCTGGTGCTCGTGGCCAGCGGCATGACCGACTGGCTGGACGGCAAGCTCGCTCGCTGGCTCAACCAGTACAGCCGACTCGGCGAGTTGCTCGATCCGGCCGCGGACCGGCTCTACATCGTGGCGGCCGTGCTCGCGTTCGTCGTGCGGGGCGTGGTGCCCTGGTGGGTGGCGGCCATCCTCGTCGGCCGGGACTTCGTGCTGACCCTGTGCCTGCCGGTGCTGCGGTTTCACGGATTCGAACCGCCGAAGGTGCACTACCTCGGCAAGGCGGCCACGTTCTGCCTGATGTACGCCTTCCCGATGCTGCTTCTGGTCCAGGGCGACTTCGCCTACGCGGCGGCCGTTCGGCCCTTTGCCTACGCCTTCATCACCTGGGGCGGTGCCCTGTACGTCTGGGCCGGCGTGCTCTACCTGGGCCAAGTCGTGGCAGCGGTGCGTCTCGCCCATGCCGAACGCCGGTAGGGCCGAACGCCGGTAGGTCGGCTCGGCGCTCTCGCCGGTGCGTCGCCTTGCGGTCCGGCAAAGAAGGCCAATAGGCTCCGCCCGCTGATCGCGATCATTTCGCGCGCAATCGTAAGTGTGGCTGACGAGGAAGGCGGGACCCCGGTGGCCCCGGAAGGAATCAAATACACCCCCGACCACGAGTGGGTGTCGCAGACCGGCGCGGACACGGTACGGGTCGGCATCACGAACTATGCCCAGGAACAGCTCGGAGACGTGGTGTTCGTCCAGCTTCCCGAGGTGGGCCAGCGGTTGGAGGCCGGTTCCGCCATGGGCGAGGTCGAGTCGACCAAGAGCGTGTCGGACATCTACGCCCCGGTCACCGGTGAGGTCGTCGCCCGCAACGAGCACTTGGAGACCGAGCCCGAGCTGGTGAACTCCTCGCCGTTCGAGGAGGGCTGGATGGTCGAACTGCGGGTAGCCGACATGGCCAATGTGGCGGCCCTGATGGACGAGTCCGCCTACCAGAAGCTGATTGACCAGGGCTGATCACCGCTCTCACCCGGAGCACCGCGCACCTTTACCTTGCGCCCGGAGGGTTCAGCCGGGAGCCGGCGTCTGCCGCCGGACGCGGCGCGGTACGTTGGGAGTACTTGGCAAGACCCATCCGCAGGAGGAGAGCTCAGGTGAGCACGAACGACCCCGGCGGCGTTCCGCCGGAGCAGTCGCCGGAGACCACGTCGGTTTTCCGGCCTTTCCTCTCGGAGCCGGAGGGCACCGAGAGCGCGCCCGCGGAGCCGTCCGTCTCCGGGGTGGATGCGCTGCCCGCCGGGTCCGCCCTGCTGGTGGTCAAGCGGGGGCCGAACGCGGGCTCGCGATTCCTGCTCGACCGGGAGACCACCAGCTCCGGGCGTCACCCGGACAGCGACATCTTCCTCGACGACGTCACGGTTTCCCGGCGGCACGCGGAATTCCGCCGCGAGGGCAACGACTTCGTGGTCGTGGACGTGGGCAGCCTCAACGGCACGTACGTCAACCGGGAGCCGGTGGACACCTCGGTCCTGGCCAACGGGGACGAGGTGCAGATCGGCAAGTTCCGGCTGGTCTTCCTGACCGGTCCGATCGAGGGAGGGCCGGCGGTCCGGTAGCGACTGCGGTACGGCTTGGCGGGGCGGCGCCGGCGGGCGCCGCCCCCTGCTGTCTGCGCCGGCCACCGGCGTGGCAGGGCTTTTCCGTTCGCCGGTAGCGGATTCCGCCGTGCGGAAAGCGGCATCTCGATCCTTCTGGACGCCCCTTGCAGGTTCGAAACCGGTGTATCGTGCATGTCATCGCTTGATCTCGGGTTCGGGCATGATCACGATGGCGGCGATGATCACAGTGTGGAGATGTGATCATGGCGTGGCAGGATGATGTGCTGGGAGTTGTGGTCGGGCACCGGCCGGGGTCTTGCCCGGCCGGCGGGTCGAGGTCGAAGGTGGCCGGTGGTGAGCGTGTCCGCCCTATCGCGGGTAGCGTCGAGAGCGTCGGTGCGCGATCCTCGACAAGACGGGGTGTCACGCTTCGGCGCGCTGGAGGAGGCGATTTGACGATGAGCAGTGAGATGCGCGTCGTCGGCGTGCGAGTGGAACTACCAGCCAACCAGCCCATCCTGTTGCTGCGGGAAACCGACGGAGAGCGCTACCTGCCGATCTGGATCGGATCGGTGGAGGCGACCGCCATCGCGTTGGAACAGCAAGGTGTGCGGCCCGCGCGGCCGCTGACCCACGATCTGCTCAAGGACGTGATCGGCGCCCTCGGGCGGGACCTGACGCAAGTACGGATCACGGACCTGCAGGAAGGGACCTTCTTCGCCGAACTCATCTTCGACGGCGACGTGCGGGTCTCGGCCCGTCCGAGCGACTCGGTGGCACTGGCGTTGCGGGTCGGCGTGCCCATCCACGCCGACGAGTCGGTGCTCGACGAGGCCGGCCTGATCATCCCGGACGAGCAGGAGGACGAGGTCGAGAAGTTCCGCGAGTTCCTGGATTCGGTCTCGCCCGAGGACTTTCGCGGAGCCGACACCTGAGCCTGAGTTCGCCCCCTCCCAACGTCGTCACAGGACACCGAACATCCCCCGGTACGGAAAACGGCCGGGGGATGTTCGTTTCGCGCTACACGCGTGGCGGCGGTTCCCGCCGTCGAAGCTCTGGCCGAGCATGGCCGCCAACACCGCGAGGAACGGTCACCCCACCGCGCGTCGCGTTGACCTGCCCGTGAGCCCGGCCTACCGTCGTTAACTGGCGAATTGCTTCAGTGTGATTCCGGTCCGGGCCAGCCGCGCGCGGCTTCGCGGGTGGTTCCTGGCCTCGGCAGATGGGGTCCTGCCGCGCCACGCTCGTCGCGCGGGACCCGTGGTCGTCGGCGTGAGCCGGACGAGGGGAGGCAGGCGTGGTCGAGGAAGCACCCCGACGGGATGCTGCTCAACAGGAAGCGCTGTTCCCGGACGCTTCGGTGCCGGACGAGCTGGTGGGATATCGGGGCGCGGCCGCATGCCAGATCGCCGGAATCACGTACCGACAGCTGGATTACTGGGCACGCACCAAACTGGTCGGGCCGTCCATCCGCAGCGCGACCGGGTCGGGCAGTCAGCGGCTGTATTCCTTCAAGGACCTGCTGGTGCTCAAGGTGGTCAAACGGCTGCTGGACACCGGTGTGTCGCTGCACAACATCCGATTGGCCGTGGAGCACCTGCGCGAGCACGGCGTCGCGGACCTCGCGAAGCTCACGTTGTTCAGCGACGGCACGACGGTGTACGAATGCACGTCCGCTGAGGAGGTCGTGGACCTGCTGCAGGGCGGCCAAGGTGTGTTCGGTATCGCCGTCAGCGGAGCGATGCGGGAGATCAGCGGCACGATCCACGACTTCCCGGCCGAGCGCGCGGACGGGATCGAGCTGCCGCCGGGTGTCGAGGACGAGCTGTCCCGCCGCCGCCGCGATCGGCAGACCGGGTGACGCCACCGGCCGTGCTGACCAGCGGAAACGGCGTGGCAACAGCGTCGTATCAGAACGTGAGATCAAGGCTGGCGTTCGTCGGGTACGCTCACAGGTGTAGTCGCTGACCCCGTGCGGGAGAGTCCGCTCCGGTCCCCAGCCGGAGTGGCGCCGAAGGAGCAATGACCTCCCCAGCAACCTCTCAGGCCATCGGACCGCGCGGGCGAGCTACCTCTGGAAAGCGGGTCACCACCACAGCCGTGGTACCGACCCCGCCGACGGTGCAAGCCTGGCGCTGACCAGGTGAAGCTCTCAGGCGTTCGCGGCAGCGGACATTGACAGAGGGGGAGGGCAGCATGGTCACGCGCCGTGCTGGCCACCGCCGCTGTGCCCGCCCGCGACGATAGAGGTTTTGGCGATGACCGACGTGACCAACGACCGCATTCCGCTCGCCGCGTTGGAGCATGGGACCCCCTTCGCCGACCGGCACGTCGGACCGAGACCGGCCGAACTCGCCGGGATTCTCGACGTGATCGGGGTCGGTTCGATGGAGGAGCTCGGCCAGCGGGCCGTGCCCGAGGGGATTCGCGAGCGCGACCTGCAGCTGAGCCTGCCGGAACCGGCGACCGAAGCGCAGGCGCTGGCGGAGTTGCGTGCGCTGGCCGACCGCAACAAGCAGTACGTCTCGATGATCGGCTTGGGCTACTACGGCACTGTCACCCCGCCGGTCATCCTGCGAAACGTGCTGGAAAGCCCGGCGTGGTACACCGCTTACACCCCGTACCAGCCGGAGATCTCCCAGGGCCGGTTGGAGGCCCTGCTGAACTTCCAGACCATGGTCGCCGACCTCACCGGCGTGCCGGTGGCCAACGCGTCGATGCTGGACGAGGCCACGGCGGCGGCGGAGGCGATGACGCTGGTGCGCCGCGCCGGCAAGGCGCGCTCGGCGCGGTTCGTCGTGGACGCCGACACGCTGCCGCAGACGATCTCGGTGATCGAGACCCGCGCGGAGCCGCTGGGCATCGAGGTGGTCCTGGCCGACCTGTCGGACGGTCCGGCGGGGCTGCCGGAAGGCGAACTGTTCGGCGCCCTGCTGTCGTACCCGTCAGCGTCGGGTGCGGTGCGTGACCATGAAGACGTCATCGCGGAAGTCCACGCCCGCGGCGGCATGGCTGTCGTGGTCGCGGACCTGCTGGCGCTGACGCTGCTGCGGTCCCCGGGCGAGATGGGCGCGGACGTGGTGGTCGGCACCACCCAGCGGTTCGGGGTGCCGATGGGCTTCGGTGGCCCGCACGCCGGATACATGGCCGTGCGCAAGGGCTTGGAGCGCCAGTTGCCCGGCCGGCTGGTCGGCGTGAGTGTCGACGCCGACGGCAGCCAGGCGTACCGGCTGGCGTTGCAGACCCGTGAGCAGCACATCCGGCGAGAGAAGGCGACCAGCAACATCTGTACGGCGCAGGTGCTGCTGGCGGTGGTGGCCTCGATGTACGCCGTTTACCACGGTCCGCAGGGGCTGCGCGGGATCGCGACCCGCGCGCACCGGATGGCGGCCGTGTTGGCGGCCCGGCTGCGCGAGGCCGGTATCACGGTGGTGCGCGAGCGGTTCTTTGACACCGTCCTCGCCCAGGTTCCCGGCCGGGCCGACGAAGTCGTGTCCGCGGCCCGCGAGGCGGGGGTGAACCTGCGCCTGATCGACGCCGACCACGTCGGTATCGCCTGCGACGAGACGACGACACGTGAGCACCTGACGCTGGTGTGGCGGGCCTTCGGGCTCAGCGAAGCTGGTCTGGCCGACGTCGACGAGCTGGACGCGCGGGCGCCGGACGCTTTGCCCGAGCAGCTGCGCCGTACCTCGGAGTACCTGACCCACCCGGTGTTCCACCAGTACCAGTCGGAGACGGCCCTGCTGCGCTATCTGCGGCAGCTGTCGGATGCCGACGTGGCCCTGGACCGCAGCATGATCCCGCTGGGGTCGTGCACGATGAAGCTCAACGCGACCGCCGAGATGGAGCCCGTCACCTGGCCGGCCTTCGCCGAGCTGCACCCGTTCGCGCCAGTCGAGGACGCCGAGGGCCTGCTGCGGATCGTCTCCGACCTGCAGACCTGGCTGGCCGAGATCACCGGCTATGACGCGGTGAGCCTGCAGCCCAACGCCGGCAGCCAGGGGGAACTCGCTGGCCTGCTGGCCATTCGCGCCTACCACCACAGTCGTGGTGACACCCAGCGCGAGGTGTGCCTGATCCCGGCGAGCGCACACGGGACCAACGCGGCCAGCGCCGTCATGGCCGGCATGCGGGTCGCGGTCGTGCGCTGCGACGAGTCCGGCAACATCGAACTGGACCACCTGCGCGAGCTGACCGCCCAGCACAGCGGCGACCTCGCCGCGATCATGATCACCTACCCCTCCACGCACGGCGTCTACGAGGACACGGTGCAGGAGGTCTGCGGCCTCGTGCACGACGCGGGTGGTCAGGTGTATGTGGACGGGGCGAACCTCAACGCCCTGATCGGGCTGGCCCGGATGGGCAAGTTCGGCTCCGACGTGTCGCACCTGAACCTGCACAAGACCTTCTGCATCCCGCACGGCGGCGGCGGCCCCGGGGTCGGCCCGATCGGCGTACGCGAGCACCTGGCGCCGTTCCTGCCGAACCACCCGCTGCAGCCGGACGCGGGTCCGAAGACCGGCGTGGGACCGATCAGCGCGGCACCGTGGGGCAGCGCGTCGATCCTGCCGATCTCCTGGGCCTACATTCGAATGATGGGCTCGGATGGGCTGCGCCGCGCCACGCTGACCGCCGTGGCGGCGGCCAACTACGTGGCCCGGCGCCTGGACGAGTACTTCCCCGTGCTCTACACCGGTTCGGGCGGGTTCGTGGCCCACGAGTGCATCCTCGATCTGCGCCCGATCAGCAAGGCCAGCGGCGTGACCGTGGACGACGTGGCCAAGCGGCTCGCCGACTACGGGTTGCACGCGCCCACGATGTCGTTCCCGGTGGCGGGAACGCTCATGGTCGAGCCGACCGAGAGCGAGAGCCTCGCCGAACTGGACCGGTTCTGCGACGCGATGATCGCGATCCGGGCCGAGATCGACAAGGTGGCCGCCGGTCAGTGGCCGGCGGAGGACAACCCGCTGCGCAACGCGCCGCACACGGCCGCGTGCCTGGCAGGGGACTGGCACCACTCCTACACGCGTGCCGAGGCGGCTTACCCTATGGGCGTGGACACCGCGAAGGTGTGGCCGCCGGTGCGCAGGATCGACGGGGCGCGCGGCGACCGGAACCTGGTGTGCTCCTGCCCGCCACTGTCGGCGTACGAGAGCTGACCTGACCCTCTGGCGCGGGTTCTGCCGGAGGACGGCTTCCGGCAGAACCCGCGCGCTATGATCGAGATCTCGTTAAGGGATCATCGCCGTGCGTCAAGATGCTGGTAACACGGTCGCGGCAAGCCGCCCAGGAACGCCCGGTGGAATACCCAAGCCCCGCCCCGGTCGGCAATGGTTGTCGGGTCCACCGGCCGTGCCGGGTGGGAGGTCATGACAGCGCGAGCAGGCCGCGGCAGACGTCGATCAGCCGCTGGCGCAGGCCGGCGGACTCCGCAGCGAACGTACGCTGCTGGTGGACGTACTCGGCACGCCCTTCCGGGGTTTCGATGGCCACGGGGGAGTAGCCGAGGGCGCTGAGGTCGTAGGGACTCGCGCGCATGTCCAACTCGCGCACCCGCACCGCGAGATCGAAGCAGTCCGCGACCAGCTCAGCGGGCACGAACGGGTCCAGCTTGTACGCCCACTTGAACATGTCCATGTTCGCGTGCAGGCACCCCGGCTGCTCCAACGCGATCTGGTCTTCCCGCCGCGGCCGCACGGCGTTGCGCGGCCGGGCTGGTTGGGTGAAGAAGCGGAACGCGTCGTAGTGGCTGCACTGGATGCGCATCGACTCGACGACGTCGTCGGTGCCCCGATGTCCCAGGCGCAGCGGCCACGCCGCGTGCCGCTGCTCGCCGTCGGACAGCCGATAGACCATGGCCCACTCGTGTAACCCGAAGCAGCCGAGTCGGGGCTGCCGGGACGCGGTAGCGGTCAGCAGTGCGAGCACGAACTCCGCCGTGCGTCGCCGGGAGGGCGTCAGCATCGCGGGGTCCAGCATCACCCCGTGATCGGTGGCCAGGTACCCCCGATAGCCCAGGAACTCCTCCGTGCCCGGGCCGGTGAGTTCGACCCCGAAACCCGGTTGCCAGCGTTCCAGCCGGGACGGGCGGTACGAGTAGTACGTGAACAGGAAATCCATCACGGGATGCTTCTCGCCCCGGTCCTGCCGTGCCCGATGCGGGTCCGTCCAGCGGCGGACCCGCATCTGGTGCGCGTCCTGGCGGGTTCGCCATTGCGACTCGGTGAGCACGAGGGTCGAGTGGGCCACGTCCGCCAGGTTAGGAGTTCCGCGCGGGGACTTCCGCACCTGGTCAGGTCACGTGGGTGACGTCGCGGACGGTGCCGACGTACTCCTCGACCAGGTCTTCCATGGCCACGACACCGACCGGCGCCCCGGAGGCGTCCACGGCCGCCGCCAAGTGGCTGTGCAGCCGGCGCAGCGCGGCGAGCGCCTCGTCCAGACGCGCATCGACTGGAAGGGTGGGCAGGCTGCGCACTCTGCTGCGCGACACGGGGGTGCTCGGGTCGGCGCCGGCCTGGTCGAGCACGTCCTTGACGTGCAGGTAGCCCAGCAGCGCACCGTTGTCGCCACGAACCGGGAAGCGGGAGAACCCGGTGGTGGACACGGCCCGCTCGACGTCGCCCACGGTCGGCGGGTTAGGCAGCGTCGTCAGCTCGGTCAACGGCACGAGGACGTCACCGACGGTGTTCTCCACCGACGACAGTGTCTGCGCCAGCCGGCGGTGCTCGGACTGTTCCAGCAGGCCCTCCCTGCGGGACTCCACCAGCAGCTCGGCCAGCTCCGAGGAGGTGTAGGCGGTCTCCAGCTCGTCCTTGGGCTCGATCCTGATCAGCCGCAGCGTTCCGTTGGCGATCATGTTGAACAGGGCGATGACCGGCCGCACCAGCTTCACGAACCCGACGTGCACCGGCACCAGCCAGATCGCCAGCCGTTCCGGCGCGGCGATGGCCAGGTTCTTCGGCACCATCTCCCCGATGAGCACGTGCAGTACGACCACGATTCCCAGCGCGATCGCGAACGCCACCGGGTCGAGCACCACGTCGGGCACGGACAATGGCGCGACGAGATCGACCAGCTGGTCGTGGATGGCCGGTTCGCCGAGCTTGCCCAGTCCCAGCGAACACAACGTGATGCCCAGTTGGGCACCGGTGAGCATCAGCGACGCATGCCGGCCGGCGTTGATGACGATGCCGGCGCGCGTCACCCCCTGTTCCCACAGCGCCTCTAGCCGATCCCGGCGGGACGACAGCAGGGAGAACTCCGCGCCGACGAAAAACGAGTTCAGCAGCAGGAGCAGGAGGGCGAACCCGATGGTGAGGCCGTTGCTCATCGGGTCACCTCCTGACGCCGCGCGGTCCCGCGAGCGTGGAGCCCGCGATGACCGGAGTTGCGGCTGTCCGGCTGGGTGGGGCTTGTGGCGGGGGCAGGCTGGTCAGCCTGCGCTGGCCGCGCGGGGGCGGCCTCGGCCTGGTCGGGAACCCGCGCCAACCGCAGCTCGGCGATGCGGTGGCGGTCCATCCGCATCACCGTCAGCCGCCAACCGTCCACGACCACCTCGGCGCCGACCTCGGGGATCCGTCCCAGCCACTCCAGCACCAGCCCGGCGACGGTTTCGTAGTCGCCGTCGGGCATGCGGAACCCGGTGGCCTCCTGCAACTCGTCCTCGCGCAGCAAGCCGGAGACCATCCAGCTGTTGCGGCCCAGCGGCCGCACGGCGGCGGTCTCGCGCCGGTCGTGCTCGTCCCGGACGTCGCCGATGATCTCCTCGACCACGTCTTCGAGCGTGACGATCCCGGCGGTTCCGCCGTACTCGTCGACCACCACAGCCATCTGCAGGCCGGACCCTCGCAGCCGGTTGAGCAGGGCGTCGCCGTCCAGCGTCGCCGGAACGGTGGGGACCGGCCGGGCCAGGTGCGCGATCCTGGTGGTCTCCCGCTTGTCGGTGGGGACGTCGAACGCCTGCTTGACGTGCACGACGCCGTGCACGTCGTCGAGGTCACCGCCGTGCACCGGGAACCGGGAGAAACCGGTTCGGCGAGCGATGGCGAGCAGGTCGACGACGGTGGCCTCGGCGGTGAGCGACTCGACCCGCACCCGGGGAGTCATGACCTCCTCGGCCGTGCGGTCGCCGAACCGAAGTGACTTGTCCATCAGTTCGGCGGTGGCCTCGTCGAGCGTGCCGTGCGCGGCGCTGGACCGCACGATCGAGCCCAGCTCTTCCGGCGAGCGGGCGGACCGCAGCTCCTCCTGCGGCTCAACCCCCAGCTTGCGGACCACCCAGTTGGCGCTGTTGTTGGTCATGTGGATCAGCCAGCTGAACAGCTTCGAGAACGCCGAGTGGTAGCCGGTGACCGCGCGTGCGGTGGCCAGTGGCCGCGTGATGGCCAGGTTCTTCGGCACCATCTCGCCGAAGATCATCGACAGCCCGGTGGCCAGGAAAATCGCCAGTGCCAGGGACACGGCGTGCGCGGCGGATCCGTTGAGGCCCAACGCGACGAAGGCCGGCTGGAGCAGGTCGGCGATCAGCGGCTCAGTCAGGTAGCCGGTGACCACTGTGGTGATCGTGATCGCGATCTGGGTCCCGGACAGCTGGAACGACAGCGTCCGGTACGCCTTGCGTACGGTCTTCGACCGCCGGTCACCGACCTCGGCGACGTGCGCGTCGACCGTGCTGCGCTCCAGGGAGGTCAGTGAGAATTCGGCCGCCACGGCCAGCGCCGTACCGAGCGTGAGCACGAGGACGACGAGGATGCCGAGAACGGACAGCAGGACGTGCATCACCGGCCACCTCGGACGGGTCCGGGATGAACCGTCGGACCGTCCGTAGAGGACGGGCCGTCAGAAACCGGCGCGGGAGCCGGGCACGCGGAGAAGCCGGGATTTCGACCCGGCCTGGTACTGCAATGGTCGGAAGGTGGTGCCTCGGGCACTGAGTCTTTCAGCTCCTCGCCAACGGCAAGCAAAACAACGGATCGTTTGGATTGTATCGTGGCCGAGCACGCCGGCTGACGGCGTGACGGTCCCTCAGCCGGCTCGGCGCCGTAGGGGAGTGCCCAGAGCCACACCCGCGTCCTCGCTCGTGCCCAGGGATGCTCGGGCCAGGTGTCCATCACCCCGTTCGGTGGATCTACCACGTCTGTGGTGCCGTGTCCGTTTCGCTCGCCGTGTGGCGATTGTTTCCGTGCGGTACGAATGTTTCTGATGTGTGCGAATCTTTCCGGTTGTTCAGATATCAATGCGACGGTGTGTCGTCATTTGCATTCGAGGTGTGATGGGTGAAGCAGAGGCGCGTGACATGGGTAACCTGCCGCGAATCCCGGTTACCGCTGGGTAGAATTTCGCGAGAGAGGACGACCGTTCGTGACCGCTAGCGCGATTGCGACAACGCGGCAGCGTGGTTTCTTCGGCCACCCCCGTGGATTGTCCACGCTGTTCTTCACTGAAATGTGGGAGCGCCTTTCCTACTACGGGATGAAAGCGCTGCTGCTGTACTACATGTACGACCAGGCCGTCCATGGTGGCCTCGGCATGGACAAGGGGCTGGCGAAATCCCTCGTCGCGGTGTACGGCGCCGCGTTGTACATGTCGGGAATCCTTGGTGGCTGGGTCGCTGACCGCATCCTCGGTTCCCGGAGCGGGATTTTCTGGGGCGGTGTGCTGATCATGTTCGGGCACATCGCGTTGGCCCTCCCGGCAGGCCCCTCGGCACTTTACGCGTCCATGATCCTCCTGGTGCTGGGGACGGGGCTGCTCAAACCGAACATCACCAACGCGGTCGGCGGGCTGTACGCCGACGACGACAACCGCCGCGACGCCGGATTCAGCATCTTCTACATGGGCGTCAACCTCGGGGCGTTCATCGCGCCGCTGGTCGTGGGCACCATCGGCCAGGACGTGAACTACCACGTCGGTTTCGGGCTCGCCGCGATCGGCATGGCGATCGGCCTGGCGCAGTATCTGCTGCGTCGCGGCAGCCTGGGCGGTGTCGGCACGGCGGTGCCGAACCCGTTGACGCAGGGCGAACGCTCTGCGGCCTACGCGCGGATCGGCGTCGGCCTGGCGGTGGTCGTCATCGCCGGTGTGTTTCTCTCGATAGCAGGGCTGCTCGACGCGGACATGATCGTCAACCTGATCAGTCTGCTGTCGTTCGTGCTGCCGTTGGGCTACTTCCTCGTGATGTTCCGCAGCCCGAAGACCACTGCGGTGGAGCGCAGCCGGCTGCTGGCCTACGTTCCGCTCTTCCTCGCGGCCGTGCTGTTCTGGTTCATGGAGGAACAGCAGTCCACTGTGTACGCCGAGTTCGCCGACAAGCAGACCAACCTGGACGCGTTCAACTTCCACATCCCGTCGTCGTGGGCGCAGTCCATCAACCCGGTCGGGATCATCGTGCTCGCCCCGGTGCTCGCGGCGCTGTGGGTGCGGTTGGGCGACCGGCAGCCGTCCACCCCGCGCAAGTTCTCGGCGGGTCTGCTGTTCACCGGCGCCAGCTTCCTGATCATGGTCGTGCCGTGTGTTCTGGAGGGTCCGACCGGCAAGGCCAACCCGCTGTGGGTGGTGCTGAGCCTGCTGGTGATGGTCGTCGGGGAACTGTGCCTGTCGCCAGTCGGGCTGTCGGTGACAACGAAGCTCGCACCGCAGGCGTTCGTCGCCCAGACGGTGGGGCTGTTCTTTGCCGCGGACGCGGCTGGTCAGGGACTCATCGCCCAGGTCTCGCCGCTGTATGACGCGGCCTCCGCGCCGAAGTACTTCGGGATCATCGGTGGTCTGGCGCTCGTGCTCGGCGTCGCCCTCTACGCCGCCTCGCCGTGGATTCACCGCAAGATGATGGGGGTGAACTGACGCCGGATCTCCGGGGTGTGGCGGGCATGGCCGGGTAGGGGGCTACTGGCCGCGATGCCGGCGGACGCTTTCCTCGACCAGGTCCAGCACCGGGCCGAGGTCGTCGGCCGGCAGGCCCATGGCCAGGTGTGAGACCAGTCCTTCGAGGACGAGTTCGAGGTAGGCGGTCAGCACGTCGACGTCGACGTCATCGCGCAGGTTGCCGGAATCGCGCTGCCACTTCAGGCGCGCCCGGGTGGCGTCGGTGAGATGGCGGGACCGCTCCGCCCATCGGGCGCGGAACTCCGCGTCGGTGCGCAGGCGCCGGGACACCTCCAGCCGTGTGCCCAGCCAGTCCGCGGAGGGAGCCCGGTCGCCGTTGGTGCGTGGCTCGCTGAGCAGGTCGCGCATCACCTGCACCAACCCCTGTTCGGCGACGACGTCGGCCATCCGGTTCGTCTCGTCTTCGGCCAGGGCCAGGAAAAGCGACTCCTTGTCCTTGAAGTGGTGGAAGATCGCGCCGCGGGACAGTCCGGTCGCCTCCTCCAGCCTGCGGACCGTCGCGGCTTCGTATCCGTGACGCGCGAAGCACGTCCGGGCGCCATCGAGGATCTGGCGGCGACGGGCGTCGAGGTGGTCCTGGCTGACCCTGGGCATATGCTGATCGTTGCAGGTGAGGGGGACAGACGCAATCCGTACGTACGTATTGTTGCGCTCTGGGGTCGTCGAACGCGGAAGGCTACCGCGAACGCGATCATTCGCCAAGGCCAACACGCTCTCTCCAGATGCGGAATCCCGTCTGGGTGCGCACTCTTGAAGCTTGTCCCGTAGCAAACCCGGGCGCCAAGAACAAGGGGTGCAGGCCGCATCGGCGCCCGGTAGCGTCGACGACAGCCGGCCGCAGGTGGTGATCTGATGGCAGTGTCTACCGCCCGGGAATCCCGCATACCAGCATCCCCCGCATTGACATCCCACGTACCCACGTCCCGGCTGCAGACGCGTGCGGAAGCCGAAGCCTACGTCGCCTCGGTGTGTTTCAAGCACGGCCCTCCGAGGCTGCTCGGCGTCGAACTGGAGTGGACCGTGCACCACCGCGCCGACCGGTGCCGGCCCCTCGACGCCGAGACCCTGACCGATGCGCTCGGCGCACACGCTCCCCCTTCTCTAGCCCCCGACAGCCCGCACCAACGGTTACCGAACGGATCGGTTCTCACCGTGGAACCTGGCGGGCAGGTCGAGATCTCCAGCCTCCCCACTTCCTCCCTGGGCCGCCTGCTGCGCACGGTCGCCGCGGACAGCGCGTACCTGCGCGAACTGCTCGCGCGCGCGGACCTGATGTTGGGCCAGGCGGGCGCCGACCCGTGGCGACCTCCCAGGCGAATCCTGCGGATTCCCCGCTACGCGGCGATGGAGGCGTCCTTCGACCGGATCGGCGTCGACGGCCGCATCATGATGTGCAGCACGGCCGGTGTGCAGCTCTGCCTCGACGTCGGCGAGCAGCACCGGATCGGCGCGCGCTGGGCGGCCTTGCACGCGTTGGGACCGGTGTTCAACGCGACTTTCGCGAACTCTCCCCGCCTGCTCGGCCACGCGACAGGTTGGGCGTCGGCACGCACCCGAGCGTTGTTACGCACCGACCCGCCGCGCTTCCGGCCCAGCCCGATCACCGGCGCACCGGCCGAGAGCTGGGCCAAGCGGGTGCTCGACACCTCGCTGGTGTGCGTGCGCCGCGACGGTGGCGACTGGGACGTGCCCAAAGGGCTGAGCTTCGCCGAGTGGATCGGCGGTGCGCTGCCCACCGCGCCCACGTTCGACGACCTTGACTACCACCTGACCACGTTGTTCCCGCCGGTGCGCCCACGCGGTTACTTCGAGGTGCGCTACCTCGACGCGCAGCCTGGCCAGCGGTGGATGCTGCCAGTGGCGGCGCTGGGCGCGCTCTTCGCCGACGAATCCACAGTGGACGAGGTGCTGGAGCTGACGGCGCCGGCCGCCGGACGGTGGATGCACGCCGCCCGGCTCGGTCTGCTCGACCGGCTGCTGTCCGCCTCCGCCCGTGCGGTGTTCGCGCTCGCCTGCCGGCGCCTGGAACACGCCGACGTTCCCGCGGGCCTGGTCGAGCGGCTCGCGGACTTCGTTGAGCAACGACTTGCCCACCCGGCACCCGATCCCGCTCATCCTGGAGGTGACCGAAGGTGACCGACAGTCTGGCCGCTACCCATCCCACCCGCGACTCCGCCGCCGACATCGGCGAGGCACTCGACACCGACGGGCTCCGCGCGTATGTCGCCGCGGAGCTGGAACGCACCCGCCGGCGCAGCGCCGTGCTCACGGACGCCGTCGACGACACCGAACTGGTCAAGCAGCACTCCCGGCTGATGTCGCCCCTGGTCTGGGATCTGGCGCACGTGGGTAGTCAGGAGGAGCTGTGGCTGGTCCGTGACGTGGGCGAGGCCGAGGCGATGCGCCCGGACATCGACCACCTCTACGACGCCTTCCAGCACCCCAGGGCCGACCGGCCCCAGCTTCCCCTACTCGGCCCCGGCGAAACCCGCTCCTACATCCAGCAGGTGCGGGGCAAGGTGCTGGACATCCTCGACCGTGCGCCCCTGGAAGGCCGCAGGCTCGTGGAGCGCGCCTTCGCCTTCGGCATGATCGTGCAGCACGAGCAGCAGCACGACGAGACGATGCTGGCCACCCACCAGCTGCGCTCCGGTCCGCCCGTGCTCGCCGACGACCCACCACCAGCGGCGTCCGATGTGGACCTCCTGGCCCCGGAGGTCCTGGTTCGCGGCGGACGTTTCGAGATGGGGACTTCGTCCGAGCCCTGGGCGCTGGACAACGAGCGACCCGCCCACACCGTGCACGTCGACGACTTCTTCATCGACACCACACCGGTGACCAACGGCGAGTACCTTCGGTTCATCGCAGCCGGCGGCTATGACCAGCCTCGCTGGTGGTCGCGGCAAGGCTGGGAGCACCGCCAGCGGGCGGGCCTGCGGGCACCTCGGTTCTGGGAGCGCGACAGCGACGGTACCTGGCTGCGCCACCGGTTCGGGCACGTCGAGCCCGTGCCGGCGGACGAACCGGTGGTGCACGTCTGCTTCTACGAAGCCGAAGCCTACGCGAACTGGGCGGGCAAGCGGCTGCCCAGCGAAGCGGAGTGGGAGAAGGCCGCGCGGTTCGACCCGCGCGCTGGCCGCTCCCGCCGGTATCCGTGGGGCGAGCAGGACCCGACAGCTGAACACGCCAACCTGGGTCAGCGGCACCTGCGACCCGCGCCGGCCGGCGCCTACCCGCAGGGCCAGGCACCGTGCGGCGCCCGGCAGATGCTCGGCGACGTGTGGGAGTGGACCAGCTCGGACTTCCAGCCGTACCCCGGCTTCGAGGCGTTTCCCTACCGGGAGTATTCGGAGGTGTTCTTCGGGCCGGACTACAAGATGCTGCGCGGGGGCTCGTTCGGAACCGACCGCTCGGCGTGTCGCGGCAGCTTCCGCAACTGGGACTTCCCGATCCGGCGCCAGATCTTCGCCGGCTTCCGGTGCGCCCGCACACCCTCCCCGGACGAACTCGGCTGAGGCGGCGCGGATGTGCAGGCACGTGGGATATCTGGGCAGCCCGATCCCGCTCGACGAGATTCTGCTGCGCCCGGCGCACTCGTTGCTGCGGCAGAGCTGGGCGCCGCGGGACATGCGCCGCGGCGGAACGGTCAACGCCGACGGCTTCGGCGTCGGCTGGTACACCGACGGCGCCACCGCGCCGGTGCGCTACCGCTCGACGGCGCCGATGTGGCGGGACACCATGTTCCCCGGCATCGCCGGCTGCACCAGCAGCGGCACGGTCGTGGGAGCCGTGCGCTCGGCGACCGAAGGCATGCCGGTCGTCGAAACCGCGTGCGCCCCGTTCACTGACGGCCGCTGGTTGTTCAGCCACAACGGCAGAGTGCGCGGCTGGCCCGAGTCGCTGGCCCCCTTGGCGTCCACTTTGGACGTTACGGAGCTGATGACGCTGGACGCCCCGACCGACTCCGCCGTGCTGTGGGCACTGCTGCGGCGCCGCCTGGCCACCACGGACTCGCCGGCCGAAGCGGTCACCGGTCTGGTGACCGAGGTCGCCGACACCGCGCCGGGCTCGCGGCTGAACCTGCTGCTCACCGACGGGACGGTGCTGATCGCGACGACGTGGACGCACGCGCTGTGGCTGCGTGGCCACGGCCCGGCCAGCGACGACGGCGTGCTCGTCGCGTCCGAGCCGCTCGACGACGACCCCAGGTGGCAGGAGATCGACGACGGCCACATCGTGGTCGCCGAGCCCGGCCGCGCCGAGATCACTCCACTGGTGGGAAAGAACGAGCAGGGTGGCAACACGGGAGCAGGCCGTTGAAGCCCGGGCATCCGTCGATGAGGGAGACCCAATGAGCGAACCACGCATGACTGTGCGCTTCACCGAGGACGATTCCGCACGCGAACTGCGCCTGGAAGCACGCGCGGGACTCACCGACACCCCGAAATGGCTGTCCCCGAAGTGGTTCTACGACGCCACGGGCAGTGATCTGTTCGAACAGATCACCGCACTGCCCGAGTACTACCAGACTCGCGCCGAGCAGGAGGTCCTGGCCAGCAACGCGGTGGACATCGCCGAGCTGACCGGCGCGGACACGCTGGTCGAACTCGGGTCGGGCTCGTCCGAGAAGACCCGGCTCCTGCTGGACGCGCTGCGGAAGAACGACACGCTCGCGGCGTTCGTACCGCTGGACGTCTCCGAAGCGGCCCTGCGGTGGGCGACCCGGTCCATCGCGATCGACTACCCGGAGTTGGCCGTGCACGGCATGGTCGATGACTTCACCGCCGGCCTGGGGGAACTGCCCCAGGGAGATGCCCGCCTGGTCGCCTTCCTCGGCGGCACGATCGGCAATCTCCTGCCGTGTGAACGCGCGTCGTTCTTCGCCTCGGTGCGGCGCAACCTGCAGCCGGGGGAGTGGCTGCTGCTTGGTGCTGACCTGGTCAAGGAGCCGGCTCGGTTAGTGCGCGCCTACGACGACGCGGCCGGTGTCACCGCCGAGTTCAACCGCAACATGCTGCGCGTGCTCAACCGGCGGATGGACGCCGACTTCGCGCCCGAACGGTTCGACCATGTCGCGCTGTGGAACGCCGAGCAGGAGTGGATCGAGATGCGCCTGCGCGCGAGCGCGCCGATGCGGGTGCGGCTGCGGGCGTTGGACATGACCGTCGACTTCGCTGAAGGGGAGGACCTGCACACCGAGGTATCGGCGAAGTTCCGGCCGCGGCGGGTCGAGGACGAACTCGCCGCTGCCGGGTTCGAGTCCGTCCGCTGGTGGACCGACCAGGCCGGCGATTTCGCGGTGTTCCTGTCCCGCGCGGAGTGACTATCAGCGACATGCGCCACTGTGGACAGTGATGGTCGGTTCGGCGCGCTCGTGCCGGATCTCGGGGAAATCCCTGATACCGCGCACGGGCCGGGTGTGGTGAGCTGAGGTCATGACGGGCATCGGTGAGCGGCTTCTGGACATGGGCTTTGGTCGGCCCCGTGGCCTGCTCGGTCGCATCGGCGGTCGCTTGATGACGCGAGGAAACGGCGAGACCGAACATCGTGTCGTCGAGCTTGCCGACCTGCACGGGGACGAGACGGTGCTCGTCCTGGGGCCCGGCCCCGGTGTCGGCCTTCAGGCGGCGGCGGTGCGCTGCGAACGGGTCGTGGGGGTCGACCCGTCGGAGCTGATGCTGGTGGCATGCCGGCAGCGCTGCGCGGACCTGGTCGCCAGGGGCACGGTCCAGCTCGTGTCGGGGACCGCGGAGAAGACCGGGCAGCCGGACGCGTCGGTGGATGTCGTGCTCTCGGTGAACAACGTCATGATCTGGCCGGACTGGCACGCCGGCTTCACGGAAGTGCACCGTGTCCTGCGTCCTGGGGGTCGCCTGCTGCTGTCCGCCCACAACAGGTGGCTGCCGGGCGGATTGCAGGCTCTGGCGACCGCCGTCGACGAGGCGGGATTCGAGGACGTCCAGACCTGGACCTGGGACCCGCCCGGCCGAGGCGCCGCCACGGCAGCCCAGCTGGCAGCGCGCGTGCCAACACTGAGTTGAGTGTGGGTCGGGGTCAGCCGGTCGCCAGGTTGGCCAAAGCGGTGACCGTCTTCCAGTTGCGGCTGGTCGAGGTCACGCCCAGACGCCTGTCGATGTAGGCGGTGGTGAGTTTCGAGCGCCCCACGCCGTTCGGGTAGTGCAGGTACAACTCCCGACCGCTGAGCTGGAGCTGTTCGGCGCCATCCCCGGGTACGGCCAGCGTCGCTGCCCGATCCGGCTGCGGCGTCGCGGACAGGAACGCCACCTGCAGCTTGGCCAGGTCGGGCTGGCGCTCGGCGAACGGGTGGTTCGCGGCGATGCGCGCGATGTCCGCCTCGGCCCGCATCATCACCGTGGTCGTGAGCCCGAACTCCTCCAGCAGCCGCTGTTCAAGCTCGCGGGCCAGCCGGTCGCCGTCGCTGGTGTCGTGGGCGAAGACGACGTTGCCGCTCTGCAGGTACGTCCGCGCGTTCCTCCCGCCGTAGGTGGTGATGAGCGCGCGCAGGTCGTGCATGGCGAGTCGGCCGTGAGGTCCGAGGTTGACGGCGCGCAGTAACGCCACCCAGGTCGTCATCTCAGTTTCTCCTGTCCGCCCCGTGAGCATCGGCGCCCCGAGCATAGAGTCCGGGCCTGTCAGAGGGTCCGCGCAGACTGTGCGCATGAATCGACGGACTGTGTATCTGGCGGTGTACGACACGCTGGCCGACCTCGACCCCTCGCGCGCCGCGATGCTGGTGCTGCCCGGGGCGCGGACGTGGGATGGGGGCGGGAATGCCGAAATGGCCGAAGCGGCGGAGACCTTCCTGGCTTCCGGTGTTCCGGTGGCCGCCATCTGCGGTGCCACGGCAGGTTTGGCGAGAGCTGGACTGCTCGACGACCGCCCGCATACCAGTGCTGCGGCGGAGTATCTCGCGGCGACCGGCTACGCCGGTGGCGCGCGCTACGTCGATGCGGACGTCGTCGACGACGGTGCGCTGATCACGGCTGGTCCGACCGCGCCGCTGGCGTTCGCACGGGCGATCCTCGCCCGGCTGTCGGTGTATCCGCCCGAAGTGCTGGAAGCGTGGTATGGCCTGCACAGCACGGGCGATCCGCGATGGTTCGCGGAACTGATGCGCACCACAGGTGCGGTGGCCGGCGCTTAATGGCCGCCTCAGATCAGGCCCGGGAGGTCGTGCGGTTTCGGCGTTTCGCTGCGCACCGGCTCGGCTGACTGGGTCCGCCGGGCGAGGCAGTGCGTGCACGGCATCCCGGTCGGGCTGCTGAGGACCTCGCTGGCTTCGGCCGGCATGTGCAGACCGCAGTACGTGTGCCAGACGGTCGGTAAGCAGCCGTCCTCGGGAGTGTCGGCCAGGTGTGCGACACGTTCCGACTCCCGCACGGTACCGGGCTGCAACCGGACGACGATCGAGCTGTTCAAAGGGGACCTCCGCACTGCTCCCGGTGCCTGTACTCGGCGTCACCGATCGATCACGGTACCGGCACACGGCGAGTCCGGCGATCCTTCGGACGTGGATCGTTCGCGGCGGAGCTACAGCAGCGCTCGCATGATCAACACCGCCGCACTGATGCCCGAAATCCCGAGTATGGCAGTGCGCATCCACCCCGCATCGAGAAACCGCAGCAGCCGATTGGACACCACGAACCCGGCGGCCATGAACGGCAGCAGGATGGCGCTCGCACGCAACTGCGCGGTGCCGACCTGACCGCTGACGGCGAGGGCCGTCAGGGACAGGATGCCCCCGAAGACGATGTAGGCGGCGAGTGTCGACCGGATCGTCGGACCGCCGGAACGCTGGTACAGCAGCGCCACCGGTGGCGCGCCGATGGATGAGGACGTCCCGGCCGCACCCCCGACGAACCCGGCGGTGAGCAGCGCGGCAGCGGTCGGTCGCGGGTGCCATGCGATCAGCGACAGCACCACACAGGCCAGCACCAGGCCACCCACCGTGACGGCGAACGCGCGACCGGAGAGCGCGACCACGGCTGTGGCGCCGAGTACGGTTCCGGGGACTCGACCCGCGACGCTGTAGCCGACGCCGCGCCAGTCAACGTGCCCGCGCTCCCGGTACAGCACCAGCAGCGACTGCATCAGGGCGGTGAACAGGAGCGGCACCGGTACCAGGTCCCGGTCGAGCATGGTCAGCAGCGGGACAGCGAGCAGGTTCATCCCGAGCCCGGCCCCGCCCTGCACGATCGCGCCCACGAACACGATGAAACCGGCGGCTAACACCACGACGTCTGACACGCGGTCCCTTCCCTGAAGACCCCCGGACATGGGGGCCGTAAGCCGAGGGGGTCGCCGCGCCGACCGGCGCGACGACCCCCTCGGCGTCGATGATCAGGAGCGGATCATCTTGCGCAGCACGTACTGCAGGATGCCGCCGTTGCGGTAGTAGTCGGCTTCACCAGGAGTGTCGATGCGCACCACGGCGTCGAACTCGACGGTGGAACCGTCCTGCTTGGTCGCGGTCACCTTGACCGTGCTCGGTGTCTCGCCGGAGTTGAGCTGGGTCAGCCCGGCGATGTCGTAGGTCTCGGTGCCGTCCAGGC
This sequence comes from Pseudonocardiaceae bacterium, assembly GCA_051984675.1. Classification (GTDB taxonomy): domain Bacteria; phylum Actinomycetota; class Actinomycetes; order Mycobacteriales; family Pseudonocardiaceae; genus JBPYFK01. The sequence goes on along the minus strand of JBPYFK010000164.1, from coordinate 67,721 downwards.
CCAGCGACTTGGCGGACTGCCCGGCCGGGAACTGCAGCGGCGCCACACCCATGCCGATCAGGTTGGAGCGGTGGATGCGCTCGAAGGACTCGGCGATCACCGCGCGCACCCCGAGCAGGCGGGTGCCCTTGGCGGCCCAGTCCCGGGACGAGCCGGAGCCGTACTCCTTACCACCCAGCACGACCAGCGGGATGCCGTTGGCCGCGTAGTTCTGCGCGGCGTCGTAGATGAACGCCTGCGGGGCGCCGGCCTGGGTGAAGTCGCGGGTGTAGCCGCCCTGCACGTCATCCAGCAGCAGGTTGCGCAGCCGGATGTTGGCGAAGGTGCCACGGATCATGACCTCGTGGTTGCCGCGGCGGGAGCCGTAGGAGTTGAAGTCCTTGCGCTCGATGCCGTGCTCGCGCAGGTACTGACCCGCCGGGGAGTCCGGCTTGATCGCACCGGCCGGCGAGATGTGGTCGGTGGTCACCGAGTCGCCCAGCAGCGCCAGCACGCGGGCACCGGAGATGTCCTGCACCGGCGCCGGTTCCATGCCCATTCCCTCGAAGTACGGGGGCTTGCGCACGTAGGTGGACTGCGGGTCCCAGGAGAAGGTCTGGCCCTCCGGCGTGGGCAGCGACCGCCACTTCTCGTCGCCGCGGAACACGTCGGAGTAGTCCTTGGTGTACATCTCCTGGGTGATCGCGGACTCGATGGTGTCCTGGATCTCCTGCGGGGTGGGCCAGATGTCGCGCAGGAACACGGGGTTGCCGGCGGTGTCCTGGCCCAGCGGGTCGTTCTCGAAGTCGAAGTCCATCGACCCGGCCAACGCGTAGGCGATCACCAGCGGTGGCGAGGCCAGGTAGTTCATCTTGACGTCCGGGTTGATCCGACCCTCGAAGTTGCGGTTACCGGACAGCACCGACACCACGGACAGGTCGTTGTCCTGCACCGCCTGGGAGATCTCCTCCGGCAGCGGGCCGGAGTTGCCGATGCAGGTGGTGCAGCCGTAGCCGACCAGGTGGAAGCCGAGCTTCTCCAGGTACGGCCACAGGCCGGCCTTCTCGTAGTAGTCGGTGACGACCTGCGAACCAGGCGCCATCGAGGTCTTCACCCACGGCTTGGACTCCAGACCCTTGTTGACCGCGTTGCGGGCCAGCAGGGCGGCACCCAGCATCACCGACGGGTTCGAGGTGTTGGTGCAGGAGGTGATCGAGGCGATCACCACGGCGCCGTGGTCGAGCACGAAGTCGCCGCGCTCGGTCGAGCGGACCTGCACCGGCTTGGACACCCGGCCGGCGGCGCTGGTGGCGGCGGAGGCGATCTTCGGCTTGTCCCCGTTGTCGCTGTGCGTGACGGCGGGCGCATCGCTGGCCGGGAAGGACTCCTGGCCCGCCTCGTCCAGAGCCGCGTCGTCGTGCTTCGGCGCCACCGTGACGTAGTCGGTCAGCGACGTGCGGAACGACTCCTTGGCGGCCGAGACCTCGATGCGGTCCTGCGGTCGCTTCGGACCGGCAATGGACGGGACCACAGTGGACAGGTCGAGCTCGAGGTGCTCGGAGTACGCCGGCTCGTGTGCCGGGTCGTGCCACAGGCCCTGCTCCTTGGCGTACGCCTCGACCAGGGCGACCTGCTCGGCCGGGCGACCGGTGAGCTTGAGGTAGCGGATGGTCTCGTCGTCGATCGGGAAGATCGCGCAGGTGGAGCCGAACTCGGGGCTCATGTTGCCGATGGTGGCCCGGTTGGCCAGCGGCACCGAGGCGACACCGTCACCGTAGAACTCGACGAACTTGCCGACCACGCCGTGCTTGCGCAGCATCTCCGTGATCGTGAGCACCACATCCGTAGCGGTGGCACCGGCCGGGATCTGGCCGGTGAGCTTGAAGCCGACCACGCGCGGGATGAGCATCGACACCGGCTGGCCGAGCATGGCGGCCTCGGCCTCGATGCCGCCGACGCCCCAGCCCAGCACGCCCAGGCCGTTGACCATGGTGGTGTGCGAGTCGGTGCCCACGCAGGTGTCCGGGTAAGCCTGGCCGTTGCGGGACATGACGGTGCGGGCCAGGTGCTCGATGTTGACCTGGTGCACGATGCCGGTTCCTGGTGGGACGACCTTGAACTCGTCGAAGGCGCCCTGGCCCCAGCGCAGGAACTGGTAGCGCTCCTTGTTGCGGCCGTACTCGAACTCCACGTTGCGCTCGAAGGCGTCCGGCTTGCCGAACACATCGATGATCACCGAGTGGTCGATGACCAGCTCGGCGGGCGCCAGCGGGTTGACCTTGGAGGGCTCACCGCCGAGTTCGGCCACCGCTTCGCGCATGGTGGCGAGGTCGACCACGCAGGGGACGCCGGTGAAGTCCTGCATGATCACCCGCGATGGGGTGAACTGGATCTCGGTGGACGGTTCGGCGTTGGGGTCCCAGTTCGACAGCGCACGGACGTGGTCGGCGGTGATGTTCGCGCCGTCCTCGGTGCGCAGCAGGTTCTCCATCAGGATCTTGAGGCTGTAGGGCAGCCGGGCGGCGCCGTCGACAGCGCTGAGTCGGAACACCTCGTAGGAGGCGTCGCCGACGTTCAGCGTGCCACGCGCGCCGAAGCTGTCCTTGCTCGCAGGTGCGGTCACGTTCAACTCCATCTCGTGACAGGCGCAAGTTCGGGAACGAGTGACCTGGAGTCTCGCGCACGTCGGCCGAGCGTGCGCGCGGGGACTTCGGTCTCACGCGTAACAGTACGCTTGTCCTGTAATGGGGCTCAAGGGAGGGTGCGGAAACGAGGCGAAGGTCATCACCGGGCGTGAAAAGTCGCGCAATTTCCTGGTTCGCAACCGCCTGACGGGTGATCCGAGATCGATCTTACGGCGTTTCTTCCCGCTACGGGAATGCGATATATTGCACATCGCGATCAAGGGAGTGTCATGTCTCGACCGACGTTCACAGCACTGGACCGGCCGAGCGCCGCCGAGCAGGTCTACCGGGCACTACGCGAGAAGATCGAGGACGGCTCGCTGGCTCCCGGCCAGCAGCTCGCGGACGCCGAACTCGCCGCCGAGTTGGGAGTCAGCCGGACGCCGGTGCGGGAGGCGCTGCGCAGGCTGGCCGACCAGGCAGTGGTGGAAACCGTCCCTGGCCGCCACACCCGGGTCGCGGAAGTCCCGGAAGCGACCGCCGAGCAGGTGTTGCCGCTGTTGTCGGTGCTGCACGGCTTCGCCGCGCAGGCTTGCGCCGGCCGGATCAGCGACGCCGACCTCGCGGAGATGCACCGCTGCAACGACCGCATGCTCGCGGCCGCGCGCGCCGGCGACTCGCGGGGAGCGCGGGACGCCGACCGCGACTTCCACGCGGTCGTTGTGCGCGCGGCCGGCAACCCCTTCCTCACGATGCTCATCGACGTGCTGCTGCTGCATTCCCGCCGGCTGGAGGCGCTCTACTTCCGCGAGTTGAAGCCCACTGAAGACTCCCATCGCGAGCACCGGGAGATCATCGACGCGCTGCGGCGGGGCGATGCGCGGGCAGCGGAACTCATTCGCGCGAACGCCAGCAAAGGACCGGCCGAGTGAGGGCCGAGGTCGCTCGGCCGCCGGCCACCGATCCCCGCGCGGCCGGGCTCGGGTGCGCCGTGGCGTCGGCGGTCTGCTTCGGCGGCGCCGGTCCGTTCGCCAAGCCACTACTGGACGCGGGACTCAGCGCGCTGGACGTGGTCTGGTTGCGCCTGGCCGGTGGGGCGTTGCTGATGCTTCCGCTGGCCGTGCGCGCGCTGCCTGCCCTGCGTCGGAAGCCGAAGCTGGTGCTGGGGTACGGATTGCTGGCCGTCGCCGGGGTCCAGGCGTGCTACTTCGCCGCGATCACTTCCGTGCCGGTGGCGGTGGCGCTGCTGATCGAGTTCCTCGGACCGGTGCTGCTGCTGGGCTGGGTCCGGTTCGTACGGCGGGAACAGGTGAGCCGGTCGGCGGTGTTCGGCGTGACGCTCGCGGTGCTGGGGCTGGCCTTGGTCGTGGAGGTCTGGGTGGGGCTGCGGTTCGACCCTCTCGGGCTGCTGCTCGCGTTGGGAGCAGCCGGCTGCCAGATGGCGTACTTCCTGCTGGCGGACAGTCGAGACGGCAGCGAGGTCGGTGCTGGCACGCTTGCCGCTGGTGGGATGGTGGTCGGAGTCGTCGCGGTGACGCTCCTGGCCCGGCCGTGGACGGTGGACTGGTCGATACTCGGCCGGGATGTCGTGCTCGCCGGGCAGCGGGTCCCCGCCGTCCTGCCGGTGGTGTGGCTCGGCCTGGTCAGCGCCGTGCTCGCGTATCTCACCGGGGTCGTCGCCATTCGGAGGTTGTCGCCTCCGGTGGCCGGAGCGGTCGCCTACCTGGAGCCGGTTGTCGCGACCGTGCTGGCCTGGCTCCTGCTCGCCGAGCACCTTGGGGCGTTTCAGCTCGGCGGCGGGGCGCTGGTGCTCCTCGGCGCCTACCTCGCGCAGCGCACCGTGCCGGGCGGCACCCCGTCGTCACAGGACACGCGTTCCGTGGGACCGTAATGTGGTGGTCGAACGTGGCGCCGATGGCGAGGTCGCATGGCAGCGCGCCCGTGAGCTGTTCACCGCAGCCCGCGCGATCACGGCGTTGACCGGCGCCGGGGTGTCCACCGCGTCCGGCATCCCGGACTTCCGTGGTCCCGACGGCGTCTGGACCAGGAACCCGGCAGCGCAGCGGCTGACCGACATCGACAGCTACGTCGCCGACCCCGAAGTGCGCCGCGAATCCTGGCGGCACCGAGCCGAACACCCGGCCTGGACCGCCGAGCCCAACGGCGCGCACCGGGCGCTCGCCGACCTGGCCCGCGCCGGACTCCTCGCGTCGCTGCTGACCCAGAACATCGACGGCCTGCACCAGCGCGGCGGTGTGGACGCCGACCTCGTCGTCGAACTGCACGGGTCGCTGTTCGGGACTGTGTGCCTGTCCTGCGGTGCCAACGGCTCGATGCGAGCGGCCCTGGACCGGGTCGCGGCCGGCGAGGACGACCCGCCGTGCGAATGCTGCGGTGGCATCCTCAAATCCACGACGATCTCCTTCGGCCAGCCACTGGACCGCGACGCCCTGCGCCTCGCACAAGAAGCCGCGCTGGTCTGCGACGTGTTCGTGGCGGCCGGTACGTCGCTGACGGTGCACCCGGCGGCCGGACTGGCCGAGTTGGCGGTGCGCGCGGGAGCGGATCTGGTGATCTGCAATGCCGAGCCCACGCCGTATGACGACATGGCGGCGGCGGTCCTGCGCGAACCCCTGGACGAGGTGCTGCCCAACCTCGTCGCTGCGGCGACCGCCGCACGCTGACGCGACGAAATCCGTGGGGAAATCGGAGCCCGCACACCGGGTAGCACGTCAAACGAGTGGTTGATTTGTGTCCCCTGTTAGGACTGAGGTGGATGTTTCGCATGTGGTGGCAGTGGCAAAGTCAGCCATCGTCGCAGTGACGACTCCGCCTGGCATGCCAGCGGCCTGCCAGCTGGATGTCGCCGGGGAGCGGGGAGGTGACGGCCATGACGCGACCTGCGCGCACGGGTGCTCTCAGAGTCGCTCGCTCTGCCGTCACCCTGGTCCTCGCCGTCAGCTGCCTGGGCGCCGGACCTCTCGGGGCCACCAGGACCACGTGGCTGCCACCGCCACCGAACCCCAGTGACGATCAGCTCCAGCACGGCCACGAACAGGTCTCCCAGCGAGCCGCCCAGGTAGGAGAGCTGACCAACCGGCTCGCCGACGCCGACGCTCGGCTTGCCGAGCTGTCCGCTCGGGTGGAAGCGAAGCTCGAGGAGGCGAACAAGGCGCGCGTGGACCAACAGCGCGCCGAGGACGTCGCCAGAAGCGCAGGTTACGCGGCCGAGGCGACAGCGGCGGACGCCGCCGCGGCGGCACGCCAGCTCGACCAGGCCCGCGCGCGTCTCGACGTGTTCACCGCCAGCAGCTACCGCCAGGGCAGCGTGGCCGGGTCCCTGTCGGGTTTCCTCGGCTCGGGGGGACCGCGGCAGATGCTGGACCGGGCCGAGGTGCTGGACGCCGTCAGTGTCGCGCACCGCAACGCTCTGGACGGCCTACGGCGGGCGCAGCTGCGTCAGGTGGACAAGGACTCCGTCGCGCGGGCCGCCTTGGCCGACGCGCGGCGCAAGCAGGGCGCCGCCACGCAGGCGCGCTTGGCCGCTGACACCGCCGAGCGGGACGCGATCTCGGCGCGGGAGCAGGAGCGCGGGAGCGCCACGCAGTTGCAGACTGCGCGAGGGGACGTCGAGCGGGAGCTGGACCGTGCGCGCAGCCAGGTGACCGGGCTGCAGGCGCAGCGTGACCGCTACGCGGGCTGGCTCGCGGCGAGGCAACGGGCCGAGCAGGAGGCGGCTGCCACCGCCGCCGCAGCTGCCGCTCAGGCCGCCGCCCGTGCGGCTCAGGCCGCGCACCCGCAGGGCGCGCAGGCCGATCGCCGCCCGGAAGTGGGTGGCTCGGGCCCGTCAGCGTCCGATAGCGGCGACGAGCAACCCACGGGCCGGTCGGCGGATACCGTGATCCAGCGGGCGCTGGGTCAGGTAGGGGTGACCTATGCGTGGGGTGGCGGGGCCAGCAGCGGTCCGACGCGCGGAATCCGCGATGGCGGGGAAGCGGACGCGCACGACGACTACGACAAGGTTGGTTTCGACTGTTCGGGCCTGATGACGTACGCGTTCGCCGGGGCGGGGGTGCGGCTGGCGCATTTCAGCGGCTACCAGTACAGCTCCGGCCACAAGGTGCTCTTGGCGCAGGCACGGCCAGGAGACATGCTGTTCTGGCAGACCGACGACGGGTTCATCCACCACGTCGCGCTGTACCTCGGGAACGGGAAGATGATCGAGGCGCCGTACTCCGGTGCGCAGGTGCGGGTAACGTCTGTGCGTTATGACGGGATCATGCCCTTCGCGGTCCGCGTTCTGTGACGTGCTCGCCTCTGCGGCCATGGTGCGGTAGGGATATCAACTGTGGCATTGCGGTACGCCGCCATCGTGCTCGCCGGTGGTGCGGGACGTCGAATGGGCGGAGCGGACAAGCCGGCACTGACCGTCGCCGGAAGCACGCTGCTGGCGCGCGCACTTGATGCGGTGCCGCAGGCTGCGCCGCTGGTAGTGGTGGGCCCGAGGCGGGACGTTGCGCGCGAGGTGGTCTGGACGGCTGAGGAGCCGCCGGGTGGCGGTCCCCTCGCCGCCTTGGACGCGGGGTTGACGGCGCTGGTCGAGACCGGCAGGCCCGAGTTCGTCGTCGTGCTCGCCAGCGATTACCCGAACGTGACGGAGTGGACGGTCCAGCGGCTGATCCGGGCCGTGCGGGGCGGAGCGCCGGGCGCCGTGCTGGTCGATGAGCAGGGGGCTCCGCAGTGGTTGCTGGGTGTGTGGCGAACGGATGTGCTCCAAGAGCGGATGCCGGCGCATGTTCGGGACCGGCCGCTGCGCGCTGTACTCAGCCAGGTGGAACCCGTATTGGTCCCGGCTGCGGGGTCGGAGGCGGTCGACGTCGACACCCCTGAAGACCTGCGCGGGGCCGGCGGCGACCTCAGCGTCTGACCCGACCCTTTCGGATTGATCCTGGTCAGGGGCGGCACGGTTGACCAACTTTGTATACTTCGTCGCTTCAGTGTCGACTGAAATTAATCCTTCCCCGGTCCCTCAAGCACCCAACTCACCACCCCCACGCACAGAAGTCGATCGGCTCGCTTCACACCGGTCACACTGGCGTTTCGGTTGCCTGGTAGGGGTTACGGGTTCAGCGCAGCGACAGGAGGGTGCGGCAGTGACCGAGGCCGCCAGCGGCGAGAGCGCGATCGCGTCCGCGCAGACGGGGGAGCACGCGAGCACGCCGGCCGAGGACGCGCGCTTGCTGGAGCGCACCGTGTTCGAGGTCAAGCGGGTCATCGTGGGTCAGGACCGGCTGGTGGAGCGCATGCTGGTGGGCCTGCTGGCGAAGGGCCACATCATGCTGGAAGGCGTTCCAGGCGTGGCCAAGACGCTGGCGGTGGAGACGTTCGCCCAGGTTGTGGGCGGGTCGTTCGCCCGGCTGCAGTTCACCCCGGACCTGGTGCCGGCGGACATTCTCGGGACGCGGATCTACCGCCAGGGCAGTGAACGGTTCGACGTCGAGCTCGGGCCGGTGGTGGCCAACTTCGTGCTGGCCGACGAGATCAACCGGGCTCCGGCGAAGGTCCAGTCGGCGCTGCTGGAGGTGATGGCCGAGCGGCACCTGTCGATCGGTGGCGAGAGCTACCCCATGCCGGACCCGTTCCTGGTGCTGGCCACCCAGAATCCGATCGAGAACGAGGGGGTGTACCCGCTGCCGGAGGCGCAGCGGGATCGCTTCCTGTTCAAGCTGCTGGTGGACTACCCGTCCACGGAGGAGGAGCGGGAGATCATCTACCGGGTGGGGGTGGCCCCGCCGGAGCCGCAGCGGGTACTGGACCCGTCCGGCCTGACCCGCCTGCAGCAGGTGGCCTCGAAGGTCTTCGTCCACCATGCGCTGGTGGACTACGTGGTGCGGCTGGTGGTCGCGACCCGCGCGCCGAACGAGCACGGGTTGACCGACATCGCGGGGTGGGTGTCGTTCGGCGCCTCACCGCGCGCAAGCCTTGGCGTGATCGCCGCCGCGCGGGCGCTGGCCTTGGTGCGCGGGCGGGACTACGTGCTCCCGCAGGACGTCGTCGACGTGGTACCGGATGTCTTCCGGCACCGCTTGGTGCTGTCCTATGACGCGCTGGCGGATGCTGTTCCCGTGGACCACATCGTCAACCGCGTGTTGCAGACGGTGCCGCTGCCGCAGGTGTCGGCGCGCCCGCAGGCCATCCAGCACGCACCGCCCCAGCAGTCGTACGGGCAACCGCCGGGTGGCTTCAACCAGCATCAGATCGACCAGCACTAGGGGGCGGCTCGCGGTGTCGGTGGTCCCGAATCCCGTTCCTGACCAGGACGAGCGGCCGTCGTGGGCGCCGCCGTCGTTGCGGACGGACCGGTTGGAGGCCGCGCTGCGCCACCTCGAACTGTCCGTGCGTCGCCGGCTGGACGGCTTGCTACAGGGCAATCATCTCGGTTTGGTGCCCGGACCGGGAACCGAGCCGGGGGAGGCGCGGCCATATCAGCCTGGCGACGATGTTCGCCGGATGGACTGGGCGGTCACCGCTCGTACGCATGAGCCGCACATCCGGCAGACGGTGGCCGACCGGGAGTTGGAGACGTGGGCCGCAGTGGACCTTTCCGCCAGCCTGGACTTCGGCAGCGCCGCGTGCGAGAAGCGGGAGCTGGCGATCGCGGGCCTGGCGGCGGTGGCGTTCCTGACCACTGGCGGTGGTAATCGCGTCGGCGGGGTGGTCGCCACGGGGGAGCAGATGCGGAGGATTCCGGCCCGGGGTGGGACGGCGCACGCGCGTGCCCTGTTGCGTCAGGTGGCCCAGACGCCGCGGCCGCCCGAGGGCACCGGCGGTGATCTGGCGGGGCTGATCGAGCAGCTTCGCCGGTCCGCGCGTCGGCGCGGTCTTGCGGTGGTGGTCTCGGACTTCCTCGGAGAGACGGGCTGGGTGCGGGCGCTGCGCGGGCTCGGGGCGCGGCACGAGCTGCTGGCGGTTGAGGTGGTCGACCCTCGCGACCTGGAACTTCCTGACGTGGGGACGGTGTTGCTGGCGGACCCGGAGACCGGCAAGCGGCGCGAGGTCCGTACCACCCCGGTGCTGCGAAAGGAGTTCGCGGCGGCTGCGGCCGCGCACCGCGACGAGGTCGCGGCGGCGTTGCGCAAGGCCGGTTGCGCGCACCTGGTGCTGCGCACCGACTCGGACTGGATCGCGGACGTCGTACGGTTTGTGGTGGCGCGCAAACGTGGCTGGTCGGGTGGCGCGGCCTGATCGACCGCGGGCCTGCTGATGATTCAACTCGGCGGTGGTGGGGTAGGCCGAGGAGATGGCGGAGGTGGATCGTCTGGCCGCGTTCGTGCGGCAGGCACGGTTAGAGGATCTCAGCCTGCCGGCGTTGGAGCAGCTCAAGATCCGCGTTCTGGACACCGTGGGCGTGGCGATCGCGGCGTTGCCGGCCGAGCCGGTTCGGGCGATCCGCCGGCTGACGGACACCTTGGGCGGCACTGGTCTGTCCACTTTGGTCGGGGGTGGTCGGACGGCGCCGGACCGGGCGGCTTTCTACAACGCGGCGCTGGCTCGGTACCTGGACTTCATGGACAGTTATCTGGCGGCCGGCGAGACCAACCATCCCTCCGACAACATCGCGCCGGTGCTGGCCGCCGCTGACTACCGCCAGGCCAGCGGCGCGGAGTTCCTCACTGCTGTCGCGGTCGCTTACCAGGTGCACACCCGGCTCGCGGATGTCGCGCCAGTGCGGGACAAGGGCTTCGACCACACGACGCAGGGTGCTTACGCCGTGGCTGCGGGGGCGGCGAAAGTACTCGGCCTCGACGAGGAAGGCATCGCCAACGCGATCGCTATCAGCGGTACGGCGAACAATGCGCTGCGGGTGACTCGAACGGGCTCGCTGTCGCACTGGAAGGGCCTCGCGTACCCGAACGTGGCCAAGGAAGGTACGCATGCCGCGCTGCTGGCCGAGGTCGGGATCACCGGGCCTCGCGAGGTTTTCGAAGGCAACAAGGGCTTCCGGGAGACCATCGCCGGTGACTTTCACGTCGACTGGAGCGGTGAGGATCTGGAAAGCGTCCGACGCACGGTCATCAAGAAGCACAACGCGGAGATCCACTCGCAGTCGGCGTTGGACGCCGCACTGGACCTGCGCGGCGAGCCGGGTTTTGACGCGAATGCGGTGGACTCGGTGCGGCTGCGGACCTTCCACGTAGCGCACCAGATCATCGGCGGTGGGGAGGAGGGCGACAAGCGGACAGTGTGGACGAAGGAGGAAGCCGACCACAGCCTTCCGTACATGGTGGCGGTCGCGTTGCTCGACGGGGAGGTGCAGCCCGAGCAGTACGAGCCGCAGCGGATTGCCGCCGCCGATGTGCAGCGCTTGCTGCGCAAGGTCGAGGTTCAGCCGGAGGAGCGGTTGTCCACGCTGTTTCCGCAGCATCTGCCGGCGGAACTGGAGGTACGGCTCACCGATGGTCGACTGTTGCGGGCTAGGCGCAACGAGTACCGGGGTTTCCACAGCGACCCGCTCGACTGGACGGCGGCCCGGCAGAAGTTCGATCGGGTGACCCGGGGATTCACCACGGCGGAGCAGCGCAACCGGATCGCTGACGTGATCGCGAGCTGCGAGGACCGGCCGACCACCGACCTGACGAGCGTACTCGCCGAGGTCGGTGACGTACGTCGCTACGAGAGGAGGAGTCGATGACCGAGACCGCTTTCGCGTTCGTTCCGCGCGCCGCACGGTCGGCCAAGCCGCGCAGCGCGGGCCTGACGGAGATGCGCGGGCCGTACTACAGCACGTACGGGACTCGGCACTTGTCGGACGTGCTGGACACGGTCGGGCAGTGGGTGGACGGCGTGAAGTACGCGGGTGGTTCGTTCGCGCTGTTCCCGCCGGAGCAGGTGCGGGCGTTCAACGAGATCGCGCACCAGCACGACGTCTACGTCTCCAGCGGGGGCTGGATCGAGACGGTGCTGCGTTACGGCATGGACGCGGTCGACCGGTACTTGGCGGAAGCCCGGGATCTCGGATTCGACGTGATCGAGATCAGTGCCGGGTTCATCAGCCTGCCCACCGAAGGGTTGCTGCGGCTGGTGGAGCGGGTGCGCAAGGCCGGGCTGAAACCGAAGCCGGAACTGGGAATCCAGTTCGGTGCCGGTGGGGACACCGCCACCGAGGAGTTGGCCGCCGAGGGGACGAAGGACGTGGGGGATCTCCTCGCCCGCGCGCAGCGCGCGTTGGATGCCGGTGCTGAGCTGATCATGATCGAAAGCGAGGGGATCACCGAGAACGTGAGCAGTTGGCGCACGGGCGTGGTGGCCAGCATCATCAACGGCCTGGGCCTGGAGAGGGTGATGTTCGAGGCCGCCGATCCGGCCGTGTTCGAGTGGTACATCAAGAACTACGGCAACGAGGTGAACCTGTTCGTGGACCATAGCCAGGTGGTCCAGCTGGAGGGCCTGCGGCAGAACATCTGGGGCACGAAGAGCACGTGGGGTCGGATTCAGAACGTCCCTGACTAGGTGGTGTCACCGGTGTCAGGGGTGTCGGTCAGGATGGCCCTATGCGCGTGGAGACGCCGATCGGTCCGCTGGTCGTGGTCGCGACCGAGGAGGGCCTGGTAGGGGTGTCCTTCGGCGGGGACGACCGGACAGCGCCGGGGCGTGCGGACGACGGTCCACCGGCGGTGCTGGCCGAGGTGCGTCTCCAGCTCGACGCCTATTTCACCGGCCAGCGGCAGGCTTTCGACCTGCCGCTGGACTGGACGTCGACGTCCGGGTTCCAGCAGCGGGTGCTGCGGGTGCTGTTCGAGGACGTCGGGTTCGGACAGACGATCACGTACGGCCAGTTGGCGGCGGCGGCCGGGCACCCGGAGGCGTCCCGGGCGGTCGGGATCGCGATGGCGAGCAACCCCATCCCGGTCGTGGTGCCGTGTCACCGGGTGGTCGCCAGCGGCGGTCAACTCGGTGGGTTCGGTGGCGGCTTGGAGCGCAAGCGCTGGTTGCTCACCCACGAGGGCGCGCTGCCGCCGATGCTGTTCCCGATCGAGAACCTGACCTCCTGACGTCACGTCTCGCGGGGCTGTCTCGTCCTGGTCGCGGGGACGACGGGAAGGGAGCCCGATGAGTGCGATCTTGGTCACCGGTGGCAGCGGATGTCTGGGCAGCGCGGTGGTGTCCCGCCTGCTCGACGCGGGGCACGACGTCCGTATCGCCAGCCGCCGACCGCGGCCCGACCGGGTGTCGCTGCCGTACGGGTGGGCGACGGTCGACTACCGCAGCGGCGCCGGGCTGGGCCGCGCGGTCGACGGTGTGGACGCGATCGTCCACTGTGCGACCAGCATGCGGGTGCCGGTAGACCAGAACCTGATCGACGCGGCGCGGCGCGCCGGCCGCCCGCATCTGGTGTACATCTCGATTGTCGGCGTGGACCGGATTCCGATGGTGTATTACCGCAGCAAGCTTGCCTCGGAACGGCTGATCGAGCAGTCCGGGCTGCCGTACACGATCCTGCGGGCTACCCAGTTTCACGATCTGATCCGGCTGGTCGTGGCGACGTTGGCGCGTTCGCCGGTGATGCTGGTGCCCGATCTGCGGTTCCAGCCGGTTGACGTCGGCGTGGTCGCCGACCGGCTCGCGCGGCTGGCGGCAGCCTCTCCGGTGGGACGGGCGCCGGAGATCGGCGGGCCGGAAGTCCGTGCGCTGCCTGATCTGGCCCGCGAGTATCTCCAGGTCACGGGCCGGCGCCGGCCGGTCGTGCCGTTCCGGTTGCCGGGCAAGGTCTTCGGTGGCTACCGCGACGGCCACCATCTGGCACCGGCGAACGCCGCGCCGGGGAGGACCTTCACCGACTACCTTGCCGCACACCACGATCCGGCTGCCCTGTCCTACCGCCCGGAGGTCCGATGACGGCGCGCATGCGGCTGCGGTGCGGCGCGGGGCGTGGCGACGTCGGCTTGCATTTCGCCTTCCAGGTGACACACCTGGAGCACTTTCCGCGTGCCGACGCGCTCGCCCAGACCCTGGTGCTGGCCGGATGGCTCGCCGTCCTGGTCGGCCTGCTTCTGCGCGCCCTGTGGTCGGGGAGGACGTCACGTGCTGGCGACGCCGAGGGCGCGGGCGACGAGGGTGGCGAGGTGGTCGGGCTCGACCCCGGCGGTGTGGCGTAGTTGGGTGCGGCAGCTGAACCCATCGGCCACGACGGGGGTGCCGGGTTCGGCCGCGCGGACCGCGGGCAGCAGCGCCTGCTCTGCGCAGGCCAGGGACACGTCGTAGTGGCCGCGTTCGAAGCCGAAGTTGCCGGCGAGTCCGCAACAGCCGGAGTCGAGCACGTCCGCCCGCACGCCAGCAGCATCCAATGTGGACTGATCTGCGTCGAAGCCCAGTTCCGCGTACTGGTGGCAGTGCACCTGCACCAGCGCGGTGTCCTGGCCGGAGTCCACTCGCCACTGCTCGCGGGTGGGCTCGACGTGTTCGGCGAACGTCCGGGTCGCTCGGGCCAGTGCCTGGACGTTCGGGTCATGCGGGGCGAGTTCGAGCGCATCGTTGCGCAGGAACGCCGTGCAGCTCGGTTCGAGCCCGACCACCGGTGCTCCCGCTTGGACGGCGGGGCGCAACGCTCGCGCGGTACGCCGGATCGTCGTGCGCGCGATGCCGAGCTGGCCGGTCGAGGCCCACGTCAGACCGCAGCACACCTGCGTGCGGGGCAGGTGGACGGTGAAGCCGAGGCGCTCCAGCGCCGCGACGGCGTCCCGTCCGACGTGCGGGTCGAAATGGTTGGTGAACGTGTCCGGGAACAGCACGACCGGTCGCTCGCCCTGGGCATCCGGGACGCCGCGCCGCGCCCACCACGCCCGTAGCGTTTGCGGCGCCAGTTGGGGCAGGTCACGTTCGGCCGCGATGCCGCCGACGCGTTTGAGCAGGTCGGCGGCCGGGCCACCCATCGCCCGGTTGACCAGACCCGGCGCGTACTGGCCGAGGGCCAGCCACAGCGGCAGGAACCCCATCGAGTAGTGCGAGGCCGGGCGCAGTCGGCGGCGGTAGTGGTGGTGCAGGAACTCGGCCTTGTATGCGGCCATGTCCACGCCCACCGGGCAGTCGGTCTTGCAGCCCTTGCAGGACAGGCACAGATCCAGCGCGTCGCGCACCTCCGGCGCTCGCCAGCCGCCGCTGATCACGTCGCCGGCCAACATCTCGAACAGCAGGTGTGCCCTGCCCCGGGTGGAATGCTGCTCCTCGCGGGTGGCCCGGTAACTGGGGCACATCACGCCGCCCGAGGAGTTGAGGCATTTGCCGACGCCGACGCAGCGTCGGCTGGCCGGGGCGAGGTCGCCGCCGTCGGCGTGCAGCGCCAGCTCGGTGCGGGTCGGCAGTTGCGGGGGCGCCACGAGCAGGCGCAGGTTCTCGTCCAGCGGCCGGGGGCGGGCGATCTGCCCGGGGTTGAACAGCCCCTCGGGGTCGAAGGCGTCTTTGAATCGGTCGAACGCCTTGATCAGCCGTGGCGGGTACATCCGGGCCAGCAACTCCGAACGGGCTTGGCCGTCACCGTGCTCGCCGGAGACCGACCCGCCGTGGGCGACCACGAGGTCCGCCGCGGCTTCCAGGAACGTCCGGTAGTCGGACGCGCCCGGCTTGGTCAGCAGGTCGAAGTCGATGCGGACGTGGATGCACCCGTCGCCGTAGTGCCCGTAGGTCACGCCCCGGCGGCCGAAGCGGCGCAGCAGTTCGTCGAACTCGCGCAGGTAGGACCCCAGCCGCTCAGGCGGGACCGCGGCGTCCTCCCATCCCGACCAGCGCTCCGAGCCGTCGGCCATCCGGGTGGAGTACCCCGAGCCTTCCTCGCGGATCTTCCACAGCGCGGCCATGTTCGCCCGCTCGGTGTGCACCACGACCTCGGCGCGCCCCTGCAGGGCGCGCCCGATCCGCTCGGCGCCGTCGCGGGCTTCGCCGGGATCGCTGCCGCCGGTTTCCACCAGCAGCCAGCTCCGCCCGCCCGGTAGCAGCCGCAGGGCCGGTGAGCGGGGATTGCGGTCGCGGACGACGTCGACGAGGTCGGTGCTGATGCCTTCGATGGCCAGTGCGCCCAGGCCGCGCAGCCGGGGCACCTCGTCGGCGGCGGCGTAGGTGTCGTCGAAGCCGAGAACGGCCATCGCGCGCGCAGGCGGCGAGTCGACCAGGTGCACGGTCGCTTCCAGCACGGTCGCGCAGCTGCCCTCGCTGCCGACCAACGCGCGAGCCACGTGGAAGCCGCTTTCCGGCAGCAGCTGGTCGAGGTTGTAGCCGGACACCCGGCGAGTCAGGTCGGGAAAATCCCGGCGTACGTCGTCAGCGACGTCGCCGCCGAGTGCCCGCAGCTCCCGGTAGAGCGTGCCGGTGCGGTCCTCCCGCGCGCACAGCTTCTCCAACGCGGCCGATTCGGTGGCACCGACCTCGACCCGGGTGCCGTCGGAGAGCAGCACGCGCAGCGAGTGCACGTTGTCGACGGTTTTGCCCCAGGCGACCGAATGCGTACCGCACGAGTTGTTGCCGATCATCCCGCCGAGCGTGCAGCGGCTGTGCGTGGACGGGTCCGGCCCGAAGGTCAGCCCGTGCCCGGCCGCGGCGGCCCGCAGCGAGTCCAGCACCACCCCCGGCTGCACCCGAGCCAACCGCCTCTCGGGGTCGATGTCGACGATCCGGTCGAGGTAGCGAGCGAAGTCCAGCACGAGGCCTGGGCCGCAGGCGTTGCCGGCGATGCTCGTGCCGGCACCACGGCTGGTGATCGGTACGCCGAAGTGGCGGGCGTGGGCGACAGCGGCCACGACGTCGTCCTCGGTGCGCGGGCGGATCACCCCGACCGGGGCCTGGCGGTAGTTCGACGCATCCGTGGCGTACAGCGCCCGCGATCCCGCGTCGAACAGCACCTCGCCGCTGATCTCGGCGCGCAGGGCGGTCGCCAGCGCGCGGTCCCGGGCAGACGTCGAAGGGGATGCCCCCGATGGGGTGCTCAACACTTGCTCCTCGCCGCTCGTGGCCGGTTGACTGCGACCAGTTTCGCTCGATACGAGCGCTGGTCTCCGCCGGGTAGTCTGCCGTTTACACAGGCGCCGTTGAACCGTGACACGGTGGGCTGTCGAGATTGGACCGATGCGGGAATACCGGCCGGTAACGGATAGCCTCCGGCTGGTTAGTTCGCTGCGAGCAGGAGGTACATCACGTGTCACGGTCCGTTCTGGTGACCGGCGGCAACCGCGGAATCGGTCTGGCGATCGCGCAGGCGTTCCAGAAAGCCGGCGACAACGTCGCGATCACCCACCGCGGTTCGGGCGCCCCGGAGGGCATGCTCGGGGTCCAGTGCGACGTCACCGACGCCGACCAGGTCGCCGCCGCCTTCGACGAGGTGGAGGCCGAGCACGGCCGGGTCGAGGTGTTGGTGTCCAACGCGGGCATCACCGACGACGGCCTGCTGTTGCGCATGGGGGAGGACCAGTTCTCCCGGGTCCTCGACGCGAACCTCGCCGGCTCGTACCGGGTGGCCAAGCGGGCGGCCAGCGGCATGTTGCGGAACCGTAAGGGTCGTATGATCTTCGTCTCGTCCGTGGTGGGGCTCTCCGGCGGGGCCGGGCAGGCCAACTACGCGGCGAGCAAGGCGGGGCTGGTCGGCCTGGCCCGGTCGATCGCCCGGGAGCTGGGGTCGCGCAACATCACCGCGAACGTCGTCGCGCCGGGATTCGTGACCACCGACATGACCGACGCCCTGCCTGAGGAGCGCAAGAAGGAGATCCTCGGGCAGATCCCGCTCGGGCGTTTCGCCGACACCGAGGAGGTCGCCAGCGCGGTGCGGTGGCTGGCCTCGGACGAGGCCGGCTACATCACCGGCGCGGTCGTCCCGGTCGACGGCGGCCTGGGCATGGGCCACTGAGGCGGATTCGACCCGACCGCACGAATTCCCACTTCGTAGTTGCCACGGAGGAAACACGTGAGCGGATTGCTTGAAGGTAAGCGGCTGTTGATCACTGGTGTGATCACGGACTCCTCGATCGCGTTCCACGCCGCGAAGGCGGCGCAGGAGCAGGGCGCCGAGGTGGTGCTCACCGGTTTCGGCCGGATGCGGCTGGTCGAGCGCATCGCCGACCGGCTGCCCAAGCCCGCGCCGGTGCTGGAACTGGACGTCACCAACAGCGAGCAGCTCGACACCCTCGCCGAGCGCGTGCGCGAGCACGTCGACGGCCTCGACGGTGTGCTGCACTCCATCGCCTTCGCACCGGAGTCCTGCCTGGGCGGGGACTTCCTGCAGGCCCCCTGGGAGGACGTCTCAACCGCGGTGCACATCTCGGCGTACTCGCTGAAGTCGCTGGCGGTGGCCGTGCAGCCGATGCTCGCGCCGGGTGCGTCGGTGGTCGGCATGGACTTCGACGCCCGGGTGGCGTGGCCCGCCTATGACTGGATGGGTGTGGCCAAGGCCGCGCTGGAGTCCACCTCGCGCTACCTCGCCCGTGAACTCGGGCCGCGCGGGGTGCGGGTCAACCTGGTCTCGGCCGGTCCGGTGCGCACGATGGCGGCGAAGTCGATTCCAGGGTTCTCCGGCCTGGAGGAGACCTGGAGCGAGCGCGCCCCGCTGGGTTGGGACGTCGCGGACCCGACCCCGGTGGCGAAGTCGGTCTGCGCGCTGATGTCGGACTGGCTGCCCAAGACCACGGGCTCGATGATCATGGTGGACGGTGGTTTCCACGCGCTCGGCGCGTGAGAGCCCGCTGCGGACGTCCCGGCCCGCCGGGCGGTGGTGGCCGACCCTACCCAGGTGAACGCCACGGCCCGGCGGGCCGTCATCATGGTCCGGTGAGCTTTGACGCGCTGCTTGTTCTGTCCTTCGGCGGGCCGGAGGGACCGGAGGACGTCCGCCCGTTCCTGCAGAACGTGACCCGGGGCCGCAACGTGCCGCCGGAGCGGTTGGACGAGGTCGCGGAGCACTACTACCACTTCGGTGGTGTGTCGCCGATCAACCAGCTCAACCGGGAGTTGATCACCGCGGTCGAGGGCGAGCTGGCCCGGCACGGCGGCACGCTGCCGGTGTATTTCGGTAACCGCAACTGGCACCCGATGGTGGAAGACACCGTCGCGAAGATGGCCAGTAACGGGGTGCGGCGGGCGCTGGTGTTCGCCACCTCCGCCTGGGGCGGATACTCGGGCAACGACCAGTACAACGAGGACATCGTCCGGGCTCGCGCGGCGGTAGGAGACGGGGCGCCGGAGCTGGTGAAGTTGCGCCACTTCTACGACCACCCGCTGTTCGTGGAGGCCAACGCCGACGCCGTGCGGGCGGCGTGGCGGTCGGTCGGCGCCGAGCGACCGCGCCTGGTGTTCACCGCGCATTCCATCCCGATCTCCGCCGATGAGCAGTGCGGGGAGGACGGCCAGTCGCGCTGGTACTCGCGCCAGGTGGCCGAAAGCGCGCGGCTGGTCGCCGAGACGGTCGGCGCCGACGACTACGACGTGGTGTGGCAGTCGCGGTCCGGCCCGCCGCAGGTGCCGTGGTTGGAGCCGGACATCGTCGACCACCTTCACACCCTGCACGCGCAAGGAGTGCCGGCAGCGGTGGTCAGCCCGATCGGGTTCATCTCCGATCACCTCGAAGTGATCTGGGACCTGGACAACGAAGCCAGGGAGACCGCCGGCGAGCTGGGCATGGGGTTCGCCCGTGCGGCGACGGCCGGAGGGGACCCGAAGTTCGCGGAGATGGTCGTGGAACTGGTCCGCGAGCACACCGAGGGTCTGGCGCCACGCAAGCTGTCCGAGCTGCCTGTGTCCGGTCGCAGCGTCAACGGCGAGCCGCAGATCACCGGCTGACCTGGTTGGTCCGGCGTCAGGACCGGTTGGCGCGGGCGGCCAGCACGCGCACCATCTCCGCTGCCGCGGACTGGCGTGCCGCGCGCACCGCGTCGAACAGCGGTCGCAGGGCTTGCGTGCGCGCGCGAACGGCGGACGCGGACAGTGCCCCGCCGGGGGCGTCCTCGGTGGCGATCCACAGGATCGCCTCCACCTCGGACGCACGTTGCAGCACACGCAGCGCGCGTGGGGGTGCGTCCTGCGGCCACGCGGGCTGCGGACGGGAGGCCACCGACTCGGCGATCTCTTCCCGTACTCCTGGGCGCTGCTTGGCGATGTCGAGTTCCAGCAACGCGCTCGCGGCTTCACGCATCGCCGACGACATGCCGTGCTCGGCCTCGCCGATCGGCAGATGCTCGGCGGGTGCCACCTCGTCCAGCGCGAACACGGTCCATCGCAGCACGCCGTCGGCGACCTTTTCCGGTACCAGCCCGAGCCGCTGCTCGCGCAGGACGACCGCTTCCGCGCAGCGAACGGCCAACCGGGAGAAGGCGGTCTTCCCGTCGAGGCCACGGACGTCGCCGGGAACGGGGAGCGCGAGATCGGCGTGGCCGGCTCCGGCCTTGCGGAACGCGGCCAGCAGCATCGCTGGCCCCGCCGGTGCCTCCTGCGGGCCGGGCAGGTCAAGACGAGCCGCGAGATCCTCGTCGGCTGCCCGCACTTCGTGGACCTCGGCCCAGATGTGCAGGGCGTCCAGCACGTCGTCCGACGCGGCTGCCCCGTGCAGCCACGCCGACGTCCATACCACCATCGTTGCGCTTGGACATGGCACGGCAAACGAGGTTACGCACCCGTGGACGCTGATCGGCAGCGGGGGTTGTACGCCCTCGGGCTTTCTGCCGAGGCCAGCCGGCGTGGTGTCACCGGTGGAGTGAGTTCTGCCGCTACGGTCCCTTCCCGTGCGCTCGGTGGAGTACGGCAGTGACGTGTTGGCGGCGGGCAAGCGGCGACGCAAGGTCGCGGAGGTTCCGGCTGAGCCGGGGCTGGTCGTCGAGGACGCCGCCAGTGGTTTCTGTGGCGCGGTCGTGGGCTTCGACCACGGCGGTGTCGTGCTGGAAGACCGCCACGGGAAGCGCCGCGTGTTTCCGTTGCGTCCGGCCGCTTTCCACCTCGACGGCCAACCCGTGACCCTGACCCACCCCCGGGCGGCCGGCTCGACTGGGCCGGCTCGCTCGACGTCCGGGTCGGTGCGGGTCGAGGGGGTGCGGGCGCGCACCGCCCGGGCCAGCCGGATCTGGGTGGAGGGCCTGCACGACGCCGAACTCGTGGAACGCGTGTGGGGACACGATCTTCGGGTCGAGGGTGTCGTGGTGGAACCGCTGCACGGCCTGGACGACCTGGCCGCCGCGCTGGAGGAGTTCGGGCCGGGCCCGGGCCGGCGGGTGGGTGTGCTCGCCGACCACCTGGTGGACGGCAGCAAGGAGTCGCGGCTGGCCGCCGCCGTGGACGATCCGCACGTGCTGATCACCGGTCACCCGTATGTGGACATCTGGCAGGCGGTCAGGCCCTCGGCGGTGGGCATGACCGCCTGGCCGGAGGTTCCGCACGGCCAAGACTGGAAGGAAGGCGTGTGCGCGGCGCTGGGGTGGGAGACACCGGCGCAGGGGTGGCGGACAGTGCTAGCGGCGGTGTCCAGCTTCCGGGACCTGGAGCCACCGCTGATCGGGGCGGTGGAACAGCTGATCGATTTCGTCACCGACGATGGGGAGCCGCCCACAACCCCCTAGCGGTCACCACGCCCGTGGTGGTGAACTACCACCACAGCTGTGGTGGTATCACGCGTCGATCACGGCGGGCCAGGAAAGGGGTACACGGAGTGCGGGTGTCTGCCACTATGGCTGCATGGTCGCGCTGGTCTGGCTGGTGGCAGGCGTGGTGCTGATCGCGGCTGAAGTGGTGTCCGGTGACTTCGTGCTGGTGATGCTCGGGGTCGGCGCGCTGGGGGCTGCCGGCGCGGCGGCGCTCGGGGCGCCGCTGGGGGTGGACGCGGCGGCGTTCGCCGCGCTGTCGCTGGGGCTGGTCTTCTTCGCGCGGCCGGCGCTGAAGCGCCGGATGCATCACCCGCCGGCGCTGAAGACCAACGTCGACGCGCTGGTCGGCCACCGGGCCGTGGTGACGTCCACAGTGGATGCTCACGGCGGTCAGGTCCGCATCGACGGCCAGCTGTGGTCGGCGCGCGCGCTCGACGAGAGGCGCGTGCTGGAAACCGGCAGCACGGTGACGGTCGTCGAGATCTCGGGAGCCACCGCGGTCGTGGCAGAGTGGGACATGGGTTTGTAGCGGGTGCCGGCGCTGCCGGGGAGGAGACCACAGTGGACGTTGCCGCTTTGGTAGTCATTGCCGTCGTCGTCCTGCTGGTGATCATCATCGCGTCCAAGTCGGTGCTGGTGATCCCGCAGGCGCAGTCCGGCGTGGTGGAACGGTTCGGGCGGTTTCGCACCGTCGCCGAGCCGGGGTTGAACTTTCTGGTGCCCTTCCTGGATCGGGTGCGCGCGCGGATCGACATGCGCGAGCAGGTGGTGTCCTTCCCGCCGCAGCCGGTGATCACCCAGGACAACCTGACGGTGTCGATCGACACCGTGGTCTACTTCCAGGTCACCGACTCACGGTCGGCGGTGTATGAGATCAACAACTACATCGTCGGTGTCGAGCAGCTGACCACGACGACGTTGCGCAACGTCGTGGGTGGCATGAGCCTGGAGGAGACGCTGACCTCCCGCGATGCGATCAACACGCAGCTGCGCGGGGTGCTGGACCAGGAGACCGGCCGGTGGGGCATCCGGGTGGCCCGGGTGGAGCTGAAGGCGATCGACCCGCCTCCGTCCATTCAGGACTCGATGGAGAAGCAGATGCGCGCCGACCGGGAGAAGCGCGCCATGATCCTCAACGCCGAGGGCCAGCGGGAGTCGTCGATCAAGACCGCGGAAGGGCAGAAGCAGTCGCAGATCCTCGCCGCCGAGGGCGCCAAGCAGGCCGCCATCCTCGCCGCGGAGGCGGACCGGCAGTCGGCCATCCTGCGCGCGCAGGGTGAGCGGGCCAGCCGCTACCTGCAGGCCCAGGGACAGGCCAAGGCGATCGAGAAGGTCTTCGCGGCGGTCAAGCAGGGCAAGCCGACCCCGGAGCTGCTGGCCTACCAGTACCTGCAGACCCTGCCGCAGATGGCGCAGGGCGACGCGAACAAAGTGTGGGTCGTGCCCAGCGACTTCAGCAAGGCGCTGGAAGGGTTCGCCCGCTCGCTCGGCGCCCCGGGCGAGGACGGGGTGTTCCGTTTCGAGCCCACCGCCGAGGAGCCCCCGGCTGGGCGGCCGGAAGAGGACGACGAGTCGGTGCGGGCCTGGTTCGACACCTCCACCACGCCGGAGGTCGCCGAAGCGGTCCGCGCGGCCGAAGAGGTGGCGCGCAAGGAGGTTCCCAGCCCGACGGACTTCGTGACCGGGCAGGACGTGCCCCCGGGCCGTCCAGGGATCACCTCGCGGCGGCAGGCCCCGCCGCAGCAGCCGAGCGCGGAGGAACCGCCGGAGCAGGACTGATCACGTGCCGGTGCGTTCGACCACACCGCGAATGTAGGCGGCCTGCCCGGTGTGCTGCAGGTCGTCGGCGATCACGCTCACCAGCCGGACGCCGAGTGAGACCGGCGGATCCCAGGAGTCGTCGATGATCCGGTCGAGGTCCGCGTCGCCGAGGTGCCGCACGTAGCGGATCGTCTGCTTGTGCACCGCGTCGTGATAGCCGGTGAGCAGCTTCGCCGAGACCTGGACCGCGCCGACTTCCTCGGAGCTCTGGCCGTATCCGGTCTCGTCGGGGTGGAACGGCAGGCCGAAGCGGTCCTCCCAGCCGTGGGCGGTCCAGACCTGGTCGATGCGCGCGGCGTCGGCGATGTGGTCGTCCTGTACCCGGGTGAGGTGCCACACCAGCCAGGCGATCGAGTTGGCCTCGGCGTCGAAGCGGAAGGCCAGCTCTTCCGGGGTGAGTCCCGCAACGACGTCGTGAACGCTCTCGCGTATCCGGCCGAACGCGTCGACGAGCAGGTCAGCGCTGGTCATTGCGGCATGCTCCCTTCGGCGGGTGGCGAACGCCTCCCCGGAGTTCCGCGCGGCGGCGCCAGGTAAACGCCAGCTGCGCGGAACCTAGCCGCGCGCCTGCCCGCCCGTCATTCCCACAGGCGGGTGCTGTGTGCATTGATCAGCGTGCCGATGCGTGCCAGTGCCTCGGTGGCGGGCATCGCGTCCAGGCGGCGGCCGTCTCGGAGTCGCAGTGCCACTTGGTCGTCACTGGCCTCCTTCGCCCCGATCACCGCTTGGTAGGGCACGAGCCGGGCGGCGCGGATGCGCGCTCCCAGGCTGCCGTGGTCCGGCCCGAGAAGGTCGGCTCGTAGCCCTTGGTCGGCGCATCGTTGGACCAGGGCAGCGGCCTGATCCCGCTCGGTGTCGGAGACGGGCAGCACGCTCACCTGGGTGGGGGCCAGCCAGCCGGGAAAGGCGCCGCCGTGAGTTTCGATGAGGTGTGCGACGGCCCGTTCCACGCTGCCGATGATGCTGCGATGGACCATGACCGGCCGATGCTTGGCGCCATCCGGTCCGATGTAGTGCAGCTCGAACTGGGCGGGCTGGTGGAAGTCGACCTGGACGGTGGACAGCGTGGACTCGCGGCCGGCGCCGTCGACGACCTGGATGTCGATCTTGGGTCCGTAGAACGCCGCTTCGCCCTCGACGGCGTCGTAGGCGAGCCCGGACTCGTCGAGGATGCCGGTGAGCACGGCCCCGGCCCGCTGCCACATCCCGGGATTGGCGACGTACTTGCCTCCGGTGCTCGGCAGCGACAGCCGCACGCGGGCCGGTTGGATACCCAGAGCGGCGTATGCCTGGCGGATCAGTGCCAGGGCCGCGCGTGCTTCGTCGGCGACCTGGTCCGGGGCGCAGAAGATGTGCGCGTCGTTGAGGTGGATCGCTCGCACTCGGGTCAGTCCTCCGAGGACCCCGGACAGCTCCGAGCGGTACATGCCGCCCAGTTCGGCCATCCGCAGCGGTAGCTCGCGGTAGCTGTGCGCGCGGGAGCGGTAGATCACGGCGTGGTGCGGACACAGACTCGGCCGCAGTACTACCTGCTCACCCCCGAGAGTCATCGGCGGGAACATCTCGTCGCTGTAATGGGACCAGTGCCCGGAGATCTCATACAGGTCCCGCTTGGCCAAAACCGGTGAGTAGACGTGCTGGTAGCCGGCGCGCAACTCGGCCTCACGGATGTATTCCTCCAGGGTGTGGCGCACGATCGCGCCATCCGGCAGCCAGTAGGGCAGTCCCGCGCCGATCAGCGGGTCGGTGCCGAAGAGGTTCAGGTCACGGCCGAGTGTGCGGTGATCCATGGTGGTCCTCTCGCGGTTGGTAGGGCGAGTGACCACACGACGAAGCTCCGGGGCCCTCGCCCCGGAGCTTCGGATGTGGACAACGATCAGCGCGCCGGGACGGTCTCCGGCGTCGTCGTCATACCAGCGCGCTGCATGGTCGCAACCGTAGCAGACCGTGAACTCATCGCCTTCGGTAGGTGAAAGTATTCTTTATTGTCTTCAATGCTTCAGTGTTGACCGAAATCAACAATCATCCTCACACCAGTACCCATCGGTCGTCGCCCCTGCCATGCATCGAGGTCAGGCGGGGTCGACGGCGTCTGGTTCGAGGTAGGGGCCTGCGGCCACGCCGAGGTGTCGGGCTGTGTCGAGGAGGTGTTGGCGCAGGCGGGTTTTGGCGAGTTCGGGGTTGCCGTGGCGGAGGGCGGAGGCGATCTCGCCGTGCTGATGGGTGACGCGGGCGCGTTTGGCTGGTTCGTGGGTTCGGGCGGTGGAGGTGATCCGTAGTTGCCGGTCCCGGAGTGCGTTGTAGAGGTCGGCCACGACGGGGTTGCCGGAGGCGGCCACCAGTTGGGCATGGAAGTCGCGGTCCACTTCGTGCATCTCGGCGTCGGTGAGGTCCGCGGCGTCGCAGGCGCGGTGGGCGGCGAGTTCTTCGCCGACGTCGGTGACGGTGGTGTCGCCCTGGGTGGCGAGCCGATCGATCGCGAAGCTTTCCAGGGCTAGGCGTGCTTCGAGTAGGGCGCGGGCTTCGGTGGGGCTCACAGGGACGACGAGGGCGCCGCGTTTGGGGTACAGGCGCAGGAAGCCTTCGGTTTGCAATCGGAGGAAGGCTTCGCGCACGGGAGTGCGGGACATGTTCAGCGCGGTGGCGATTTCCCCTTCGGACAGTAGGTGGCCGTCGGGATAGGTCCCGTCGAGCAGGCCGGTTTTGACGTGGCGGTAGGCGCGGTCGGCGGCCGGGGGCTCCGGGGCTGGCGCCTCGGCGGGCGTCGTCGCTGCGGGCTGGGCCGGTTCCGGCTGGGTGGTCTCGACGTTTCCTGGTGTTGCGCTCGACACGCTGCCATCGTACTGGCGCACTTCTTGTATCTAAGATAGATACAAGTTTTCTTCGCGTACGGAGGTGTTGGTGGAGGCGACGGCGGCGAGCGGGGTTGCCGAGCGATCACAGCGGTGGGAAGGCGCGGGTGAGCAGGTTCCTCGCCCGCAGCCGCGCAGGGCGTGGCTGGTATGGGGTGTGGGCGCACTGTGCTACTTCGTCGCGCTGTTTCATCGTGCCAGCCTGGGAGTGGCTGCCCCGGACGCCCTGGCCCGCTTCTCCGCTGGGCCCGCGCTGCTGTCGGTGCTGTCGGCCGTCCAGCTTGGCGTGTATCTGGCGTTGCAGATCCCGTCCGGGCTGTTGGCCGACCGGCTGGGTCCGCGCAAGGTCATCACCGCCGGGGTGCTCGCGATGGCTGTCGGTTCGGGCATGTTCGCGGTGAGTGCGTCGATCGCCGGTGGGGTGGTGGGGCGCCTGTTGATCGGGGCCGGCGACGCGTTCATGTTCACGAACGTGCTGCGGTTGGCCGCGCACTGGTTCCCGGCTCGCCGGTACGGCAGGGTGGCCGCACTGACTGGTCTGGCTGGCGGTGTCGGGCAGCTGGTGTCCACGGTGCCGCTGACAGTGTCGTTGCACTCCTACGGGTGGTTCGCGACTTTCGCTGTCGCGGCGGCGGGGACCGCTGCGCTGGGTGTCGCGGCGGCGATGGTGATCCGGGACCGTCCGGTTACGCCGGGTGTCGGTGCTCTGGACAGGCACGACCCGGGTCGCGCGGGTGAGAAGGTGTCGCACGCGCTGGGGAGTGTCGTCGGGCTTCGTGGCACCCGCCGGGCGTTTTGGATGCATTTCGTGTTGATGGCGCAGTTCGTCGCGGTCACGACGTTGTGGGGTGCGCCGTGGTTGACCCAGGCGCAGGGCGTCACCAAGGCCGATGCGGGCACGTTGCTGCTGGTGTGCGTACTGGGTTTCGTGGTCAGTGCCTGGTTGACGGGCCAATTCGTGGCCGGTCGTCCGGGGCGGCGGGAGGTGTTCGCCGTCCGATTGTCGTGGGTGGTGGCGCTGGCCTGGGGTGTGCTCGTGGCTTGGCCGGGGCGGCTGCCGTTGCCGCTGTTGGTGGCGGTGTTGGTCGTTGTCGGTGTCGGCGGTGGTGCGGCGATGCTGGCGTTCGACGCGGCACGCGCGGCCAATGAGGTCCATCGGGCCGGTGCCGCCTCCGGTGTGGTCAATATGGGCGGGTTCAGTGCGGCGGTGCTGATCCAGCTGGTGGTCGGTGTGGTGTTGCAGGCCGCGGGTGGGATGCCGGCGCTGGTGGCCTACCGTTGGGCGTTCCTGCCGGTGTTGGCGTTGGTGGTTCTTGGAACGGTGATGCAATGGAGGCTGCGCCGGTAGGCCGGGGGCACCGGCTCCGTGCTGGTCAGCGGGTGGGCTGGTGTGGGGTATGCGGGTTCTCGGTCCAGCGTGCGCCGTTTTCCCAGTACCGGCGGATGCTTTCCAGGGGACGTCCCTTGGTTTCGGGGGCGTAGCGGAACACGAACAGCCATGCGATGGCGGCCAGGGCCCCGAACAGGGTGAAGGTGGCGGTGCCACCGAGTCCGTTGAGCAGGGGGAGGAAGAACTGGGCGACGACGAGGTTGGCGACCAGGTCGGAGGTGAGCATCAGTGCGGCGCCGTGGGTGCGTAGTGGTGCGGGGAAGCTTTCGGAGGCGTAGACCCACACCAGCGAGCCGAAGCCGAAGTTGAAGCCGGCGGTGAAGGCGAGGATGCCGAAGAAGCCCCAGACGGAGCCGCCGCCGGTCAGTGATCCGGTGGTGAACACGACGATCATGAAGATGCTGGCGGCGAGCATGGTCGCGATGCCGGTGAGCAGGACGGGACGGCGGCCGAGGCGGTCGACGATGAGCAGGGAGCCGAGGGTGGCGACGAGGGCGGCGGCTTGGACGATCGCGGGCAGCCCGATGACGGTGGCGTTGCCGTGGAAGCCCATGTTCTTGAAGATCGTCGGGCTGTAGTAGGTGATGGCGTTGATGCCGGTGATCTGGACGAGGAAGCCGAGCGTGAGGACGAACGTGGTGGCGGTGGCGTAGGGGGCGCGGAACATCGCGGTGAGCCGGCCGCCGCGTTCGGCTGCGAGGTCGCCGCGGATCTCGTCGATCTCGGTGTCGGTGTCGGCGGTGGGGTCGGTGCGGCGGAGGGTGGCGCGTGCCTGGTCGATGCGTCCTTTGAGGACGTACCAGCGGGGGGTGTCGGGCAGGCGCAGCAGGAGGAGGCCGACGAGGACCGAGGGGATGGCGGAGGCGGCGAGCATGACGCGCCAGTTGCCGGAGTCGGCGAGTGTCCAGTCGACGAGGTAGGCCAGCAGGATGCCGGTGACGGTGGCGACCTGGTAGCCGACGACCAGGGAGCCGCGGATGGCGGCGGGGGCGGATTCGGCGATGAAGATGGGGGCGACGACCAGGGACAGGCCAATGGTGACGCCGAGGAGGAAGCGGGCGACGTCGAGCCATCCGATGGTGGAGGTCAGGCCGGACCAGGCGGCGAAGACGGTGTAGCCGGCGGCGACGATGACCATGGTGGGTTTGCGGCCGATGGCGGTGGCGAGTTTGCCGGCGAGGAGTGCGCCGAGGATGTTGCCGGCCACGAGCACGGTGGTGAGGCTGCTCTGCAGGGTGTCGTCGAGGTGCATTTCGTCGGTGAGGAACAGCAGGGCGCCGGAGATGTTGCCGGTGTCGTAGCCGTAGACGACGCCGACAGTGGCGGCGGCCAGTGCGATCTGCCATCCGAGGGTGGAGGTGTGTCGGAGGGCGGTGGTGGGTGTGGTGGTGCCGGGTGTGTCTGCGGGCATGGGTGTTGCCTTCCTGCCGGGGGTGTCGGGTCAGATCCGGGTGGTGATGATCTCTGCGGTGGGCGTCAGTGGCATGGTTGGTTCCCTGGGGCGTGGATGCGGACGAGGGAGCGTTGGCGCTCATAGTGCGCGGGGTTGACGTCGCCTGCGAGCGGAGCGAGGACGGCTGCGGCCGACAGGGCGACGGCGTCGCGGAGTAGCTCGGGCCAGCCGTGGCCGTGAGTGAGGCTGACGGCGAGGGCGGCGACGGCTGCGTCGCCGGCTCCGGTGGGGTTGCCGGTGAGGCGTTGTGGGGGGTGGGCCTGCCAGGTGCCGGTGGGGGTGGCGGCGAGGAGTCCGTCGGGGCCGAGGGAGACCGCGACGGCGCGTGCTCCGGCGCGGAGGGCGTGGCGTGCTGCGGTGTGCGGGTCGGTGGTGCCGGTGATCTCGGCGAGTTCGGTGGCGTTGGGTTTGGCGATGTCGGGGCCGGCTGCGAGGCCGGCGTGCAGGGCGGGGCCGGAGGTGTCGAGGATGCTCGGCACGCCGTGGTGCCGGGCGAGGGTGATGAGCTGGGCGTAGGCGTCGGTGGGGGCGCCGGGCGGGAGGCTTCCGGCGCAGACGGCGACGGTGGCCTGGGGCAGGTGGTCGGTGTAGCGCTGGCGGACGGTGTGCCAGTCATCGGTGGTGAGGTCGGGGCCGGGTTCGTTGATGAGGGTGGCGTGGCCGCTGGTGTGGCAGACCAGGGTCACGGTGCGGCGGGTGGTGCCGCGGATGTCGGTGAGGTCGTGGGGCAGGCCGGCGTGGTCGAGTTCGGCGCGGGCGGTGTGGCCGTGGTGTCCGCCGGCGGGGCCGAGCACGAGGGCGGGGTGGCCGAGAGCGGTGAGGATGCGGGCGACGTTGACGCCTTTGCCGCCGGCGCGTTCGGTGACGGTGGTGGCGCGGTGGCTGTGTCCGGGCGCGAGGTGGTCGAGGGTGTAGGTGATGTCCAGGGCGAGGTTGGGGGTGATGGTCAGGATCACCGGTGCGCACCTCCCCTCACGCGGCGTGCGCCCTGGAAGCTAGATGTGTGTTATTGCACTGTCAATCGCCCTTTCGCGCAACTTTGCGCAGGATGCGGTGGTGGTTGGAGTCAACTCGGCGCGGCGGGCGATGTCGGGTCAGTTCCGGGCCGATAGGGTCGGCGCCGGCAGCGTCGGCATCGTGAGCTGGCGCGGCTTCGTCCCGGCGAGGAGGTTTCGTGACCGCTGCGTCCGGTTCGCCTGAAGGACTGCGGGCCCATCCGCACCTGTCGAATGTCGCCGGTGGCGAGCCTGTGGACACCCATGACGGCGAGCGGTCGGTGCTGGTCGATCCCAGTACGGGGGCGGAGTTCGGGACGGCGCCGCTGACGCGGTGGACCGACGTGGACGAGGTGATGCAGGTCGCGGCGGCGGCGTTCGAGACGTGGTCGCAGACGACGGCGCGGCAGCGGCAGGCCGCGTTGCTGCGTGTCGCGGAGGCGATCGAGCAGCGTGGTGAGGAGTTGGTCACCGCTGAGTGCCGCAACACCGGTAAGCCTGTCGCGGAGGTGCGGGACGGGGAGCTTCCGGCGGCGGTGGATCTGCTGCGGTTCTGTGCCGGGGCCGCGCGGGTGCCGGAGACCGCTGGTGCCGCCGAGTACCAGCCGGGGTGCACCTCGTTCGCCCGTCGGGAGCCGATCGGGGTGGTTGCGCAGGTGACGGCGTGGACGCACCCGCTGTTGCTGGCGGTGCGGGCGTTCGCGCCCGCGTTGGCGGTGGGTAACACGGTCGTGCTCAAGCCGGCGGAGTTGACGCCGGTGACCGCGGCGGCGGTGGTGGAGATCGCCGCCGAGTTCCTTCCGCCGGGGGTGTTGAACCTGGTGTGCGGGGACCGGGACACGGGTCGGGCGATGGTGGCGCACGAGTTGCCGGGCATGGTGTCGATCACCGGGTCGGTGCGTTCGGGGATGGAAGTGGCCGGTTCGGCGGCTGCCGACCTGAAACGCGCGCATCTGCAGTTGGGTGGTAAGGCGGCGGTGGTGGTGTTCGACGACGCCGACGTGGGGTGGGCCGCAGGGAGGATCGCGGCGGCGGCGTTCGCCAACGCGGGGCAGAGTTGCACGGCGGCCACGCGGGTGTTGGCCAGCGCGGGGATCTACGACGAGTTGGTGGCGGCTTTGGCCGAGCGGGCGCGGGGGATGCGCACCGGGCCTCCCTCGGATGGGGGCGCGAGTCTCGGGCCGTTGATCAGCGCCGCTCAGCTGGATCTGGTGGGCACGCACCTGGGCCGGTTGCCGGATCATGCCGAGGTGGTCAGTGGTGGGCATCGGGTGGGTGAGCGCGGGTTCTTCCATGCGCCCACGGTGATTGCCGGGATGTGTCAGGACGACGAGCTGGTGCGCAACGAGGTGCTGGGGCCGCTGGTGACGGTCCAGCGGTTTCACACCGAGCAGGAGGCGGTGGCGCTGGCCAATGGGGTGCGGTACGGGTTGGTGTCCAGCGTGTGGACCGCCGACCACACCCGGGCGATGCGGATGTCGCGGCGGTTGGAGGCGGGCACGGTGTGGATCAACGCGCATCACCCGCTGGTGGCGGAAATGCCGCACAGCGGGTTCAAGCACTCGGCTTCCGCGCGGGATTTCGGCCGGTACGGGCTGGAGGAGTACAGCCGCATCAAGCACGTCATGTCCACTTCGGACGATCAGGTTCCGTTTCGCTGAGCCGGGGTGTCGAAAACGTGGCCGACACTCGGCGGGGTGAAGTGCGGGGTGCTCGGCCGGCGGTGACGGCGCAGCTTCCCTAGCGTGCTACCACGGAGTGACGCTTACGCCCGCTGGAGCGGCCACGGTAGGCCGCGGCGGCTGCGACGTGCGTGGCCGGTGGGTCCGTGGCTGCCGGCGTCGGTTCTTGGCACTTGGCCGGAGGCGGGGTTCGCCTCGGGGGTCTCCGGCTGTCGACGGGGGAGGTGCACATGCTCGACACGGGGTCCGCCGACCTGCCGTGGCACCGCGGTGTCGACGTCGGCCCGCTGCGGTCCGGCCCGGTTGCGGCTGACGAGGCCGGGTCCGTCGCGGTGGGCGGGCCGACGGAGATGGTGTTGGTCCGTGGTGGCGAGTTCACGATGGGGTCCGACGCGTTCTACCCGGAGGAACGCCCAGCGCACCGGGTCCGTGTGGACGATTTCTGCATGGACGTCCACCCGGTGACCAATGCCGATTTCGCCGCTTTCGTCGCCGACACCGGCTATCTCACCGTGGCCGAGCGCGGCTCGCGTCCGCGCACTCGTACGCCGCTTCCGGTGGACGGATCGGTGCGCTGCGAGGGCAGTGCTCACCGCTGCCCCGGTGCCTTCTGGCGGCACCCCACGGGTACGGGCAGCGACGCGGTCGAGGCGTTCCCGGATCACCCGGTGGTGTTCGTGTGTTTCGAAGACGCCGCCGCCTACGCCACCTGGGCCGGTAAGCAGTTGCCCACGGAAGCCGAGTGGGAGTACGCCGCGCGGGGGCGTCTGGAGGGCGCGGTCTACTGCTGGGGTGATCAGTTGGCGCCGGATGGTGCGCCGATGGCCCATGTCGGCCGCCCCGACTTGCCGGCGCCGTGGTGCGGTGACACCCGGCCGGGCACGTCGGCGGTGGGAGCGTTTCCCGCCAACGGTTTCGGGCTGCACGACATGGCCGGCAACGTGTGGGAGTGGACGATCGACGTGTGGGGCCAGTGCCACCAACCCTGCTCGGAGGTGGTGCCGAATCCGCAGGTCACGGCGGCGGAAGCGAATGTGCCCGGTGGGCTGCTGTGGGCGGTGGAGTTCCCGCGGCGGGTGATCAAGGGGGGTTCACACCTGTGCGGGCGGGCCTGCTGCCTGCACTACCGGCCCGCCGCGCGTCAGCCGGCGACCGTGGAGATGGCCACCGCGGCGATCGGGTTCCGCTGCGTGCGCCGGCTCGGTCCTGCGCCGTCGGTGCCCTGGCAGCGGTGATCCCGCGCCCCCGGGCCGTGCCTACCGCGGTGTCGTGCTCACCGGGTGTCGGTGACGTAACCACGTTGCTTGTCCACGACGTTGCACAACGGGCGTCCTTCGAGGTAGGCGTGCAGGTTGGTGGTGAAAAGCCGCACGAGGTCCTCGGTCCAGCCGACGGTGTCACCGGACATGTGCGGGGAGATGAGCACGTTGGGCATCTCCCACAGCGGGGAGGTCGCCGGAAGCGGTTCGGTGTCGAAGACGTCCAGGGCCGCGCCCGCGAGGTGGCCGGCGGCAAGCGCGTCGACGAGGTCGTCTTCGACGACCAGGCCGCCCCGACCGACGTTGATCAGCCGCGCGGTGGGCTTGAAGTGGGTCAGGGCGGCCGCGTCGATCATGCCCCGGGTCTGGTCGGTCAGCGGCGCGGCCAGCACGACGTAGTCGAAGTCGCCGTAGACCTCGGCCAGCGTGTCGCTGGCATGGACGGTGCCGAAGTCGGGGTCGGCCTCGCGGGCGGTGCGGCCGGCGCCGTGCACGAGCATGCCGGCGGCGGCCAGCTGGGCGGCGATGGCCCGGCCGATCGGTCCGGTGCCCACCACCAGCGCACGTTTGCCGTCGATGCGTTCGGTCTCGCGGTGCCGCCACTGGCGGCGCTGCTGCAGACGCAGCGTGGTGTGCAGGTCTTTGGCGAAGGTCAGCACGGTGGCCAGGACGTACTCGGCCATCGGTCGGTCGAAGATGCCCCGGGAGTTGGTGAGCACGACCTCGGCGGCGCGCACGTCGTCGCTGAGCACCTTGTCCACGCCGGCGCTGGCCACGTGGACCCATCGGATCGCGTCGGCGGCGGGCCAGGCCGCGGGGACCGCGTCGGAGAGGAAGTGCCAGACGAACAGCACGTCCGCGCCGGGCAGCGCGGCGGGAAGCTCGTCGGCGGTGGCGTAGCGGACCTCGGCGTGTTTCTCGACGTCCTCCATCGCCGGCGGGTGCGTGCCGTCGTGCAGGACGACGACGGTGGAGGGGGGCTGGCTCATGTCGTGCCTTCGGTCGAACGCGTGCGGGAAACGGGGGCGGGGCACCAGGCTAGTCGCCGGCTGGTCTCGCCCTGGCGGGCCGCTGGTGGCAGGGGAGGCTGATCAGATGTTGACACGCTAGGAACGGCTCGTAGGATTGTCAACAATCCGCGGATGCCGTCGTGTCGCGAGGCAGTGCCGTGCCCGGACGGCTGTGGTCGCGTGCAGGAGTCGTCGACACCCGGAGCACAATCGTGACCGGCGAAGGAACGGATCATGCCCAGGTACGTGTCGATCACCTTGGAAAAGCGGGGCGTGTCCTGCGTGGCGGAGTTGCTGGACAAGGACGCGCCGCGCACCTGCGAGGCCGTCTGGCAGGCGCTGCCGCAAGCCGGACCGGTCCATCACGCGAAGTACGCGCGCAACGAGATTTACACGATGGTGCCCCGGTTCGCCGAGGTCGAACCCGGCCAGGAGAACCCCACCGTGACGCCGATCCCGGGTGACCTGGTGTATTTCTCGTTCGCCTCCGGCATGCTGGACCGGGAGTTCAAGCAGGACAAGGACATCGACCAGTTGCCGGGCGTGATCGACTTGGCCCTGTTCTACGGGCGCAACAACCTGCTGCTCAACGGCGACGTCGGGTGGGTGCCCGGCAACGTCTACGGCACGATCGTCGAGGGCCTGCACGCGATGGCCGAGGCCGGGCACGACGTGTGGCGCTGCGGCAGTGTCGGTGAGCGCCTGATCTACCAGCGCCACACGGGTTAGCGGGTTGCCCACCATGCCGCCGAACGTCCTCGCCGCGGTGTCGGGCCCGCCGCCGCAGCGCGGGGTCGGGGTGGTCACGCCGTTCGACATGGCGCTGGACCGCGAGCTGTGGCGCTGGGTTCCCGACGGGGTGTCGCTGTATCTGACGCGGACCCCGTTCGTGCCGGTGCCGGTGACGGTGGAGATGGCGTCGCTGATCAGCGACGAGGCCGCCGTGCACAGCGCGACCCGCGACCTGCTCTCGCCGCAACCCGAGGTGGTGGCCTACGCGTGCGCGTCGGGCAGTTTCGTCGGCGGCGCGGCCGGCGAACGGGCGTTGACCGACGTGATGCTCGACGCCGGCGCGCCACGGGCGGTGACCTGCTCGGGTGCGCTGGTGCAGGCCGTGCGGGCCCTGGGGGTCAGCAGCCTGTCGATCGCCACGCCGTACGTGGAAACGGTCACCGAACGGCTGTGCGCGTTCCTGGCCGAGTACGACGTGGAGGTCGTCACCAGTGCCGGGTTGGGGCTGCTGGGCCAGATCTGGAAGGTCAGCTACCGTCAGGTGGTCGATATCGTGTGCTCGGCCGACCGGCCGCAGGCCGAGGCGATGTTCATCAGCTGCACGAACCTGCCGACCTACGACATCATCGCCGCGCTGGAGCAGGAGCTGGGCAAACCCGTGCTCACCGCGAACCAGGTGACGATGTGGGCGGCGCTGCGGGCGCTGGGGTTGGAGGCGGTCGGCGGGCAGCAACGCCTGGCGCGGACGGTGACGCCGCCGGCGGCGTGACACGCGCGGGCGACCCGCGAGCCGCCGGCGGTAGGATTGTCGACAATCATCACAGGATGGAGTGCCCCGTGCCGCATACCGTCGGAATTCTCTACCCCGGCTCCAGCGCCGAAGACGACTACCCGGCGCTGCAACACCAGCTCGGTGACGACGTGAGCCTGCCGGTGGTGCACACGACGATGGTGGAGGACGCGCACCGGGTGGACGCACTGCGTGCCGTCGGCTCCGCCGAGGTGCTGGCCGAGGGTGCCCGGGCGGCGCGCGCCCACGGCGTGGACGCGGTGATGTGGGCCTGCACCTCCGGCAGTTTCGTCTTCGGGTGGGACGGCGCGTTCGACCAGGTCAAACGGCTGCGTGAGGTCACGGGCGTGCCGACGTCGAGCACGTCGTTCGCGTTCGTGCACGCTGCCGAGCACCTCGGGCTGACGCGGGTGGCCGTGGCCGCGACCTACCCGGCCGAGGTCGCCGAGCACTTCCGGGGGTTTCTGGGGGCCGCGGGGCTGGAGGTGACGTCGCTGTCGGCGCGGGGCGTGGTCACCGCCGCCGAAGTCGGCCAGCTCACCGGTGACGAGGTGCTCGCGTTCGCCGCCAGCAACGACGACCCGCGCGCCGAGGCGCTGCTGATGCCCGACACCGCGCTGCACACCGCCGGTTGCCTGGACGCCCTGGAGCAGCACGTGGGCAAGCCGGTGCTCACCGCCAACCAGGTTTCGGCGTGGGAGGGCCTGTGGCTGGCCGGCTACCGGGGCAGCCACCCCGGGCTGGGCCAGCTGTTCCGCGGGGCGCAGCAGGCCGACGAGGGCGACGGCGCCGGTTGGGGCGCGTTGGCGTGAGCGCGACCGCCCGCGCGGGCAGCGGCGAACAGGAGAGGTGAGACGTGATCGGAGTGGACGCACAGCCGGGCGAGTTACAGCCGGTGCACCGCACCTCCACGGCCGCGATCGTCGCCGAGCGGCTGCGCACGGCGATCCGGTGCGGGTCGTTGGCGCCGGGCACGCAGATGGGTGAGGCCGACCTCGCCGCGCGCCTGGGGGTCAGTCGCGGGCCGCTGCGGGAGGCGATGCAGCGGCTGGTCCAGGAAGGGCTGTTGCGCAGCGAACCGCACCGGGGGTTGTTCGTGACCACGTTGGACGCCGAGGACGTCGACGACGTCTACCTGGCGCGGCTGGCAGTGGAGCGCGCGGCCTGCGAACGGATCATCCGACACCGTCGGGTGGAAGCGGTCGCCGAGTTGACCGCAGTGCAGGAGAAGATGGTCGCCGCGATCGGTGACGCCGACGCGCTCTCCGACGCCGACCAGGAGTTCCATGAAACCCTCGTGCGGGTCAGCGGCAGTCCCCGGTTGCAGCGCATGGCCCGCACCCTGCTGGTGGAAACCCGCATGTGCCTGACCGCGCTGCAGGACACCTACCCGGCCGAGGACGGGCACGCGCTGGTCGACGAGCACCGCGCCCTGGTGGACGCCCTCGAAGTCGGCGACCTCGACCTGGTCGTGTCCCGGTTGCGGGAGCACATGGACGACGCGGTCCGCCGGCTGATCGTCACCACACCACAGCAGCCCTAACCGGGGTGGCTACCCGCTGCCGGCAGCCACCCCCGGTCGGTGGGTTTTCACAGGTGGCGGTTCATAGGGCGACGGCGATGTACTTGGTTTCCAGGAACTCGTCGATACCGACCTTGCCGCCCTCACGGCCCAGACCCGACTGCTTCACCCCGCCGAACGGGGCCGCCGGGTTGGACACCATGCCCTGGTTGAGTCCGACCATGCCGGTCTCCAGCGCCTCACACACCCGCAGCGCCCGCTTGAGGTCGGCGGTGTAGAGGTAGCTGACCAGGCCGTACTCGGTGTCGTTGGCCGCGGCCAGTACTTCGGCCTCACTGGTGAACGTGGTGATCGGCGCGACCGGGCCGAAGATCTCCTCGTGGGCCATCCGCGCGGTGGCCGGCACCCCGGTGAGCACCGTCGGCTGGTAGAAGTAGCCCGGACCGTCCCCACGGCCACCGCCGACCAGCGCCCGCGCGCCCCGGCCGACCGCGTCGTCGACGAGGTCGCTGACCTTGCCGAGCTGGTCGCCGTCGATCAGCGGACCCACCTGCACGTCGTCGGCCACCCCGCGGCCCACCCGCAACGCGCCCATGCGCTCGGCCAGCCGGCGGGAGAACTCCTCGGCCACGTCGGCGTGCACGTAGAACCGGTTGGCCGCCGTGCACGCCTCGCCGATGTTGCGCATCTTCGCCAGCATCGCCCCGTCCACGGCCGCGTCCAGGTCGGCGTCGTCGAAGACGACGAACGGTGCGTTGCCGCCCAGTTCCAGCGACACGTTGAGCACCTGCTCGGCGGACTGCTCGATCAGCCGGCGACCCACCGCGGTGGACCCGGTGAACGACAGTTTGCGTGCCCGGCCGTCGCGGATCATGGGTTCCATGACCCGGCCGGCGTGGGAGGCGGTGACGACGTTGAGGACCCCGTCGGGCAGGCCCGCTTCGAGGAGGATGTCGGCCAGCGCCAGCATCGACAGCGGTGTCTGGTGGGCCGGTTTGATCACCGACGTGCACCCGGCCGCGATCGCCGGGCCGATCTTGCGGGTGCCCATGGCCATCGGGAAGTTCCACGGCGTGATCAAAAGCGCCGGGCCGACCGGCTGGCGCAGCACCAGGAACCGGCCTGTGCCGTTGGGGGCGACGGCATAGTCCCCGTCGATGCGCACGGCCTCCTCGGCGAACCAGCGGAAGAACTCGGCGGCGTAGGTGATCTCCGCGCGGGACTCGACCAGCGGCTTGCCCATCTCCAAGGTCATCAGCAGCGCGAGGTCCTCGTGCCGCGAGATGATCAGTTCGAAGGCGCGGCGCAGGATCTCGCCGCGCTCCCGCGGCGGGTGCGCGGCCCAGCCCGGCTGGGCCTCGGCGGCGGCGGCCAGCGCCGCCAAGCCGTCCTCGGGCGTGCCGTCGGCGACCGAGCACAGCGCCTGGGTGGTGGCGGGGTCTTCCACGGCGTAGGTGGCCTCCCCGGTGGCCGCGCGCCACTTCCCACCGATGAGAAGCTGCTTGGGGACGGCGTCGACGACCTGGCCTTCCCGTGCGGCCAGGCCCGTAGCCGGCGGTGGCGTCCCGGTGGTGACATCACGTGCAGTCATCTCGCTGACCTTCCGTTGCGGGTGGGTGCGGTAGTGGACACGGGCTGGCGGTGATGGTTGCATGTCAGACGAGATTGTCAACAATCCTACAGTCTGGAGTCGATCATGGCGGAACTCTCGCCGGTGCTCAAGCAGGCCACGCCCGTACTGGCCGCACGCGGAGAAGGCGTCTACCTCTACGACGAGGCCGACCGCCGCTACCTCGACTTCACCGCCGGCATCGGCGTGACCAGCACCGGCCATTGCCACCCGCGCGTGGTCGACGCAGCTCAACGCCAGGTGGGTACCCTCATCCACGCCCAGTACACGACGGTGATGCACCGGCCGCTGCTGCGCCTGACCGAACGGCTCGGCGAGGTGCTGCCCGCCGGGTTGGACCGGGTGTTCTACGTCAACTCCGGCAGCGAAGCCGTCGAAGCCGCGGTGCGGCTGGCGCGGCAGGCCACCGGCCGGCAGACCCTGATCGCCTTCTCCGGCGGATTCCACGGCCGCACCATGGGAGCAGCCGCGCTGACCACCTCGGGCACCAAGGTCCGCGCCGGGTTCGGCCCGTTGATGCCCGGCGTCGTGCACACCCCGTTCCCCGAGGCCTACCGGCACGGCTGGGACGAGGCGGAGGCGACCCGGTTCGCGCTGGCCGAGTTCGACCACCTGCTGGCCACGACCTCCGCACCGGCCGACACCGCCGCGATCCTCGTCGAACCCGTGCTCGGCGAAGGCGGCTACATCCCCGCCCCGGCCGAGTTCCTGCGGGGCCTGCGCGAGCGCGCCGACCGGCACGGCCTGCTGCTCATCGCCGACGAGGTGCAGACCGGGGTGGGCCGCACCGGGACGTTCTGGGGCGTGGACCACGCCGGAATCACCCCGGACATCCTCATCACCGCCAAAGGTCTGGCCAGCGGGTTCCCGCTGTCGGCGATCGCGGCCGGGGCGGAGCTGATGGCGCAGGCCTGGCCGGGGTCGCAGGGCGGCACCTACGGCGGTAACGCCGTCGCGGCGGCGGCGGCGCTGGCCACACTGGACGTGGTGCGCGACGAACGCCTCGTCGACAACGCCGCCGAGCAGGGCGTGCGGCTGCTGGAGGGGCTGCGCAAGGTCGCCGCCGAGCACCCGGTGATCGGGGACGTGCGCGGCCGGGGCCTGATGGTGGGCAACGAGTTCACCGCCGACGACGGCACCCCGGACACGGCCACGGCCGCCCGCGCGCACCAAGCCGCCGCCGACCGTGGGCTGCTGCTGTTGACGTGTGGCCCCTACGGCAACGTCGTGCGGATGGTGCCGCCGCTGGTGGTCACCGCCGAGCAGGTCGACGCGGCCGTGGGGCTGTGGGCGGAGGCGGTGACCGCCGCCACCGCGTGAGCGCCCGCGCGTCGGTTAGGACGCCCGGCAGGAGGGTCGGTGCGCAGGAGCGGTAGCCACGTCTGTCATCCTTTCTCGCGAGCCGGCCACGGAGCGCGCCGGAAACCGACTCCCCGGGTGTGAAGGTATGAGCGACTGGTCCAGCCCGCAGCGACCGTACAACTACTACGGGCAGGGGCGGCCCCGCCGGATGGCGCCGCCCGGGCCGCCCGGACCGCCGGGTGCCGGGCGGCCCGCGCCGCCCCCGCTCCCGCCACGCCACCAGCCCCGGTGGGGCCGCAGGATCGCGGTCGCGCTGGTGGTCATCGTGGCGCTGCTGGTGGCACTGGTGCTGTATTTCGACACCCAGCTCAGCCGGGAGAACGCTCTGGCGGACTACCCGGGCCGTCCCGCGGCCACCGCCGGCACGAACTGGCTGCTCATTGGCTCCGACAGCCGGGAAGGTCTCACCCCGCAGCGTGAGGCCGAACTGCACACCGGTGACTCCTCCGACGCCGGAGGCCAGCGCAGCGACACGATGATGCTGGTGCACCTGCCCGCCGGCGGCGGCCAGCCCGCGATCATCAGCCTGCCTCGTGACTCCTACGTGCCCATCCCGGGGCACGGCCGCGACAAGCTCAACGCCGCCTTCGCCGACGGCGGCCCGGCGCTGCTGACCCAGACGGTGGAAACGGCCACCGGGGTGCACATCGACCACTTCGCCCAGATCGGCCTCGGCGGGTTCGCCGACCTCGTCGACGCTGTCGGCGGGGTGGACATGTGCATCGACCAGCCGCTCAACGACCCCAAGGCGGGGTTGAACCTGCAGCCCGGCTGCCAGCAGCTGGAGGGGCCGCAGGCTCTGGGTTTCGT
Source organism: Pseudonocardiaceae bacterium (assembly GCA_051984675.1). GTDB lineage: Bacteria > Actinomycetota > Actinomycetes > Mycobacteriales > Pseudonocardiaceae > JBPYFK01. Next base: position 27,208 of record JBPYFK010000164.1, on the reverse strand, counting down.
GCGATCCCGCGACTTCCCGCTCGGTGACCTGCAGCGCATCCAGAACCAGCGCAAACTCGTCGGCGCGCTGCTGAACAAGGCCACCTCCCCGGCCACGCTGTTCAACCCCTTCCGACTCATCCCGCTGTTCTCCGCCGCCAGCTCGACGTTCAAGGTCGACAACGGCGACCACGTGTGGGATCTCGGCTGGCTGGCCTGGGGCATCAGCGGCGTCAACAACGGCAACGGTGTCACCGCCTCGGTGCCCTTCAGCGGGTTCGGCCACGGCAGCGACGGCTCGTCGGTGCTGCTGTGGGACCGCAGCAAGGCCGCGGAGATGTTCAACGCGCTGGCCCACGACCAGCCGATCCCGCAGGACGCGCTGCAGCGGTGACCTGGCCCGAGCCTCGGCGGTGATCCCCGTCATGCCCGTCCGGCACGCCGCCGGCCGCGGTGGAGGTCACCGCCGTGTTCGGGTAGGTGTCGGGGCATGACACAGCGACCCAATCCACGCGGCCAGGGCCGACGCGGCGGGGGGCGTCCCACCAGTCGCTACCGCGACGACCCCGGCGGCGACACGCGTCGGGACGCCACCGGGCTGGCCGGCGAGCTGCGCGGCATGCACGGCAGCGGCTACGCCCGCTACAAGTCGTTGACCGGCTTGTGGTCCTTCGACGGGTTCACCCTGAACATCCAGCGGGTCCAGCCCGACCCGTACGCCCCGGCCAGCCGTTGCGAGGTGCGCGTGCCCCCCGAGGTGGCCGGCTTCCCGAGCAGCCTGTTCGCGTCTCCTGTGCGGGCCCGGGGCCTGGCCGGCTACCTGGCGCGGGCGGTGCATCGCAGGTTGCGCGGCAGCCGGCTGCGGGTGGACGCCGGGGGGCAGGAGGTGCTGGACCGGTCGGCGTGCCAGATCGTCGACGGGGCCGTGGTGCTGCGGGTGGGCATCGACCTGCCCGCCCGTGGCCGCAGCATCGACGGTCACGGCGCGGAGCAGGCGCTGTGCCACGACCTGCCGCAAGCCGTGCACGCCGCGCTGCGCTGGTCGACGGTCGACCAGCACGCCTGCACCGAATTCGTCGACACCGTCGAAGACAGCGACGCGTTGCGCCGGCAACTGGGCGAGCGGGGGCTGGTGGCGTTCGTCGCGGACGGCGCGGTGCTGCCCCGGGCCAGCGGCGTCGACGAGCGGCCGCTGCCGCAGGCTCGACCGTTCACCTCGCCGGAGTCGCTGCGGGTGGCCGTCGAGTTGCCGCATGCCGGCCGGGTCACCGGCATGGGGGTGCCGGAAGGGATCACGCTGATCGTCGGGGGAGGGTTCCACGGCAAGTCGACGCTGCTGCGGGCCCTGGAATACGGCGTCTACGACCACATCCCCGGGGATGGCCGCGAGCTGGTCGTCGCCCGCGACGACACGGTCAAGATCCGCGCCGAGGACGGTCGCCGGGTGCATCGGGTGGACGTGTCCGCGTTCGTGTCCCACCTGCCCACCGGTGCCGACACCACGGACTTCTCCACCGACAACGCCTCCGGGTCGACCTCGCAGGCCGCGTCGATCGCCGAAGCGTGCGAAGCGGGCGCGGGCGTGCTGCTGGTCGACGAGGACACCGCCGCGACGAACCTGATGATCCGGGACGCGCGGATGCAGGCGCTGGTGGCCAAGTCCTCCGAGCCGCTGACCCCGTTCGTGGACCTCATCCGGCCGCTGTCGCGGCAGCACGGCGTGTCCACGGTACTGGTCATGGGCGGGTCCGGGGACTATATGGACGTCTGCGACCGGGTGATCATGATGGACGCCTACCAGGCCCGTGAGGTCACCGACGCCGCTCGGCGGCTGGCCACGGCGCCCACCGGGCGGCACACCGAAGCCGAGCACTTCCCCGCCGTGCGCCACCGGGTGGCCGATCCCGGTTCGATCGGCACCCGACCCAAGGTCCGCGCCCGCGGTCGGGACGCGCTGACCCTGGGGGAGTCGACAGTGTCGCTGGGCGGGGTGGAGCAGCTCGTCGACGCCGGCCAGGTCACCGGTATCGGTCTGGCGCTGGTCACGTTGGTGGCCAGCGGGGTGCTGGACGGGCGGCGCACGATCGCCGAGGTGCTGGACTGCTTCGACGACGAGGTCGGCAAGCGCGGCATCGCCGCGGTCGACGACCGCTTCGTCGGCGACTTCGTCGTGCCCCGGCGCTTCGAACTCGCCGCCGCGCTCAACCGGCTGCGCACGCTGGCCGTCTCCGACTTCCACGACTGACGCCGCGCGGCCGGGACAGGGCGCGGCGTCGGCGGGGATGGGCCGGCTTTCGGCGGCGGGCACAATCGGAGGTGGCGATGCTCGCTGGGACTCCCCGCGGGCGGTGAGTGGCTGGTCTGCCCACCGCGTGCGGGTGGGAGGAGGCGACCCATGCGTAACGCCACACGGCCGCTACACGGGTTCACCGACCGGCACCAGGCCGGGCAGGTGCTGGCCGAGGAGGTGGCCGCACTCGAACTGGCCGACCCGGTGGTGATCGGCCTGGCACGCGGGGGAGTGCCGGTGGCCGCGGAAGTGGCCCGGGTGCTGCATGCCCCGCTGGATGTCGGGGTGGCGTGCAAGATCGGCGCGCCTGGCCAACCGGAGCTCGCGCTGGGCGCGGTCACCGCCGACGGCCCGGCGATCTACGACGAGCGCATCCTGCACGCGTTCCACCTGCGGGAAGCCGAACTGCACGCCGCCTGCGAGCGTCAGCGGGCCGAAGCGCGCCGCCGTGAGCAGCTCTACCGCCCCGGCGAGGCCATGCCGTTGCGGGACCGGGACGTGGTGGTCGTCGACGACGGGCTGGCCACTGGTGCGACCGCGCGCGCGGCGGTGCGGATGGTGCGCGGCGCCGGGCCGCGCAGCGTGGTGCTGGCGGTGCCCGTGGGCGCACAGGACGCGGTGCAGGCGCTGCGGGCCGAAGCCGACCAGGTGGTGTGCGTGCTGCAGCCGGAATGGTTCAACGCCGTCGGCCAGTGGTACCGGGACTTCCGGGCCACCGAGGACGAGGAGATCTTCACGCTGCTGCGCCAGCAGGGGCAGCAGGCGTGAGCCGCCCCCGGCCGGACGGGCGCACGGCGGGGCAGCCACAGGCCACGAAAGAAGGTAATCGGCGTCACCGGTTGCCGCCCGTCGGCGTGTCCTACCGGCCGCGGCGGGTGGGTGCGCGGTTGACTCGTCGGTCATGACAGCGCCCCCACCCTCCGATCGGCATCCTTCGCAGCGCTCGGCCCAGCAGGTTTCCGCTACTCCGCCCGCCCGTGCCGGGGCCAGACGCAGCGCCGACGGGGACGACCTCGACCCGCAGCGCGTGGTCGAGATCGCCTCCGAGGTGGGCGAGGCCGCCGCGGCACTCGGGCGCCGGTTGCGTGACCCGGCCCTGGGCTACGACGTCGACGAGATCGAGCGCGTCACCCAGTGCTTGGCCGCCACCGTCGCGGGGGTGGCCACCGGTGTGGAAGGCATCACCGAGTGGTTGCGGGCCGCTGGCTACGCGGGAGCGCTGTCCGGGCATTCCAGCGCGGTCGCCGACCGACTGGCCCACGCCGGGGACGAGCTGGCGCTGTTGACCCAGGCGATCGGCCGGGCCGGACAGCGCGCCAGTTGACGGGCGCCAGTTGACGGGCGCCAGTTGACGGCCCGGGAGTACGCACGCGGCCGCCCACTACAGCTGTGGTGGGCGGCCGCTGTCGTGTCTGCACCCTTTTGAAGTTAGCTTGGCTAAGCAGATACGGTGGTCGGGTGCCTGTCGGTCCGCGTCTGGCCCAGTGGCGCGCGGCAGCTGATCGACGCTGGACTGCCGCGCCGCGGCGGCGCCTCTCCCGGGGAATGGTCGCCACGATCGCCTTCGGTTCGGTCCTGCAGGCGCTCAACGCCTCCACCATGGCCGTCGCGCTGGTCGACATCCGTGGCGACTTCCACGCCGGTGCGGCCACGTCGTGGCTGGTGTCCGGGCTGTATCTGGCCACCGCGATCGGCTCGCCGACCGCCGGTCGGCTGGCCGACCTGCTGCGAGCACGGCGGATCTTCTTCGGCTCACTGGCCGTGGTCGTTCTGGCGTCGGTGGCGGCGCCGTTCGCGCCGAGCCTGGGCTGGCTGATCGTGTGGCGGGTGGCGCTGGGGCTGGGCACGTGCGCGGCGTTCCCCTCCGGGGTGAGCATGCTGCGCGCCGAGGCCGACCGGCTGGGCATCGCCACACCGGCCGGGGCGCTGAGCGCCCTGGCGATCAGCGGGCAGGTGATGATCGCGATCGGGCCGGTGGTGGCCGGGGCGCTGGTGCAGTGGTGGGGCTGGCCGTCGATCTTCTGGATGAACCTGCCACTGGTCGCCGCCGTGGTGGCGATGGCATGGGTATGGCTACCGCGGGAGCAGCGTGCACGCCGCGAGACCACGCGGAGGATGCCGGCGCTGCTGGCCAGCCTCGACCTGCCGGGCATGGCGCTGTTCACCGCGACGATGGCGACGCTGATGCTCCTGCTGCTGTCACTGGGCGGCTCGCCCCGGTGGTGGCTGGCGCCGCTCGTGGTCGTGCTCGCCGCCGCGTTCGTCACCTGCGAACTGCGGGTGGATCACCCGTTCCTCGACCTGCGGCTGCTGGCCGGGAACCGCGCCTTGACCAGCACCTACCTGCGCACCGCGCTGACCTACGTCGCGTTCTACGTGGTCTTCTACGGGCTACCGATGTGGCTGGAAAGCGGCCGCGGCCTGCCCACCGGCGAGGTCGGCCTGGTCGTGCTGCCCATCGCGGTGTGCGCGATGGCGGCGGTGGCGGCGGCCACCCGCGCGGTGCGGCGCGGGCACTGGCCGGTGCTGCTGGCCGGGTCCGCGCTGTTTCTCGCCGGCGGCACGGCGCTGACCTGGCTGAACTCGACCACCGCCGTGCCCGCGCTGCTGGTGGTGGCCGGCGTGCTGGGCCTGCCCAACGGGCTGAACAACATCGGCAACCAGACCGCGCTGTACCGGGCGGCCGAAGCCGACCGCGCCGGGGTCGCCTCCGGGCTGTACCGCACGTCCCAGTACGTCGGCGCCAACATCGCCGCCGCCGTGATCGAACTGTGCTACGCCGGCACCCCCAGCGATCCCGGCCTGCACCGCCTCGGCGTGGTCGTGGCCGCGATCAGCGTCGTGCTGCTGGCCGGGGCAGTGGCCGGAACGTGGCGCGCGGCCCGGGGGCGTCCCGCCTGACCAGACGGGGCCGTCTCTACCGGGGCGGTCCGCGTGGGAGGGTGCCAACCACGGATGACCACGCCCCACCCCTTCTTGCATATCCCCCATTAGTGTTGGTGACGATGTCGGTCGACAAGGCGCGGAGGTGACGGTGAGTCGAAGCGGCGGAAGCCCCGGCGGCGACACGGAGCATGGTCCTTCCTCCGCGGCGTTCGATGCCCTGCTGCACACCCTGCTCGCCCCCGGCACCAACCTGACGCAGACCCCCGACCCCGTCGTCGAGGCAGGCGACGTGCTCGACCCGCTGGGCTACGAGGTCGTCACCACCGCCGTGGGGGCGACCATGCGATGGCAGGCCACCCAGCTCGAAGGACTGCACCTGCTGTGGGCGCTCACCCAGGTTCCGCACGCCGCGACCATGCTCGCCGACACCGGGGTGGACGTCCCCGCGCTGGCGGCCAGCCTGCAGGCCGCCTGGCACGACGACCAGCCGCCAGCCGGGCAGCGACATCGCCCCACGCTCGCGCCGTCGGCGCGGCGCGCCCTGGCCGCCGCCCACCAACAGGCCCACTCCGAAGGCGCCGACCGCGTTGGCGCGCGGCACGTGCTGCTCGGCCTGGCCGCCGACGCCGACTCCGTGGCCGCCCACGCCCTGGCCCGAGCGATCGCCACCGGCGGCCACCGCCACGGCGGCGACGAACCCGCACCCACCCCACCGGCCGACGACGGCCCGACCACCCCCAGGCTGGACGAGTTCGGCTGGGACATGACCGCCCTGGCCCGCGCCGGGCGGCTGGACCCCGTCATCGGCCGCGACGAGCAGATCGAGCAGCTCATCGAAGTGCTCGGGCGGCGCGGCAAGAACAACCCCGTGCTCATCGGCGACCCCGGCGTGGGCAAGACCGCGATCGTCGAAGGACTGGCCCAGCGCCTGACCGCCGGCGACGTGCCCGCCCCGCTGGCCGGCAAACGACTGGTGGCCCTGGACCTGGCAGGGCTGGTGGCCGGCGCGAAGTACCGGGGCGAGTTCGAGCAGCGGTTCCAGGACCTGCTCCACGAGATCCGCCAGCACCGCGAGCAGCTCGTCGTCTTCGTCGACGAACTGCACACCATCGTCGGCGCCGGCGCGGGGGAGGGCACGCTGGACGCGGGCACCATGCTCAAACCCGCACTCGCGCGCGGCGAGCTGCACCTGCTCGGGGCGACCACCGTCGAGGAGTACCGGCGGCACGTGGAAGCCGACCCCGCCCTGGAACGCCGCTTCCAACCGATCGTGGTGCCCGAACCGTCCACCGACGAGACCGTGGCCGTGCTCCGCGGCCTGCGGGAACGGTTCCAGCAGCACCACGACGTGCGCATCGCCGAGGATGCACTCGCCGCCGCCGTGCGGCTGGCGCAGCGCTACCTCACCGACCGCTTCCTGCCCGACAAGGCCGTCGACCTGCTCGACCAGGCGTGCTCGCGGGTGCGGCTGCGCCACCCCCGCGGCGCCACAGCACCCGAAGTCGCCCCCGACGACGTCGCCGACGTCGTCTCCCGGCACACCGGCATCCCCGTGGCCGACCTGACCCTGGCCGAACGTCAACGGCTGCTCGGCCTGGAACGGCAGCTGCACCGCCGCGTCATCGGCCAGGACGCCGCCGTGCAGGTCGTCGCCGAAGCCGTACGCCGCGCCCGCGCCGGACTGGCCGACCCGCAGCGCCCCATCGGCAGTTTCCTGTTCCTGGGCCCCACCGGCGTCGGCAAGACCGAGCTGGCCCGTGCGCTGGCCGCCGCCCTGTTCGGCGACGCCGAGCGGATGATCCGCTTCGACATGGGCGAGTTCCAGGAGAAGCACGCCGTGTCCCGACTGGTCGGCGCGCCACCGGGCTACGTCGGCTACGGCGAACCGGGCCAGCTCACCGACCGGGTGCGCCGCCAGCCCTACTCGGTGCTGCTGTTCGACGAAGTCGAAAAGGCCCACCCCGACGTCTTCCACAGCCTGCTCACCGTGCTCGACTGCGGCCGCCTCACCGACGCCCAGGGCCGCGCGGTCGACTTCCGCAACACCGTCGTGATCCTCACCAGCAACATCGGCGCGGACCGCATCCTCGACGCCGGCGTGGACCGCTTCGCCACCGAACTCGACGACGCGCTGCGCGCCCACTTCCGCCCGGAGTTTCTCAACCGGCTCGACGAGGTCGTCCTGTTTCGCCCGCTGGAAAGCGAACAGCTGCGCGAGATCGCCGGGTTGCTGCTGGAACGCACCTACGAGCAGATGCTGGCCAAAGGGGTGCGCCTGGAGATCACCGGCGACGCCCTGGACTGGCTGGTACACCGCGCCCACCAACCGCACTACGGGGCGCGCCCGCTGCGCCGGGCCATCCAGCGGGAACTGGACAACCGGCTGGCCAGCCTCGTGCTCGGCGGCTCGGTGCACGCCGGCCACCAGGTCGTCGTCGACGCCGAGGACGACGACCTCGTCCTGCACGTCACACCCGCCTTCGATGCACCCGGTGCCGGCCGGCACGCCGTGCCCACGGCCCGCGGCCACGGCGTGCCCGGCTAGCGCCGAAACCCGCCCCGGCGGTGGCATCCTGTGCCGGTGACCACCGACATCGGCTACCCGTGGATCTCGTTCACCACCGACTACGGGCTCGACGACGGGTTCGTCGCCGCGTGCACCGGCGTGATCGCCGGCATCGCGCCCGCCACCCGGGTCCTCGACGTCACCCACACCGTGCCGGCGCAGGACATCCGCCACGGCGCCGCGGTCCTCGCGCACACCGCGCCCTACCTGCCGCCGGCGGTGCATCTCGCCGTCGTCGACCCGGGAGTGGGCACCCAGCGGCGTGGCGTGGTCATCGTCGCCGGCGACAGCCTGCTGGTGGGCCCCGACAACGGACTGCTGGTGCCCGCCGCCGAAGCACTCGGCGGCCCCCGGGCCGCCTTCACCCTGAACCAACCCCGGTTCTGGCTGCCCACGGTGACCCGCACCTTCCACGGCCGCGACCTGTTCGCCCCCGTCACCGCGTGGCTGGCCACCGGCGTCGAACCCCGCCAGGTGGGCTCGCCGCTGCCGGTCACCGAACTGCTCCGACTGCCGCAACCCCTCGTCGACGTCGACGCCGACCGCCTCCGCGCCGAGGTCGTCACCGTCGACCACTTCGGCAACCTCCAACTCGCCGTGGCCGCCCACCAGCTGCCGTGGCAGCCCCCGACACAGCTGCGGCTGACCTGCGGTGGCCAGCACCACCACGCCCGGCTGGCCACCACTTTCGCCGACGTCGGCGAAGGTGACCTGCTCGCACTGATCGACTCCGCCGGCTACCTGGCCCTGGCCGTCAACGGCGGGTCGGCGGCCAGCGCGCTGGGCCTGCGCCCCGGCGCGGTCGTGCACGCCGAACCCGCACCCGAGGCCACCCGGTCATGACCGCCTCCCACCACTGGACCCCGACCACGAGCGCGTCACCCGACCGTGTCACCCGAAAGTGAATGGCGTCGTGGTACGGCCTTGTTGTGCGCAGGTGCGGCCTCCTACCGTGGAACTGCTCGACCACCTTCGGCGCCGCCGACACCCGCGCCTTCGCCAACGGGCAGGGTGATGTCGGCAGCCGGTCGCTACCAGGGAGGAAGCGTGATCCTTTCCGGAGACCGAAGGGGTCGCGCCCCCGGCGACCCGAAGATCGCCCGACATCCACTGCGACCCGGCGGCACCGAGGTCGTGTCACCACGCGGCAGCGCCGAGAGCTTCGCCAGCTGCGCGGCACGACCCGCCCGAGACATCCTCCCCATCAGCCAGGCGCTGCGACTGTCCGTGCAGCGACCGGCCCGGGGAGTGTCCGTGGTCCGGGTCCTCGGTGAGATCGACCTCGCCTCATTGCCCCGCCTCGACGACCTGATCAGCCAGCGGCTGACCGCCGCGGCGTTGCACACCGTGGTCCTCGACCTCTCCGAGGTCACCTTCGTCGGCTGCGCCGGGCTGGAACTGCTCCTGGCCGCCCAACGCCGCGCCGAACTGCGCGGCATCAGCCTGTGCCTGGTCACCGGGTCCCGCTGCGTGGACCGATTACTCGACCTCACCGGGCTGGCCGACCGGTTCACCCTGCGCCACAGCGTCGCCGAAGCCATCGCCGAATACACGACCTGACCACCCGCACCCACCCGTCGCGCGCACGCGAGAATGCGGCCACCACAAGCAACCCCAGGAGGACGCGTGAGCGCAGCAGGGGGCCGGTACTCCACCGCACCCACACCACACCTGGCCTTCGACGGCCACCACCCGCATCTCGCCGACACGGCGTGGGCCGCCCCCAACGCCACCCTCATCGGGGCAGTGCACCTCGCCGAAGGCGCCAACGTCTGGTACTCGGCCGTGCTCCGCGGTGACGGGGACACCATCACCGTCGGCCGCGACAGCAACATCCAGGACGGGTGCGTCCTGCACGCCGACCCTGGATTTCCCGCCACCATCGGCGACGGCGTCACCGTCGGCCACCGAGCCGTGGTCCACGGCTGCACCGTCGAAGACCACTGCCTCATCGGGATGTCCGCGACCCTGCTCAACGGCTGCCGGGTCGGCCAGGGGTCGCTGGTCGCCGCCGGAACCGTCCTGCTCGAAGGCACCGACATCCCCCCGGGCAGCCTGGTGGCCGGCACCCCCGGCAAAGTCCGCCGCGCCCTGACCACCGACGAGCAGGCCGCCCTTCGCCTGTCCGCCGAACACTACGTGCAGCTGGCCAACCGCCACCGCGACGCGCTCAGCGACAGCAACCCCGCATAGCCGAATCGGGGGCCGTGGCGCACACCGCGGCCCCCGACCACCGCCACTCACCCGGGGTGCGCGCCGACGGTGTCGCGCACCTCCCGCGCACTGGGAATCCCCGACTGGCGCGCGCAATGCGCGCAACAGAAGAACTTGCCGCTGACCTCCACACCGTGCCCCAGGATCTGGCACGAACAGTGCTCACACCGCGGCGCCATCCGGTGCGCGGCACACTCGAACGAATCGAAGGTGTGCACCGCGCCGCTGCTCGTGCGAACCTCGAAGGTCATCCAATAGTCGTTACCGCAAACCTCACACGTGGCCATGCTGCCTCCACATCCGGCTGACCTGCCCTCGAACGCGCCCAGCATGCGCAACCGTTGATGCCTCAGCAACCGCAAGCACCACAAGATCACCAACGCCGGTGAACGCACGACCCGCGGGAGCGCCCATGCACGACGACCACGCCCTGGTCGAGCAGCGCCTGCACCGCGTGCTCACCGAACGCCTGCGCCCCGCCCGGCACCCACACCGCACCCCCTGCCACATCAGCGTCTGGCACCCACCCGGCCACGCGGCCACCGCCACCGAGGCGCTGGCCGCCGACTACCGACCCACCACCGTCGGGCAGCCCTGGGGAGCGGCCTGGTCCACCACCTGGTTCCGCGTCACCGCCACCGTCCCGCCCCAGTGGGCCGGCAGCCGGGTCGAAGCGCTCGTCGACCTCGGTTTCGACACCGACCGCCCCGGCTTCTGCTGCGAAGGACTCGTCTACGACACCGACGCCACCCCGATCAAAGGGCTCCACCCCCGCAACCACCACATCCCCGTCACCCGCGCGGCCACCGGTGGTGAAACCGTCACCTTCCACATCGAAGCCGCCGCCAACCCCCTGCTGCTCGGTGCCAGCCCCCTGAGCCCCTTCCACCCCACCACACTCGGCGACCCCGACACCGTCGACGACACCCCGCTGTACGCGCTGCGCCGCGCCGAGATCGCGGTACTCGACGAGACCACCGACGCGCTGATCCACGACATCGACGTCCTCCACCAACTCGCCCGGCACCTCCACGACGGCACACCGCGACGGGCCGAGATCCTCCGCGCCCTTGACACCGCCCTCGACCTGCTCGACCTCGACGACATCCCCGCCACCGCAGCAGCCGCCCGCGCCGCCGTCGACGACGTGCTCACCCGCCCGGCCCACGCCAGTGCCCACCACATCACCGCCGTCGGCCACGCCCACCTCGACACCGCCTGGCTGTGGCCGCTGGCCGAAACCGTCCGCAAAACCGCCCGCACCATCGCCAACGCCGCCGCACTGGCCGACGAGGACCCCCAGTTCGTCTTCGCGTTCTCCCAAGCCCAGCAACTGGCCTGGCTGCACGACCACTACCCGCACCTGTTCGACCGCGTGCGCCACCACGTCCACACCGGACAGTTCGTCCCCGTCGGCGGCATGTGGGTCGAAGCCGACACGAACCTGCCCGGAGGCGAGGCACTGGCCCGCCAACTCGTGCACGGCAAACGCTTCTTCCGCGACCACCTCGGCGTCGACACCCACGATGTGTGGCTGCCCGACTCCTTCGGCTACAGCGCCGCCCTGCCACAGCTGATCGCCGCCAGCGGCTCGCGCTACTTCCTCACCCAGAAACTGTCCTGGAACGACACCAACCGCTTCCCCCACCACACCTTCTGGTGGGAAGGACTCGACGGCACCCGCGTGTTCACCCACTGCCCACCCGCCGACACCTACAACGCCGAGATCACCCCGGGCGAACTCGACCACGCCACCCGCCGCTTCGCCGAACACGGCGCCGCCACGCGCTCACTGCTGCCCTTCGGACACGGCAACGGCGGGGGAGGACCTACTCGCGAGATGCTCGCCCGCGCCCACCGCCTCGCCGACTGCGAAGGCGCCCCACGCCTGCACCTGGGCAGCCCCACCCAGTTCTTCCGCGACGCCGAAACCGACCACCGCCAGCCCGCCGTGTGGCGCGGCGAGCTGTACCTGGAACGCCACCGCGGCACCTACACCACCCAGAACCGCACCAAACAAGGCAACCGGCGCGGCGAACACCTGCTGCGCGAAGCCGAACTGTGGTGCACCACCGCCGCGGTCATCCGCGGCAGTGACTACCCCTACGACACCCTCGACCGGCTGTGGAAACAGCTGCTCCTGCACCAGTTCCACGACATCCTCCCCGGCACCTCCATCGCCTGGGTCCACCGCGACACCCACCACGCCCACCAGCGCCTCGCCGCCGAACTCGACACGCTCATCACCGAAGCGGTGCACGCCCTCGCCGGGGCAGGGGAGAGGGTCGTGGAATTCAACGCCGCACCCCACCGACGCCACGGCGTGCCCGCCTTCGGCGCCGCACCACCCGCGCCCCCACGCGGCGCAGCCACCGCCATCACAGACCCCCACACCAGCGACATCGTCCTCGACAACGGCCACATCCGCGCCACCATCGATCCCCACGGGACGCTGACCTCCGTCCATGACCACACCGCCGACCGCGAACTGCTCCCACCCGGCCACGCCGCCAACGTGCTCCAACTGCACCCCGACCACCCCGCAGCCTGGGACGCCTGGGACATCGACGCCCACTACCGCCACACCCACACCGACCTCACCACCACCGACGACATCACCACCGAACACCCCGACGGCGGCGGCGTCACCGTCCGCGTCACCCGCCACTTCGGCAGCTCCCACGCCGTCCAACGCATCCACCTCCGCCCGGACAGCCACCGCCTGGACTTCGACTGCCACCTCGACTGGCACGAAACCGAAAAACTCCTCAAAGTCACCTTCCCGCTGGACATCCACGCCGAGCACAGCAGCGCCGAAACCCAGTACGGCCACCTGCGCCGCCCCACCCACACCAACACCTCCTGGCAGGCGGCCCAGTTCGAAACCTGCGCCCACCGCTGGCTGCACATCGGCGAAACCGGCTACGGCGCCGCCCTGATCAACGACTCCACCTACGGCCACGACGTCACCCGCACCACCCGGCCCGGCGGCGGAACCACCACCACCGCACGCCTGTCCCTGCTGCGCGCACCCCGCTTCCCCGACCCCCACACCGACCACGGCCCCCACCACCTGCGCTACGCCCTGCACGTCGGCGCCACCGTCGGCGACGCCATCCGCGAGGGCTACCACCTCAACCTCCCCCCACGCACCGCCGCCGCGACCCACCCCGTCACCCCGCTGATCACCTGCGACCACGACGCCGTGATCCTCGAAGCCGTCAAACTCGCCGACGACCGCAGCGGCGACGTCATCGTCCGCGCCTACGAAGCCCTCGGCGGCCGCGCCCACGCACACCTGACCCCGTCGTTCGCCCACACCACCGCCACCCGCACCGACCTGCTCGAACGCCCCCTCCCAGACGGGGACACCACCAGCGACAACGGCGTGATCAGCCTGCGGCTGCGGCCGTTCGAAATCGCCACCCTGCGCCTGGCACGCACCACACCCTGACCGTGCGCGACACCCCCACACCAGCGCACAACTATCCTGGGAACCGTATGCCCACCCCAGCCGCGACCCCGTCCACGGCCGAGATGCGCTCCCGCCTCGACGACCTCATGCTGCGCGACCGCCACCGGCTGCGCCGCCGCCTCGACGGCACCCGCAAGATCCGCGACGCCGCGACCCGCCACGCCGTGCTCGGCGAGATCGAAACCCACATCGCCGCCGCCGAAGCACGCGTCACCCGCCGCCGCGCCGCCATCACCACCGTCGACTACCCGGCCGAACTGCCCGTCGCCGCGCGCAAAGACGACCTCGCCGCCGCCATCCGCGACCACCAGGTCGTCATCGTCGCCGGCGAAACCGGCTCCGGGAAAACCACCCAACTACCGAAGATCTGCCTCGAACTCGGCCGCGGCATCCACGGCGCCATCGGACACACCCAGCCCCGCCGCCTCGCCGCGCGCACCGTCGCCGAACGCATCGCCGCCGAACTCGGCACCGAACCAGGCACCACCGTCGGCTACAAGGTCCGCTTCACCGACCACGCCAGCGACGACACCCTGGTCAAACTCATGACCGACGGCATCCTGCTCGCCGAAGTCGCCGGCGACCCCCACCTGCGCGGCTACGACACGCTGATCATCGACGAAGCCCACGAACGCAGCCTCAACATCGACTTCCTGCTCGGCTACCTCAAACAACTCCTGCCACGCCGCCCCGACCTCAAAGTCATCATCACCTCCGCCACCATCGACCCCGAACGGTTCTCCCGCCACTTCGACGACGCCCCCGTCCTCGAAGTCTCCGGCCGCACCTACCCGGTCGAGATCCGCTACCGCCCGATCGTCGACCCCGACGACGACACCAAAGCAGGGCAGAGCCGCACCACCCGCACCAGCACCGGCAAAACCACCCGCCGCGACAACGACCGCGACCAGACCCAGGCCATCTGCGACGCCGTCGACGAGCTCCGCGCCGAAGGCAGCGGCGACATCCTCGTCTTCCTCTCCGGCGAACGCGAGATCCGCGACACCGCTGACGCACTCACCCAACACACCCGCCACCACCCGAACACCGAGATCCTCCCGCTCTACGCGCGACTGTCCGCCGCCGAACAGCACCGCGTGTTCCAACCCCACACGGGCCGCCGCATCGTGCTGACCACCAACGTCGCCGAAACCTCCCTGACCGTGCCCGGCATCCGCTACGTCATCGACCCCGGCACCGCCCGCATCTCCCGCTACTCCAACCGCACCAAAGTCCAACGCCTGCCCATCGAAGCCGTCTCCCAAGCATCAGCCCGCCAACGCGCCGGCCGCTGCGGACGCACCTCCGAGGGCATCTGCATCCGCCTCTACACCGAAGACGACTTCCAGTCCCGACCCGCCTTCACCGACCCCGAAATCCTGCGCACCAACCTCGCCTCGGTCATCCTCCAGATGGCCCACCTCGGCCTCGGCGACATCACCGCCTTCCCGTTCGTCGACCCACCCGACAACCGCGCCATCACCGACGGCATCCACCTCCTGCACGAACTCGGCGCGCTCCGCCCCGGCGACACCCACCATCACCCCCACCTCACCGACCTCGGCCGCAGGCTCGCCCACCTCCCGCTGGACCCCCGCCTGGGCCGCATGATCCTCGAAGCCGCCCACAACGGCTGCGTCGCCGAAGTCCTGGTCATCACCGCCGCCCTGTCCATCCAGGACCCCCGCGAACGGCCCGCCGACGCCACCCAGGCCGCCGACACCCACCACGCCCGCTTCGCCGACGACACCTCCGACTTCCTCACCTACCTCAACCTGTGGAACTACCTGCGTGACACGCAACGCGCCACCTCCGGCAACCAGTTCCGCAAACTCTGCCGCAACGAATTCCTCAACTACCTGCGCATCCGCGAATGGCAAGACATCCACTCGCAACTCCGCCAGATCACCCGCAACACCCTCGGCATCCACACCGGCGACCAACCCGCCAGCGCCGCCAACATCCACCGCAGCCTGCTCGCCGGGCTGCTGTCGCACATCGGCGTGAAAAACACCGACACCCCGAAACCCGGCGACAAACCCAAACCCGCCGACAAGAACAACGACTACCTCGGCGCCCGAGGCGCCCGCTTCGCGATCTTCCCCGGCTCCACGCTGGCCAAGAAGCCACCCCGGTGGGTCATGGCCGCCGAACTGGTCGAAACCAGCCGCCTGTTCGCCCGCACCACCGCCCGCATCGACCCCCAATGGATCGAACCGCTGGCCGACCACGTCGTCACCCGCACCTACAGCGAACCCCGCTGGGATCGCCGCCGCGGCGCCGTCATGGCCACCGAACGCGTCACCCTCTACGGCGTGCCGATCGTCGTCGGCCGCAGCACCAACTACGGCCGCATCGACCCCACCACCGCCCGCGAACTGTTCATCCGCCACGCCCTCGTCGAAGGCCAGTGGGACACCGACCACGCCTTCTTCCACCACAACCAACAGCTACTCGACGCCGTCGACGACCTCGAACACCGCGCCCGCCGCCGCGACCTCCGCGTCGACGACGATGTCCTGTTCGACTTCTACGACCAACGCCTCGGCGCCGACGTCGTCTCCGCCCGCCACTTCGACACCTGGTGGAAGAAGACCCGTCGCGAACAACCCGACCTGCTCACCCTCGACCCCGACACCCTCACCACCGCCGACACCAGCCGCATCAGCCACGACTACCCGGACCAGCTTCACCACGGACCGCTGACCGTGCCGCTGAGCTACCACTTCGACCCCGGCACCGACCACGACGGCGTCACCGCCGAGATCCCCGTCGCCACCCTCAACCAACTCCACCGCGACCACTTCGACTGGCACGTCCCCGGCCTCCGCGACGAACTCGTCACCGCGCTGATCAAAACCCTGCCCAAGAACCTGCGCCGCAACTTCGTGCCCGCCCCCGACTACGCCCGCGCCGTCCTCGCCCGCCTCACTCCAGGCGAAAAACCCCTCCTCGACGCGCTGTCCGATGAACTCGCCGCCCTCACCGGCGTCCGCGTGCACCGCGACGACTGGCGCCCGGACCAACTGCCCACCCACCTCACCATCACCTACCGTGTCGTCGACGACCACGGCCACACCCTCGACGAAGGCAAAGACCTCGACACGCTGAAAGCCCGCCTGCGACCCGACATCCACACCGCCCTGTCCTCGGTCGCCGGCGACCTCGAACAACACGGCCTGCGGGACTGGACCTTCGACACCCTGCCCCACGTCGTCGAACACCACCGCGACGGGCAACCCGTCAAAGCCCACCCCGCCCTCGTCGACGACGGCGACAGCGTCGCCATCCGCCTGTTCGACACCGACACCGCCGCGGCCACCGCCATGTGGCACGGCACCCGCCGACTCCTGCTGCTGACCAGCCCATCACCGGCCAAGCACCTGCACAAACGCCTCACCAACACCGGCAAACTCGCGCTCGCCCGCGCCCCCCACACCGACACCGCCGCCGTGCTCGACGACTGCATCACCGCCGCCGCCGACACCCTGCTGGCCCGCCACGGGGGAGTCGTGTGGACCCCAGCCGACTTCGCCGCCCTGCGCGACGCCGTCCGCGCCGACCTCCACGACACCGCCGCCGACGCGCTGGCCCACGTCGAAGCCATCCTCGCGGCCACCCAAACCGTCGAAGCCCGCCTCGCCGACGCCACCAGTCCCGCACTGGCCGAGGCCACCGCCGACATCCGCGCCCAACTCGACACCCTCATCCACCCCGGCTTCGTCACCACCACCGGCTGCCACCGGCTGCCCCACCTGCGCCGCTACCTGCACGCCATCGACCACCGCCTCGACAAACTCCCACACCACCCGCAACGCGACCGCGAACGCATGCACGCCGTCCACGCCCTGCAACACGACCTCGCCGCCGCCCGCGACCAGGGACACGACACCAGCCACCTGCGCTGGATGATCGAAGAACTCCGCGTCAGCTACTTCGCCCAACCCCTGGGCACCGCCGGCCCCATCTCCGAAAAGCGCATCCGCCGCGCCCTGGACGAGCTCACCGGCTCACCACGAAGCTAAGCCGCCCCAACGCCGCCAACACCGATCTTGAGACGGTCTTCAGTCCGCGACTGAGATCAGGCGAGCAGCTGTGTCAGGCGTTTCGCGCTGTCCATCACGTCATGGCGCAGTGCGAGTAGTTCCTCTCGTTCCACCACGAAAGTCACGGTCGAGAGGGAGACCGCGGCTGTGGTCCGGCCGTCGGCGGTCTGGATGGGCGCCGCGATGCCCCTGATGTTGGGTTCGTTCTCCTGCTCGTCGATCGCATAGCCTCGCGCACGGATTTCCGCCAATTCCTGGGTCAGCGCGTCCGGCGTGGTGCTCGTCTGTTCAGTGTGGCGTTCCAGCCCGGCACGATCCACGAACTCGGCCAGTGCCGTATCGTCGAAGCTGGCCAGGATGCGTTTGCCGATGGCGGTCGAGTGCAGCGGCTGTTCGTTGCCGACCCGGGAGGCCATCGCGAACGGTTGTGGCCCCTCGATCTTGTGGGTGTAGACGATTCGATCACCGCTGCGCATGCCGAGATGGATGGTCTGCCCGACCTTGCGCTGCAACTCAGTGAGCACCGACTCGACACTGTCGTGCCTGCTCGACCTCGTCACCCTGGCGGCGATGGCGTGCGCGGCCGGGCAGGGACACCGCTGGCGCTCGCCGGTGTGGTGCAACGCCGAAGGAAGCCTGGCCGAGTGGTAGCGCCCGCCACCTCCGCAACACCGGGTCACGCCTTGCTGGCCGGCAGTCGTCCTCCACGTCAAGAACAAGAACAGGAACCCCCCATGGCACGCATCGTCATCACCGATTGTGATCACGGCACCATCGAGCCGGAGCAGCGAGCCGCCGCCGAAGCCGGAGTCGAACTCACCCTGGCCAACTGCGCGGACGAGGACGCCGTCGTCCAGACCGCAGCCGACGCCGACGGCCTGATCGTCCAGTACGCCCCGATCACCGCCCGAGTGCTCGACGCGCTACCGAATCTGCGCGTGATCAGCCGGTACGGCGTCGGCGTCGACACGATCGACGTCGACGCGGCCCACGCTCGCGGAGTCCGGGTCTGCAACGTGCCGGACTACGGGACCGAGGATGTCAGCGACCATGCCATCGCGCTGGCAGCCGCGTTGCTGCGAGGGATTCCGCAGCTCGACCGGCGCATGCGCGGCGGCGCCTACGACATCGCCACCGTCAAACCGCTGCACCGTTTTCGTGGCCGGACCTTCGGCGTCGTCGGCCTGGGCCGGATCGGAGTGGCCACCGCCTGCAAAGCGCGGGCCCTCGGGTTCGAGGTCATCGCGCACGATCCCCTGGTGGACACGATTCCCGAGCCGCTGCGCGGGGCTGAACTGCTGCCTCTCGAGGACCTGCTGCGCCGGGCCGATGTGTTGTCGTTGCACGTTCCGCTGACGGCCGCGACCCATCACCTGATCAACGCCGACAGGTTGTCCCTGATGCCGCCAGAGTCGGTCGTGGTCAACACCTGCCGGGGCGGGGTCATCGATACCGAGGCACTCGCGGATGCCCTGACACGCGGCGAGATCCTCGGTGCCGCGCTCGACGTCGTCGAAAACGAACCGCTGGACCCGGCACACCGCCTCTACCAACTGCCCAACGTCGTGCTCACCCCGCACGTCGGCTGGTACTCCGAGGAATCGTTCACCGAACTGAAACGGCGAGCCGCCGAGAACGCCATCACCGGCAGCCTCGGCAAGACGCCGGCCAATGTCGTCCCCGCCAGCAACGGAGAAGCATCCGCATGACCACGCTGCACCGACGGTTCCCGCGTCCCCAAGACCTCGCACCACTGCTGCGGTTCAAGACCCGCCACCGCGATGCCACTGCCAGGCGGCTTGCCAACGCACACACAATCTGGGACCTGCGGCAGATCGCCAAGCGACGCACCCCTGCCGGCCCGTTCGACTACACCGACGGCGCAGCAGACGCAGAAGTCGGGCTGCGTCGCGCACGGGAAGCCTTCACCGACCTCGAATTCCTGCCGGGCATCCTGCGCGATGTCTCCCAGGCGGACCTGTCCACTACCGTGCTCGGCAACGCTTCCGCGCTGCCTTTCGGTATGGCGCCGACCGGCTTCACCCGCATGATGCACTCAGCCGGTGAACGCGCCGTCGTCGCCGCCGCCGAGAAAGCCGGGATCCCGTACGCGCTGTCCACTGTCGGGACCACCTCGATCGAACGGGTTGCCGCCACCGCTCCCAGCGCCCGCAAGTGGTTCCAGCTCTACCTGTGGAAGGACCGCGAGCTCTCGCTCGAACTCGTCTCCAACGCCCAGGCCGCCGGATACGAAGCGCTGATCGTCACCGTGGATGTGCCGGTCGGCGGCAACCGGCTGCGGGATCTGCGTCATGGGATGACCATTCCACCCCAGCTGACCCTCAAGACCTTCCTCGACGCGTCGTATCGCTGGCAGTGGTGGTTCAACTTCCTGACCACCGAGCCCTACCAGTTCGCCTTCGACAAGAACGGGCAAGGCGCGCTGGCCGACGTCGTCGGCAAGCTCTACGACCCGACGGTCACCTTCGACGATCTGTCCTGGCTGCGCGAGGCCTGGGACGGACCACTGCTGATCAAAGGCATTCAAACCGTGCGCGACGCCGAGTTGGTCATGGACCACGGTGCGGACGGCGTGATCGTGTCCAACCACGGCGGACGGCAGCTCGATCGCGCGCCGGTACCGCTGCATCTGCTGCCCGACATCGTCGACGCCATCGGCGAACGCGGCACGGTCATGCTCGACACCGGCATCATGCACGGCGGTGACATCGCTGCTGCCCTTGCCCTGGGCGCGGACTTCACGCTCATCGGCCGCGCCTACCTGTACGGACTGATGGCCGGCGGCGAAGCGGGCGTCGCGCGGTGCATCGAGATCCTGACCGCCGAGATCGAGCGCACCATGAAACTCCTCGGAGTCACCTCCATCGACGGCCTCAACCGCGACCATGTGCGGCTGATGAGCAGGCGGGCACCCGTTCCGCCACGATGAACTCCCGCTTCGGGTGCGCACAACGCAAAAGGGATGACTAGACGATCGCGAGCTGGGCTGCGTTCACCGGGGACAGCGGCGGCTTTCCGGTCAGTACCCGCGCCACCTCCTGTGCAGCGAAGTCGCGGACAGTGCGGATCGCTTCTTCGGAGTAATAGGCCGCGTGCGGCGTGATGATCACGTTGTCCAGGCTGAAGAGCGGATTCGCCGGCTTCCAGTCGCGTTGCTTGGCGGGTTCTTCCTCGATGTCGTCCAAGCCGGCGCCAGCGATCCAGCCTTCCTTGAGTGCCAGGTACAGGGCATCGTCATTGACGATGGGCCCGCGGGCCGTGTTGATGAGGATCAGCGTCTGCTTCATGCGCCGGAGTTCTGCCTCGGCGATGCGATGGTGTGTTTCCTTGGTGAGCGGCGCCTGGATGACCAGGTAGTCCGCTTGTTCGATCAGCTCGCCGAACGACACTGGCGTGGCGCCGTGGGCCGCGACATCCTCCGGTGCCATGTAGGGATCATGGGTGATGACGCGCATGCCGAATGCCTGTGCCCTGACCGCGATCGTTTGCGCGATCGCGCCGAAAGACAGCAGGCCGAGGGCTCGTCCCGCTATCCGGTGGATCGGCTCGCCAGACTGCCACCGCCAGATGCCAGCACGGGTCGCGCGGTCGTAACCGCAGATCTTCCTCGCGGTGGCGAGAAGCAGGGCCATAGCGTGATCGGCGACCTCGTTCCGGCACCAGTCGTTGGGCACGTTGGTCACCAGGATTCCGCGCCGCGTGGCCGCGTCTATGTCGACGGTGTCGACGCCCGTGCCGTAGCGTGCGACGACCTTGCAGCGCGTAAGGGCGTTGATCGCTCTGGCGCCAACCGTGGCATATTGGGCGATAATCGCCTCCGCGTCCCGGGCGGCTTCGATAACGTCGTCCTCGGTCTTGCAGTCGGCGGCGACCAGCCGAAGGCCGGCGTTTTCAAGGACCGCGCGTTCGATGTCCACGTCGCCGTAGTCGTAGTCGGAGATGACGACGGTCTGCCGGGTCTGCTGCGTCATTGGTTTCTCCCCTTCGCGAGAAGGGCGGTCGCGTTTCGTTGCTAGGTGATGGAGGCTCCTTCGGAAGTGGGGCCCGCGACCCGGGAATACAAGGAGAGGATCCCACTGCTGTGGCGTGGCTGCGGCGGCTTCCAGATGTTGCGCCGCGCCGCGAGTATCGTCTCGACTTCCTCCGCTGAACGGTGCTCGCCATTGACTCCGACGACTGCCAGACGTCGTTCGGGCGCGTTGATCTCGATGAGGTCATCGTCCTCGACGAGCGCGATGGGTCCGCCCTCCAGTGCTTCGGGAGCGACATGCCCGATGCAGGGACCGCTCATGGCACCCGAGTAGCGGCCGTCGGTGACGATCGCGGTGCTGGTGTTCAGGACTTGATCGGCGGAAAGGATGGCAGCCGCGTAGTACATCTCGGGCATGCCGTTGGCGCGTGGTCCCTCGTAGCGGATGACGAGCACGTCTCCAGGCGAGATCTGCCGGTTGACCAGAGCGTGGATCGCCTCCTCCTCGAAGTCGAAGACCCGAGCCGGTCCGACGTGGACATGCATCTCCTTCGGCACCGAGAAGGTCTTGATCATGGCGCCGCTGGGAGCAAGGTTGCCGTACAAGACGGCAACCCCGCCATCCGTGCCGAACGGGTCAGACCGCGGCCGGATGATCTCGCTCTTGTCGATCTTGAAGTTGTTGAGATATCCCTGCCGTTCGGCAAAGAAAAACGGGCTGTGCTCGATCTCCTCCAGGTTCTCTCCCAGTGTCTTGCCGGTGACCGTGAGGCACCCCAGGTGCAGCATTCCCCGCAGTTCGAGCATGACGGCCGGAACGCCTCCCGCGTACCAGAAGTACTCGACCGGATACCGGCCGGTCGTCTTGACGTTGGCTAGCACCGGAACCCGGCGGTGAATGCGGTCGAAGTCGTCGATGCCCACATCAATGCCCGCCTCACGCGCGATCACCGGTAGATGCAGCAGAGCGTTCGTCGACCCGCCCACGGCGGCGTGCACGATGATCGCATTCTCAAACGCCTCACGGGTCAGGATGCGCTGCGGCGTGAGATCGTGATGGATCATGGAGACGAGCTGTTTCCCAGTGGCGCGGGCGTAGCGCAGCAGCTTGGTCAGCGGTTCAGGCACGAGCGCGGATCCCGGCAGTGCCAACCCGAGCGCCTCGGCCAACACCTGCCCAGTGCTGGCACTGCCCATGAACTGGCACGCGCCGCACGTCGGGCAGGCGCCCCGCTGTGCGCTCTGAAGGTCCCGCCTGGGAAGCTCGCCACGTTCGACGGCGGCTCCCATTTCCCACATCTGGTTCGACGTGACGTAGTCGGGCGCGTTGAGCTGGGTACCTCCGGGCAGGTGGATGGCCGGGAGATCGCAGCGCGCGATCGCGAGCAGGTGGGCAGGCACCGATTTGTCATTGCCGGAGATCAGGACCATGCCGTCGTGGGGATGGCCCAGGGCGTGGATCTCGACCATGGCCGCCATGATGTCGCGGGAGATGAGCGAGTAGCTCATGCCGTCGGTAGCCTGGACAACTCCGTCACAGATATCGCTGACGGTGAAGACGCCTGGTTTCCCGCCGGCCTCGTAGACGCCGTTGCTGACCTCCTCGATCAGCTCCCGGAAGTGGAACGTGCCAGGGTGGCCCATGCCGTAGGCGCTGTCCACCAAGACTTGCG
Organism: Pseudonocardiaceae bacterium; assembly: GCA_051984675.1. GTDB lineage: Bacteria > Actinomycetota > Actinomycetes > Mycobacteriales > Pseudonocardiaceae > JBPYFK01. Next base: position 4,088 of record JBPYFK010000164.1, on the reverse strand, counting down.
GCTTGCCGAGATCCTCCTCGGTCCAGTTCATCCCGAGGCGGAGCGCATCCCCCTGATGATTGACCAGGCGCAGTCGCTGGCTGCGCAGCTGCGGTCCATCATGTTCCATTGTCCTTCGCCCTTCTCTGGTACGGGCACGGCTCTTCGGTACCGATGAGCCGTAGTGCAGCCCGAAGATCACGGTGGCTCGTCGGTTCCCCCCTGTTGCCGAGATCCAGGCCCGCCCGAGCCAGCGGGGTATTCCTGAAGCGGGACCAGGTCCCTGGACCACGCCGCCAGCACCGGCGCGACGACCCGCCAGGCTTCCTCGGCCTCGTCGCCGCGGATGGACAGGGCGGCGTTGCCCTCCAGCACGTCCAACAGAAGCCGCCCGTAGGCGGGTAGCTCAGGCGGGTCGAGTCGAGCGGTCAGCGTCAGCGGGACGAGGGCGCGGGCACGGGCCCCCATGCCTGTCAACTCCAGGGTGACGTTTTCCGGGTCGAGCCCGAACCGCAGCACGTTGGGCCGTGCCTCTCCGGTATGCCCGAAGGGCAGGTGCGGCACGGACCGGAAGCGCACAGCGACCTCCTTGCGATCCCGTCCGAGCGCCTTGCCGGTGCGCAACCGGAAGATCGTTCCCGCCCAGCGCCAGTTGTCCAGCTCGAGTTCCATCTCGGCGAAGGTTTCCGTGCGGTGACGAGGATCCACTCCTGCCTCATCGACGTATGCCGGAACCTCGCGGTCACCGAGCCGACCGGCGAGGTAGCGGCCGCGGCTGGTGCGGTGCACGACGTCGGCATCGGTGAGGGGCCGCACGGAACGCAGCACATCCATCTTGCGGTCGCGCAGATCACGCTCGCCGAGGCTGACCGGCGGTTCCATCGCAACCAGGCAGAGCAGCTGCAGCAGGTGATTCTGCACCATGTCCTTGAGCGCGCCGACCCCGTCGTAGTAACCCGCCCGGCCTTCCAAGGCGAGCGACTCGTCCCACACGATGTCCACCTCGGCAATGTGCGCCGCGTTCCAGATCGGCTCGAGCATCCGGTTGGCCAGCCGCGTGCCGAGAATGTTCTGGACGGTCGTCATGGCCAGGAAGTGGTCGACTCTGAACACCTCCTCCTCAGACACGAGCCTGGCGAGCAGACGGTTCAGCTCGACGGCGCTGCGCAGATCGTCGCCGAACGGCTTCTCCAAGACGATCCGGCTCCCCGGTGGCAGGCCCGCCCCATGCAGCGCGGAAACCGCAGCGGGGAAGACGGCCGGAGGCAGCGCGAGGTATGCGGCGACCGGCCCGTCTCCCGCGATGACCGGGGCGACGCTGGCCGGGTTCGTGACATCGGCTTGGTGGTAGCACAATGCGGACACGACCCCCTGTCGGGCGGGGGCCGGAAGCTGACCGGCATGCCAGCCGAGTTGGGTGGCCGCCCACTGTTGGAACTGCCTGGTGTCCCACTCATCCCGGCCGACGCCGGTCACCTGGAGGTCGTCGCCGAGGTGCGAGTCGGCCTGCAGCGCAACGAGCCCAGGCAGCAGGTAGCGCGCGGTAAGGTCACCGGTCGCCCCGAAAATCGCCAATCGCTTGATCATGACCGCGCCCCCGTCCCGACCCGGGCCAAAGTCACGCCGCTGGCAATAACCCCGATATGGCTGAATGCCTGGGGAAAGTTGCCTCTGAACTCACCAGTCGTCGGATCGATCTGCTCCGACAGCAGGCCAAGCGGGCTGGCACGGGCGCACAGTGCGGCGTAGAGCTCCTCCGCCTCATCAACCCGGCCCTGCTGGGCGAGGTTTTCGACGAGCCAGAAGCTGCACAGCACAAAGGCGCCCTCGTCGCCGGGTAGACCATCGGCTGACTGATCGTGCAAGTAGCGGTAGAGCAGGCCGTCTCCCGCGGAAAGCCGCTTGGCGATAGCCGCGGTGCTCGCGACCATACGAGGGTGGTCAGCGGGGATGACCTGCCGCAGCGGAAGCGCGAGCAGACTCGCGTCCAAACCCCCGGTACCGTCGAGATGCTCGCGAAAGGTCTGTGCGTCCTCGTCCCAGGACTGCTCCAAGATGAGCTGCCGTACCCGATCCGCCGACGCTCGCCACGCCGCGATCGGCCCGGGCAGGCCCAGCCGCTCACCGATCCCCGCGGCCCGATCAAGGGCCACCTGACACATCCCAGCCGAGTAGGTGAACACCCGGCCTTCGCTTCGCACCTCCCAGATGCCCTGATCTGGCTGCTGCCACGCCTTCCCCGCGGTGTCGGCGAGGCCGGTCAGATCATCCCAGAGCGCGGGCTGCAGCTCACCGCCGGCGCGTAGCCACTGGTCGGCACAATCCAGTACCTCACCGTAGACGTCGTGCTGGAGTTGGTCGGCCGCTCCGTTGCCCCATCGCACCGGGGCAGAGCGCCGGTAGCCGCCCAACTCGGCATCCTCCACCTCGTCAGGCACCGGGCTGCCGCCAAGGTCGTACATGATTCGCGGCGCACGGCTCTGCTCGAAAGCGTCGAGAACCCAGCCGAGGAAGGCGTCCGCTTCGTCGCGGAAGCCAATCCGGCGCATCGCGAACACGGTGAACGCCGCGTCGCGGATCCAGGTGTAGCGGTAATCCCAGTTGCGGACCCCGCCGACCGGCGCGGGCAACGAGGACGTCGGTGCCGCGACCAGCGAGCCGTTCACCCAGTCATCGCACAGTTTCAAGGTGATCGCCGCGCGCCGGACCAGCGACTCCTCGGGGCCCCGATAGGTGAAATGTGTCATCCACCGGCGCCACGCCTCAGCCGTGTCCCGCAGCACCGTCTCGGCATCGAACCGGTGGTGGCGATGGAAACGACCCCAGGACAGCACCAGATCAAGGCGCTCACCGCAATGCAGCTCATAGGTGCTGTTCAGGCCGTTCAGGGGTCGGTTCGAACGCAGGTGCAGGCGCAGTTCTGGCCTGCCGGGCACCTGTAGTTCCAGTCCACTGAACAGCGGCGTGACCTGTGTGTCGCCGCGCGGGCGGATGTCCATCCGCATGCGGACGTCCCCGTCGAGCACAACGGCGGACCGAATGAGCTCGGAGCGTGCCGCGGGAGTGTCATCGGTGAGATCCGCCCCTGAGCGCAGGGCCAACGCGTCGGTGATCCGCACTCGGCCCGTGACGCTGGCCAACTCGGTCGTCAACACAGCCGTGTCCGGCTCATAGCGCTGACGGGCCTCCAGCACATCCTCTGGTTCGAAGGTGAAATGCCCACCACGCGCGCGATCCAGCAGGCCGCAGAACAGCGGATCGGAGTCGAAGCGGGGAAGGCACAGCCAGGGGATGGACCCGTCCAGGCCAACGAGCGCCACTGTCGTGCCGTCGCCGATGAGACCGAGATCCTCCAGCGGCAGGTACCCGTCCCGCCGACGAACCGGACGGAAGGGCGGATCGGGATCAAGCATGCGCCGTCCCTCGCTCGAAGTTGATGAGCACCTTCACGACATCGTCGAGATTCTTGTCGGAAACCTCGAAGGCCTGTTCCATCTCATCGAATCCGAATGTGTGCGTTGTCAGGTGCGTGGGATCAACACGTTGTGACTCCAGCAGCCGCAACAGCCGTTCCATGCGCAATCTGCCGCCGGGACACAGCCCCGTCGCAATCATCTTGTCGGCCATTCCAACTCCCCGTTCGATACGGGGAATGCGCACAAAATCGCCTTCGCTGAAGTAACCGATATTGGAAACCGTCCCGCCCGCGGCATGGGCTTATCCAGGAAACCGACCTGGCCGATTTCCTTCATCACGAAAGCCTTCACCCGTCACCCCCTCCACCGGATGATGCGCCTACGACCGAGCATCCCCTTCCCGGTAGACACCGGCAACAGCGTGACCTCGCCCCAATCGCCGCGGCTCCGGTACCTCAGGCGTGCCATTGGTCGACGATCTGCTCCGGCCTGTCACGGTCCCTGCCGGAGGCAGACGGGCGCGTCGTGCACCCGACTTACCGGATTCGAACACGTTTCCGATCACTTCCTTCTCGCGCTTGCGTCCATTCAGAAGGACACGGGTCTCAGACAGTGCGATCGGTCTGCCCACGACAGGGTTCGATACCCGTACCTGCCTCGTCGGCATCGACGATGCGATGGGCGCTGCACGAA
>JBPYFK010000163.1:0-87360 GCA_051984675.1 Pseudonocardiaceae bacterium | reverse complement strand
GCACTACCCGCCACCGGCACCGCACTCCAACACCACACCCTCACCGACTACCAACACGCCGCCGAACGCGTCCTCACCACCACCAACCCCCACCAAGCCCGCCACACCGCCCAAGAAACCCTCGGCTAGTCCTGCTCGCCGTCGGCGGATTCGCCGTTCTCCTGGTCCAAGCCGTGCTCGATGGCGTAGCGGGCCAGCTCGACCCGGTTGTGCAGCTGGAGTTTGCGCAGCGTGGACTGCACGTGGTTCTCCACCGTGCGGTGCGAGATCACCAGCCGGTTGGCGATCTGCCGCGCGGTCATGCCCTTCGCGACCAGCCGCAGCACCTCGGTCTCCCGGTCGGTCAGCTGCGGTGCCGCCGTCTCGGAATCGGGGGTGACCGCCATCCGCCGGTATTCCCCCAGCACCAGACCGGCCAGCCCGGCGGTGAACACCGCGTCGCCGGCCGCGGTCCGGGTCACGGCATCGACCAGCTCGTCCACCGATGCCGACTTGACCAGGTAGCCCGAGGCACCGGCCTTGACGGCCTCCAGGACGTCCTCGTGCTCCCCGCTGGCCGACAGCACGAGCACCCGCGTACCGGGGATCTCCTGGGTGACCTGTCGGGTGGCGTCCACCCCCGAGGTGTCACCGAGCTTGAGGTCCATCAGAACCACGTCGGGTTTGACCGTGCGGGCGATGCGCAGCGCGGAGACTGCGTCGCCGGCGGTCGCGGGTACCTCGAAGCCGCGCTCTTCCAGGTCCCTGGCCACCCCGTTGCGCCACATCGGGTGATCGTCGACCACCATCACCGAGACGTTCGGGTCGGTCATCGCTGAAACTCCTCCGGGCGCCTGGTGTGCGCCGTCATTCGGTTGGCGTTCGGCTCGCCTGCTGCCAGTTGTGGAATTACCTGGTTGTGCGGTGCTGTTCCGACCTGACCTGCCGTAACCTGCCCTGTTTCGCCTCGCCGCGTTGTGTCGGGGTGTGCCGGGGCACGCGGACTTCCCATTCGGTGCCCTCGCCGGGGGCGGTTTCCAGCGAAATGGTCCCACCCACGGCCGTGGCCCGTCCCCGGATCGACTGGGCGATACCCAACCGGCCCTCCTGCTCGGCTTCGGTGATCCGGCCCTCGGGAATGCCCGGACCGTCATCGCGCACGCTGAGGACCACCTGGCTGCCGAGGTCTTCCAGAAGTACCCATGCCCGCGCGTCCGGGCCCGCGTGACGCTCCACATTGGACAACGCTTCGCTGGTCAGCGACAGCAGTTCGTCCGCCGCTGCCACCGGGAGCAGGACCGCCGTCGCCGGCACCGAGACCTGAACCCTGGCGGCGGAAAGCAACTTCAACCGCGCGCCGAGATCGATCTCGTCGTCGTCGCTGGAGGTCGCCGGGGCCGCCACCAAGGCGCGTAACGCGATTTCCTGCTCCCCGGCCAGCTGCGCCAGCTCGGCGGCTTCGCCACCGAGATCGGCGCCGCGCCGCCGCACCCGCGCGAGCACCTGGAGGACGTTGTCGTGAATCGAGCGCGCCAGCCGCTCCCGCTCCGCGGTAGCCGCCTCCGCGCGTAGCGCCTGGGTGAGCCGTGCGGTCGACATCCGGGCGATGGTGGAGGCGAAACCGACCGCGATCCCGGTGCCGATCAGCAGCAGGTAGTCGCTGTAGATCGAGCTGTCGGTGTAGCCGCGAATGAGGTGGCTGCTCACTCCGGCCACCACGCCGGAAATCGCACCACCACTGACTCCCCAGTACACGGCGGCGGCGGTGACCATGGACGCGTGCCACGTGGTCACCACCGACGGCAGCCCGCTGGCCATCTGCTGATGGCTGAGGATGAACCCGTTCGACAGCAGCAGTGCGCTGACGAGGACCTGGTCGGTGAGGACCAGCCACAGCGTGCGGCCCTGCCGGACCCAGTAACGCCAGCTGGTGAACACGGTCCACCCGAACATGATCGAGATGACCACGGCCGCCAGCCAGGGGCGGGCGTAGCCGTGGAAGCTGATTCCGAACCAGACCGTGGCCCACAGGAACGTGATCCATCGCAGGCCGATGTGCGCACGCCACAGCGGGGTACGACCGTCCGGGGCGCGGACTTCTTCTTGCTGCGTTGGCTGCTGAGTGCCCACGTCCACTCCCTTCCGGGGTAATCCTGCCTTAGGCTCCCGACACGGATGACACGCTGGGCGTGATCGTGCGGGGCCCGTTCGATTCGCCCGGACCACCGATGAATGTGAATCACCCACGAGTGGCGGACTCTCGGCGAGGTGCGGATCTGCCAGGCTCGCGTTGGGGAGGTGCCATCATCCATGGGGGCCTGGTCAGTGCGGAGATTCCAGCCGCTGGCACTGAGTTATGTGCTGGTCACGAACTTATGCGCTGCCGCCGTCGTCATTGTGGTGATCGGGAGCACGCCGGTGCCGAATCCCCGGCAGCTGGGCGTTTTCTCCATGATCGCTCTGACCGGCGCGGCTGTGATCATTGCCACATCGATCTCGATTCACGTTCGCCAGGAAGTCCGACGCAACCCTTGGACCATCCACATCACGTACCTCGTCGCCGGGGTGCTGATCCTGCCGCCGAACCTGCTCGTGTTGCTGCTGCTCGGTCCGGCCCTGCACGCGACCCTGAGCATCCGGCCGGAGAAACAGGGGTGCCTGTTCATCACGTCCGCGACGGTGCTCCCGACTTTCGCCGCGCGTGCGGTCATTGGCTGGCACACGCCGCGCTGGGACGCGATTTCGATGATTCTCGCGGCAACGGTGCTGCTCCTTTTCCGGGCCGCGCTGGTCGCGGTGGGGTTGCGATTGCAGACGCCTCGAACGTCCTGGCAGAGCGTGCTGGGAAGTCCGACCGACGTCGTACTGGGGATCGTGGGAGCCAGCCTGGGGGGTCTGCTGGCGATGGCGGTGGCCACCGAGCCGCTGAGCGCGCTGCTGGCCGCGCCGCCGATGGCGTTGCTCGACCTCGCCACCCAGTTGCCGCAGTGGCGTCGTTCGGCTCAGGTGGACGCCAAAACGGGACTGTCCAACGCGATGCACTGGGACCGCAGGGCACGTAGCGAGCTGGAACGGGCGAAAGCACGGTCGCAGTCGATGGCCATATTGCTGGTGGACCTGGACCGGTTCAAGCGCATCAACGACGAGATCGGCCATCTCGCAGGGGATGCCGTGCTGTCGGCGGTGGCGCTGATGCTGCGCAGCAGCGTGCGCCGGGAGGACGTCGTCGGTCGGTTCGGCGGCGAGGAGTTCGTGGTGCTGTTACCGGGCGCCGATCCCGAGATCGCCTGCACAGTCGCCCAGCGGGTGCGGATGTCGATCGCCTCGCTGTCGGTGCCGGCCCGCGACACCAACGGCGAGTACCGGGAAGTGACCGGCTTGACGGTCAGCATCGGGGTCGCCACCTCGATGCGGTTCGGTTACGAGCTCGCGGATCTGCTGGTGTCGGCGGATTCGGCGCTGCTGGCGGCGAAGTCCGGTGGACGCAATGCCGTGACCATGGCGTGAGCGGTCGATCAGTCCATTATGGACTCTCTTCGTCGCCCCCGGTATGGGCTGTGGCGGAAGCTTCCGGCTCTACCGGGGGTTGTTCCCCCACCAATGAACGAATCGCGGCGTTGAGTACCGCGACGGTCGGCACCGCCAGCAACGCCCCCACGATCCCCGAGATCACGACACCCGCACTGATCGCCAGCACGACCGCCAGCGCGTGAATGCGCACCGCCCGGCCCAGCAGCAGCGGCTGGAGCAGGTTCCCCTCGATCTGGTTCACGGCCAGCACGACCGCCAGCACCAGCAGCGCCGAGATCGGCCCTTTCGCCACCAGCGCGACCAGCACCGCGACCGCGCCGGAGGCCACCGCTCCGACGATCGGTACGAAACCACCGAGAAAGACCAGGGCCGCCAGCGGCGCCGCCAGCGGGACGCCGATGATGACCAGGCCCAGCGCGATACCCAGCGCGTCCGCCGTGGCCACCAGGGCGGTCGCCCGCACGAAACCGACGAGCGAGGCGAAGCCGCGCGCACCCGCGAGGTCGACCGAGTCGCGCGCGTCGCGCGGCACGATGCGCAGCACGAACTGCCAGATCTTCCGCCCGTCGTGCAGGAAGAAGATCAGCGTGAACAGCATCAGCAACAGCCCGGTGAGCAGACTGCCGAAGGTCAGGGCAGTGGTCAGCGCACCCGAGGTGAGCACGGCCTGGTTCTCCTGCAACCATCGCTGCGCCTCGTGCACGTAGCCGTCGATCTGGTCCCCACGCAGGTGCAGCGGACCGTGTGCCAGCCAGTCCCTGATCTGGTTCAAGCTGAGCACGACCTGATGCTGCAGGTCGGGAAACCCCGCGATGAACGCGTTGATCACGAAGGTGAGCACACCGCCAACCACGGCCAGCCCGCCGATGAGCACGACCACCGTGGACAGCGCCCGGGGGATGCGCCACCGGCCCAACCGCTCCACGGCCGGTGCCAGCAAAGCCGACAGCAGCAACGCGATCGCGACCGGGATCACGACCACGAACAGCCGGGACACGACTGTTCCGAGTACGTACAGGGCCCCGATCACAACCAGGAATCGCCAGCTGACCGCCGCGGAAACCCGCAACACCCGGGGAACGGAATCGGCCGCGTCGTCGCTGGCGGCGATCTTGGCGTCGCTCACGCCTGCCACCGTAACCGGGGAAGGTGGCTCGCGGTGTGAAGTCCGCGCGGTCCCACCGCCGATCCCGTCACAGGGCGGTCCGCCACCCGGAACTCGTAACACGATGTAGCGATCTTTGCACGCTGCGGATGCGTTTCGGCTCCCGCTTTTGCAAGAGTTTGCCTCGGCATGCGGCGGCAGGAGCCAGCCGGGCCTCCAGGAGCGAGACGACTTCGTCAGGAGACAGCGACCTGATGGCGGGAGCCGATCAGCGCACGGGCAGCAGCCGCGTGAAGCGGCTCCTCGCGCGTGCCCTGATCGTCGCGGGAGCGGTGGCCGGCGGTTCCGTCGCGTGCGTGCTCGGCTCCGGCGTCGCGTGGGCGGACTCGCAGCCCAGCGATTCGTCCTCCACGGTGGACTCCGCCGTGGTCGATCTGCCGCCGGGTCCCGGGCAGCCAGCCGCTGGCCAGCCCGGTCCAGACCAGCCACCGCTGCTGGGCAAGCTGACGACCCTGGGCGCCGAACTCGCCGGGCCTGTCGCGGTGCCGGCGAAGCCTGGCGGGTTGCCCGGCCCGGCGGCCGGCGCGCTGCCCGCCGCGCGACAAGTGCTGAAACCGGTCGAGAGGGTAGCCGAAACCGCTGCTCCGCGGCCGTCCCCGGGTGCGCATGACGCTGGCCGGTTGAGCCCGGAGCAGTTCCACCAGACGCTCTCCGACGTTCAGAGTCCGCTATGGACGGTCATGGGCACGGCCCTGCCCCACCTGCAGAAAGACCTCGCGGGCGTCGGGGCGCCGGGCAACCTGAGCGGGCTCGGGAGCCCGCCCGCGCTGTCAACACCACCGGAGCCGCACAACCTCCCGCACGAGCCCTCCGCGGCGCGGTCGGCGGTGTCTCCGTTGCCCGCCGCCACTGGCGCTGGTGACCTCCCGGCCATCCCGAGAGCTTCGGGCACCGGACCGGACCGTTCCGGCCAACCGAGCGCTCCGGCAGCCCCGCATCCCGAGCCGTTCCTGCCCGCCCTGCCGGCCGGTGGCGCCGGCTGCGCGTGCACCCCGGACGACCACGGTTCCGGCGGCGGCCTCGGGATTGCCTGGTATGCGACCGACACGGCGTCGCCCGTTCCCGGCGCTGGGCGCGCCGTGCGGTACAGCGCGTCGTCCCCGGTTGGCGGCACCAACCCGCAACCGGGCACAACCCCGGACTGAACGCCCCTGGCTCGCGGTCGACGTGTGACCGCTGAGCCTGCCAGCCGCGCGCTCCTCGACGTGCCGCGCGAGATCCCCGCCCGCATCGACTGATCGTTGACCTCCCGCCCCTTTCCAGGGGAACCCCGAAGGAGACTTTCCATGCAGACTTGGGCCAAGCGCGGTGTGCAGGCCGCTCTGTTCACCGGTGGCATGATCGCCGTCGGATCCGGGGTCGCGTCGGCCTCCGACACGTGCCCGGACCACGCCCAGCAGCCCCTCGGTGAGCTCGCCGACCACGGGTCGGGCTGGGGCTTCCGGTGCATCTCCGGCGAGCTGTTCCCCGAGAACAACCCGGCTCCGCCGCAGTCGCTGGGCGACATGACCGCCAACCGGCCGGGCGTGACCTACAACCGGCCGCTGGTCGACACCGGAGCCCCGCACCACCGCTCCAGGCACTCGCTGTCCGACGCGGTCACCCAGGAGCTGCCGGTGATCCGCGACCAGCACTGGCTGCCCCAGAATCCGGTCGGAAGGGCCACCACGACACCGCTGCAGCTGGCGGGGTGGGTCGCCGACCCGGCGTTGCCCGGCGACTCCCGCACCCCGCCCGGCCTGCCGGTGCCCCACCCGAGCTCGATCGGCACCCCCGCTCAAGGCTTCCACCGGTCGCTGACCTGGGCCGGACCGATCGGGCACGTGATCGAAGGTGCACGGTCAGCCCCGGATAGTGCTTTTCGCGCCGCTGGCGCACCTCTCCCTGCACCGGTGGTGAATCCCAGCACGGACCCGGCGGTCGTCGAGGGCTTCGCGGCCGAGAGGTCGGACAGCATCGTCGCGCTGTGGCGGCAGGCGCTCGACCAGGCCGCTCACCCCGGCGGTCTGGTGTCCCCGCGTGACCTGGACCTCACGTCCGCGGGTCACCTGGCGCCGACGATCCACACCGTGCCCAATGATCTGCTCCGTTCGACGCTGACCCGCGCGGCGCCGAACCTCCGGCACGCGGTCCGGGACACGGTGCCGCTGGCGGTGCCCGGCGAGTTCCAGGACAAGGCCAACGAGGTTCCGAACCTCCGCGACCTTCCACTGGTGGACACGCTGACCAGCCCGGCGCGGACCACCCGCCCGGTCGCCCGCGACAACGACGGCCAGCCGGGCGTCCAAACACCGCTGCCGCCGTTCGGGAAACTGAACGCGGGCGGTGGTGGGAACACCTCGGTGCCGGTCGTCGACCGGGTCGGCGACTACGCGTCCGAGCTGCCCGCACCGACCGGCCGTAGCGCGCCCGCCGCACCGCAGCTGCCGGCGTTCTCCGACAAGCCCGCGTTCTCTGACGTCGCGGTGTACGTCGTGGACGAGCTGATGACGGCTGTTCCCGAGCGCGACGTTGTGGCTCAGATGCCCGCCGCGCCGATTCCGTCGCAGCGTTCGGCGGAGCCTCGCAAGGGCACGCTGCCCGGACTCGGCAAGCTGCCGCACATCTCGGCCTTGCGGGGTCAGACGCTGCCGACGCCTGGGTTGGACGACACTGCCCCGCTGTTCCAAGCCCTGAACGTCACCTCGATGCCGCCGCTGGACAGGCTGCCGGCTCGGATCTGAGGCGAACGGTCGCTCGCACCACGGCGGGGGCAGGAAGTCACCGGATTTCCTGCCCCCGCCGTTTCGTTGCCGTTACGCGACAGGCTCGACGAGCTGTGCGGTGGATTCGTCGGGCTGCGGGTCGGCGAGATGCCGGATGCGGCGTGACCGCCACCAGGACCAAGCGCAGTAGCACAGGAACGCGAGACCGAAGTAGACGTAAGCGTTACCCACGAGCTGCTCGAAGAAGTTCCAGCGCAGCTCCTTGCCGTTGCCCTGCGGCACCTTCCAGTGCGGGCCCATCAGGAAGAACCCCGCCACCAGCGACGTGATGACCAGCGCCGGCCAGTCCTGCTTGATGAACGACCTGCCGAGCAGCAGAACGAGCGTCGGCACCGCCCAGACCCAGTGATGCGACCAGGAAATCGGCGAGACCAGCAGGCTCAGGATGCCGTTGATCGCCACCGCCAGCGGGAGGTCCGCGAACCGCAACGCGTGCACGATGCCGATGACCGCGAGCGCGGCCACCACCAGCGCCGCCAGCCCGAAGACCACCGTCAACGGCGTCCCGTGCAGGCCCAGCTTGGTCAGCGCCGACCGCAACGACTGGTTACCGGCGTAAACTGCCGCGTCACCAGGGTATTTCGGTCCGAATGACACGTTGCTGCTGGCGAGCATGTCGTGCAGCCAGAACTCCTTGGCGTCATCGAATGCGAACAGCACTCCGACGGCGACTGTGCCCAGGAAGGTCAGCACCGCCGTCACGATCGCGCGGTAGTCCTTGCGCAGCAGCAGGAACAGCAGGAACGCCAGCGGCGTCAGCTTGAGCCCGGCTGCGATGCCGATCAGCATTCCGCGCGGGTACGGGAGTTTCTTCGCACCGTCCGGGGTTCGCCACAGGCAGTCCACCGTGACCAGCGCCATCAGCACGATGTTGATCTGCGCGTAGGTGAGGGTTTCCAGCACCGGCTCGCTGATCGTGGCCAGCGGGAGCACCGCCGCGCTCACCACCAGCACCTTGTCCCGGTGCGCGGCGAGGAAGGGCGCCGAGCTGAGCACGACGTACAGCGTGCCCAGCAGCATGACATGGCTGACCGCCATGATCACGATCACGGTCTTGGTCTTCGACACCAGCGCCAGCGGGCTGAACACGATCGCCGCGAACGGCGGGTAGATGAACGGCAGTCGCAGGCCGGACTCGGTGGCGGGCAGGTTGTTGTACACGTCATGGCCGGTCGCCCAGGCTTGCGCGCCGAGCCGGTAGACCTCGCCGTCGATGTGGTCGTGCGGGCTGACCGAGGAGACCATGATCACCGAGATCAGCTCCGCCACCGCGATCACCGCCAGCAGCTTGCGGTGCCCGCGCAGCCGTGCGACCAGCGATCGAACTACCGGAGCGAACCCCGTCAGCGACACCATTCACCATCCAGATCGACAGACCTCGGGTGACCGGTCCCGTGGACGGACCGGATCACCGGGACTGGGGAGCGGGAAACCGCGCCCAGCCTACGGGCGAACCACAGCGACCCCCGTGCGGTGTCGGCAGGATGGCGAGAACTGTTACCGACTGTTATCCATGTCGCGCGTTCACCTGTGTGGTTTCTCTCTTTTGGGTGACGGTTTTCGCGCGATTTGCCCGAAACGTGCGGGTGTGCTGGTGACAACAGGTCAAGCTCTGTCATCGATTGGTCCGCGAGGCTCTGCCGTGAGGCGTTGGACACCCTCCGTCATTCACCTTCTTTCAAGACCACCTTTACGGGTGGTGTGGGAACCCTTGAATTTCTCCCAGGTCGCAGAGGAGGCTCGGGTGGACTGCTTCGTTCGGCGGGAGGGGGTAGCCCAATGAGCGTGCTGGACGCGGCGCCGGAAGTCGCCTCGATCTGGGACGAGTTCATCACCGGCTTGACCGTGGGTGTGCTCGTGACGGACGAGCACGGCCAGGTGCTCGCGACGAACGAGGTCGCCGCCGAGTTGATGCAGCTCGCCAAGACCGACCTGCTCACCGGCACGAGGCCGGAGGGCTGGTGCGCCCGGGACGACACCGGCGCGCCGATGCCCGACTGGTCGGACCTGACCCGCCAAGTCCTGCGCGCGGAGGCACCCCTGTCCACCCCGATGGTGGTGTCCCGGGACGGTCACCCGCAAAGTCGGATCTGGGCCGACTATCACCCGGTCGAGGTGCAAGGGCGCCGCCGGGTTTTCATGCTGCTGCAACCGGTCCACTCCGGTGTGTCACACAGTCGTGGTCTGCTCGACCCGTTGACCGGACTCCCCGGGCGGGCACTGTTGCTGGACAGGCTGGAGCAGTCGCTGGTCCGCGCCCGGACGCACGGCACGCTGGCGACCCTCGTGCTGGTCGACGTCCGGCAGCTGCGGGACTTCAACGTCGAGCACGGCTTCAGCGCGGGCGACGAACTGCTGGGGATGCTGTCGCTCCGGCTACGGCAAGGAATGCGCGACGACCACACGGTCGCGCGGTACGGCGGTGACGAGTTCGCCGTCGTCGCCGAGCATTCCAGCGGCACCGGCGAGGAAATCGCGGAGAAGGCACGGGAAGTGGCCGGCTGGCCGATGCGCATTGGTGGCCACAGGATTCGCCCTGCGCTGCGGGTGTCGTGGGTGACTACGGACGGTCGCGCTCCGGTGCACTCGGTGCTCGGCCATGCCGAGCAACAACTCCAGCACTACCGCTCCTCGATCTCCGAGTGAAGCGCTGGGAATGACTGTGGGGTGACTCTGACGTCGTCAAAGCCACCCCACCAAGCAGGGTAAGCGCTACTGGTCGATCTTGCCGGCGATGAAGTCCTCGACGGCCTGGTACGCCTGCGAGTCCGAGTACTGCTCGGGCGGCGACTTCATGAAGTACGAGGACGCCGACAACACCGGTCCACCGATGCCGCGATCTTTGGCGATCTTCGCGGCGCGGATGGCGTCGATGATGATCCCCGCCGAGTTCGGCGAGTCCCACACCTCCAGCTTGTACTCCAGGTTCAGCGGCACGTCGCCGAACGCGCGACCCTCCAGGCGGATGTAGGCCCACTTGCGGTCATCCAACCAGGGCACGTAGTCGGACGGGCCGATGTGCACGTTGCGCTTGCCCAGGTCGCGCTGCACCTGAGAGGTCACGGACTGGGTCTTGGACGTCTTCTTCGACTCCAGCCGCTCCAACTCCTTCATGTTCAAGAAGTCCATGTTTCCGCCGACGTTGAGCTGCATCGTGCGGTCCAGGTGCACCCCGCGGTCCTCGAACAGCTTGGTCAGTACCCGGTGTGTGATCGTCGCCCCCACCTGCGACTTGATGTCGTCGCCGATGATCGGGACACCGGCCTCGGTGAACCTGCGCGCCCAATCCGGGTCGGAGGCGATGAACACCGGCAGCGCGTTGACGAACGCCACGCCAGCTTCGAGCGCGCATTCGGCGTAGAAGCGGTCCGCCTCCTCCGAACCCACCGGCAGGTAGGACACCAGCACGTCGACCTCGGCCTCGCGCAGCGCCCCCACCACGTCCACCGGTTCCTCGTCGGACTCCTCGATGGTCTCCCGGTAGAATTTGCCCAGGCCGTCCAGCGTGTGACCGCGTTGCACCGGGACGCCCAGCGGCGGCACCTCGGTGATCTTGATCGTATTGTTCTCGCTGGACACGATGGCCTCGGAGAGGTCGCGGCCGACCTTCTTGGCATCCACGTCGAACGCGGCGACGAAGTTCACATCGCGGACGTGATAGTCCCCGAACTCGACGTGCATGAGGCCCGGAACCCGGCTTTCCGGGTCAGTGTCGGCGTAGTAGTGCACGCCCTGCACCAGCGACGCCGCGCAGTTCCCGACGCCGACGATCGCCACCCGGACCTGACCGGACCTGGTGCCCTCACCGCGACGATCTCCGCCCATGGCCGGGCCCTCCTTCTTGGTCATCGTGTCTTTCCCTGTTCTGTGTTGCCCTGCTCGGCCCGCTCATGCTCGATGAGTTCGTTGAGCCAGCGGACTTCCCGCTCGCTGTGATCCAGACCCAGCCGGTGCAGTTCGAGGGCGTAGCGGTCCAGCCGCTCGCCGGCCCTGGCCAGAGCGGCCCGAAGTCCCTCCCGGCGCTCCTCGACCCGCCGCCGGCGCGCCTCAAGAATCCGCATCCTGGTCTCAGCGGGGGTGCGGGAGAAAAATGCCAGGTGTACGCCGAACGAGTCGTCGGTACAGGCCTGCGGTCCGCAGTCCCCGACGAGCTGGGTGAAGCGTTCCTTACCGTCCGCGGTCAGCCGGTAAACTCGGCGCGAACGACGACTCCATCCCGGCGAGCTGGAGTCCTCGGGCTCCTCTTCGATCAGGCCCGCGCGTTGCAGCCTGCGCAAGGTCGGGTACAACGTTCCATACGAGAACGCGCGGAACCCGCCGAGAATTTCGTGGAGGCGTTTTCGCAGTTCATAGCCGTGCATAGGAGCCTCGTGCAAGAGGCCGAGCACGGCCAGTTCCAGCATCGCCAACCTCCGCCCGGCGCCGAGTCACGTGGGTCGATCCAGTATATCGCCCCGATACATCACTTCCCGAAGTTCGAAACGGGACGACTCCGGCACGGGGGTACTGCCCTGAACGGCCCATGGTGACGGCGTGCTTGGGACGTACCCTGTGGGCGTGCGGACCCAACGACAGGTAGTGGACTACGCGCTGCAGCGCCGATCGCTGCTGGCGCAGGTGCACGCTGGTCGTGTCGGGTTGATGGAGGTCTGCGACGCCAGCCCCTACCTGCTGCAGGCGGCGAAGTTCCACGGGGAACCGACGGCCGTGACGTGCCCGGTCTGCCGCAAGGAGCAGCTCACTCTGGTCAATTGGGTTTTCGGTGACGAGCTCAAACACGCGGCGAACTCGGCGCGGACCACTGAGGAGCTGGCGCGTATGGCGACCATGTTCGTAGAGTTCAACGTTTACGTCGTCGAGGTCTGCCGAACGTGTAACTGGAACCACCTCGTCCAGTCATATGTCCTCGGGACCGGCGGCATGGGTGGCCGTCGATCGCAACGAAGGACTGCGGCAGAGTGAGCACGTTGATTCCCCGCCCGCGACCCCGGTGGGCGGCTGGACGACGTAAGCGGACCGCATGGCGTTCCCCGACGCCTGTCCTGGAGGCCAACTCGTGAATGACGAGCGTGACGACCGGCCACGCGGCGGCCGGCATGCCCAGCCGCCGCAGCCACCCCGAGATCCGGCCGGTCGGCCCGGCGAACGTGCCGTAACGCCCGGAAACGGACAACCCCAGCCCGGTTACGGCGACCGGCGGTCCCGCGGCCCCTCCCAGGGTTCGCAGGGTTGGCCGCCCCAGCAACAGAACCCACCACAGCAACAGAACCCACCACAGCCGCAGAATCCGCCCCCACCACCGCCCGCCGGTCGTCCCCCGCAGGGGGGACGACCGCCGCAGGGCGCGCCGCCACCTGGACCGTCCGAAACGGACCAGTTCGGCGGGGCGCCGATGTGGCCGGGCGAGGATCAACCCGGCCGTCCTCCCGGCCAGGCTCCCCAACGGCCCAGCGGGCAGCCACCACGCGGTCCGGGTCAGCAGGGGCCGGGCAACGGCCCCGGGTGGCCCGCGAACGACCCGCCGGCCACCGCGTGGCCGGGTGGGGAGACCGGTCAGGCCACCACGCGCCGCGGCTGGAAAGGACCGGGCGGACCAGGGGGTCCGCGGCGTCCCGGCGCGGAAGGTGAGCTGGAGCAGACTGGCGCGTGGACGCCGTCGTTCGACGACGAGGACGCCGCCACGACGGCGGGGGCGGGCGACGGCGGGCGTCGCCGGCTGGACCCACCGACCGCCTACTCGCCGGCGCCTGGCCAGCCCCCGCAGGCACCGGGCCGTCCTGGGGCTGCCCAGGCGCCCCAGGGCGCTCCTCCGGGACGGCCGTCGCAGTCGCCGGACCGTCCGACCGACAACCTCCCGCCCGCGACCGGCGGCCCGGCCGCCGGCGCGGCCGCCGGTGCCGCAGCCGGCGCAGCCGCTGGTGCCGCCGTCGGTGCGGCGGCCAGCGGCGCTGGTGGCGCTGGGCGTGAGCCCCAGCTGCTGACCCACGAGGCCACGCAGGGTGGCTACAACTACTACAGCGGTTTCGAGGAAGACCCCTACGGGGACGCGAATCAGGACCCATTCGAGGACGAGACGCGCCTGACCGGCGACCGCGACGACAACTTCGGCAGCGCGGAGCAGTTCGCCTCGTTCGACGCCGAGGACGACGAGCTGGACCCGCTGGCCCACCGGCGCAAGATCTGGCGCCGGGTACGCAGGAGCTGCTACGTCGCCGTCGCACTGATGTTCATCGGACCGATGGTCGCCTTCGGTATCGGCTACCTGATCTGGGACGTCGAAAGTCCCGAGCAGATTGCCGCGCAGACCGCCCAGACGATCGACATCAAGTACGCGGACAACTCGGAGCTGACCCGGATCGTGCCGGAGTCCGGTAACCGGACCATGATCCAGAGCCTCAACGACGTCTCGAAACCGATGCGGGACGCCACGCTGTCGGCCGAGGACGCGACCTTCTACCAGAACCCCGGCTTCGACGTGCAGGGCATCCTGCGCGCCGCACTGTCCCAGATCGGCGGCGGGGGCGGCGGTGGTTCCACGCTGACCCAGCAGTACATCAAGCTGTCCACGGGCAACGACCAGCACACCCTCACCCGGAAGTTCAAAGAGGTCGTGCTGGCGTTCAAGATGAGCAACGAGCAGCCCAAGGACGAGATCCTCAAGGCGTATCTGAACACCGCCTACTACGGCCGGGGCGCCTATGGCATCTTCGCTGCCTCACACGCCTACTTCGGCAAGGACCCGAAGGACCTCAACCCCAGCGAGGCGGCGGTGCTGGGCGGCATGGTGCAGCGCCCGACCGACAACGACCCGCGGATCGACCCGGAGCAGTCCCAGCGGCGCTGGACCTACGTGTCGGACCAGATGAGGAACTACCACTTCATCACGCCGGAGGACCGGGCACAGATGCGGATGCCGGTAACGCTGGACCGCGCCGCGTGGCGTGGCCCGCAGGTGACCGGGTCGCAGTTACACATCCGCGAGCAGGTGCTGGCCGAGCTGGACCGCGAGGGCTTCGACCAGCAGACGCTGCAGCAGCACGGCTTCACGATCGTCTCCAACATCGACCCGCGTGCGCAGAAGGCCGCCGAGGACACGGTGGCCAAGATCATGACCGGGCAGCCGGAGAATCTGCACCCGGCGATGGTGTCCGTCGATCCCAAGAGCGGCGGCGTGCGCGCGTACTTCGGCGGTGGCGACAAGGCGGGCGGCTTTGACTACGCGGCCGCACCGCAGCCGCCGGGCTCGTCGTTCAAGCCGTTCGTGGCGCTCGCCGGGCTGGAGCAGAACCGCGGTCTGGGTGAGTACTACGACGGGTCCTCCCCGCGGACGCTCGCGGGGACGGTGTTCTCGAACAACCCGGGCGTGCACTGTGATGATCCGCTGCACTGCACGGTCCGCGAGGCGATGACCAAGTCGGTCAACACGGTGTTCGTGGACATGGGTCTGCAGTTCCAAGAGCCGAAGGTTCGCGAGGCCGCGTATCAGGCCGGTATCCCGCGCACCTACAACGGCCAGCCGACCCTGCAGAACGCCGACGGCACGATCGACGCCGGTCTTGCGCTGGGCGCGTACCCGGTGCGGACGACGGACATGGCGGGGGCCTACGCGACGTTCGCCAACAACGGCATGCGCAACCCGCCGAAGTTCGTCTCGAAGCTCATCGACAACAGCGGTGACGTGGTCCGGGACTGGTCGGTTCCGCGCGCCGTGCCGGCGTTCGACCCGAACGACGCGGAGCGCAACCAGAACCTGGCGGCCAACGTCACGGAGTCGATGCTCGACGTGGCCGCGAAGTCCGGTCACCCGCCGTTGAGCCTGTTCGACAACCGGCCGGTCGCGGCGAAGACTGGTACCCAGCAGTGGAACAACACCACACTGAACGCGCAGGCCTGGATGGTCGGGTACACGCCACAGATCGTCACGGCCGTGTCCCTGAGCGCCGGCGATGCGCAGCATCCGGTCCTGCCGATCGTGGAAGCGTCCGGCGCGGCGATCTACGGCTCGATGGAGCCCGGTCGCATTTGGCAGACGTTCATGAACACCTACCTGAAGGGGCAGCCGATCATTCCCTTCCCGAAGGCGAAGCCGATCGGGATGTACGTGCCGCCTCCGCCGCCGACCTCGTCGGAACCGCCGAGCAGTTCGGAACCGCCGAGCAGTTCGCAGCCGCCGTCGACGACCGAGTCGCCGAGCGAGACCAGCGAAACGTCCAGCTCGAAGCCCACCGGTGGCGGGCTGTGGGGTCCGACCGCGACGGGCGGAAACCAGCCCACGCAACGCTGCGGCCTGTTCGGGTGTAGCGGAGGCTGATCGCCCGACACCTGAATATCGCGTGGGTGCCCCGGTCGCTGGTGCGGCCGGGGCACCCGCAGGTCGGGCCGGTAGCATCCGGGCGTGTCCACCTCCCCCGAGCCCGCGCCGCGTCAGTCCCTAGTGGACAGTCGATCGCTCGGTCCGGCGGAGCGGATCGCTCCGACCTGGACCGAACCGCTCGCGCAGAGCGCCAGCCGCCCGTTCGGTGGGCGCCTGGGCCTGCACGCGCAGGTCGGCAGGCAGTGGTTCTGGACCCCGCTGAGGGTGGTGCTGCTACTGGTGGCGATCACGCTCGCCGCCGGTTGGCTGTTCAAGGCGCCCTGCCTGCAAAGTCACGAGACGACGCACGGTCCGCAGCTGGACTGGAGCAACAACCGTCAGTACCTGGCGATGTGTTACACCGACATCGTTCCCCGCTTCGGCATGGGCGACCTCGCACCACCCGCGGCGTTCCCGTACAAGACCCCGTGGCTGGAGAACGCCGGTACGCCCCAGCAACACGTGCGGTACATGGAGTACCCGGTGGTGACCGGGCTGTTCCAGTGGGTGAACGCGAAGTTCGCGGACGGTTGGCTCGCGTTGGCCGCCAAGGGCGTGTTGCCCGGCGGTGTCGCGGCGGCCGTGTACTTCAACATCAGCGCGTTCTGGCTGACCGGCGCCTGGATGGCGACGGTGTGGGCGCTGACGCTGCTGTGCCGCAGACGGGTGTGGGATGCGTCGCTCGCGGCCCTCTCCCCGCTCGTGGCGCTGCACGTGTTCACCAACTTCGACGCGCTCGCCACCGCGTTCGCCACCGCCGGGGTACTCATGTGGGCGCGAAGACGGCCAACCTGGGCCGGTGCGCTGCTGGGACTCGGTGGCGCGGCGAAGCTCTACCCGCTTTTCCTGCTGGGGCCCCTTGTCGTGTTGTGCGCTCGGGCTGGCCGGGTCAAGGAGGGAATGCGCACGGTAGCCGTCGCCGCGGGGACCTGGCTGGCGGCCAACCTGCCCATCCTGCTGCTCTATCCCACCGGCTGGGGCGAGTTCTTCCGGCTGAACACCCAGCGACCCGCGGACCCGGATTCGCTGTACAACGCGCTGTCGTACTTCACCGGCTGGCCCGGCTTCGACGGCCACCTGGCGACCGGTCAGACGCCGGTGGTGCTCGACGCGGTGAGTCTCGGGCTGTTCCTGGTCGCGTGCTTGGCGATCGGCTGGCTCGGGTTGGCCGCCCCCACCAGGCCCCGGCTCGCGCAACTCGGGTTCCTCGTCGTGGCAGCGTTCCTGCTGACGAACAAGGTGTGGAGTCCGCAGTACTCGCTGTGGCTGGTGCCGCTGGCCGTGCTCGCGCTACCGCGCTGGCGGTTGCTGCTGGCATGGATGACCGTGGACGCTGTGCTGTGGGCACCCCGCATGTACTACTACCTGGGGACGAGCAACAAGGGCCTGCCAGAGGGCTGGTTCCTGGCCGCGGTGGTGCTGCGGGACGCGATGGTCGCCGTGGTCTGCGCGGTGATCGTGTACGAGATCCTGCGCCCGGAAGTGGACAAGGTGCGCACGGCCCTCGCGGCTCCCAGCGACATCGGACCGGTGATCGTCGACGATCCGTGCGGCGGCTTCCTCGACGGCGCCCGTGACCGGTTCGTAGTACCAGGGCTCGCTCGATGGGGCAGAGATCAACGCGCTCGGAGGGCGGCGGTGTCCGGACGGTTCTAGGTTCTAGGCCGTCAAGGTCGCTGCCTGGAGGAACCATGGGATCGCGTCGCCGAGGGACCGTGTCGCATCGGACCCTGCCCCATCGAGCCCTGCCCCATCGAGCCCTGCCCCTGATCGTCCTTTCGACCCTGGGCGCGGTGGCCTGCACTACGGCCGCCGGGCTCGCCGGCGCGCCTCGGCAGGACGACGCCAGCGGCTCACCGAGACCGCTGATCGCCCGCATCGGGCAGGTCCAATGCGCGGACCTGTCGGGTTTGGCCTCGATCGCCCCGTGGGTCGCCCAGGACTACGGCCCCGATCTGAAGCACGTCCCCACCGTGGACGTGGACATTGAGGGCGGACCGAGCATGTTGACCGTGCCCTACACGATCACGGTCAACGGCCAGCAGAAGGGCAGCGGCTCGGTCGCCGCACGCGGGCACGTGCACCAGTCGGTCAACCTGCCCAACGGCAAGGACGTGCGGCTCGTGGTGTCCTCCGGGAAAGCCGCCGTCGCCGAGCGCACGCTGCAAGTCCACTGCTGACCCGGTCATCCGGGACATACCGGCTGACACCCAAGCGCGGGGCACCTCCGTCACACGAGGGTGCCCCGCGTGTTGTTCACCGTCGAACGGGCGGCCAGGAAGGCGATGAACAGCCCCACCAGCAGTGCTGCCCTGCCCCACACGCCGATCACGACCGCCTGCGTGGTGAAGCTCTGGTAGATGTTGCTGGATTGGCCGTTGCTGATCAGGAACATCCAGCGGAAGATGCCGATCCCCATTGCAGCGTCGGCCAGCAGGTACGCCACCAGCCAGCCCCAACGAACCCGCACAAGCACGAAAAACGGCACCAACCACAACGTGTACTGCGGTGAATGCACCTTGTGCAGCAACAGGAAGCCGCACAGCATCGCGGCGGACACCTGAACCCACGGGAAGGTTCCCGCGGGTAGCACGTCACCACCGCGCCTGTAGCGCCACCAACCGATGCCGCAGGCCAGCGCGAACGCCGCCAGCATCAGCAGCGGCGACACGACGTTGATCGCGTCCTGGAAACCCCGGGAATCGCTGGACGGCCGGAATCCCCAGTACCAGATCGAGTTCGTGCTCACGTCAACCGAACGCATGCTCTGGTACGTGAACGACGCCCGCCACCCGCCGTATCCGGCCACCGCGAACGGCAGGTTCACCAGGACAACGGTTCCGAGCGCGGCACCCACCACCCGAGCCGCACCTGGAATGTCCCACCGCCTGGCCGCGGACCGCTCAGCGCCGTTCTCCCCGCCGGTCAGCACGTACAGCGCCAGCGGGAGCACGAAAAGCCCCGGATAGATCTTGAACGCGAACCCAAGGCCGAGCAGGACAGCGGCCACGACGGCCCGTCGCCGGAGCGGAACGCGGTTCGGTGTCCAGCGGTGCACTGCGAACACCGCCGCAACTGAACATGCCACCGCGGGCAGGTCCCAGTTGTGGAACGCGTACAGCACCAGCGGGGGACTCAACGCCCACAGCAACGCCCGCCAGCCGCTCAGCCGCCCCAGCCACCAGGCCGTCGCCAGCCCGAACGGCGCCAGCAACAACGCGGAGGCGAGCAGGAAACCGGCGTCGGTGTGCACGAAGAACGCGCCGGCCCACATCAGGACCCCGGTCAGCACCGGGTACTCGACCGACCCGCCGTACAGCGAGCCGCCCGGGGTGATCCCGCCGTGCACGTACGGGAAGACGTGCTTGTTGATGTCCCGCCCGAGCCAGAGGTACTGGATGTCGGAGTAGCAGGCGTCCCGGTAGGAGCGCTCCTGGTAGCTCGGTTCCGAGCGGCCCTGGTGGTCGAACACCGGGCCGGCGCAGCGCTCCTTGTTGGCGTACCCGAGGAGCAGCGTCAGGGCTGTGAGCAGGCATAACAGGGTTATCGCCGAGAGTGCGAGCCGTCGAGCCGGCTCCAGTACCGACCTGGCGTCCAGCCCCTGGCCGGTCAGCCCGGAGCCCTCACTCCGCGTGATTCCGATCGCGAACCCCTCCTGGCTCAGCCGTTCGCCGAACCGATCCGGTCGCGCAGGAAAGCGATGTCGTCGGCCTGCCCTTCCGCGGGTGTTTCCACCACCACCGGTGCCTGGGCGTTGGTGCACGCCGCGACCAGCAGTTCCGGGTCGATCTTGCCGGCACCGATGTTGGCGTGCCGGTCGCGGGACGACCCGAACGTGTCTCTGGAGTCGTTGAGGTGCACCAGGTCAATCCGCCCGGTGATACCCCTGACCCGGTCCACAATGTCCAGCAGGTCCTCGCCGGCCGCATGGGCATGGCAGGTGTCCAGGCAGAATCCGGGGCCGAACTCGCCCACCGCGTCCCACAGCCGGCCAAGCATGTCGAACGTGCGTGCCATCGCGTTGGCGCCACCGGCGGTGTTCTCGATCAGCAGCGGGACGTCGAAGCCCCCCTCGTCCGCCTGGCGCTCGAACAGCTTGCGCCAGTTCGCGATGCCCTCGTCGGGGTCGTCGTTCTTGGTGACGTGCCCGCCGTGCACGACCAGGCCGGACGCGCCGACCTCGGCGGCGGCCTTGGCCTGCTGGATCACCGACTTCCGGGAAGGGATGCGAATCCGGTTGTTCATCGAGGCCACGTTGATCACGTAGGGCGAGTGGATGAACACGGTCAGATCGGATTCGCGCAACTCACGGCTCTGCGGGTGCTCGGCGGGGGCCTTCCAACCCTGCGGGTCGGAAAGGAAGAACTGGACCACTTCCGCATCGCGTTCCGCCGCCGCGGTCACCGGGTCGGCATCACGCACGTGGGCACCGATGCGCATGTCGCGAGCTTATCGGTAGCTTGCCGACCCAAGTCCCCCGGTGCTGCCCGAATACCGGACACATGCTGTACGCACACGATGACCAACAATGACGACGCGAGTCATAAGCTGTGACAGTTGTCCCCTTTAGAGGTTTTCTTCTTCTCGAATCCTTGAGACCCTAGGCAGGCTGCAACTGGCGTTCGACGGGCGAGGTGTGAGGATGAGCAAGCCCAATCCGCTCATGCGGACCGGCCGTGTGGCCCGCCTGTCGGCGGTCAGCCTGCTCGTGACCGCGACCGGGGTCGGGGGCACCCTGTTCGGCGCCGGACTCGCGGGTGCCGACGACCCGGTGATCGCGAGCAGCCCGCTGGCGGTCGTCTCGGCCTCGCCCGGGCAACCGGTCGAGATGTCCCCGAAAGCCATGGCCGACCAGCTCTACACCGCCGTGTTGCTGGACATGCCGGCGAACTTCACCGCCGCTTCGCAGGCGAAGCAGCGGTTCGAGCAGCAGGCACCGATCATGCTGGGCACGGCGGGCGACGGTTCGACCTTCTACTCCGGCAGCACCATCGCGGACGCCGTCGGACCCCGCATCTCCCAAGTGGGTCTTCCCCCCGACAAGGTCGGCCCGATCACGCAGACCTTCGAGGGCCTGGTGAAGCTGGGCACCTCGGTGACCGTCAACCTGCTCAAGGCGCTGCCGATCCCGATTCCGGCGCCGGCACCCTCCCCCGCGCCGCAGCCCAGCGACCCGCCGAGCAACAACCAGCCGCCGCCGAAGCAGAGCGATCCGCCCTCACAGTCCGCCGGCCAGGACCAACCGGCCGCGCCACCCGAGACCGATCCGGTGCCGGCGGTCGACGAGCAGGACGCCGAACTGCCCGCGCTCCTGCCGCTGTCGATCCAGGACCCGGTCCAGGTGGCACCGGCGCCGGTTCAGGCGTGGCCGATGCCCGCGTTCGAAGCGCTTCCCGGGCAGGCCCGGCCCGCGCATCCGAACGGCACACCGGGCGCCCGGCCGCAGCAGCAGTCCGAGGAGGACCTGCGCGCCGCCGGCAAGGCGATGTCGGTGCCCACGATCAGCACCGACCGTGTCGCGCTGCCGGTGCTGGTCGCGGCGATCCTGCTGGCCGTGGTCACGGCCGGTCTGGTGCGGACGTGGGTGCTGCGCCGCGGCTGAGTGCCCGGGGACCCCGGGGCTGCGGGCGGCGCGAGCGGTCCTGCTAGCCTTGACCAGTTCGTTGGTCGTCTGGGGAGTAAATCCATCGCTGGATTCCACATCCAGATTTCCAGAGGACCGCGCGATGACCCTCCTGCCACGGAAAGTCCGTGGCCGCGAGTCCACAGGAGGTGAGTGGTCTCAATGCGTCATTACGAACTGATGGTCATCCTCGACCCGAAGCTGGATGAGCGCAACGTCGCCGGGTCGTTGGAGAGCTTCCTCAACGTGATCCGCTCTGACGGCGGCACGGTGGAGAAGGTCGACGTCTGGGGACGCCGCCGGCTGGCCTACGAGATCGACAAGCAGGCCGAAGGCATCTATGTCGTGCTGGACCTCAACAGCGGCGCCGACGCGGTCAAGGAACTCGACCGGCAGCTGAATCTGAACGAGAACGTGCTGCGGACCAAGGTCCTGCGCAAGGTCGTCGAGCCCCGCAAGCAGGCGCGCGCTGCCAAGGCCGCCGCCGCTCGGGCGCACCGCGCCGAAGCGCCCGCCTGAGCATCCGCGACCAGGAGACTGGAGATTTCCCGCGATGGCTGGCGAGACGGTAATCACGGTGGTCGGCAACCTGACGGCCGACCCGGAACTGCGCTTCACCCCGTCCGGCGCTGCGGTGGCCAACTTCACGGTCGCCTCCACGCCGCGGATGTTCGACCGGGCCACCGGTGAGTGGAAGGACGGCGAAGCGCTGTTCCTGCGGTGCAACATCTGGCGGCAGGCAGCGGAGAACGTGGCCGAGTCGCTGACCCGCGGCATGCGGGTGGTCGTCCAGGGCCGGTTGCGGCAGCGTTCCTTCGAGACGAAGGAAGGCGAGAAGCGCACCGTGATCGAGATGGAGGTCGACGAGGTCGGCCCGTCGCTGCGGTACGCGACCGCGAAGGTGAACAAGGTCAGCCGCAGTGGTGGCGGTTCGGGTGGCTTCGGCGCACCCGCCAGTGCCCCGGCGGACGACCCGTGGGGCTCTGCCCCGCCGGCCGGCACGGGCGGCGGGTTCAGCGACGAGCCTCCGTTCTGACCCGCGCCTGACCCACCAGCACGAAGCTTCCCGCCCGGGGCCCGCGGGTCCGGGGCTTCCAGATCCAGGAGGAGACCATGGCCAAGGCGCCAGTGCGCAAGCCGAAGAAGAAGGTCTGCGTGTTCTGCAAGGAGAGCTCCGCGCAGAGCATCGATTACAAGGACACCACGCTGCTGCGGAAGTTCATTTCGGACCGTGGCAAGATCCGGGCGCGTCGGGTCACCGGCAACTGCAGCCAGCACCAGCGCGATGTCGCGATCGCGGTGAAGAATGCGCGCGAGATGGCGTTGCTGCCGTACACGTCGACCGCTCGCTGAGGAACCTCGCTGAGGACAACTGCCTGTCACAGCGAACAGGTTGGAGAGGAGAACACGTCGTGAAGATCATTCTTGTTTCTGACGTGGCCGCCCTCGGCGAGTCGGGCGACATCGTCGAGGTCAAGGACGGCTACGCGCGCAACTACCTGCTGCCGCGCGGGTTCGCTATCCCGGCCACCAAGGGTGCCGAGAAGCAGGTGGCGTCGATCCGCCGGGCGCAGGAGGCGCGCCGGGTGCGCGACCTGGACCACGCTCAGCAGGTCCGCGCCCAGCTGCAGCAGCTGGACACCGTGGCGCTGACGAAGAAGGTCGCCAAGTCCGGCAAGCTGTTCGGCTCGATCACCACCGCGGATGTCGTGTCCGCGGTGCGCGAGGCCGGCGGTCCGAACCTGGACAAGCGCAGCGTGACCCTGCGAAGTGGCGCGGTCAAGACGTTGGGCAAGCACGCGGTGGACGTGCGCCTGCACCCTGACGTCAGCGCTTCGTTCCACATCCTGGTGCAGGCCGGGAGCTGACGTTCGGCTCGGCAGCGTCCGCTGCTCGACCATTCGAGCACCTGATCACCTTCGGCCGTACGGGTGACAGGAGGAGCGGGCGCTGCCGGGTGTGGCAGTAACCGAGGTCACCGACCGATCATCGACTGGGGAGAGCGGCGACACGCCGAAGCGTGTTTTCGCGGGACACGCCGATAATTTATCCACGGATCTTGTCCACATCATGTCCACAGGCTCTGCCCTGGGCTTTCTAGTCGATCTTGGGTTGTTGTCCACAGGCTTTCCCCAGGGGCTCTGGCGTGCGGTGGGGAGTTGTCCGCAGCTGCCCACAGGTTGTCCACAGGATTTCCCCGGATCTGTCCACAGGCACGCTTGCCTGCTCTGTACGGGCGACCTAGCGTCGCTGCGCACGAGTGTCTGATCGCGATCCGTGATCTTCCAGGAGGTGGCAGGAACCCGTGGCGCTGGCCGACGAACGAGGTGCGAGCCTGAACGGGGAGGGGGGCTCCTACGGCGAGTCCTTCGAGCGCCAGCCTCCGCAGGACGTCGCCGCCGAGCAGTCCGTGCTCGGCGGCATGATGCTGAGCAAGGACGCCATCGCCGACGTCGTGGAAGTGCTGCGGCCCGGCGATTTCTACCGTCCGGCACACCAGGTGATCTACGACTGCGTCCTGGACCTGTACGGGCGCGGCGAACCGGCGGACGCCATCACGGTCTCCGCCGAGCTGGAACGTCGCAACGAGCTGGTCCGGGTCGGCGGCGCACCTTACCTGCACACGCTGATCGCGACCGTTCCGACGGCGGCGAACGCCGGGTACTACGCCGAGATCGTGTCCGAGAAGGCGGTGCTGCGCCGGCTGGTCGAGGCGGGCACCCGGATCGTCCAGCTCGGCTACCACGGTTCGGACGGCGCGGACATCAACGAGGTCGTGGACCGCGCGCAGGCGTCGATCTACGAGGTCACGGAGCGCAGCACCAGCGAGGACTACGCGGCGCTGGAAGAGCTGCTGCAGCCGACGATGGACGAGATCGACGCCATCGCGTCGCGGGGCGGCCAGTCACAGGGCATTCCCACCGGTTTCACCGATCTGGACGCCATCACCAACGGGCTGCACCCCGGGCAGATGGTCATCGTGGCGGCGCGTCCCGGTGTCGGTAAGGCACTCGCGCTCGACACGCCGCTGCCCACGCCGACCGGCTGGACCACCATGGGCGCGGTCGCCGTCGGCGACGAGTTGCTCGGCGCGGACGGGTGTCCAACCACCGTCGTCGCCGCGACGGACGTGCTTCGCGACCGGCCATGTTACGAGGTCGAGTTCTCCGACGGCACACTCATCGTTGCCGACGCCGACCACCGATGGAGGCTGGCTAACGGGCAGATCAGCCGCACCGGCGAGGTGGCGGAATCGGTTGCCGACGGAACCGGACCGGTCGTCGTCGAGCACGGCGCGCTGCGCCTGCCGGAGCAGAACCTCCCGCTGCCGCCCTACGTGGTGGGTGTGTGGCTCGCCGCCGGTGACAGCTCGACCGGTTCCTTGTCCACTGTGGATGGTGAACTTGTCGCGGCGCTGGAATCGGAAGGAATCCGCCCGGCCGACGAACGGCCGCTGTTCAGCGGCGAGTTCGCGGAGACGCTGTACGAGCTGGGCGTCTGGTCCGGCCACGAGCTGCCCGACGCGTACCTGCGGGGAAGCGAGCAGCAGCGGCGTGCCCTGCTGGCCGGGCTGCTGGACGCGGCCGGCAGCGTTGCGGATGACGGGCGGATCGTGCTGACCGCGAGCGAGCTCGCGTCGGTCCGCGTGCGCGAACTCGTGCTCAGTCTCGGCTATGCGTGTACCGCGCTGCCCTGTTGGGACACCTCCCCTACAGACTCGGTGACGCTGGTGTTCCACACCGGCGCGGACGAGGTGTTCCGCCTCGAGAGCAAGAACGACCGGCACAAGCGAACCCGCCCGCAGGCCACAGGCCAGCAGCGGGCCATCGTGGCAGCCCGGAGGGTCGCCAGCGTCCCGGTGCGGTGCGTCGAAGTGGACTCCCGGGACAGCCTCTACCTGGCCAGCCGCTCGATGATTCCCACGCACAACTCCACCCTCGGCCTGGACTTCGCGCGCTCAGCGTCGGTCAAGCACGGGCTCGGCAGCGTTGTGTTCTCCCTGGAGATGGGTCGCACCGAGATCGTCATGCGGATGCTGTCCGCGGAGGCCCGCATCCGGCTGGCTGACATGCGTGGTGGGCGGATGACCGACGACGACTGGACCCGGCTGGCCCGCCGGATGAGCGAGGTCAGCGAAGCCCCGCTGTTCGTCGACGACTCGCCGAACCTGACCATGATGGAGATTCGCGCCAAAGCACGGCGGCTGAAACAGCGACACGACATCAAGCTGATCGTCGTCGACTACATGCAGCTGATGACCTCGGGCAAGCGGGTGGAGTCCCGCCAGCAGGAGGTCTCCGAGTTCTCCCGGCACCTCAAGCTGCTGGCCAAGGAGCTGGAAGTGCCGGTGATCGCGATCTCCCAGCTCAACCGTGGCCCGGAACAACGTACCGACAAGAAGCCGCAGCTGAGCGACCTCCGCGAATCGGGCTGTCTGACCGCTGGTACGCGCCTCCTCCGTGCGGACACCGGCGCCGAGGTCACGTTCGGCGAACTCATGGCGACGGGAGAACGGCCGCTCGTGTGGTCGCTGGACGAGCGGATGCGCGTCGTGCCCAGGCCGATCTCGAATGTCTTCTCCAGCGGGATCAAGGAGGTCTTCAAGGTCAGGCTCGCCTCCGGGCGAGAGATCGAAGCGACGGCCAACCACCCGATGCTGACCGTGGACGGTTGGGTGCCGCTGGGAGAGCTGGCTGAGAGCTGTCGAGTCGCAGTGCCCAGAACGATTCCTGAATCGCTGGAAACAACGGCTATGGCTGAAGCCGAGATCGTGCGGCTCGCGCACCTGATCGGGGACGGCCTGAGCAGCTGCGGAAAGTTCATCCCGGAACGAGTCTTTTCGTTGCCTCGGGAACAGATCGCGCTCTTCCTCAAGCATCTGTGGGCAACTGACGGGTCGTTGCGATGGGATGACGTCGCGGGCCAGGGACGCCTCTACTATCCGACAACGAGCCGGAGGCTCGCGGACGACCTAGCTCAGCTGTTGCTCCGCTTCGGTGTCTTCGCGCGGATCAAGCGGGTGCGAAAGGCCGGTTCCCGAGACGGCTACCACGTAGTCGTTCATGGCGTCGAGAACCAGTTGTCCTTCCTGGAAGAGACCGGCTTCCACGGCTCACGGTCGGTGACAGCAATGGCTGCCACGGAGAAACTTCGTGCCGTCAAGGCAAGCACCAAGCTGGACACCGTTCCCGGGGAGGTGTGGGACAAGGTTCGCGGTCTTCTCACGGCGCGGTCGATGACGCATCGGGATTTCGCGGCACGCATGAACAAGCTGTTCTGCGGCTCGGCTCCGAGGACGGGTGCGCCTTGCCGAACCAGGCTGGGCCGAGTCTCCGCAGTCCTTGAAGATGCCGACTTGGAGATGCTCGCGACGAATGAGGTCTTCTGGGATGAGATCGTAGAGATCACGTCGCTGGGTGAGCAGCCGGTCTACGACGCCACGGTTCCGGGAACGCACAATTTCATCGCCAACGGCATCGCCATGCACAACAGCCTGGAACAGGACGCCGACGTCGTCATCCTCATCCACCGGCCGGATGCGTTCGAACGGGACGACCCGCGTATGGGCGAGGCTGATCTGATCGTCGCCAAGCATCGTGCCGGTCCGACTGCCACCGTGACGGTCGCGCATCAACTGCACTACAGCCGCTTCGTCGACATGGCCCAGGAATGACTTCATCTCATGTAGGGCTTTACTCGATCGGGTGGTCTAAGCCCTGGCAGATCTAAGCTGGGCGGGTGACCTTGGAATGGGAGCAGGTAACCGTTGCCTAGGGAGATCCGGTGGCCCTGGGGCGGCGGTAGGCCCACGCCATCGCTCATGACGAGATGGGCCTTGAGTAGCCGAACATTCGCGGGACGCGCAGCCGACTAATATGACCGACGTCTCGACCAGGCCCCTCGACCCACTCGAACGGCGCCCAGTTGCTGAGGAGTACCTGATGCTGCCGGTGATCTATTCGATGAGCGTGTCGCTGGACGGTTACATCGCAGGTCCGGGTGACGACATCGGCTGGAGCGCCCCTGACGCGGAGCAGTTCGGCTTCCACGTCGAGCAGACCCGTCACATCGCCGCACACCTGTGCGGACGCGGCCTCTACCAGGCAATGCTGGTCTGGGAGACCGCCGAGCAGACCATGTCCGGCGAGGCGGAGTTGGAGTTCGCTCGGATCTGGCGGCCGATCCCGAAGGTGGTGTTCTCTCGCACGCTGAATTCCGTGGAGGGCAACGCGCGCCTGGCCACGGACGACATCGCCACCGAGGTCGGTCGGCTCCGCGACCAGCCAGGGGAGGGCGTGGTGTCCATCGGCGGGGCGGGCCTGGCCGCGGACGCCATCGCCGAGGACTTGATCGACGAGTACCGCCAATTCGTCTACCCGGTCATCCTCGGCAACGGCACTCCGTACTTCCCGCCGCTCACCGAACCCCTCGACCTGCGGCTGACCGAGTCCCGGACCCTGAGCTCCCGGGTCGTCTACCTTCGCTACCAGCGCATACGCTGAGTTCGGCGGCCCACATGGCTTCGACCACATGACGTTTCAGGCGCGCCAGATCGTGGCACAGCAGTGAGCGGTACCTTAGGCCCACCGAGCTAGCACAAGAGGTGGCCGGTCGCTTGCCTGACACGCGCACGGAACGAGCGTGGTTGCCGGGTTGGGGCACGGCTTGTTCTTACGCTTGGGCTCGTCCGGTTTGGACAGCCTCCCGGTCGTCCGCCACGTTTCGACGCCAGAAAGGCCGCCACCATGCGAACCGTCTTCCTCCACGGCGAGGTCACCGAATACTTCTCCACCAGGGAAGCGCTGTCCGAGCATTACCAGCGTTGGTGTGACGGGCGGGGCGTTGAGCCGGCCGTGGACCTGCTGCACACGGTGCTCGACCAGAAGCTGACGGTGGACGGACTGCTCGCCAAATGGTCCACTGTGGACCTTGAGCGCCTGCTGGTCGAGGTGTTCCCGCAGCGGGTCGTGCCCATGGAGAACTCCCCGGAACTGCCGGAGTTCCTGCATTCCTTCCTGGATTTCCTGCATGACGAGGAGCTGCTGCTGGCTGGTGGCTGCACGCTGCCGGAGCTCCACAAGACCGTTGACGATCTGGCCGACCGGCACCAGGCCGCCATGGCCGACCCACAGGAGTTCGGACCGGTCAAGTTCTGGGGTCTGACCATGCTGGAGCACGGCGTGGATGTCGAGAACGAAGATGCGGTCGCGAAGTTCATCGAAGCGGTCGACAGTGGAGAGATCGTCCTGGACGAGGAGGGTGCTCCACCGCTGGTGGACGGTGCGGAAGCCGCCCCCGATGAGGCCCCGGCGCATTGGTTGCCCCCGATGGACGTGCCCGACGACGGCGCCATCCCAGCTGAGGCCGAGCTCGCACCGATCGTGGGGCGGATGCGTCAGTTCCGGGACTGGATCGGTCCGGGCCAGCAGCTGACCGAAGAAGGCTGGCTGACGGACGCACACGTCGAGGAACTCGTGACGCTGCTGGGTTGGGAGCCCTCCAGGGGACGTGCCGAAGGGGACTTCTGGCTCGAGTGGGTGCTGGAAGCCGAGCTGGTCGACGTCGGTGCCGAAGGCGACCACTTGACCGTCCCGCCCGAAGACTCTGCCACGTTCGACGATCCGCAGGAGCTCTGGGAGGGTCTCTGGAACGGGCTGCTCGATCTCGGACCGGAGGTTGTCGAATTCGCCGAGCTGCTGGGTGAGGCGCCAGAGGAGGCCGAGCTGGAGGTCGCGGAGCTGGTGATGGAGGAGTTTCCCGACTCGATGCCAAGCCTTCTAGGCATGCTCTACTCCACCACCGAGGAGGTTCCGCGGGAACTCCTGGTGGACACGGTGGCCGCCGATATCGTCACGGAGGCGGAGGAGTCGGAGGAACCGGCCCCCGAGTTCATCCGCGCGCTGCGCGCCGCTGTGGGACGTGTGGTGGACCATCTGCTCGACAGGTGGGACACGATGGGGGCCATTCGGACGTTCGAAGCGACCGATGCCGACACCGTGGAGCTGATCGATTCGTCAGTGCCGGAAGGAGTGCCCGCGGACCACACCGTTGTCGAGCTGATGCCGTTGGGCGTTTGGGGCGCGCGGAAGGTGTTGCTCTCCGCTGGGATGTTCGCTCCCACAGTGGAGGAGATGGCCGAGCAGCCTGCCGAAGTGGTCGCCCTGTCCCTTCCCGACAGTCCGCCGGACGTGTCCGACGAGCTGCTCACCCGGTGGATTGACGAGCGTGGCACTCGGCAGGCGAGCGCCGAGTTGGCGACACTGTTGCGGCGCGTGGACGATCCGCTGGTGCGGCTGACCGCGCTGTGGATGCTGGAACACACCGATGAGGACGGTGTGGAGGTCGTGCAGGGCTTGCGCGACGATCCGGTTGCCGGCGCGGCCGCGCGCATGTGGCTGTCGGCCCGCCCAACGACCGACGAGCCGGTGGCCGTTGCTGGCGACGAGTTGTTGCTTGCGATGGACAGCCTGGCGGTGGCGCTGAGTGCTGACGTCGAGGTGTTCCTGGCGCAGTTCCAGGAGCAGACCACGCCGAAGCAGCTCGCCATGATCGAAGAGATCCCGCACACGAAGCACTCGCGTGCCAGGCCGTTGCTCGAAGCGATCGCCGCGCACCACCCTGACACCAAGGTCACGAAGGCGGCTCGCCGGTCATTGCACCAGGTGCAGGGCACGTTGCAGGGCGTGTAGACCTCACCGGCTCAGCGCCTCGTCGAGTTCTTGGAGAGTGGCGGGGAGCTCGACGAGAGTGCTGAGCACGCGGTGCGCGTGGGCGAGGGCGTCGTCGGCCGGCGGGAAGTGGGCGTTCGGCAGTGCCAGAACGGTCGTTCCCGCGGCCGCCGCCGCGCGTAGTCCGTTGCTGGAGTCCTCGATCGCCGCGCATGCGGTGGCGGGGACCGCGAGACGCTGGGCCGCCTCCAGGTAGACGTCCGGCGCGGGTTTGCCGGCGCCGACCTCCTCGCTGGAAACGGTATGGGACACGCTGCTGTCGAGTTTGGTGACCTGGAGGAACGCTCGCAGGATCTGCGGTGGTGCGGAACTGGCGATGGCGACCGGGAACGTTGCGGCAACCTCCCGGACGGTGTCCGTGGCGTGCGGGAGGAGGGGAGGTGCTTGCGCGTAGCACTGCGCCATCCGCTCGATCACGGAGGCGGCGGCCTGGTCCGGCGTTAGGCGTGCGCCCAGCTGTCGTACCAGGTAGTCGGACCACTCGGGCGTGCTCATGCCCAGCATCGCTTCGGTAGCGCCCGCTGCCCACTGCCCGCCGTGCTCCGCGACGACGTCGCGGCGGATCTGGTCCCACAGCTGTTCGGAGTCGACCAGGACACCATCCAGATCGAAGATCACCGCACGAAGTCGCACGGGGTCGATCGTAGTCGCCGACGTGAATCTCCTCATCTTCACTGGAAGACACCGGGGGGTTTAATTAGCATGGCTAACGAAGCTCTTCTGGTGTGAGTGACGAGAGGCAGCGGTAGCAATGAGCGGTTCGCAGGACACCCGGCTGCTGGACGTGTTCAAGGGCCAGCCCAAGGCGGTGTGGATCACGGCGTTCGCCGCGGTCATCGCCTTTATGGGGATCGGCCTGGTCGACCCGATCATGCTGTCGATCGCACAGGCGCTGCACGCCGGCGCCAACCAGGTCACCCTGCTCTTCTCGTCGTACCTGGGCGTGCAGGTGGTCGCCATGCTGATCACCGGCTACTGCGCCGCCAAGTTCGGACCGAAGCGCACGCTGGTGATCGGGCTGGTCCTGATCGTGCTGGCCACCCTCGCGTGCTCACTGGCCGGATCGATCGGGACTCTCGTCGGGCTGCGCGCGATCTGGGGCCTGGGTAACGCGTTCTTCATCGCCACCGCACTGTCCGTGATCGTCGGCGCTGCCAGCGGCGGCCAGCAGGCCGCGATCCTGCTCTACGAGGCCGCGTTGGGCATCGGCCTGGCCACCGGCCCGCTGCTCGGCGCAGCGCTTGGCAGCATCTCCTGGCGCGGCCCTTTCGCCGGAACGTGCCTCTTGATGGGTATCGCGCTGATCGCCTCCAGCGTCTTCCTCCCCAGCGACGCGGGAGCGGGCCCCCGTGAACCGATCGGCGTGCTCGACCCGCTACGCGCCCTGCGGCACAGCGGCCTGCTCCGCACCTCGCTGGGCTCGGCCTTCTACACGGCGGCGTTCTTCGTGGTGCTGGCGTGGTCGCCGTTCGTCCTCCAGTTCGGTGCGTTGGCGGTCGGTGGCGTGTTCTTCGGATGGGGTGTCTGTGTCGCGCTGGCCGGCGTGTTCCTGGCGCCCCGGATCGCCGCGCGGTTCGGCGAACGCGGTGGCACGACGCTCGCGGTCTTGTTCTACGCAGCCGTCCTAATCCTCGCCGCCCTCGGCTCCAAGCCCCTCGTCGTGGTGGCCGTCATCCTCAGCGGCGTCGCCTCCGGGGTGCTGAACACGCTGTTCACCGGAACCGCGATGAGCGTCAGCCCCGTTCCCCGGCCGGTCGCCAGCGCCGGATACAACTTCTGCCGCTGGCTCGGCGGAGCCGCTGCGGCCACCCTCGTCAGCTATGTCGCGGAGTGGCTGGGATCGCCACGGGCGCCGTTCGCCGTGGGTGCGGTGTTGTGCGTGATCTCGGCACTCCTGCTCAGCGCCCGCCGTGCGCCGGATAGCCACGAGGTCCCCGCGGAAGCGGTTGCGGTCGGCGAAGAGTTCTGACTCCGTCGCCGCCCGGGGCGGTTGTCCGCCAATGCTCCCACGCGGATATCGTCGATCTATGGCTTCTCGACCGACCGCGCTGGTCACCGGTGCTTCGCGAGGCATCGGAGCGGCCATTGCCCGCTCGCTTTCGGACACGCATGACGTGCTGCTCGGCGGTCGCGACAGCGCGGCCCTGCAAACACTGACCGGCGAGTTGCCCGGTTCCCGGCCCTGGACGGCCGACGTGACGGACTACGAGGAACTCGCCCGAGCCGTGTCCGGCATCGACCGGCTGGACATCCTCGTGCACAGCGCTGGGATGGTCGAGCTTGGCCCGGTCTCGGAAACGCGGGCCGATGCGTGGCAACGGACGTTCGAACTCAACGTGGTCGCCGTGGCCGAGCTGACCCGACTTCTCTTGCCCGCGCTGCGCGCGGCCGAAGGGCACGTCGTGTTGATCAACTCCGGTGCCGGGCTCTCCGCGAGGCCGAACTGGGGCTCGTACGCGGCGAGCAAGTTCGCGCTGCGCGCGTACGCGGACGTGCTTCGCGCGGAGGAAGCCTCCAGTGGAATCCGTGTCACGTCGGTGTTCCCCGGGCGCACAGGTACCGACATGCAGCGTGGCGTGCGCGCAGCCGAAGGGGGTGCCTTCGAACCCGAGCGTTATCTACGCGCGGAATCGGTCGCGGAAACGGTCCTCTCCGCTGTTCGCGCGCCTTCGGACGCGCACCTCACCGAGGTCGTGATTCGCCCGAACGCCTAATCGAGCGGGGCGGGCGTGTGCACCGCATACCGCGCGGTGTGTCACGACCGCACGTGCACGGCGGCGGAATGAGCTGCGGACTGCACCTCACGACGGTCTACCCGGGTCGGCTCGCGATCCTGAAGGACCTGTTCTCCGGCCACCCACACGTCGCGGACACACCGCGAGCCGGCAGCCCACACGACGTTGGCCAGCACCTGGTCGTCGGGTGCGTCCAGGCCCGTGGCGAACGCCGGGTTGTCGACATCCAAATGGATCACGTCGGCCCAGCGCCCAGACTCCAACGCGCCGATGTCTTCGCGCCGCATCGCGGCTGCGCCGTTGCGGGTCGCCGCCAGCAAGGCCGCGCTCGCCGGGAACGCCGTAGCGTCCTTTGTAGACAGACGTGCGAGTAGGCCGGCCAACTGGACTTCTTCCCACAGGTCCAGATCGTCGTTACTCGACGGCCCGTCGGTACCCAGGCCCACCGCAACACCGGCGGCCAGGATGTCGACCAGTCTCGCCGTTCCCGAGGCCAGCTTCGCGTTGGAACCCGGGCAGTGCGCCACCCCGACACCGTGCCGCTCGAACACCTCGATGTCCTCGTCGGAAAGGTGCACCGCGTGCGCCGCCAACACCCGGCCGTCCAGTACCCCGAGCTTTGCCAGCATCAGCGGAACTGATCCGTGCTGCTCACGGAGTTCGACATCCTCATGCTCGGACTCCGCGACGTGAATCTGCACAAGCGCACCGCGTTGCTGCGCGGACTCGCCGATCACCTGCAACGCCTCGGTGGGAAGCGTGTAGGCCGAATGCGGTCCGTAACCCAGTTCGACGCGTTCCGCCGGCCCGAACCGGATGCCATCCGCGTCGATCCACCGGCTGATCGCCTCGATCATCTGCTGCCAGGTACCCAGCTTGCTGTTCAGCTCCGGCGCGACGATCACTCCTGGGGTCAGCACCACTCGCGATCCGACCGCGAGCACTCCCTCGACCACAGCCTCGGCAGGGAAGTACATCTCCGCGCTGGTCGTCACGCCGGCGCGCAGCATTTCCACGCAGCCCAGCTCCATGCCCGTGCGCACGTCGGAATAGCGCAGGCGCCCCTCGGCTGGCCAGATCACCTCGGTCAACCACCGCAGCAAGGGAAGGCCACCACCCATCCCGCGAAGCACCGTCATCGGGCTGTGCGCATGCGCGTTGACCAGGCCAGGCAGCAGGATTCCGGGGTAGTCCTGACGACGCGCCCCCTCGGGAAGGGCCGGGGCCGACACCAGCGGACCACAGTGCGAGATCCGACCGGACTCATCGATGTCCACCACGGCATCCCGGAGCACCGAACACGTCGGATCACACGGCAGCACGACCGGTGCGTGCAGGCGTAGCGCAATGGTCATGGCTCGCATTCTGCCTGACGCACTCGGAACGCTTCCGACGTTGGAGTCAAACGTCCATCAGCCCGCTGCGCCACGCCCACGCGGCGGTCTCGACCCGGTTGCGCGCATTCAGTTTCGCCTGGACCGACGCCAGGTGGCTCTTCACCGAGGACAGCGACATGAACAGCTGCGCACTGATCTCGCCGTTGGTCAGCCCATCGGCAACGGCTTTCACCACGGCCACTTCGCGTTCGGTCAACGCCTCGAACGGTTCCGTGGCCGCCGGTCTCGTACCCCGATGTGCTGCTGCGAAGTGCTGGAGAAGACGCACCGTAATCTGCGGGGACACCAGGGCATCACCTCGCACTGCGGCATGGATCGCCTCCACGAGGAGAGCAGGTCCAGCGTCTTTGAGAAGGAAACCGCTGGCGCCATTGCACAGCGCCGCCTCGACGTACTCGTCCAGATCGAA
The DNA here is from genome assembly GCA_051984675.1 of Pseudonocardiaceae bacterium. Classification (GTDB taxonomy): domain Bacteria; phylum Actinomycetota; class Actinomycetes; order Mycobacteriales; family Pseudonocardiaceae; genus JBPYFK01. The sequence goes on along the minus strand of JBPYFK010000163.1, from coordinate 52,674 downwards.
GGTGGTCACCACGACGACCTTGGTCGGATTCGTCACGTGTGGACCGGCCAGCTTCTTCGTCGCTTCCAGGCCGTCGATTCCCGGCATACGGATGTCCATCAGACAGACGTCGGGTCGTTTCTCCCAGGCCACACGGACCGCATCGACACCATTGGCCACGTCATCAATCACGTCGATGCCGTCCTGGGCTTCCAAGATCATGCGGAATCCTGCGCGCACCATCTCCTGGTCATCGGCGATCAGCACTCGGATCACGCCTGCTCTCCGTTTCTGCTGGCCCTGTTACTGCTGACCCCGTTGGAGCTGGCCCCGTTGGAGCTGGCCTCGGAACCCAGCGGCAACCAGGCTTCAACTCGCCAGCCGACGCCCTCTTCGGGACCGGCCGCGAATCTCCCGCCGAGCAGTTCGACCCGCTCGCGCATGCCGACCAGACCGTAGCCGCCGGAGCCGCTGGTACGAGGTCTGGCTCCAACGCCATCGTCGTGAACGCGCACGTGAAGATCGCCGCCTACTCTGCGCACCGACACCTGGATTTCGGTACTGCCGGACGCGTGCTTTCGGGAATTCGTGATGGACTCCTGGACCAGCCGCAGTGCGGATCGAGCGACCTCTTGCGGCACTGCACAGCCGAGGTCGACCGTCAAGCCGACCCATGGCCGCGCGTCGTTGGTGGCTCGGTGGTTCACGCGGGCGACCACGGCTTCAAGGTCAGCGACGAGATCGGTGCTGGCAAGCTCGCTGATGTGCTGAGCACCAGGCTGGGACACACCGCGCATGGTTCCCACAAGCTTGCGCATCGCCGCGAGCGCGTCCGTCCCACTGGAGGCGATGAGCCCCAGGGCCTGCCTCGCGGCCGGCGGATTCGTCGTGCCCACCACCTGTGCGGCCTGCGCTTGGACGACGATCCCGTTGATGTGGTGCGCGACCACGTCGTGCAGTTCTCGGGCGAGCGCGAATCGTTCGGTCTGCTGGACACGTTCGATCGCTGCCTGCACGGACTTCGCGCGTTCCGTGTCCCGCGCGCGCAAGTACATGCCGCTCCCGATCGACACAATGAGCAGGAGTCCGCCGAACATCAGCGATGTGATCAGTGTCGGGAAGGACAACGGAACTGGATCGGGTATGACGAGGAGCGCGAACACTGCCGAGCACACCAGAACTGTCGTGCTTCGCGCCGCGTCCGATGGTTGCGCGTATCGGGTCGCATAGCCCACGAGAAGCATGCCCGACGCGATGTCGGTCACCGGAATCCCGCGCAGCACAAAGTGGTAGGGCTGCTCTCCCAGCAGTGACATCAGCACCGCTGAGGCCGCGAGCCATCCGGCGCCGGCTTGCGCCGCCCGCGCCCACCGGACGGGAGCAACGACCGCGATGATGGCCATTGCCAGGCAACTCAGCGGTCGATCCAGATTTCGCGCCAAGCTGCCGCCAACACTCACGAAGTCCCCGAACAGCAGCACCGCCAGCATTGCCATCGCGGGCCATTGCCGGCGAAGGAGCCGTTGCACCCGAGTTTCCGGCTCGCCTTCCAACCGGCCCCGCAAGTACATGCCGGTCCCAGCCGCAAGGAACAGTTGGAGCGCGCCGAAGCCCAGCGATCTCGTCAGCGATGTCTGACCTGCACTAGGCAGATGGGCGACTGCCATGCGTGACCGTACTAAGGCGACCAGCACGCAGGACAGCAGCAGGACGGAGGTCGCGGCCATCGCTCTGCGACGCGGTGCTTTCCAGCACAGATAGAAGACGATCAGAAGTGCTGCCGCGTTTTCGGCGGGCAGGACATACGCGACGCCCAACGAATGCGGAACTACGTCACAGAGCCACATCATGAAGGTGGCCGTGCTCATGGCGCCGGCGGCAGCGAGAGCGCAGATCACGGGGTATCGCCACGCCAACACCGCCAGCGCAGACATCCCGGTCTGGCTGAACACGATCAGCGCGGAGCCGCCGCGCGACATCGTGGTGAGGACATCACCGCAGCACACCAGCCCGAGCAACGCCGCGAAGATCCATTGCTCGCGCAGGAACTCGCAGGCGTTGTACCAGCACGAAACGGCCGCGATGCGCTTCGCTTCCGGCGTCGCGGTGCCGGCTTCGGGGGGCGTTGCGGCGTTCCGCGCCGCGATCAATCGAGCCACAGCACGACCGTAGATCGTTGGCAAGGTTCGCACCCTGGCCGAAAGGTTCCGACTTCATGGCCGATCGGCTGATTTTTCACGGTCCAAAATGGCCGATCGGCCGAGGTGCGACCGCTCTCTGCGCTGACAACCTCGATTTCGGCCGGTAGAGCCTGCCAGTCCATCCGAGGTTCGCCGGCGGAGAAGGGAGAAGGAATGAGTGAGAAGTCCGAACAGCCTGGCCAGCCCACCCGCGGCGGTGTGCTCGTCAGCGGCAGCGGCCTGACGAAGCGATACGGACACCGACAGGTGCTCGCTGGGGTCGACATCACGATTTACGCCGGTGAAACGCTTGCCGTCGTGGGGCAATCCGGTGCGGGGAAGACGACGCTGCTCTATCTCCTCAGCGGAGTCATGCCGCCAGACGAGGGGCAGGTGGTGATCGCGGGAAACCGGATCGACCAGCTCGACGAGGCCAAACGCGCCCGACTTCGTCGGAACACGTTCGGTTGCGTCACGCAGACCGGGTTGTTGGTGGCCGAGCTGACCGTCGAAGACAACGTGGCCCGGCCGCTGCTGCTGGCGGGCTATGGGAGGAAGGACGCGATCGCGCAGGCCCAGGACTGGCTGCGGCGGCTCGGGCTGGAGGGGCTACGACGACGCAGTCCGGCAGCCCTGTCGAGCCCCGAAAGTCAACGGGTAGCGATCGCGCGTGCCCTTGCCCGACATCCGAAGGTGCTCTTCGCGGATGAGCCGACCGGTGCCTTGGACCGCCATGGCGGCACGGGAACGATGACGGCGCTGCTGAGAGCGGCGACAGAAGTCGGAGCCGCCACGGTTGTGATGACGCGTGATCAGACTCTCGCGTCTCGATGCGGGCGCGTGATCGGACTCCGTGACGGACGGGTCGTCGGAGGAGTGATGACGACATGAGGCGACGGTGGGGGCGAGCCAGAGGTCTCTGGGACAGGGTCCCTGGGACATAGGACCCTGGCGGCCAGCGTGCGTGTGGTGGACGGTCGTTACCCGAACGGCCTAGCGGGACGCGGTGGATTCCGTGAAATACGCACGGGGCGGGTCTCTGAACCAGCCACATGGCCGATTTGTTGAGACCACCTCAGGAGCGACTCTCTTAGGGCGGAAGTGCCGGGAACGTGAGGAGGTAGCCACGGTGATCGTGCACACGCTGGCGATGGTCGGCACCGGGCTTGCTCTTGCGGTGTTGTTGCTCATGGGGGTCAGCGCCGTGTTACTCGACTTGTGGGAGGGCCTGGGCAGCCGTGGCAAGCGGTCTCCGTGACTCTGCCCCGGCGCGGAGCCGCCGCTGCTCGGGCGGGTGGTCTTAGCTGGCCCCTACCGAGGGAAGCTCCGCTGTGGCCGTGAAACAGACCGGCGTACCGTGCCGCGCGCGTTGCGTGGCTGCTTTGCTCACCGAAAACGCGGGTCGGGCCGAGCCGCTTCGCCAGCCGGAGCGAAGCCAGGCCAGCCGGTGCTGGGCTTCGGCGTGGTGATCGGTCACCGTGATCCGGGCGGAGTCGAACGAGAACAGCACCGCTCGGTTGATCTCCACGATCGCGCGGTCCCGCCAGAGGCTTCGCTCACTGGAGGTGTCCATTCCCAGACGTCCCGCGACTTCACGAGCAGCGCCGTAGGCGTTTTCGTCGGCCAAGCCGCGGGTGCCGATTTCCGCGCCGACGAACCACGTGTTGAAGGGCGCGGCCGGATACCGGATTCCGCCGATGACCAACTGCATATTGCTGATCAGGGGAACCGTGTGCCAGCGCAGGCCCAGTTCGCCGAACCAGGGAAGATCGGGATGTTCGAGGGGAACCTCTTGGATGACGTCTCGCGGGACGTCGAAAAGCTGCACTCCTTCGTGGGCGGTTTCGGTCACCAGTGGCAGGTGGTCGAACCGACTACGTCGGGTGGGTGGGATCCATCCCCGGCGGCGGACGGCCGTGGTGAATCCGACGTACCGGCGGTCGCCCATGACCGCACCGTCTGGGGATTCGTACCCGGCGTAGCGGACGACCTGCTCGTTCCAGATGCGCGGCCCGGGCGTCTGGGGAGTGTCAGGCGCGAAGACCGTGATCAGCGGCTGGATTCGGCCACCGTTGGTGGCCTGCCGAAGATGCTCGAAGCATTCCTTGGCCACGGCCGAGCCATTGCGCAGTCCGCGCAGGTCGCGCACCTTGAGCCGTCGCCAGGGGACGCCACTGGTGCACCATCCGCTGTCGCGGAGGGCGACCCGTGCCCCATACGCGAGTTCCTTGTCGGTGTGCCGGTAGGTACCGGTGTCGGCGATTTCGGCACGGACCTGTGCGAGCCGCTCACGGAGGGAGCCGACGCCGGGGTGGGTGTCGTGGAAGGCGCGAATGAATTCCTCTGCCGCCATGACGTCCACGCCAGCGTCAGCACCGCTGGTGCGTGAACTGTCGGATTTCCCGGACTCCTGCTGTAACCGGATTGCTTCGTCAGAGATAGCGGTCACGGTGCGGTAACGTAGCTCGCCCGCCCGATCACGCGGCACTCCCGCGAGCCGAATCTTTGTAGTGAAGTTTTTTCACTCGATCGTGCTCTTATGTACTCGTCGTTATTCCCTATCGGGATGCCAGCGAGAAGCATTGATAGACCATTCGAGTGATGATCGATCCCGAGACTGAGCGTCAGACCCGCTGGAACATCAGGTCGTGCACATCCCGCCCCTCCTCGTGGGCACGCTGCTCGAACTTCGTGACCGGGCGCCACTCCGGTCGGGGCGCCCAGCCGCCGGACTGGTCCGCGTGCGTGTTGCGCAACGCTGGCTCCGCTTCGCACGCCGCCAGCATCTGCTCCGCGTAGTCCTGCCAGTCCGTGGCCATGTGCAGTACCGCGCCGGGCCGCATCCGTGACGCCAGCAGGGCCACGACGTGGGGCTGGACCAGCCGGCGCTTGTGGTGCCGCTTCTTTGGCCACGGGTCGGGAAAGAAGACGCGCACCCCGGCCAGCGAGTCTGGCTCCAGGTGCTCCCGCAGCAGCACCGTCGCGTCACCGCGGAGCAGCCTCAGGTTCTCCAGTTCCAACGCCTCGACGCGCAGCAGCAGCTGGGCGAGCCCCGGCTTGTACACCTCGACCGCGAGGTAGTTGACCTCGGGTTCGGCAGCGGCGAGCTGCGCCGTTGTCTCCCCCATGCCCGAGCCGATCTCCAGCACCGTGGGGGCGGTGCGCCCGAACCACGTGTCCAGGTCCAATGACCCCTCGGGGAGCCCGGCGATGTCGCGTCCAAGTTCGGGCCAGCGTCGATCCCACGCGCGCTGCTGCCCGGTCGTCATGCGCTCCCCGCGCTGGACGTAGCTGACGACGGTCCGGTGGTACGGGATCTGCTGGTCAGAGGCCTTCACGGGAACCCAGTATCGCAAACGCTCCGGCCGTGCCCGCCGTCCGCGTTCGCTGGGAGCCCAGCACGATCAGTGAGCCAGCACGATCACCAGGTTTCGATCTGGTTCAGCGCCGCTGTGAGCCCGCTCGGTCCCTTGAGCGGGACCGGCGGGGGTGGGTTGTCAGGGTGCGCTGGCACGACGCTGATCCACCCCGGGTGCTCGTCGGTCAGCACGACCGTGGTCGGGAACCGTGCGATGGCAAGCCCAGGCGGGTCGTACTCCCAGTAGCCGGTTTCGCTCGGGCCGACCCAGGGCACGAACACCCACCCGGCGCGCGAGTGCAGGATCGTGTGGACTTCGTCCTCGATGGCGAAGGCCTCTGCCCTGCTGGTCAGCTCCCCGCGGTCGAGTGCCGGCAGCCACCACGGTGCCGGGAGGTGCTGACCGGTGGCGCTGAGCTTGCGGAACAGGTTGAGGACCTGCTCTTCGGGGACACGGTGAACCCACCCGGTCCGCAACGATTCCGGGCTATGCGCTTCGGTGCTCGGTGGCTCGGTCTCGGCCGCAAGGGACCATTCCAGGCCCGGAAGGGCTTCGACCCTGAGGTCAGCCGAGTCCGTTTGCCCGCTGAGCGGATCCCGGCGCGTGGGAAGTTTCGGGTCTTGGCTGGCTTCCAGCACAAGGTCACCCCATTCCTCATCGGTTACAGCCGCGGCCCGTAGCCGACCAGCGACGCCGCGGCGATGCCCGCAAGCCACGCTGATTGGGGCGAAAGCTTCTCCCTATCGATTACCAGAGACGGGCGCCAAACACATGCAAACCTGCTCATTATTGTGCGGAAACTCACTTCTGGGCAATGGCGTGCGGGTTGCGACGCGATCCCCGCGTGGGCGACGTCCCGCTGCCAGCGACGGCGCGGGCGGAAGGCCGACACGGATGACCGGGACAAGCACAGGACCCGGGCCATCCCCCGAATGACAGCCCGGGCCCTTCCCCCGTTCCGACCGCTACGCGCCCCCGAGCGCTAGTGCAGTCGGTCGTCTGTGGACCGCGGTAGCCCTCCGGGCTGAATTCACCCTGAACGAGCCGCATACGCGGTACCTGCGACGGCGGGTGTGCTCTTCGATATAGGTCGATCTCGATCTCCGGCGATCTTGTCGTGAATCCTATCGATCGACGTGATCAGGCTCTCGGCCGGGAGGGGTAACAGTCGGCGACATCGATTCTCACCAGCGGATTTGCTTTTGTTGATCTAGCTTTCCGAGATCAACAGGCGGGCGATCCGGTGGGTCAACGCTAGAACCACTTCCGCAGAGCCACGGCGACGCCGTCGGCATCCACGGTCGCGGTCGTCTCGTCCGCCGCCGCCCGCACGCTGGCCGGGGACTGTCCCATCGCGATGCCGTGCGCGGCCCACTCCAGCATCTGCAGGTCGTTGTCGCCGTCGCCGATGGCGAGGGTGTCCTCGATGGGGATGCCCAGTTCGGTGCGGAGCTTCTCCAGCGCGGCGCCCTTCGTCACACCGTCTGGAACCACCGTGACCCACGGCTCGTAGTGATCAACGGTGTAGGTCGCGCCGAGCAACCACACGCCTTCCATCACGCGACTGAGTTCGGCTGGCGGGTGCCCGGCCCAGTTCGCGATCAGCCGGGGGACCGGGCGGCCGACAAGCTCCTCGATGGTGGCGAGCTGCTGCGGGCCGTGGAGCTTGTCCGGTGGAAATGGCGAGGTCACCAGGGTGCGGGTGCCGACGTGCTCGGCGGCGAACAGGGCGCCGGGCAGGAGGCCGGCGAGCTTGCGGTGCACCGGCGCGGGATCGAACGTCTCCACGGCCACCGCTTCGCGGGCACTCGCGTCGAGCCGGACCGCCCCGTTCGAGCACAGCGCCATGCCGCTGTGCAGGTCGAGCTCGGCCAGTACGGGCAAGGTGCCGAGCATGCTCCGACCGGTGGCGAGGACCAGCTGGCTGCCCGCGTCGGTCACCCTGCGTACAGCCTCCCTGACACGCGGGGAGATGGACTGCGTGTCGGGATTGAAAACCGTTCCGTCCACGTCGAGGGCGACAAGACGGGGTTGCCAGGCTGCTGCGCTCATTTACGCAGGTTAGCCGCAATTCGCCGGTGATGCCGCCACCGAACACGTGTCACGGTTCTCGCTCCGGGTGCGGGAGCTCCGGAGGCACGCGCGTTGACTGCTCGTCGCCGTCGTACCCGTAGCCGTAGCCGTAGCGCGCCTTGCTGCGCGCCGCGAGTTCGCTGTGGAGCAGGAGCTCGCCGTGCCGTGTGCGCATCCGGGCGAACACCCACATCGTGATGCCGTGCGCCACGGCCATGACCAGCAGCATCACACCCAGCCGCGCGACGACGGTCTCCACGCTGTTGCGACCAGTGATGTCGACGGTCGAGATCAGCGCCAGAACACCCAGCACGGCGAGGTGAAAGAGCACGGTGATCAACCGGTTCACGGACTCGGCGACTCTCGGGTCGGGATACACCTCTTCCAGGTAAGTCTCACCGCTACGCCGGATGAGCCACCCGTCCATGAACACCACTGCCACTCCGATGACAAGGAACACGACATAAGCGGTCATGCCGTCTGGCCCCGGCTGCATCGCGTACCTCCACGGTGGAAACGCTGTGCAAGCACATGATTACGTGCCGCGATCGGTGCCGTAAACCAGCCAGGCGTGCGATCTTTCACGATCACGCGTGGGCGGCACACCGTCCCCACGGGTCGCATTTCGCAGCGCCTGCGCCGCCGCGGTGGCGTGGCAGGATGTTGCGAACGGAACAGGAGCGAGCGCGCGGTACGCACAAGCGCTGAAGCGAGGGCATGGTGAGTACGGCCTCCGAGCACGACCAGTGGCCCGGGCCGCTCTCCGCTGCAGTGGCACAGCTGTGTCTCGGCCTTCGGCCGCGGGTTTCCGAAGCGACGGCGGCCGGATTCGCCGATGTGCTGCGCCGGTTGTCGGCGCCATTGCAGGTGGCCGTTGCCGGCCGGATCAAGTCCGGGAAGTCGACCCTTGTGAACGCGCTGATCGGCCGGCGGGTGGCACCCACCGAGGTGGGCGAGTGCACCAGGCTGGTGACCCGTTTCCAGTACGGCACGGTGGACCGGGTCGAGGTGGTGTTCCGCGACGGTTCGAAGCAGGCCGTGCCGTTCGACGCCGATGGGTCGATCCCCGCTGAGCTGGGCGTGGATTTCCAGGACGTCTCGCACTTGGAGGCATACCTCACGAACGCCGTGTTGCGAGATCTCACGGTGATCGACACTCCGGGCCTGGGCTCGCTGGACGCCGAGTCCGCCGCCCGTACCGAACAGGTGCTCGGTGCCCACGACGGCGGCGAAGGTCTCGGCGAACTTGATCCGGTGTCGCGCGACGCGATCGCGGGGGCCGAAGCGGTGCTCTACGTCGTGACGCAGGCGGTGCGCGCGGACGACCAGCAGGCACTGGCAGCGTTCAGCGCTGCGACCGCGAGCCGGGAAGCCGGCCCGGTGAACGCGATCGCGGTGCTGAACAAGGCCGACACGATCGTGCCCGATTCGGTGGATGGCGCGGGCGGCGACGTGTGGAAAGCCGCGACGCTGCTCGCGCGCAAGCAGTGGGAGCAGCTCACACCACGAGTGGCGGACGTGTTGCCGGTGATCGGGCTGCTCGCGGAGACCGCCGAGACCGGCGGTTTCACCGTCACCGAGGCGGACGCGCTCCGCCAACTGTCCGAATTGGACAGCGAGGCCAGGTCGACCATGCTGCTGTCGGCCGACTTGTTCACCAGCTGGGAGTGCGCTGTTCCGGCTGAGGTGCGTGCCCAACTGCTGGAGCGGCTGGACCTGCACGGGATCGGGCGAGCGTTGGAGGAGATCGACGCCGAGCCGGAGATCACCGCTGGGGCGCTGCGCCGAAGGCTGCTCGACGCCTCTGGGCTGGCCGAGGTCACCGAGCGGTTGAGCTCCGCGTTCCGGGCGCGCGCTGATGGGATCAAGGCCGCTGCCGCCTTGGCGTCGGTGACGGCGTTGGCGCACGCGTCCGGCGATGATGGCGAGCGGCAGCGAGTGCATGACGCGATCGAGGTGCTGCTGGCCAAGCCGGAGGCGCACCAGCTACGCCTGCTGGAGGCGTTGACACTGGTCGCGGCCGGCGCCGTGGAGCTGCCGGAGGACCTGGTCAGCGAGGTGCTGCGGGTCGGGAGTACGGCCGATGTCGGGGAGCAGCTCGGACTGGCCCAGCGGTCGAAAGCGGACCAGACGGCGTATGCGCTGGAGCGCGCGGGCTGGTGGCGCTCGTTCGCCTCGTTCGGCGCGACACCCGCGCAGAGCCGGGTCGCGCACGTTGTGCATCGCGCGTACTTCCTGCTCTGGCAACAGCTGAAGAGCAGCTGACCGTTCCGCAGCGAAAACACGGCGCGAACACGTCCAGGGAAGTGGGAACCGTGGCCGTTGCCCGCGCGTCGAAAGCACTTTAGAGGGCGACGTTTTGGGATGTTGCGGGGTTGTGTGGAGTGTCGATGGCCGGTAGCGAAAGCCCCGAGGAGTTGCGCGCGGCGCTCGCCGAGCGGGCGCGACTGATCGAGCTCTGCGTGTACGCCATGGACCGGGCGCGCAGCGCGGGCGTGACCGAGCGCCTGACCGAGGGGCTGCGCGGATGTGGCGTGTGGGCCGTGCGGCCGGACGGTGAGTGGTTCGACCCGGCCCGGCACGAGGCCGGGGGAATCGTGACCACCGACGATCCCGAGCTGGACGGGTTGATCGCGGAGACCGAGGTGGTCGGGTTCGCCGACCGCGACCGGGTTCTGCGGGCACCGATCGTTACGGTATACCAGATCAGATCACAACAGGTCAGATCACAACAGGTCAGATCACAACACGTCCGGTCACCGCAGGTCCGACCGCAGCAGGTCCCCACCGCGAGTGGAGTCGGACCGCGAGTACCACGTCCCTCGGTGAGTGGGTGCCAGGGTTGACGACACCGTTGCCCCAGCTGGTCAAGCAGACCAGGGACAGGCTGTCCGCGCTGGTGCGTGAGGCGGACCCCGCAGCGGGCGATTGGGTGGAACAGGTTCGCGGCGCACGCCCCAAGGTGCCCAGCGTGGTCGTTGTCGGGGAAACGAACCGCGGCAAGAGTTCCCTGGTCAACGCACTGCTGCGGCGGCCAGGACTGTCCCCTGTGGATGCCTCGGTAGCGACTGCCAGCTACCTGCTGTTCCAGCATGCCGAGGAGTGGGCATGCTCTGCGTGTTACCCCGGTGACGAGGAGCTGGTGCCGTTCGCATGGGACCAGCTCACGCAGTGGGAAGACGCCGTCGCGCCGCGCTACGTCCAGGTGGACGCGCCGCTCGAGGCGCTGGTGAACATGACCATTGTGGACACTCCAGGTGTCGGTGGGCTGGCATCCGTGCACGGAGAAGTGGCAGTGGAGGCGGCGAACGCGGCGACCGTGCTGCTTTTCGTCATAGACGCGTCCGCGCCGCTCACCCAGGGCGAGCTGAGTTTCCTGCACAAGGTCGCGGACCGGGTCGAGACCGTCGTGTTCGCGCTGACCAAGACTGACCAGCACCGTGGCTGGCGAGAGGTGCTGGAGCGGAACCGGGCGCTGCTGCGTGAACACGCGCCCCGGTTCGCGGACGTGCCGCTGCATCCGGTGTCACCCCGGCTGTACGAGCTGGGGACGCAGACCTCGAACGCCGCGGGAATGCTGCGCGAGAGGTCCGGGATCGACGAGCTGAGGACCATGCTGGAGCAGCTGGTCACTGGCCGGTCAGCGATGCTCGGGGAAGCCAACACGCTGCGCGCACTGTCCACTGTGCTCGGTGAGCTGATCGTCGGTCTGGAGTCCGAGAAGCGGGCCCTGACCAGCGGTGAGGACGAGGCCGAGAAGTTGCGGGAGCGCCGCGAGGAACTCACGACGCAGCGGCGCTCGTCGACCAAGGGCTGGCAGGTGAAGCTGCGCGGCGAGATCCAGCGCGCCCGGGTCGAATCCAGCCACGAGGTCACCCGCGAGGTCCGCGAGGTGCAGAACTGGTTCCGGTCCGCGATCGACACCGTCGACCGTGCCGAACTCGCGCAGCTGCCGCAGCAGGTGGACGCGGGCCTGCGGATGCTGTCGTCGCGGGTGGCGGCGGCGCTGTCCACCCGGCTGTCCCGGGTGACTGACGAGGCACTAGCGGAGCTGTTCTCCGCCGAGGAGCTGGCCGTGATCCGGTCGCAGGTCGCACGCGGCTCCCGGACCCCGATCGCGCTGCGGCCACCGGAACGGCGCCCCGCCACCTCGGAAGACAAGCTGCTGGTGGTCATGGGCATGTCCGGCGGGCTCGGCCTGGGTCGGGCAGCGTTGTTGCCACTGACAGGTGGCGGGCTGGCCGCGCTGAACCCGATCGTGTTGCCTGTCACGATCGCGATCGGCCTGGGGGCCGGCTGGTGGATGGCCCGCACCCGCAAGCACGCCGCGGACAAGCAGCACATGAAGCAGTGGCTCAGTGATGCGATCGCGGAGGCGAGGTCGACCCTGGACCAGTTGGTGTCCGAGCAGCACATCGGCGCCGAGCAGCAGCTGTCGCTGGCCCTGGACGACGCGCTGCAGAAGCGGATCGATGCCATCGACGGTGAGCTGCGCGAGGTGGACAGCGCGCTGAAGATGGACGCCGCTGAGCGCCGGAACCACCTGCACCTGGTCAACGGCCGGTTGACCGAGGCCAAGGCAGGGCAGGAGAAGATCGAACAGCTGCTCGGGCAGATCCGCGAGTTGCGAGATCGTTGCTAGCCGCCCGCGAGCAGGGCGGGAACCGGCAGGGCTTACCCTGCGTCTCAAGGGCAAGCATTCTCCGCGACGAGAACACCACTGTCAGCAACCACAACAGCCGCCGCTGAGGGGAACAGACGTGTATATCGAGGACACCGGCACGGGGGACGGTGACATGCATGTCGCCACGGACGGTCATGAGGATGCCGCAGCCGTGACCGACGACGGGTTCGTCGACTTCATCGACGGTGACCTCGGTCAGTGGCACGGCGATCTGGGGTTGGACGGACTCGGAGACCCAGGGCATCCAGACCACGCGGACCACCCGGAACCCGGACCTGTGCCGCCGCCGGCTCCGGCGCCACACCCCATGACGATCGACACCCCGCACGGTGCTCAGCAGGTGGGACCGCCCACGGAGGACACCGGCAACACCGGTCGGCCGGATACCGCGATCGTGCCTACGGCCCGCGGCATGTTGCTCGCCACCGACGTCAACGGGACCGGTTCGGCCGATCAGGTCGTCGAGATCACCAACAACGGTGATGTGACGGTGTCCCGGCACACCGGCCCCGGCCAGTGGACCGTGGTTCAGCACGGTCAGCTCGACCAGAGCGGCCAGTACCAGCTCAAGCCGATCCCGCCGGCCCCTACGGACGACTCGACGTGGTCCTTCGACGCGCCCGCACCCGCCAGCGACCAGCCGCCGGCTCCGCACGCTGGCTACCAGGCGCCAGACCCGTCTTCCGATTCGGTTTGGGTGTAGTTACTCCGAGTCGTCATTCGCATTCACACGCGGTTTCTCCAACCCGCCCGTTCCACGGGCGGGTTTTGCTGTTTTGGGACGTATGACTCTGGTGAAGTGAGCCTCGCCAGCGACGGCGACACGCCTCGTAAACGTAGTTCGCCCGTTACGCGCCGTTCGCCGCCTGGCCCCGTTTGTCGGAAATCTTTGTGTGAGCCGGTCGATATTGGTCGGAACCTTTGGCCCAAGAGGGCACTGAATCGATTCCCTTATCGTTCCTGTGAGAGAACCGACAAGGCTGATCTCCGCATCCTGGGTTTTGCGCCGCTAACCTCTGTGCATCCCCTTCACAAACCCCGTCCGGTGTTCCGGGCGGGGCGGAGCATTTCCACGTGACGTCAGTGGCGACGTCACCGGCAACGCCGATCCGGGCTGTGGCGCCCAGTCAGGAGACACGACGCGATGACCGCATTGACCATCCCGGGCCTCGACCAGGCACCAATCGAACACGAGCGCTTGCTGTCGTGGGTGCGCGAAGTCGCCGAGCTGACCACGCCGGACCGTGTGGTGTGGTGCGACGGGTCACCGGAAGAGTGGCAGCGCTTGACCGACCAGCTGGTCGAGGCGGGCACGTTCACCCGGCTGAAGAAGAAACCCAACTCCTTCTGGGCCGCCTCGGACCCGAGCGACGTCGCGCGGGTCGAGGAGCGGACGTTCATCTGCTCGCGGGATCGCGCCGACTCCGGGGTCACCAACAACTGGATGGACCCGGACGAGATGAAGGCGACCATGACGGAGCTCTACCGGGGCTGCATGCGGGGTCGCACGATGTTCGTCATCCCGTTCTGCATGGGACCGCTGGACGCGGACCCGCCGCGCCTCGGCGTGGAGATCACCGACTCCGAGTACGTCGTCGTATCGATGCACATCATGACCCGCATGGGCGCGAAGGTGCTGGACCGCTTCGGTGCCGATGCGGACTTCGTGCCGGCGCTGCACTCGGTGGGTGCGCCGCTGGAGCCGGGCCAGCAGGACGTGCCGTGGCCGTGTAACGACACGAAGTACATCACGCACTTCCCGGAGGAGCGCCTGATCTGGAGCTACGGCTCCGGCTACGGCGGGAACGCGCTGCTGGGCAAGAAGTGCTACTCGCTGCGCATCGCCTCGGCCATCGCCCGTGACGAGGGCTGGCTGGCCGAGCACATGCTCATCCTCAAGCTGATCTCCCCGGAGAACAAGGTCTACTACGTCGCCGCCGCGTTCCCGTCCGCCTGCGGCAAGACGAACCTGGCCATGCTGGAGCCGACCATCCCGGGTTGGCGAGTAGAGACCCTCGGTGACGACATCGCGTGGATGAAGTTCGGGCCGGACGGCCGGCTGTACGCGGTGAACCCGGAGGCCGGGTTCTTCGGCGTCGCTCCCGGCACCAACTGGAAGACCAACCCGAACGCGATGCGCACCATCGAGCACGGGAACTCCATCTTCACCAACGTCGCCCTCACCGACGACGGCGACATCTGGTGGGAAGGCATGGAGAACCAGCCGCAGCACCTCACCGACTGGAAGAATCGGGACTGGACGCCGGAGTCCGGCGAACTGTCCTCGCACCCGAACTCCCGCTACTGCACGCCGATGGCGCAGTGCCCGACGCTGGCCCCGGAGTGGGACGACCCCAACGGCGTGCCGATTTCCGCGATCCTCTTCGGTGGCCGCCGCAAGACCACGATTCCGCTGGTCAACGAGTCCTACGACTGGCAGCACGGCGTGTTCATGGGCGCCACGCTGTCGTCGGAGAAGACCGCAGCCGCGACCGGCAAGGTCGGTGAGGTCCGCCGCGATCCGATGGCGATGCTGCCGTTCATCGGCTACAACGTCGGCGACTACTTCCAGCACTGGGTGAACGTCGGCAAGGAGGCCGACGCGTCGAAGCTGCCGAAGATCTTCTACGTCAACTGGTTCCGCCGGGACGCCTCCGGCGAGAAGATCGTGTGGCCGGGCTTCGGGGAGAACTCCCGGGTGCTGAAGTGGATCATCCAGCGGATCGAGGGAACGGCCGCCGCCGAGGAGACGGCCATCGGTCGCGTGCCGTCGTCCGACCAGATCGACCTGTCCGGCCTGGACACGCCGCGCGAGGACGTCGAGACCGCGCTGCGGGTGAACCTCGACGAGTGGAAGGCGGAGATCCCGCTCATCGAGGAGTGGTTCGACAGCATCGGAGACGCGCTGCCCACGTCGATGCGGGACGAGCTGGACGCGCTGAAGCAACGACTCGGCTACTGACCGTAGGCGAGTAGGTCCTCGATCTGCGCTCGACAGTGGCGCCGTTCGCGTGTCGACACGCGAACGGCGCCACTGTGTGCATCAGGGGAAAGCGGATCGTTTTACTACGGTGCGTCAATATGTTCGCCACTCGTATTAGTGAAAAATGTCGGTTGCTGTGCGTAACTCAGTGGGTCTGTGGTGGGCGGCGTCCGCCGAAGCGTGCACGCTCCGCTGAGTAGATTCCCTTATTGGGTTGCGTAGATAAGGATTCGCGCACCCCGCAGAACCGTGGCGATACTGAGTGCGTCGTCTCCGAATCCGACGACGCACGGAGGTGGTCTCCATGGCTGGCGTGGCGCTGCTGGTGCTCTCCCTGGTGGCCGTCGTCGCTGTTTTCCTGGTCTTCACCTCGGACGAGGACGACATCGAAGAGTCCGACAGCGAGCGCGTCGAACGCGAAGATGTGGTCGAACTCCGTCGCTAGCCCTCCCGTCCCGGGCGGCCTGTGCAGTAGCCTGAGATCTGGATCACAAGACTCGTAACTCTATTCGATAGGGAAAGTCCAGGTAACGGGACCAGTGCACGCCGACCCAGGAGGAGGCGGACGGGTTCGTGGTCGCAGCGTTCGGGCACGGAAATAACGGGCACGGCAATAACGGGCAGGACAGAACCGACCTGGGTAGCAACGGTCTGGGCAGGAACGGTCATGTATCGCCCGGGCAGCGGCCCCCGTGGATGGGCACCAATCTGCCCCGGGTCGGCGGTTTCAACCGTGCCGTGGTGCTGGACGCGATCCGTTCGCACGGCGAGCTGAGCCGCGTCGAACTCGCGGAACGGACCGGCCTGACGGCGCAGACGATGTCCAACATCGTCCGCGAGCTGATCGCGGACGGGCTGGTCACCGAGAACGGTCACGCACCGTCCACCGGCGGTAAACGCCGCGTCCTGCTGAGCGTCGTGCCGAACGCCTACGCCGCCGTGGGACTGCACGTCGCTCCCGACCGCGTCACCGGGGTCATGCTCGATTTCACCGGGACGGTGCAACTACGCGGCCAGCGCCGGCTCTCCCCGCCAGCGTCGCCCACCACGGTCGTCGGCGCGCTGACCCGGCTGTTCCACCACCTCGTGCGCCGCTCCGGCGCCGCCGATCGGGTGGTCGGTGTGGGCCTCGCCGTGCCCGGACCGCTCGATCCCGAGCACCGCCGCATGCTCGGTCCGCCCAGTTTCGACGGGTGGGGCGAGGTCGAACTGGTGGATGCCGTCCAGCGGCGCACCGAGATACCGGTGGTGATGGACACCGACGCCACGGCGGCGGCGGTGGGTGAACGCTGGGCCGGAGGGAACACCTGTCCAGGGTCGTTCGTGTACGCCTACCTGGGCTGGGACGTCAGCGTCGGAGTGGTCCTGGGCGGCCAGGTACATCGCGGGGTAAGCAACAACGCCGGCGAGATCGCGCACGTCGGGACGGGCAACGGCAATCGGAGATGCGTGTGTGGCGGGCGCGGATGTCTGGACACGTACTGTTCGATGCGCGCGCTCGTGGCCGACTGGTCCGAGGCGAACGGCGAGCCTGACGCGCTTGGGGACGAGTCCGTTTCCGCACAGTACGAACGCCTGTGCCGGCTGGCCGCCGGTGGCGACAGCACGGCGGTACGGCTGCTCCGCCGCTCCGCCACCAAGCTCGGGCAGGCCCTGGCCACCGTCGTCAACGTGCTCGATGTGGACCGAGTGGTGCTCGGTGGGCCGGCGCTGCGACACGTGGACGAATTGGTGCGGTCCCGTGTCGCGAAGGTGCTCGACGAGCACGTATGGGCGCCGCACGTCCGCCCGGTCCACGTTCTGCCAGCGCTGATCGACGCCGATCCCGGGGCGGTCGGGGCGGCGTCGCTGGTGCTCGACCAGGAGTACTCCCCCTGCCTGGCGGCGCTTTTCCAGTAGCGCCCTACTTCTCGCGCTTGAGCGCTCGGGTGATGCCGGCCGCGACCGTGGTGGCGAGAATCCAGCCTGAAGCGATCAGCACGACGGTGACCCACTGCGAGCCCCCTTCCGGCCGGAACATCCCCTTGTACCCGAGGTTGATGACCGGCAGGAGCTGGTCGACCGTGTACAGGAACGGGTTCCAGATCGGATCTTCCTCGTGGTTGACCGGATGCAACGGGTGGTCGTCGAACCAGGCCGTGCCCCCGGCGGCGAGTACCAGCAGCCAGATAAGCGCCCGCACCGGGCGGTAGCCGTAGTTGACCGTGAGACGCTGCAGCCCACTCCACATGCGGATCAGTGGGCGCAGGACGGGGCGGGCCGCGCCAGCCATCGCCTGGTAGCGGCGGCGCTGCTTCTCGGCCAGCACGATGATCGCGTGCTCCTCGTTGCCGTTGGCCCGGAACACGCTCGCCAGCTGGTCGTACGGTCCGGGCAGGTAACCGCCGCGCACTGTGTCGCGCAGCCACTCGACCCGCTGCCACACGCGTTCCCGGTCGGTGGGCTTGATCGGCCGGGCGAGGTTGTTGTAGACGAACCCCTCGACGTCGACTCCGCCGGTGGCCGCCCACAGCTCGGCGTTGTCGTCGAGCAGCTCGCACTGGGCCTGGCGCAACACGATCCGCCCGCACGGCGGCTCCTGCGGTCGTAACGTGATTTCCTGCGCGGCGAGCCCGAACGCGTTCAGCGCGTTCGACGACTCGTCGTCTCCGAGCCGGCAGCCCCAGAAGTTCGCCTGCCGGCCGATCGACGTGCGGCGCAGGTGGATCTCGCCGTCGGCGCGGAACGGGCGGGTGCCCTCCGCACACACCAGGTCGCGTCCCACGCTCGCAGCTCGGATGTCCAAAGAGGACTTGTAGGTGTTTCGGTGCGGGCGCCACGCCGGCCTGGTGAGCGTGGTCGACCGCAGGTCGAGGTTCGCGCCGATCCGCGCGCCTTGCAGCTGCGCCGTACCCTCGATGTCGGTCTCCCGGCATTCCAGGTTGCCGCCGACACGCATCCGGTTGGCCTGCAACACGTCCAGGCGCGGGCCGATGATGCGGGACCGGTTCAGGTGAAAGTTGCCACGCACCACGGCGTCGGTCATCCTGACCTGTCCACGCAGGTCGACGCTGTTGGCTTCCAGGTTGCCCTGAACTTCGATCCCGCTGAGATGTAACGAGCGGGCCGGGTGGGTGTCCGGTGTCAGGAACGGGTCGGTGGTGGGGTCGAGGCCGTCGAGTTCGTCCGGGATCTCCTTCGCACCCGTCTCCGGCTGGCTGACCTCCACCCGGGCGGCGCCCAGCCGGAGGTTGCCGCCGATGCGCGCGTTGACCATGCGGATCGTGCCCTGGCTGCGCAGGCCGTTGTCGAGCTGCGCGTCACCGATGATCTCGGCGCGGTCGAGCACGAGTGTGGCGACCGGGTCGTCGTGCGAGGACACGTCGTGCGAACGCGCGGACGACCCTGGGGTGAGCACGGCGTCCCGAAGGCGGAGGTCGCCCTTGATGTGCGCGCTCGTCAGGTACAGCAGCCCTTCGGCGGTGAACGGCCGGCGGGTGTTGGGGTCCACGTGGCAGCGCAGGCTGCCGCCGATCTGCACACCGTTGGCGTTGACCGCGACCCGACCGGGGTTGTGCAGCGTCGCACCGCAGAGGTTCAGGTTGCCGGCGACGTTGGCACCGGGCAGCCGCAGCTCGCCCGTGACCCGCATCCGCATCGCCAGCAACGCGCCCGAGACGGTCAGCCGGTCGGCGTGCATGGCGCGCGAATGCCGGTTGCTCAAGACGCTGTCGTTGAGCTCCAGCGACCCGCCGAGCTGCGCGTCGGTGAGGTCGACACGGTCACCGTGGCTGGTGCAGCCGAGCAGCAGGACGTCGTTGGACGTGCGCAGGTTTCGCGCGCGCAGGCCGGGGAACCAGCACTTCGTGAGCACAAGGCCGGCGAGGGTCGCCTGGCGCAGGTCAGGTGTCTCCTCGAACCGGCAGCGCGTGAACTCCAGCAGGTGGGTCAGGTCGGTGGCACGCAGATCCAGCGTCCCGACGATCACCGTGTCCCGAACACGGATCACCTGCGACTGCGCCGCGCGCCGCGAGAACGGCCGCCGCCATCCGCCCTCGTCGGACTCGGACTCGGACTCGATGAGCTTGCGGATCAGGTACTCGGCGCGTACCACCGACTCCGGCTCGTACGCGGCGGTGTGGATGTCGAGCCGGTCGGTCGTGGCGTCGGATTCGTGGGACTCTCGCCGCGACGATCGGGTGCGGATCTGACCGAAGGCTTCGTCGAGGCGCTGCTCGGCGGCCGTGGCCGGTCCGGTTCCGTTGCTCTCCCAGGGCATGCTCGGCACTGCTGCTCTCCGTGACCGCGACATTGTCGCGTAATGGTCCGCACAGAACGTGATGGCTTGACACCACAGTTATCACGGATGAGCGATCTGCCGGCCCGGTTTTTCCAACATCAGCGGCAGTCCCCCGGTTGGGCGAGAACGAAACGGGTGGATGGCTGCCCACCGCCGAGTGGTTTCGCACTCATCGAGATTGCGCTGGCAGCGGCGTCCGTGCGCCCGGTTGGGTATCACTCGCTCTGGTGGGAGCCCAGTCAGCGGATAACGCGGGGAGTTCTCTGATTTCTCCGGCGTTCTTAACTCTCTTGGCGGAATACCTTGGTCGGTTGACCGGCATTTCGAAGTGTTATTCAGTGCTGCGAGCGATGAGGAAGTGCTCGGGTAGGAGCACGGTCCGTAGGTGGCGCGGCGGGAGGCTGTTTCAGCACTTTGCTCCGGTGAGTGAGCACAGCGCGGGTGGTGACACTGAGCAGACACCTCCTCGTCTTGCCGTTCGGGGGTACGGCGGGTGCCGGTAACGCGCGTCCTTTTCCAGTAGTGCACAGGCTCGATCTGGCCAAAAGACGAGGAGGTCGCCCATGAGCCGATGTCTCCGTCGGCGTGGGAGGGCCGCCGCTGGCGGCGCGCTGGTGGTCCTGGCCGCTGCCGCGCTGGTGGTCGGCTGGCCGCTGGCGCCCCGCGCCACGGCGACGGCGCCGTTCGTCGTGTTGCAGCTCAACCTGTGCAATGGCGGGTTCTCGCCGTGCTTCAGCGGGGGAAAGCGCTCGGTGGACTCGGCGATCGCACTGATCAACGACCGGCAGCCGGACGTCGTCACGCTCAACGAGATCTGTGCCCGCGATATCACCAGAATGGCCCAGGAAACCGGGTACCGCTGGCAGTTCATGCCGGTCGGCACGAAGGGCAGCGGTGCGCCGTACCAGTGCTCGGACGGGCGCGGTGACTACGGGATCGCGGTGATCAGCAACCCGAAGCGAGGCGCCGCCCGGGACGCCGTGGTGAAGCAGCAGTACGCGCACCAGGACGGTGGGAACCAGCAGCTCGGGTACTTGTGCGCCCCCTTCTCGGAGTTCGAGGCGTGCACCACCACCCTTTCCACGGCCAAGGCCGGGATCGCCGCGCTGCAGCAGTGCCAGGAACTCGCCGACGCGACACGCAGGCACAACCCGGCGACCGTCCTCGGCGGCGACTTCAACCTGCGCGAGCAGGGCAACCCTGACGTGCGGAAATGTGTGCCGCCAGGGTGGTTCCGGCACGGCGACGGGGATGTGCAGCACGTCCTCGCGACCGAATCCCGGTTCACCTTCGGCAGCGCCGAGAACCTCGCCGTGCCTGGCACCGACCACCCGGGCTTGCTGGTCAATCTGACCTGGTGAAACGCGCGTCAGTTCCGGGTGGCGTGTGCGTCCAGCACGTACGCGATGGCCGACGTGACCTTCGCGGCGTAGGGCAGGTGCAGCGACTCGTCCGGCACGTGCGCGTTGCTGCCCGGCCCGAGCGCGCCCGTCACGACGAACTGTGCGCGCGGGTAGGCGTCGTGCAGCAGCCCCATGAACGGGATCGAGCCGCCGAGACCCATGGTGCGCCAGTCCTCGTCGAAGAGTTCCTCGCTGGCGGCGTCCAGCGCGGAACGCAGCCAGGGTGTCAGCTGCGGCGCGTTCCAGCCCGGCATGGCCTCTGTCCGTCCGAAGTGGATCTCCGCGCCGTAGGGGACGTCGGTGGACAGCGCCCCGTGGATCGCGTCCAGCGCCTTGTACGGGTCGGCGGTCGGCGGCAGCCGGAAGCTCAGCACCAGCGTGGTGGACGGGCGCAGCACGTTCCCGGCTTCACCGGGTTTCGGCAGCCCGTCGGCGCCGATCACGGACAGCGTCGGTCGCCACGTGCCGTTCAGCGCCAGTTCGACGTCGTCGTTGGTGACCGGACGGACGCCCTCCGGCAGGGGCACCGCGTCCCGTACCAGGCCGGGTACCGCATCGAGCGCCTGCCGCGTTTCGGTCACCCGGTTCGCCGGGATCTCGACGTTCAGCTCCGGCAGCAGGATCTCCCCGGTGGCGGAGTCCTCCACCCGGTCCAGCAACTGGCGCAACACGCGGAACGAACTCGGCACGATGCCGCTGGCGACACCCGAGTGCAGCCCCGAGTCCAGGACCTTGACGGTGATCTCCAGTTGCGCGCCCCCGCGCAGCGACGACGTCAACCACAGGCGCTCGTAGTCGCCGGCGCCGGCGTCCAGGCACACCACCAGCGACACGTCACCGAGCCGGTCAGCCAGGTGCTCCAGGTAAGCGGGTAGGTCAGGGCTGCCGGATTCCTCACCGGTCTCCAGCAGGACTACGCAGCGTGCGTGCTCACCATCGTGTGCGCGTACGGCCTCGATCGCGGTGACGGCGGCATAGCCGGCGTAACCGTCGTCGACCGCGCCACGCCCGAAGAGGCGGTCGTCGCGGAGGACCGGTGTCCACGCGTCCAGGCCCTCCGACCAGCCGCCCATCGGCGGCTGCTTGTCCAGGTGGCCGTAGAGCAGAACGGTGTCCGGGCGGTTCGCCAGGGTTCCTGGGGTCGCCGGGACGTCCACCAGCAGCAGCGGAGTCCGGCCCGGCAGGCGGACGACTTCGAGGTGCGCGCCGGGGATGCCGCGTGCGGAAATCCAGGCGTGCAGGTGTGCGATGACCGCGTCGAGATGGCCGTTCGCGGCCCACTCGGTGTCGAACGACGGGGAGACGGCGGGTATTCGGACCAGCTCGGACAGGCTCGGGATGATGCCGTCGTTCCTGGTCCTCGGGTCCCACTTGCGCTGAACGGTCTGTTGCACTGCTGCACGATCCACGGCCGCGATCGTATGCCGCACCACACGCGGTCGGTCACGGCCGGATTAGGCCATACGGATGAATTTCGGCTGTGTACGGTACGTGATTCCGTGTGTCGCTGCGATGACCTCTCGGTGGTACTTCCAGCGTGCGCCGACCGCCCGGTACGCGAAACCTTCCGAGGGGCGTTAGTCGGACGTCCATTGCTTTGATGACCTGCGATTTCGGGGTTGATCCGAACCGATTAACGTGCCTTGTGGTGATCGGTGAAGGGAAAACTTGCCAACATCGCTCACTGTGGCAGGTCTCACGGAATCGGCGGATTTCATGCCAGGATGGCGGGTAGCGGTCCAATCTCCCCATCCGCTCGTGTCGTGGCTCACCGGCCGAACGGCCACGGGTGGAGTGGGGCAAACCAGCCAGGTCGTCACAAGCGACCCGGTCGGTGTGACACAAGGAGATCTCACATGTCCGCAGAACACTGGACGCGTCCTACCCCGCCCGAACCCGGCGCACCCGCCTCAGGGTCATCCCCCGGTTCCCCTGCCGCCACCGCAGCGAAACCCACCAGGGAACAGGTGATCGCCGGTTTGCGTGCGACAAGCGAGGGTGGGGCTGAGCTCGTTCAGCTCCTGACCCCCGAAGGTGAGCGGGTCTCCCGCTCCGATTTCGACCCCGACCTCACCTCCGACGACCTGCGCGGGATGTACCGGGACATGGTCCTGGTCCGCCGCGCCGACCGCGAGGGCAACGCGCTGCAACGTCAGGGCCAGCTCGGTATCTGGGTTCCGCTGCTCGGCCAGGAGGCCGCGCAGATCGGTGCCGGCCGCGCGCTGCGCCCGCAGGACATGGCCTTCCCCAGCTACCGCGAGCACGGCGTCGCCTGGTGCCGCGGCATCGACCCGACCGAGCTGCTCGGCATCTTCCGGGGCACCGACCACGGCAGCTGGGACCCGCTGGCCACCGGATTCAACCTGTACACGATCGTGATCGGCAACCAGTGCCTGAACGCCACCGGGTACGCCATGGGCCAGCGGTTCGAGGGCCGGGTCGGTGACGACGACGGTGCGGCGACGATCGCGTTCTTCGGGGACGGAGCCACCAGCCAGGGCGACGTGCACGAAGCCATGGTGTGGAGCTCGGTCTACGACGCGCCGGTGGTGTTCTTCTGCCAGAACAACCAGTGGGCGATCTCCGAACCGCTGGAACGGCAGACCCGGGTGCCGCTGTACCGGCGCGCTTCCGGCTACGGCTTCCCCGGCATCCGCGTGGACGGCAACGACGTGCTGGCCAGCTACGCCGTGACCAAGTGGGCGTTGGAGGAGTGCCGGCACGGCAACGGTCCGGTGCTCATCGAGGCGTTCACCTACCGGATGGACGCGCACACCACGTCCGACGACCCGACCCGGTACCGGCTGGCCGACGAGCTGGAAACCTGGAAGCTCAAGGACCCGATCGAGCGGCTGCGCGTGCACCTGGTCCGGGAGAAGGTCGCCGACCAGGACTTCTTCGACTCGGTCGACGCCGAGGCCGACGAGCTGGCGGCCCGCTACCGCGAGTTCTGCTTCAGCATGGCCACTCCGCCCCCGGAACGGATCTTCTCCGAGAGCTACGCGGAGGCGAGTCCGCCGGTGGAGGCGCAACGTGAGGAGTATCTGCGCTACCTCGAAGGATTCGCCGACCAGCAGGCCAGCGCGGTGGGAGGTGTTCGGTGATGGCGGCTCCGACGATCGAACGCCCGGACACGCAGGTCCGCACCCAGACGATCACCATCGCCAAGGGACTGAACATGGCCCTGCGGGCCGCCCTGGAAAGCGACCCGAAGGTCCTGGTCATGGGCGAGGACGTGGGCAAGCTCGGTGGCGTCTTCCGGATCACCGACGGGTTGCAGAAGGACTTCGGTGAACAGCGTGTACTGGATACCCCGCTGGCCGAATCCGGGATCATCGGCACCGCCGTGGGTCTGGCGATGCGTGGCTTCCGCCCGGTGTGCGAGATCCAGTTCGACGGGTTCATCTTCCCCGGCTTCGACCAGATCGTGTCCCAGCTGTCCAAGCTGCACTACCGCAGCCAGGGCAAGGTCAAGATGCCGGTGGTCATCCGGGTGCCCTTCGGCGGTGGCATCGGTGCCGTCGAGCACCACTCCGAGTCCCCGGAGTCACTGTTCGCGCACGTCGCTGGCCTGAAGGTGGTGTCGTGCTCGAACCCGGTGGACGCCTACTGGATGCTGCAGCAGGCCATCGCCTGTGACGACCCGGTGCTGTTCTTCGAACCGAAGCGGCGGTACTGGGAAAAGGGTGAGCTGGACACGACCGTGCGGCCCGAGCCGCTGTTCCGCTCCCGGGTGCTGCGCCCGGGCGCCACGGCGACCGTGGTCGGTTATGGCCCGATGATCCGAACCTGCCTGGACGCGGCCACCGCCGCCGAGGAAGACGGTCACTCGCTGGAGGTCATCGACCTGCGGACGCTGTCGCCGCTGGACCTCGGTCCGGTGTTCGAGTCCGTACGCCGGACCGGCCGGCTGATCGTGGTGAGCGAGGCACCGGCGGAGTCGTCGATCACCTCCGAGGTGGTCGCCCGCGTGCAGCAGGAGTGCTTCTACTCGCTGGAGGCTCCGGTGCTGCGGGTGACCGGATTCGACACCCCTTACCCGCCGAGCAAGTTGGAGGACGACTACCTCCCTGATCTGGACCGGGTACTGGACGCCGTAGACCGTTCGTTGGCCTGGTGAGGGGGTAGTCGGTGGCACAACTCAAGCACTTCCCCCTGCCCGATGTCGGTGAGGGGCTGACCGAAGCTGAGATCGTCACCTGGCACGTGCAGCCAGGTGACACCGTCGAGCTGAACCAGACGGTCGTGGAGATCGAAACGGCGAAGGCGTCCGTGGAACTGCCCTGCCCCTACGCCGGCAGGGTGACGGAGCTGCTCGCCGAACCCGGCCAGACCGTGGAGGTCGGCACGCCGATCATCACGATCGATCTGGAAGCCGGCGGTGCCGAAGCGGCGGCTGGGAAGCCGGAGGCTGCCGCTCCGGCTGAGGCTGCCGAATCCGGCGGCAAGATCGGCGAGGAGAGCGCCAACGGTCGGATCGCCACGCTCGTCGGCTACGGCCCGAGGACGTCGGCGGCCAAGCGCCGGCCGCGCAAGGCGGCTGCTTCGACCGGGGTTCCTCAGCAGAGCCGGCCGGAGCAGACGGCCAACGGTGTCGCCACAGGGATCGCCCCGGAGATGCCCCCCATGGGCCCACCGGAAATCGGGGAGCCCAGCGGCGCCGTGCCGCTGACGAAACCGCCGGTGCGCAAGCTCGCCAAGGACCTGGGCGTTGACCTGCGCTCGATCACTGGATCGGGCGCGGGGGGCGTGATCACGCGGGAGGACGTCGAAGCCGCTGCCGCGCCAGCGGCAGTCGCGGAGGCCCCGGAAGCGCCTTCGGTCGTGCCGGCGGAGGCCGGGACGCGGGAACGCCGGGTGCCGATCCGGGGCGTTCGCCGGGCCACGGCCGAGGCCGTGGCCGGCAGCGCGTTCACCGCGCCCCACGTCACGGAGTTCCTCACCGTCGACGTCACGCCGATGATGGAACTGCGCCAGCGCCTGAAGGGCCACCCGCAGTTCCGGGACGTCAAGGTCACCCCGCTGGCGTTCGCCGCGAAGGCGGTGTGCCTGGCCGTGCGCCGCACCCCGGATGTCAACGCAACCTGGGACGAGCAAGCTGGCGAGATCGTCTACAAGGACTACGTGCACCTCGGGATCGCCGCGGACACCCCGCGCGGTCTAGTCGTGCCCAAGGTCCGGGATGCCGACGCGATGTCGTTGCGGGAACTGGCCGAAGCCATCGGGCAGCTCACAGTCACGGCGCGGGACGGCAAGACGTCGCCGGGTGACCTGGTCAACGGCACGATCACCATCACCAACGTCGGGGTGTTCGGGGTGGACACCGGGACCCCGATCCTGAACCCGGGCGAGTCCGCGATCCTCGCGCTCGGCGCGGTGCGGGAGATGCCGTGGGTGGTGGACGGCCAGATCGTCGCACGTCAGGTCTGCCAGCTGGCGTTGAGCTTCGACCACCGGGTTGTCGACGGCGCGCAGGGCTCCCGATTCCTGGCGGACGTCGGCGCGCTGCTCGGTGATCCGAGCATGGCGATCACGTACTGATTCGGACACAAGGTGGTGCCTGGTCAAACGACCAGGCACCACCTCGCTGTCAGGAGCGCTTGTCGCCGCGGCGCCGCTTGCCGCTTCCCGTCTCGGTGGCTCCCGCCTCACCGGCCTCAGGCTCGGCTACCTGGACGTCGGCATCGTCGCTCACCAGTGGTCCGTCCACCGAAAGGTCGAAGGAGTGCATGCCGAAGTCGTGCACTTCGATCTCCGGCATCCCGAGCTCCTGCTCGATCTCGCCGTAGATGGGGGTGCCGGGGTCCTGTTTGACGTTACTCACGGCTTCGCCCTCCCGTTCACTCTCGAAGCTGTGGTCGGCCGGTGGCTCGCGACACCGGACGGCATCTGGGGCGCCTTTCGTGCTCTGCCCACTGCGCCCCCGGGTGTGGGTTCTCCCCCGCGGAGCCCACACCCGGCGTCTAGTTTCACCCATGAGGTCGGCCAGCCGACGAAACGGGTCATTAACGCAAACGGCCGCCGTTGTTTACGAATTCCTGACCGTGGCGAAGAGCACTTCTTCGCTATTTCGGTTGCGAACACCCGTGGCCATGAGGAAAGGAGTGCGTCGCGATTAAGTCACTCGATGGGTTACCAACGCGCGGTACGTCACGTCCAATAAGGTTGTATATCGCAACAAATCCACCTGATCGAGGAGCGCTCACCGGCGTGGTCCGGCGCGCGGTGCTGCGGCATTTCCGCGGATTCTTAGTACTGAGCGGGGAGGGGACCTCGGGACAGGAGAGAAAGTGCTATGCGCAAGTCAGCGAAGCGGCTCATGGTGTTCGCTGGGTTCGGTTTCGGGGTGCTGTTGGCGGCGGCCGTTCCGGCCGTTGCCGCGGCGGCCTCCGTGTCGATGAACGACTGCGTCTCGTATGGCGGAAATGCGGTGATCCTGTATGACGGTGACGCCGCGTTCTGCCAGGGCGGCTACTTCAACGGGCAGGAGATCCTGGACTTCCGGCGGTGAGGTCGCGCGTCAGGCTCTCGGGATCTGGAAGAGCTTGGTCAGTCCGGCCGCGAACGCGAGGTCGCCGGCGACGTTGAGCTTGCCTTTCATGAACAGCGTGGGCGGGGAAGCGTTGCCTGAAGCCAGTTTCAGGAACTCCGCCGGCCTGAGCGTGATCGTGGCCCGCGCGTCGACCCCCGTCGGGTCGCGCAGCGTGCACGTGCCGCCGCTGAGCACGCATTCGTAGCGGAGGTAGTCGTCGTCAGCACTACCGATGCGCCAGCGCACGACGGCCTCGACCGCCTTCGCGGTCTCGGCCTTGTAGTGCTCGCTCATCCGCCGGAACACCTCGTCCAGGATGGCCCGCCGCAGCTCCTCGCGGGCGACGACGGCCTCCAGTTGCGCATTGGAGGCACGGGAGATCAGCCGAGCGAACTGCTCCGCGCTGAGCGCGCTGAGGTCTCCTCCCTGGCCGGTGCGGGCCCTCTCCGACGCTGCTTCCAGCAGCCGGACGAGGTCCTCCTCGCTGACCTGCTTCGGGTCGGTTTCGCCCAGTGCGGCGACGGGATCACGGCTGGGCATGCGCGCACCTCCTTGGCCTCCCGTCAGGCTACTGGCGAGTAGATAAGCCGGCAAGCTGGCAGTAACCTGGATTCATGCGCGGCCACACGCGCGCCAAGGTCGACTGACATGGTTAAGTGCAACGAATGAGCAACAGCCGAGAGCGGCAGGCGGAGATGCAGCAGGGGGATCTACGGACCGGCGCACGGGCCCGCAACGCCGGCAGACAGGTCAAGACCCGGAGGCTGCCCCGCTCGGTGCGGGAGCGGCAGATCCTGGACGCGGCCGTGAACGTCTTCGCCGAGCGCGGCTTCCACGCCGCGTCGATGGACGAGATCTCCGAGGTCGCGGGCATCTCGAAGCCGATGATCTACGCCTACCTCGGGGCCAAGGACGAGCTGTTCGTCGCCTGCATCCAGCGTGAGGCGGCGCGCCTGGTGGAAGCGCTCAGCGAGGCTGTGGACGAGACCCTGCGTCCCGACGAGCAGCTCTGGCACGGGCTGCGCCTGCTGTTCCAATACGTCAGTGACAACCGCGCCAGCTGGACGGTGCTGCACCGCCAGGCGGGCGAGCAGGGCGAGCCGTTCTCCAGCGAGCTGCTCGAATGGCGGAATCGCACGGTCGAGCTCATCGCGGAGTTGCTGGCGCGGGCGACGCCCGCCCCCGCGCACCGCGAACCGGCGACGGTCGAGCAGTTCATGCCGTTCGCGGCGGCGCTGGTCGGCGCGGGCGAGTCGCTGCTGGACTGGTGGATCGACCACCCGGAGTACACCCCGGACGAGCTGGCGATGCGGCTGATGAACCTGGTGTGGATGGGCTTCGGTGACCTGGTCGAGGGACGACACTGGAAGCCCGACCAGTGAGTCACTCCACTGGTCGGGAAATGTGGAGCATCTCGCCGGCCGTGGGGCAACCAGCCCGGAAGCAGCGCCGTTCCGTCGGTTGCTCGAAAGCGGGGATCGACAGCTCGATCCCCGCTTCCGGCAGCCTCCCTACAGCGCGGTGACCGTGCCGAGCAGGTGCGACTTGCCGGACTTCGCGGCGTGCAGCGCGAAGTCGAACCCGGCGCCGGCCGCCCACTCCGTGAACTCCACAGTGGATGGAAGCAGGACCGGCTTGCGGAACTCGACGTCGACCGCGCAGGCATCGGGCAGCCGGCCGTCGAACGACGCCAGGCAGCGCGCCTTCGACCACATGCCGTGCGCGATCGTTCGGGGGAATCCGAACGCCTTCGCCGTGATCGGGTGCAGGTGGATCGGGTTGTGGTCGCCCGACACGTGCGCGTAGCGGCGCCCCAGGTCGCCGGCGAGCCGCCACTTGGCGGTGGAGTGGCCCGGCTCCAGCTCCACGGGCTGGCGCCCCGCCCGGTCTGCCCCTGCCTGCTCCTCGGCGTCGCCCGAGCTGCCCCGCCGCAGGTAGGTGCTGTATTCCGTCCAGACGGTCTCACCCGACACGATGGTCTCGGTGATCACGTCGAACTGTCGCCCCTTGGGGTGCGCCCGCAGGTTGGCCACCCGCACCCGCTGATCGAACGTGTCCGTGATCCGCAGGGGCCGGCGCTGCACGATGCTGTTGGCCACATGCACCAGGCCAGGGAGCGCGAACGGGAATCCGGGGTCGGTCATCAATCGCACCGACATGCCGAAGGACAACACGTGCGGGTAGGTCACCGGCAGTTCGTCCCGCAGCCCGAACCCGCACACGCGGTTGTATTCGGTCAGGTGCTCCCGATCCACCGTCGCATCGCGCCGGATGTATTCGGTGCTGGGCAGCGTCGTGCCCCGCCGGGTCGGCGCGGTCAGGGCCGCTTTCGCGTAGAGCGCCGAGAGGTTCGGCGTGCCAGCGAGTTCCCTGATGTCAGCCGTCTCGCTCGAACTGGTCATGTCAGGCTCCCAACAGGCTCTGGCCGCACACGCGCACGACGTTGCCGTTCACGCCACTGGAGGCCGGGTTGGCGTACCACGCGATGGTTTCGGCGACGTCGACCGGAAGCCCGCCCTGCGACAGGCTGTTCATGCGCCGGCCGGCTTCGCGGATCAGGAACGGCACCGCCGCGGTCATCTTGGTCTCGATGAAGCCCGGGGCGACCGCGTTGATCGTGTACTGGCGCTCCGCGGCCCGCGGCGCGAGCCCCTGCACCATGCCGATCACGCCGGCCTTGGAAGCCGCGTAGTTCGTCTGGCCGACGTTGCCGGCGATGCCGCTGATCGACGCGACGCTGATGATCCGGCCGCCCGGCCGCAGCGGGGACTCCGCCCCGAGCAGCACGTCGTTGATCCGCTCCTGCGCGGTCAGGTTCACCGCGATCACCGATTCCCACCGGCCGCGCTCCATCCGCCCGATCGTCTTGTCCCGGGTGATGCCGGCGTTGTGCACGACGACGTCCAGCCCGCCGTGCCGTTCGGTGCAGTATTCGGCGATCCGGCGCCCGGCGTCCTCGGCGGTGATGTCCAGCTGCAGCGCGGAACCGCCGATGCGGTTGGCCACCTTGCTCAGGTCCTCGCCCTGCGCCGGGATGTCCAGGCAGATGACGTGCGCCCCATCACGGGCCAGGGTTTCCGCGATCGCCGCGCCGATGCCCCGGGACGCGCCGGTGACCAGCGCGACCTTGTCCGCGAGCGGTCGCTGCCACGGGTCGGCCGGGAGGTCGACGCCGTCCTGGCTTGCGCCGACCCGGATCACCTGGGCGGACACGAACGCGGACTTCGCGGACAGCAGGAACCGCAGCGTCGAGTCGATGGCGTTCTCCGCGCCCGGGGACACGTACACGAGCTGCGTGGTCGCGCCACGCTTGAGTTCCTTGCCGACGCTGCGCACGATGCCTTCGAGAGCGCGCTGGGCGGTCCGCTCGGTCGGGCCGGAAGTCTCCTCCGGCGGAGTGCCCAAAACGATCACCCGTCCGCAGGTGCCGACGGCGCGGATCGCGGAGTGCAGGAACTCGTAGAGCTGGGACAGCTCGCCGCTCGCGGCGATGCCGGTGGCGTCGAAGACCAGCGCGGAGTAGCGGGTGTCGTTGTTCTCGGCCTGGCCAGTGCTCGATGCTTCGACCACCTGCGCGTCGGTCTCCGCGAGCACCCCCGAGACGGCCTTGTGCAGGCGGGAACCTTCGGCGGCGCCCAGCAGGACTTTGCCGGAGACAACCGGGTCACCGGTGGTGAACCGGCGCAGCGGGGTGGGGTCGGGCAGGCCCAGCCGCTTGGCCAGCTGCTTCCCGAGCGGTGAGTTGACGAACTTCTGGTACTGGTCAGCCATGCGCGCACTCCGTGAACTGGGTCGTACCCGAAGGTGGTGACGGGCACTCTCGACACATTAACTACTCGCCAGTAGGTTAGAGCCGGAGGGCGATGATGGCCAGCCCCGATGGGGGCGATATGCCTCATGGAACGTCAACCTCCGCGATCAAGCACCCCAACATCCGCGAGCAGCAGCACTTAAGGGAGTGGGCATGTCGAGCACTCGTCGTGTCGCCATCGTCGGCGGCAACCGGATTCCGTTCGCCCGGTCCGGTGGCCCGTACGCGCAGGCCAGTAACCAGGACATGCTCACCGCGGCCCTGAACGGCCTGGTCGCCCGCTTCGGCCTGCGGGGTGAGCAGGTCGGCGAGTTCGTCGCGGGCGCGGTCCTCAAGCACAGCCGTGATTTCAATCTCGCGCGTGAAACCGTGCTCGGCAGCGGACTCGACCCGCGTACGCCGGCGCACGACGTCCAGATGGCCTGCGCGACCGGTCTGGAAGCGGTCACGTCGGTGGCCAACAAGATCGCGCTCGGGCAGCTGGACAGCGGTATCGCCGGTGGGGTCGACACCGCCAGCGACGCCCCGATCCAGCTCAACGAGGACCTGCGCAGGGTTCTGCTGAAGGCCAACCACGCCAAGGGTCTCGGTGCGAAACTGGCCGCGCTGGCCGGCGTCCGGCCGCAGCACATCGTCCCGGAGATCCCGCAGAACGCGGAGCCGCGCACCGGGCTGTCGATGGGCGAGCACGCCGCCAAGACGGCGGAAGCGTGGGGGATCAGCCGTGCCGACCAGGACGAACTGGCCGCGCGCAGCCACCACCGCCTGGCCGCCGCCTACGAGCGGGGGTTCTTCGACGACCTGGTGACCCCGTTCCTCGGCCTGACACGAGACCAGAACCTGCGGGCGGACTCGTCGGTGGAGAAGCTCGCCACGCTCAAGCCCGTGTTCGGCAAGGGCGACGGCGCGACCATGACGGCCGGCAACTCGACGCCGCTGTCAGACGGCGCGTCGACCGTGCTGCTGGCCAGCGAGGACTGGGCCGAGCAGCACAAACTTCCGGTGCTGGCGTACGTGCGCGACATCGTTCCGGCGTCGGTCGACCACGTCAGCGGCGACGAGGGGTTGCTGATGGCGCCGGCCTACGCGGTGCCGAAGCTGCTGGAACGCAATGGTCTCGGGCTCGGTGACTTCGACTTCTACGAGATCCACGAAGCATTCGCGTCGCAGGTGCTCGCGACTCTGGGTGCCTGGCGGGACGCGGACTTCTGCAAGAACCGGCTCGGCCTGTCCGCGCCGCTCGGGGAGATCGATTCGGACCGCCTCAACGTCAACGGCTCGTCGTTGGCCGCCGGCCACCCGTTCGCCGCCACCGGCGGCCGGATCGTGGCGACCCTGGGCAAGCTGCTCGCGGAGCGCGGTTCGGGACGCGGCCTGATCTCGATCTGCGCCGCTGGCGGTCAGGGCGTCACGGCCATCGTCGAGCGCTGAGATCAGAGACCGGTGCCTCTGCTTCTCTAGGACTGTTACTAGGCGGCCCTAGAGAAGCAGATCGAGTCGAGGACGACACGCCGTAGACGTTTCTCGCGGAATATCGGGTTATCGCTATACGGCCGGATACAGTCCGAGCGATGGACCCCGTGCGCAATCCCTTCGCCCCGGGCGCGGGGCAGCGACCGCCGGAACTGGCTGGTCGCGACCGCGAGGTGGACGCCTTCGAGGTCGTGTTGGAGCGCGTCGCCCGGAGCCGCCCGGAGCGCAGCCTGGTCCTGACCGGCCTGCGCGGGGTCGGGAAGACGGTGCTGCTCGGCGAGCTGCGGTCGATGGCGCTGCGCCGTGGATGGGGCGCCGGAAAGGTGGAAGCCCGGCCGGACGCCGGGTTGCGGCGACCGCTGGCGTCCGCACTGCACCGGGCGGTGCGGGATCTGGCGGTCCGCCACCGCGCGCCGGACCGCGTCGAAGCGGTTCTCGCCGTGCTCAAGGCGTTCGCGCTCAAGTCCAATCCCGACGGGGCCAAACTGCGCGACCGCTGGCAGCCGGGCATCGACGTCCCAGCGGCCGAGGGCAGGGGCGATTCCGGCGATATCGAGATCGACCTGGTGGAGCTGTTCACCGACGTAGCTGAGCTGGCGGCGGACGTCGGGACCGGGGTGGCCCTGCTGATCGACGAGATGCAGGACGTCCAGCCCGCCGATGTCTCGGCGCTGTGCGCGGCCTGCCACGAGCTGTCGCAATCCGGCACGCCGCTTGTGGTCGTCGGCGCCGGCCTGCCGCACCTGCCTGCGGTGCTGTCGGCCAGCAAGTCGTACTCGGAAAGGCTGTTCCGGTACATCCGAATCGATCGGCTGGACCGCTCGCACGCCGATCACGCCGTGGTCGCGCCGATCGAGCGGGAGGAAGCCGGGATCACCTCGGCGGCCCTGGACGAGCTGTTCACGATCTCCGGGGGTTACCCCTACTTCGTTCAGGCGTACGGGAAAGCAGCGTGGGACACCGCGCCGCGCGACCCGATCGACGAAAGCGATGTGCGGCTGGCCGCGCCGGAAGCGGAAGGCGAACTCGCGGTCGGGTTCTTCGGATCACGGTACGAACGGGCGACTCCGGCGGAGCGCGAGTACCTGCGTGCCATGGCCGAGGTCGTGGCGGGGCAGGACGAGCCGGCGTCGACGTCGTCCGTGGCGGAGTACCTGGAGCGCAAACCGTCGTCGCTGTCGCCGGCCCGGGACAACCTGATCAGGAAGGGGCTGGTCTACTCCGCCGAGCGCGGGCAGATCGCCTTCACCGTGCCGCATTTCGGCCGGTACCTGCTGACCCAGGACTGAGCTGACCCAGAGGGGGGCGCTCGGCGGGAAACGTCGATCGGAAGATCTAGAGGAATCTAGATCTCTTGCTATACATCCCGATATAGCGCGATGTTTGGATGCTGAGATCGATTGCATGCGGTGATCAGGTAGCTACGATCCGATTTAAGCGCGCGGCGTTGCGGGCCAGATAAGTGGCATAAGTCACAGTCTCTGTCCTGTGTAACGACTGGAGGGTGCCGCCCGATATTCCGAGTGACTCCGCGATGCTGTCGGACCCCCGACCTGGCAGCATCGCGGAGCCTTCCAAATCTCGGGTTCATTCCCCTTTTACCTCCCTTGTCACACCCCTGCCTTGGGTGCGCCCTCGGCATCGGTGTCTCTTGTGACGGTTACCCAACGCCATCAAATGATCACGAGGTGATTCGTCTCCTCCGATGCGGTTTAAGGAGTAGGAGCATGGAAGCGCTGGTCACGCTGGTTGGTGTTCTCGTACCCACGGTGGCCGCGAGCGTCTTCTATGTCGGCGATCACCGCGCTGGTCGGCGCAGCGGCGGCGGTCTGCGCCGCTAGTCGGAAGATCGGGCCTTCCGGTGTTGTTGACTGGGGGGTGAGCATCGAGCCGACGACGACCAAGCGTGCCCGTGTCCGTGCCCCCGAACTGGTGGGCCGTCAGTGGCTGAACACTGACAACGAGCAGATCTGGCTCGCTGACCTGCGCGGACGCGTCGTGCTGCTGGACTTCTGGACGTTCTGCTGCATCAATTGCCTGCACGTGATCGACGAGCTTCGACCGTTGGAGGAGGAGTTCTCGGACGCGCTCGTGACGATCGGCGTGCACTCGCCGAAGTTCGCGCACGAGGCTGACCGGGACGCCGTCGCCGCCGCCGTCGAGCGCTACGCGGTGCACCATCCGGTCCTGGACGATCCCAAGCTGACGACCTGGCAGAACTATGCCGTGAAGGCATGGCCGACACTCGTCGTGATCGATCCCGAAGGCTATGTCGTGCACATGGCGGCAGGCGAGGGCCACGTCCAAGCACTCCGTCGCGTGATCGCGGACGTCGTCGCCGAGCACGAGGTCAAGGGGACGCTGCATCGCGGGGACGGGCCCTACGTCCCGCCCAAGCCGCAGGCCACCACGCTGCGGTATCCGGGAAAGGTGGTGGCCTTGGACGGCACGCTGCTGGTGTCGGATTCCGCCCACCACTCGCTGGTCGAACTCGCGCCCGACGGCGAGTCGGTGGTCCGGCGGATCGGCGTGGGCACGCGCGGTCGCGCGGACGGCCCGGCGGCGACCGCGGCCTTCTCCGAGCCTGGCGGTCTGACGGTCCTGCCGGAGCGCGTGGCCGCCGAGGTGGGTTATGACGTGGTGGTCGCGGACACCGTGAATCACCTGCTGCGCGGCGTGCGCCTGTCCGATGGAGCGGTCCGCACGGTCGCCGGGACGGGTGAGCAGTGGCGGGACGGCGCGGATTCCGGTCCGGCCCTGCGCACGCCGCTGACCAGCCCGTGGGATGTCGCCTGGTGGGAGCCGGCCGGCGGCGTGGTGATCGCCATGGCCGGCAACCACACCCTTGGGTTGTTCGACCCGGTCGCCGGGACGGTCCGGCGCTTCGCCGGCACCACGGTGGAGGGGCTCCGCGACGGTGCCGCTGATCAGGCGTTCTTCGCGCAGCCGTCCGGCCTCGCCGACGGCGGCGAGCGGCTGTGGTTGGCGGATGCGGAGACGTCGGCGTTGCGCTGGATCGAGTGCTCGGACGCCGGCTTCGAGGTACGCACGGCGGTCGGTTCGGGACTGTTCGACTTCGGCCATGCCGATGGTCCGGCCGCCGACGCGCTGCTGCAGCACCCGCTGGGCGTTGCCGTGCTGCCGGACGGCACGGTCGCGGTCTGTGACACCTACAACGGCGCGATTCGCCGGTATGACCCGGTGGCCGGCGTGATGTCCACGCTGGTCACCGGCATCGCCGAGCCGTCCGGGGCGGCGCTGTTCGACGGCGAGTTGGTGGTCGTGGCGTCCGCGGCCCACCGACTGGAGCGGCCGGTGCCACCCGGCGTGACAGCGCGGCTCGTGGCTGGTGTGTCGCAGCAGGTGCGGCGGCCATCGACGGACGTCAGTGCTGAGGTGGAACTCGCCGTGGTGTTCACCCCACCCCCGGGTCAGAAGCTGGACGAGCGTTACGGGCCGTCCACTCGATTGGAGGTCACCGCTTCCCCCGAAGGACTGCTGGTCGAGGGGGCGGGTGTCGGCACCGACCTGACCCGGCGTCTGGTGTTCGCCGACGGCGCCACCGAGGGCGTGCTGCATGTCGTGGCGCAGGGGGCCAGTTGCGATGACGATCCGGCGGTCGAGCACCCGGCGTGCCGGTTGAGCCGCCAGGACTGGGGAGTGCCGATTCGGGTCACCGCGGATGGTCTGGACCGGTTACCGCTGGTGATGGGCGGGCTCGACGCGTAGCCGACGGTTACACCGGCAGGTGAGGTTGGTGACTACAGAACCAGCCTGGTGGCGGACCCCTGTCGGGCGACCGAGTAAACTTCTCGGGTGACCGATGCCAAGCTTGAGATCCAGATGCTGCATGACCGGGTCATGGTACGGATCTCGCAGGAGTCCGGGGAGCGCCGCAGCAGCGGTGGGATCGTCATCCCGGCGACTGCCCAGGTGGCCAAGCGGCTGCTCTGGGGCGAGGTCTTCGGTGTGGGCAGCCACGTGCGCAGCGTCAAAGTGGGTGACCAGGTGCTGTTCAACCCGGAGGATCAGTACGAAGTTGAGGTGCAGGGCACGTCCTACCTGGTGATGCGGGAACGCGACCTGCACGCGGTTGCCAGTGAGCGCACCGAGCACGGGACCGGTTTGTACCTGTAAGCCGGTCGTACCAGGCCACACTCTTATTCCCCGTTCCAGTCCGATCAGTTCCCGTCCGACGACGATCAGCGACGAAACGACTCTCCAGTGCGCGGGTGGTGTGCACTTCGCCACAACTGGCGGGCCGCGGGTGAAACGACGTATCCGCGGGTTCCGATGAGTCCAGATAAGACCGGCAGTGCGACCCGGATGGGTCTTCGCATCAGGTGGCGGGCTGCCGTGGGCTGTTGACTACGCACGACTGAGGAAGTAAGAGGAAGCGGTGCCGGAGGACTACGACACCCCCAGCCAGCCGAGGTCGGGTTCCGGCGTCAACGCGGACCAGCCGACCAGACCAGCGATCCATCGCCAACCGGCTGCCGACCCGACCAACGGCCGCGAGCCTGCCAACGCGGCCCAGCCTGCCGACGACGCCTCGCCTGGCAACGCGGCCCAGCCCGTCGGTGAGGTACGGACCGAAGCCGCACAGGCCCGCGCGGACCACACGATCGAGATCTCCCCGGTTCCGCTCGCGGCGCAGCCGGCAGGTCCGGTCGGATCAGCGGGCCAGCCGTACGTGAGCGGGTCCGCACCCGAGTCCGACGCCGAGCGCACGCAGACGATCCCGCCGATCGTCGGCAACGTCTACTCCGGCGCAACCGGGCTCCCGCCGTGGGAGACCAGCGCCCGCCCGCCGGAACCGCCGGTCCAACCGCCGGAACCGCCCACCTGGACCGACTTCGGCGGCGGGAGCGGCTCGGGTGACGGCGGCGCAGGCCGGCGCAGCACGGCCTTCCGGGCGGCGGTGACCGCCGGTATCGCGGCGGCCGTGTTCGGTCTGCTCTACGTCGGTGACCTGGTGATGAGCGCCGGCGACGTCCCGCGCGGCACGGTCGTCGCGGGTGTCGAGATCGGCGGGATGAGCAAGACCGCCGCCGAGCAGAAGCTCCAGCAGCAGCTCGGGCCGCACCTGAACAACAGGCCCGTGGTGGTGCGGGCCGGGGACGCCACGGCGACGATCAACCCGCAGACTTCCGGGTTGACCATGGACTGGGAAGCGACCATCGAGCAGGCCGGTGCCCAGCCCCTGAACCCGATCACCCGGCTGACGTCGTTCTTCAGCACGCACGAGGTGGCCCCGGTCAGCCGTGGTGACCGTGCGCAGGTCGCGGTGGCGCTGCATCAGGTCGTGTCGAAGCTGAACCGCCAGCCGGTGGAAGGCGGGATCACCTTCCAGGGGACCCGACCGGTCGCCGTTGGGCCGGTCAGCGGCCGAACCGTCGACATGGCGCAGGCGACGAGCCTCATCGTGCTGCATTGGGCCACCGGCCAGCCCGTGGACGTGCCCTTCGCCGAGCAGCCTGTGAGCACCACTCCGCAGGGCGTCCAGCAGGCGTTGACGCAGGTCGCCCAGCCTGCCGTGTCCGGCCCGGTGACCGTGACCGGAGAGCAGGGCAAGGTCGCAACGCTGCCCCCGGAGGTGATCGCAGGCGCCCTGCACTTCGCGCCGGACGGCAGGGGCGGGTTGTCGTCCACTGTGGACGTTCCGGCGCTGATCGCCGCCGCGCGACCGCAGTTGGCCAGCACCGAGCGCCCGAGCGTCGACGCGCAGGTCGTCCTGGACAACGGCCAGCCGGCGGTGCACCCGTCGGTCGACGGCTACGGCGTGGACTGGAACAAGAGTCTTGAGCACGTCGCGGATGTGCTGAAGCAGACCGGCAACCGCACGGTTCCGGCGCTGTACCAGCCGCAGCCGGCACGGTTCACCACCGACCAGGCCAACGCGCTCGGCATCAAGGAACCGGTCAGCGAGTTCACCACCGGCGGTTTCGAGCAGGCATCGGGTGTGAACATCCACCGGGTCGCGGATCAGGTCAACGGCGCGCTCATCAAGCCCGGCGATTCGTTCAGCCTGAACGGCTACACCGGTCCGCGCGGTGTGCCGCAGGGCTACGTCGAGTCCGGCGTCATCGAGAACGGCCGCCCGGGACGCGAAGTCGGCGGCGGGATCTCGCAGTTCGCCACGACGTTGTTCAACACCGAGTACTTCGCCGGCATGCAGGATGTCGAGCACAAGGAGCACAGCTTCTACATCAAGCGTTACCCGATGGGTCGGGAAGCCACCGTCTGGCAGGACCCGGACGGCAAGAGCGAGATCGACGTGAAGTTCAAGAACACCTCGCCTACCGGCATCATGATCCAGACCATCTGGACTCCGCAGTCGATCACTGTGCGGTTCTGGGGCACGAAGACCTACGACGTGCAGTCGAAGACGAGCCCG
This sequence comes from Pseudonocardiaceae bacterium, assembly GCA_051984675.1. Taxonomy (GTDB): domain Bacteria; phylum Actinomycetota; class Actinomycetes; order Mycobacteriales; family Pseudonocardiaceae; genus JBPYFK01. The sequence continues at coordinate 13,521 of JBPYFK010000163.1, read as the reverse complement.
CCGAGCAACCCCACACCGCCCAACCAGGAGGTCATCCCGCCGGGCCAGCCGTGCAGCGAGACTCCGGGCGAGCCCGGGTTCACGGTGTATGACCAGCGGATTCTCCGGGTGCTGGCGAACAACCAGGTGATCACGGAGGAGCCGCGGAAGGTGGTGTACGACCCGGAGCCGATCGTGCACTGCCCGCCCCCGCCCCCGGGACCCCCGCCGCCACACTGAGCCCGGAAGGACGCGACGGCCCTCCCGCTACGGGAGGGCCGTCGTCTGTTTGGTGGGTTTTCCCACATGTCCACATCGGAATGTGCGGACGCGGTGGCGCGTCGGACGTAGTGAAGTCTTACTCGCTTAAGGAGTTCCACGTGCGCGCAACTGTGATTCACGGCGCCGGTGACGTTCGGGTCGAACAGGTCCCGGACCCGAAACTGGTGGCTCCCACCGACGCGGTTGTCCGCGTCGTGCTCACCTGCATCTGCGGCAGCGACCTCTGGCCGTACCGGAAGCGGGAAGCCGACCAGGGCAGCAGCCGGATCGGGCACGAGTTCGTCGGCGTGGTCGAGGAAACCGGTTCGGCCGTCGCTGGCGTGTCCACGGGCGACCTGGTCGTGGCGCCGTTCACCTGGTCCGACGGCAGCTGCGAGTTTTGCAGCGAGGGACTGACAACGTCCTGTGTGGACGGTGGCGTGTGGGGTGGCACGCCCGGCTCGGACGGGGCGCAGGGCGAGGCAGTGCGGGTCCCGCACGCGGACGGCACGCTGGTCAAGCTTCCAGTCGAGCCGGACCACGAGCTGCTGCCCGGTCTGCTGACGCTCGCCGACGTCTTTCCCACCGGCCACCACGCCGCGGTGTCCGCCGGAGTCCGGCCTGGCCAGACGGTGGCCGTGGTCGGCGACGGCGCGGTCGGGCTGTCCGGTGTGCTCGCCGCGCGGCGGCTGGGCGCGGACCGGATCGTGATCCTCGGACGGCACGAGGTGCGGACCGACATCGCCCGCTCCTTCGGCGCCACCGATGTCGTGCCGGAGCGCGGGGACGAGGCCGTCGAGCGGGTCCGTGACCTCACCGGCGGCCAGGGCGCGCACGCCGTGCTGGAGTGCGTCGGCACGGGCGAGTCCCTGCGCACGGCGCTGCGGATCGTCCGGGACGGCGGCGGAGTCGGGTACGTCGGCGTGCCGCAGGACGGCGAGGGTGTCGACGTCCGGGAACTGTTCATGCGCAACGTCTCGCTGCGCGGCGGGGTGGCCCCGGCCCGCACCTACATCCCGGAGCTGCTGCCGGACGTGCTCTCCGGCAAGGTCGACCCGTCCCGGGTGTTCGACCGCGCGGTCGACTTGGACCACGTGCCGGACGGCTACCGGGAGATGGCCGAGCGCAAGGCGCTGAAGGTGCTGGTCCGGCCCTGACCCGAAACCGAAAAGGGCAGGTGGGAAGTCTCCCACCTGCCCTTTCTCGCTCGCGGTTCGTCAGAACACGGACTCGTCGAGGTCCATCAGCGACAGGTCCGCGGCCTCGATGACCTTGCGGCGCGAACCCAGCTCGGGCAGCACGTTCTTGGTGAAGAACCGGGCCACCGCGACCTTGCCCTGGTAGAACGCCTCGTCCTTGGCCGAGACGCCGCCGTCCAGCGCGGCCAGCGCGATCTCGGCCTGCCGCGTGAGCAGCCAGCCGACGAGCAGGTCACCGGTGGCCATCAGCAGCGACACGGCGTGCTGACCGACCTTGTAGATGTTGCGGACGTCCTCGGCCGCCGAGGTGGCGTAGCCGATCAGCGTGCCGAGCATCGCCTGGACGTCGTCCAGCGCGGTGCCCAGCGCGGCCCGCTCCTCCTTCAGCCGACCGTCGGCGTTGGCGTCCTGCAGGAAGTTCTGCAGCTCGCCGGCCACGTGCCCGAGAGCCGCGCCGTTGTCCTTGACGATCTTGCGGAAGAAGAAGTCCTGTGCCTGGATCGCCGTGGTGCCCTCGTACAGGCTGTCGATCTTGGCGTCCCGGATGTACTGCTCGATCGGGTAGTCCTGCAGGAAGCCCGAGCCACCCAGGGTCTGCAACGAGTGGGTGAGCATCTCGTAGGCCCGCTCGGAGCCGACACCCTTGACGATCGGCAGCAGCAGGTCGTTGACCTTCTCCGCCACGCTGATGTCCTCGCCGGTCACCTTGCCCTGCGCGATCTGGTCCTGGTAGGTCGCGGTGTAGAGGTAGACCGCGCGCAGGCCCTCGGCGTACGCCTTCTGCAGCATCAGGATGCGCCGCACGTCCGGGTGACGGGTGATCGGCACGCGCGGGGCTGTCTTGTCCATCGCCTGGGTGAGGTCGGCGCCCTGCACGCGCTCCTTGGCGTACTCCAGGGCGTTGAGGTAGCCGGTGGACAGCGTGCCGATGGCCTTGGTCCCCACCATCATCCGGGCGTACTCGATGACCTGGAACATCTGTGCGATGCCGTCGTGCACGTCGCCGAGCAGCCAGCCCTTGGCCGGGACACCGTGCTGGCCGAAGGTCAGCTCGCAGGTGGCGGACTGGTTCAGGCCCATCTTGTGCTCGACGTTGGTGACGAAGGCGCCGTTGCGCTCACCCGGTTCACCGGTCTTCGAGTCGAAGTGGAACTTCGGTACCAGGAACAGGCTCAGGCCCTTGGTGCCCGCCTTGGGCTCCACACCGGGAGCCTCCGGCCGGGCCAGCACCAGGTGCATGATGTTCTCGGTCATGTCCTGGTCACCGGAGGTGATGAACCGCTTCACGCCGTCCAGGTGCCAGGAGCCATCCTCCTGCTGGACCGCCTTGGTGCGGCCCGCACCCACGTCGGAGCCCGCGTCCGGCTCGGTCAGCACCATGGTGGCGCCCCAGGCCCGCTCGATCATCAGCTCGGCCCAGTGCCGCTGCTCCTCGGTGCCGTTGCGCCACAGGATCGTGGCGAAGTTCGGACCGGCCATGTACATGAAGGCCGCCGGGTTGGAACCGAGCATCAGCTCGGCGGCCGACCACTGGACGGTGGGCGGGATACCGAAGCCGCCGAGCTCGTCCGGCAGCCCGAGCCGCCACCATTCGCCGTCCCACACGGCCTGGTAGGACTTCTTGAACGCCTCGTCCAGCGTGACGGAGTGCGTCTTCGGGTCGAACTGGGCCGGGTTGCGGTCACCGGACTCGAAGGACTCGGCCAGCGGGCCGGTGGCGACGGTGTTCAGCTCGGTGAGCACGCCCCGCGCGGAGTCCTCGTCTGCCTGCTCGAAGGCACCGGTGCCCAGTCGGTCCTGCACCCGGAAGACCTCGAAGAGATTGAACTCCAGGTCGCGCACGTTGCTCTTGTAATGCCCCATGGCGTGTGGCTCCCTCTTGCGTGTGTGGTCCAGGCGGGCGCGGGGGCTGCCCGGAAGACGTCGCCAGGAGACGTCGAGGAGCGCCCTTACTCGCCGGTAACAAGACAATATTACTTGTGGGTAACCCTGCCAAGGAACCCCGTGTGGCGGGCGCCTCTGTCACATTGCCGACGGCGGTGTCCAGAAGCCCGTAACCAGCGGTGATCCACCACCGATGGGCCCGGAACCGGCCGAGAATCGCGGGAGCGCGGAAATTCGAGGGCGGGTGTCGGTGTCCGCGCGTACGGTGACGAGCGGCTCGTATCAACGACTGGTATTCGGTGCGTCCCGGAATCGGCGGAGGTCGAACAGCATGGGCAGTTCGGTGATCAGCGCCGACGGATCGGTCTCGGCCGGACCGGCGTCGACCGGCCTGGTCGCCGAGGGCCTGGTCAAGGCGTTCGGCAGCAACCGTGCGCTGGACGGCGTGGATCTGGAGATCCCCGCAGGGCAGGTGCTCGGGCTGCTCGGCCCGAACGGAGCGGGCAAGACCACGACGGTGCGCATCCTGGCGACGTTGCTGCGCCCGGACTCCGGGCGCGCCTTCGTCGCGGGTCGCGACGTCCTCGCCGAGCCGCAGGCGGTCCGCCGCACGATCGGCCTGTCCGGACAGTACGCGGCCGTGGACGAGAACCTCACCGGCTTCGAGAACCTCTACATGGTCGGCCGCCTGTACGGGATGAACAGGTCGGACGCGACCGCGCGAGCACGCCGGCTGCTGGACGTCTTCCGGCTCGAAGACGCCGCTGACCGACCGTCCAAGGGCTACTCCGGCGGGATGCGCCGGCGGCTCGACCTCGCCGGCGCGCTGGTGGCCGAACCAGCCGTGGTCATCCTCGACGAGCCGACCACCGGGCTGGACCCGCGCGGCCGGATGGACACCTGGAACGTCATCAGCGACCTGGTCGCGGACGGCACCACCGTGTTGCTGACCACCCAGTACCTCGAAGAAGCAGACCAGTTGGCGGACACCATCGCGGTGATCGACCGCGGCCGGGTCATCGCACGGGGCACCGCCGATCAGCTGAAGATGCAGGTCGGCGGCGAGCACCTGGAAATCGTCGTCGCCAAGGACGCCGACCTGCCGCTGGCGGCGCGCGTGGTGGCCGAGGTGGGTTCCGGTGAGCCGGAACTCACCGAGCAACTCCGCCAGGTGCGGGTGGTCGTGGACACCGGCGCCAAGGCGTTGACCGAGGCGTTACGCCGGCTGGACGCCGCCGGGGTCGAGGTGATGGACGTCGGGCTGCACCGGCCGACGCTGGACGACGTGTTCCTGTCGTTGACCGGGCACCGAGCGGCGGACGACACCCCTGGTGAGGATGAGACGAACGCGCGAGAGCGGGAGGTCAGGTCGTGAACGCCATCACGGCGGGCATGCGGGACGGCAGCGTGGTGGCGTGGCGCAACCTGGTCAACATCAAGCGCAACCCGGACTGGCTGCTGGCCGGCACCGTGCAGCCGGTCATGTTCGTGCTGCTGTTCGCCTACGTCTTCGGCGGCAGCCTGGGCGGGGCGTCCTACCGAGAGTTCCTGATCGCCGGCATCTTCGTGCAGACAGTGGCCTTCAACTCGTCGTTCACCGTCACGGGACTGGCCAACGACCTGCAGAAAGGCATCGTCGACCGGTTCCGCTCGCTGCCGATGTCCCGGCTGGCGGTGTTGCTGGGGCGAACCACCTCGGACCTGGTCGTCAGCGTGCTCACAGTGGTGATCATGTCGTTGTGCGGGCTGGTGGTCGGCTGGCGCATCCGGGGCAGTGTGGTGGACGCGCTGCTGGCCTACCTGGTCCTGCTGCTGTTCGCGTTCGCGATGTCCTGGGTGGGGGTGTTCATCGGGCTGCTGGCGCGCAGCGTGGAGGTGGCCCAGAGCGCCGGACTGATCTGGCTCTTCCCGGTCACGTTCATCTCGTCGGCGTTCGTGTCCAGCCAGACCTTGCCCGGACCGCTACGGGCGTTCGCTGACTGGAACCCGATCACCACGGCGGCGGACTCGGTGCGTCAGCTGTTCGGTAACCCGGTTCGGGTGAACATGCCGCCACCGGACACCTGGCCGTCTCACCACGCGACCGCCTACACCGTGGCGTGCTCGCTGCTGATCATCGCTGTGTTCCTGCCACTCGCGGTCTCGCGCTACCGGCGGGTGGCGAGCCGCTAGACCCTGCCGAACACTTGGGCCGACATCATGGGCCGACACTCGGGCCCGCATCCGGCGGCGTCCTGCTGGGTAGTCCTGAACCGTTCAGCGTGGAAGCACGTAGTGCTGGACATACCGCAGCATCAACGGAGGTTTGCCATGCGCCGGAGGGGATACAGGCGGATCGTGATCATCTTCGCGTTCGCCGCCGCGCTGATCACCGCACTGCTGGCGGGCTGCAACAACACCAAGGGCGGTGGCGGAGGTGGAGGCGGCTACGGCCTGGGATCGGAGCCACCGACTCCACCCGCCGTGGTCGCACTGGGGTAGTCCGGGCTCATTCAGCCGCCTCCAGGAAGGCGACGAAGTGAGGCACGATCGTCGAGTGTGATCGCCGAAAACGCGTTGAGCCAGCGAATAGTCTGATCAAGTGAGCGCGGACGATCTGGCCGTCGAGGAATGCGCGGCTCGGGCCTGCCCTGCCACTGAAGCGCGGCAGGAATCAGGCTGGCTGTTGCGGGCGACGCCGGATGTTGGTCGGCGCCGACGCAACAGCGCTGTGCCGCCGGTGCAGGGCGCAGTAGAAACCCTGCCCAGGGTCGTGGAGTTCTACCGGGCGCGGAACGCGAATGTCCTGATCCAGGTGACGCCCGCGCATCGGCACAGGAACTGGACTGCCATCTCGCGGCGGAGGGCTACGAGATCGACGGATCGACGCTGGTTCTTCGGGCGGCTCTGCCTGCGGCGACCGGGCAACACGACTCGACCCGCTGGCGCGTCGAGTTCGAGCGCCAGGGTCCACGGTGGACCGAGATGGATGCGGCGATCGTAGACCGCATGCCCGGCCAGACCGTGGTCGCGTGCGCCATGGACGGCGACACCGCAGTGGGCGCCTGCCTGGGGATCGTGGATGCTGGGTGGCTGGGGATCGTCGGCATGGTGACAAGCGCGGAGCATCGCCGCCAAGGCGTCGCCAGCTCAGTGCTCGCCAGCCTGCTGACCTGGGGATATCAGGCAGGTGCGCGCAATGCCTGGCTCCAGGTCGAACAGTCCAATGTCGGAGCGCGCGAACTTTATGCGAACCACGGCTTCAGCTATTCGCACGGTTACCACTACCGCAGGCGAAAGCTGCGGGGCTGACCTGCCTGGGCTGCAATGGACACGTGTGGCAGCCGGATGGTTGGGATGCTCGTGCCCGGATTGGTGTGCTGACCCCGCACGCCGATGTCGGGCCGGAGTCCGAACTGCAGGCGATGGCCCCCGATGGGGTGCGCATCCACGCTGCTCGGGTGCCGTTCGGCGCGATGGCGTCCGGCGGTGCCGTGACGCGGCCGATATCGCTGGACTCGGTCCGGGCGTTCGCCGGACCCCCGCACGTCGACGACGCGACCCGGCTGTTGGCCGCGGCGCCGCTACGCAGTATCGCCTTCGGCTTCACCAGCTCCGGGTACGCGCTGGGGTCGGACGGCGAAACGGAGATGATCGCGCGCCTGGAGCAGCTCAGCAGAGGCATCCCGGTGGTCACCACCTGCTCCTCCGCTGTCCTCGGACTGCGCGCGCTGGACGTCCGCCGGGTGGCGCTGTTCGACCCGCCGTGGTTCGGCGCGGAACTCAGTGCGCTGGGCGCGGGGTTCTTCCGAGATCAGGGATTCGACGTCGTGTACAGCCAGCCCTGCGGGCTGCCGAGTGACCAGCGCAGCATCACCCCGGAGGCGCTGTTCGACTGGGTGGTCGGGCACCTTCCCGGCAATGCCGAGGCGGTGTTCGTCGGCGGCAACGGGTTCCGCGCCGCGGGCGTGATCGGGGCGTTGGAGCAGGAACTGGATCGGCCCGTGCTCACCGCGAACCAGGTTCTGCTGTGGCATGCGCTCGCTGCCGGCGGTGTGCATGCCCCGGTCGCGGGATATGGGCGTCTGTATTACGTGACGCCATACGGGCTGTGATCTCGCTTGCTGCCTCTGCGTGCCTACCGCGTCATCGCCGTCGTCACGGTCGTCGTCCGGCTCGTCCAACGCGCCCTCGCCAACTGAGTTGCCAGCCCCGAAGGTCTGGCCGTGCGCGCGCTGGCGCAGCACGATGGTCTTGTCCGCCCGAACGCAGGAAGGAAGCCCGGCCATGGTCCCTCCGCCCGGCAAATCCCAGGACACGCCTGCCGCAGACGCGCAGGACCCCACGTCCCAGCGGATGCTGTCGCTGTCCCTGCTGCTCAAGCGCGCTGTGCTGGGCGCCAAGGGGCAGCGGCTCGGCCACCTCGCGGACGTGATCGTCCGTCTGCGGGGCGCGGACTACCCGCTGGTCACCGGCATCGTCGCGGATATCGGCGGCGGGCGCCGGGTGTTCGTGCCCGCCGAGGCGATCACCGACTGGCACACCGAAGAACTCCAGCTCGCCACCCCCAAGCTCGACCTGCGCGAGTTCGAGCGCCGGCACGGCGAGGTGCTGCTGTCCGACGACATCCTCGACCACCGGCTCATTGACATCCACCAGTCCCGGCTGGTGCGTGCCTACGACCTGCAGCTTGAGCACACGCCGGCCGGCTGGGTGCTGTCCGGCGTGGATATCCGGCCCACGAGCTGGTGGCACCGGCTGCTGCACCGGCTGACCGGCAACGGCAGTGCCGACCAGGAACATCCGGGTTACCGGGACTGGAAGACCTTCGAAGCGCTCATCGGCCATCAGCCGTCGGCGCTGGCCCGCCGGCCGATCGCCCGGCTGCGGCGGATGAAACCGCCGCAGATCGCTGACCTGCTCGAAGAGGCGTCCCCGGAGGAGCAGACGGAGTTGCTCGAACAGGTCCACACCGACCCGGAACTGGAGGCCGACGTCTTCGAGGAGCTTGAGGACGACCAGCAGTCCCGGTTGTTGCGGGACCGAAGCGACACCGAGATCGCGGAAGTGCTGGCGCGCATGAAGGCGGACGACGCCGCCGACGCCCTGTTCGACCTGCCGCAGGAGCGGCGCCAACCGGTGCTGGAGCTGCTGCCGCCGGGTCAGCGCGTGAAGGTCAAGACCCTGCTCGGCTACAACCCGACCACGGCGGGCGGGCTGATGAGCATGGACTACCTGACAGTGCCGCCGACTACGACGGCCGAGCAGGTCCTCGATCGGGTGCGCGAAGCCCGCAACCTGGCACCCGAAGCGCTGACCACCGTCTACGCCGTCGACGAGCAGCAGCACCTGCGCGGCTCGGCCACCCTCGTCGCCGTGCTCCAGGCGGCACCCACGACGGCGATCGCGGAGTTCGCCGACCCCGATCCGGTGCGTGTCACTCCGGTGGCGGACCTCAACACGGTGACGCTGCTGATGACCGACTACAACCTGATGCACCTGCCGGTCGTCGACGAGCACGACCAGCTCATCGGGGTGATCACGGTGGACGACACGTTGGAAGCCACCGTCCCGGACAACTGGCGTCGCCGCGAACCGGAACCCCGTCCCGAACCGGCCGAGGAAGATCCCGACCACCCACCGCAGCACACGTGATTTGACTGGGATCACATGCCTCGTCCGGTCTAGTGGGGGCATGCCGAGTGGTTTCACTGCGCCTGGCTGGTTCCTGCTCCTGGCAGTGGTGGCCGCGCTCGTCGTCACCTATGTCTGGGTGCAGCGCCGCAAATGGCGGTACGTGCTGCGGTTCAGCAATCTCGCGACGTTGGATCGGGTGCTGCCACGGCGTGCCGGCTGGCCGCGCCACATCCCGCCGGTGTTGCTGGCAGTCGCAGTGATCCTGCTGGTCGTGGGGCTGGCAGGCCCGACCGCCGAGGCGCGCGTGCCGCGCAACCGGGCCACGGTCATGCTCGTCATCGACGTCTCGCTGTCGATGAACTCCACCGACGTCGAACCAACCCGACTGACCGCTGCCCAGCAGGCGGCGAGCAAGTTCGCGCATGAGCTCACCCCGGGGGTCAACCTGGGCTTGGAGTCGTTCTCCGGGACCCCGACCGTCCTGGTCCCGCCGACGACGGACCGCGATCCGGTGGTTCAGCAGATCGGGGCGTTGAAACTCGGCCCGTCCACCGCCACCGGGGAGGCACTGGCCACCGCGCTCAGCTCCCTGGACAGCTTCAACCGGCTGGTTCCCAGCCCGGACGGCGCTCCGCCGCCGACGCGGATCGTCCTGATGAGCGACGGCAAGCAGACCGTGGGCCGGGACGAGTTCGAGGTCGCCCGCCAGGCCGCCGCCACCAAGGTCCCGATCAGCACGATCTCGTTCGGGACGCCGTACGGTACGGTCGACCTGGACGGGGCGCAGGAGCCGGTGCCGGTCGACGACGACTCGCTGGCCCAACTCGCTCAGATCTCCGGCGGCAACTTCTTCACTGCTCGCAGTAACGAGGACATCCACCAGGTGTATGACACGCTCGGCCAGCAGATCGGCTACCAGACCCAGTGGACCGATGTCAGCAGGCCGTGGTTCGCCCTCGGCACGCTCGCTTCCCTTGTCGCCGTGGGTACCGGCCTGGTCATCACCCAACGCATCCCAGCATGAGATTGGTGCGCGCGTCGTCCGCGCCGCGGCCGGACCGCCGCGGCGAGCGGGTCGGCTGATCAACCGTTAAATGATCTTGTCCGATATTGTCTTCGTCACGATTTCCCGGAATCTGTAACGCCGGACGCCAGCGCTGTCCTTGCAGGTCAAGGCAGTTCCCCTAATGGGATTAGGGGATAGTGGCGGCAATTATGGGGTTGACCCCCGATTATTTGATCTTCAACGAAACCTAAATTCATTCTTTGCGTGCGAGGGAGCTCCGGGCTCTCCGCCCCCGGCCAGATGTTTCCGTGATCAGGAGGTCAGCAACCATGCCCTCTGCACAGAAGCCGTCCGCGGGGCGCCCCGACGCCACCTCGCCTGCGCGCTCGCCCGAGTCGCCGGCATCCGGCAGCCACGCCAGCCATGTGGAACCGGACCAGCTGACGCTGCACCAGTTCCTCAGCAAACTCGTGGCCAGCGGGGATGCCCGATCCGCGTTCGAAGCCGACCCGCGGACCTCGCTGGATGAGGCGGGGCTCGGGGACATGAGCGTGGCCGACGTGCTCCACGCCAGCTCGCTGGTGCTCGACTACGCACCGGCCGAGGTCGTGCGGGAGTACCACCGGTCGCTGCAGTCCAGCTTCGAGAAGCTGGCCGCCGACAGCGGCGGCGCCGCCGCGATCAGTGAGTTGCTGCCCCCTTTTCCGCAGAACACCGAAATGACGGAGCTGACAATGCTCGACTTCAGCGGCATCGCCGGCAACGGTGATGCTCCGTTCGCCTACAGCCCCGCCCACAACGTCGAATCTGACAAAGATTCGCACAACGGGATCGACATCCACGACAACAAGCTGATCAGCGTTGACGGCGGCTCGGCGGATTCGGCCTCGGCCGCGTTCGCTGGCGCGTTCACCCACGCCGTCGACGGCTTCCAGTCGGACCTGGCCAACGGCCCGGCCGAGTTCAAGGCGGCCGTCACCACGATCACCGGCAGTCTCCCGGAGCCGAGCTCGGCGGCGGGCGAGATCAGCGCGACGGCGGCCAGCCTGCCGGGCGCCGGCGAGGTGACCGCTGCGCTGTCCAGCGGTGCCGCGCAGTTCCAGGCGGGCGCGGAGCAGTTCCAGGCCACCGTCTCCGGCGTTGCCGACTCGCTGAACGCGCAGATGGCCAGTGGTGCCGAGCAGTTCCAGGCGACCCTCTCCGGCGTCACCGGCTCGCTGAACGCGCAGATGGCCAGTGGGGCGGAGAAACTGTCCGGCCAGGCCGAGAGCTTCACCGCCGCCCTGACCGCGGCCGGCGCCGGCCTGCCCTCGCCGGCGGCCGCTCCGGCCGAGCTTTCCGCTGGTGCCGAGCAGTTCCAGGCGACCCTCTCCGGCGCCACCGACTCCCTGACCGCGCAGCTGTCCAGCGCGGGTTCGGAGCTGCCCTCCCCGGACAGCCTGCCGGGTGCCAGCGAGCTGCACGCCGCGCTGTCCGGTGCCGCTGGCAACCTGTCCGGCCAGGCCGAGAGCTTCACCGCCACGCTGTCGAGCGCGGCTGCTTCGAACGGTCTTCCCACGCCGAGTGACGCTCCCGGCGCGGTCGCCGGTGCGCTCAGCGAAGCCGCGTCGGGGAACCTGCCCTCGCCCAGCGACATCCCGGTCATCGGCTCGATGGCGGGCACTGCTGCGGGGAGCCTGCCGATCCCGGGCGGCCTGCCGGCGCCGGCCAGCGTCCCGGCGCTGGGCAACCCGGTCGAGACCGTGACCGACCACGTGCAGGTGCCGGATGCTCCGGCTCCGACCAACCTGCCCGTCGTCGGTGACGTGGCCGGTCACCTGCCCGCCGGCGCGGTCGCCAGCGGCCTCAACGACGTGACCTCGCACCTGCCCTCGGGTGACCAGGTGGACGCCGTGGCGTCGCACCTGCCGACGCACGACGTGACCTCGCATCTGCCGGTGAACGACGTCGCCTCGCACCTGCCCGTCGGCGCGGTCGCCAGCCACGTGCCGGGGCCAGACCAGGTGCTCAACACCCTGCCGACCCACGACGCGCCGCTGAACGTCGTCGCCGCCCCGGCGGCGGACGCCGCGCACCACGTTGAGGGCGTCGCTGGTCACGGCGTGACGGACCTTGGCATCGACGTGCACTGACGTCTGATCATTGCGCGGAAAGGGCCACTGACAACGGAGTCAGTGGCCCTTTCCAGTGGGCAGGGTGCCTACGCCAACCAGCTTCCGTCCATAGGGGAGGCTCAACGGCCGGTAGTCACTGGCTGGCCCGAGCGCGGAAAACCAGGCGGAACTTGCCGATCATGAGTTCATCGCCGTCAACCAGCGCTGCCTGGTCCATGACCGGCCGCCCGTTGAGGTACGTGCCGTTCAGCGTGCCCTGGTCGGCGACCATGACGGCGCCGGCGTCGTGCCGGAATGTGGCGTGTCGAGTCGCGACGGTCGGGTCATCGAGCACGATGTCGCAGGCACGGTGTCGTCCCACGACGAGCGTGTCGTCGGCCAGGACGTAGCGCTTGCCACGGTCCGGCCCCCGGCTTATCTCCAGTGCAGCCGACGGCCAGGGTGCGCGCGGGGACGGGACCTCCGTTGCCACGTCACGCGTACCGGTCGAGTATTCGTCGAGCAGGTCGTGAAATGCGTGCACGGCGCGTGACTGGTTCTCGAGCACGTCGTCCCTCGTCGTTCCCGTATGTGCCCAGTCGGCGTGATGTACGTCGACCATATTCTTCCCCCTACGCCTAAGCGGCGACTACATACAGTTGTGTACGGGATACCCACCGTCATGTCTACCCAGCTGAGATGTCGGTCACACATCGTGTCGATATGTTGACGCGTCGTAACGCTCCACATCGGACCAACGGATTCGTGTGGAACACCAACGCGCCAAGACCGACGCGAGAAATTCGGTCTCGATACGAGAAAGGCCCAGGCGAAGCTTATAAGCTTGTGACCTGGGCCTTTGTCGTTGGAGCGGATGACGGGAATCGAAACCGCATTCTCAGCTTGGGAATCAGACGGACACCCCAGGCGCATCAGTCTCACCTGCACCGCAGCCGTGCCAGAGGACCCGGGATTGTCCGCTGTTGACCGCCCCTTGCGCGGGGCGCGGGCATCGGGCGTTAGCCGGGTTCTTCGCATTCGGCGACCTGGTTGACCGCGTGGATGCAGTCGTCGGCGAAGCCGGTCAGCCCCGCGGCCAGTCGGACGTGATCGCCGTCGTCGCGCAGCAGGTCGGCCCAATGCTGCAACAGGTCTGCTTCAGGCCTAGCCACAGGCGCGCGCCCGTCGGTTTCCACAGAGGACACGTCCTGCGGGGTTGCCGAGCGCACGCGGCGGCAAACGGTGATCAGGGTGCCCGATCAGGGGAAACACACACTGCGCGCTGCCGGTGACGGGATGCATCCTGGCGCTGCCCTGGCTCATCGGGCTCATCGAGCGGGCCGCCGGGTCCGGGCGCCAACGACGTCGTCCCGGACCCGGGGCTCCCCTGCCCGAGAGGACCCGCGGCTAGAGCACGGACGAGGCCGCCGCCAACGCCAGGTCCTCGACCGGGCGGTATAAGGCGGTGCCCAGGCTGTCGGCG
>JBPYFK010000162.1:0-13652 GCA_051984675.1 Pseudonocardiaceae bacterium | reverse complement strand
GCTTGGTGACGAGCTGGACCAGGCCGCCACCGAGATCACAGCCGGGCGCGGCGAGAAGATTCCGCCTGATCGCGAGCTTGTCGCGGGCCTGCGTGCCCAGGCCGGCATGGCTCGCTACATGGCCGAGCTGGAACGGACTCATCTGGCTCGGGCGGCCACCTGCGACCGTCCGAGTCGGCTGACCGACTGCGGGACCTAGACCCGTTGAGTCGGCAACGCGGCCACGTACGCCTCGATGAGCTCGTCAAGCTGGTGCAAGCGGTCGCGAATCTTCTCGACGGCCTGCGCATCCGAGCTCGACAACTGGACGGCAAGCCGTCCGTATTCGGCAAGCAGTGATGGCAGGTCGACCTGGATGCTGGAGACCTGACTCATGCCGTGATCCTGAGGCCGGAACGCATCAGCGTCTATTTGATCTTGCCTGTACCCGGCGAGTCCATCCCCCCGTTCGAGGGTCGTGCGCCAACGGCCAGTGTCGTCAGGGCTGTGCGGCGGGCGTCGGCGGTGGCGGCCGGTGTCCGCGAGGGGATCGATCTCTTCGCCGCTTCACCGGTCGGCCGGTCATCACCAGCATCACGGACTTGCAGAGAGAGGGGATCCAGTCGATGGGGATTTCTATGATCGCCGCTGTAGACATGGCTGCTTGGCCCTGTTACGGTTTCTCACCAACAGGCGGAGAGCACTGAAGCGCCATCACCGACGAATGGCGTGACGGCGATGAGAAGTGCAGGTGCAGGACCCCGGGTAGGGGCGCCAGGCCCATCCGGGAGAGGAAGCAAAGATCCGCACACGAGTGAGAAGGGGGTCGTCGATTCGCTGTTGCTGCGCCGCGCCCGCCTTTGTTGTCGTGGGGTGGATGATCAGCGGCGTTTGTAGTGAGTAGGTAACCCCTCGGCCCCCGGCACCTCACTGGTGCCGGGGGCCTTGTCGAGGGGTGAGGGAGCAGTAGTGAGCCAGCATCCTGGGACTGGCGCGAAGTTCGACGATGAGGATTACCCCCGTAGCGCTTCAGAAATCCTTCAGCGCTGCTGACCTGGGTGTTGTCGGTAGTCGGGCATGATCCGTCTTTGTGCTCGTACGGATGATCTACCTGCTCGCTACGCGGACCTTCGCGTGGCTCGCTCTGTTATGTTGGTCTACCGCAGCGAAGAACGCCGAAATACTCATCCTGCGGCACGAGGTCACGGTGCTACGCAGACAGGTCACCGCGCCGAAGCCTGACTGGCCCGGACCGGGCGCTGCTAGCCGCGCTCGCTCGGCTTCTGCCTCAGCGACTCCGTGTCCACCGGATTGTCTCGCCACGCACCTTGCTCGCCTGGCATCGACGCCTGGTGAAGCAGAAGTGGACCCAGCCACCCTCACCAGGACGCCCGCAGGTATCCGACGAGCTCCGCGACCTGATCATCCGGCTCGGCACCGACAACTCCCGGTGGGGGTTCCGGCGCGTACACGGCGAACTACGCCGACTGGGATGCAAGGTCAGCGCAGCTACCGTCCGCCGCGTGATGCGAGCCGCCGGGTTCCGCCCTGGACAACGTCGACAGGCGGCGCGCCGCGAGTGGGCCACGTTCCTCAAAGCCCAGGCAAGCGGTCTTCTCGCCACTGACTTCTTTCACATCGACACTATCGGGCTGCAGCGGCTGTATGTCTTGTTCGTCATGGAGGTCCGCACCCGCACCGTTCACCTCCTCGGCGTCACCGCCCACCCCAGCGCGGCCTGGGGCGCCACTCAACACGCCCGGCAGCTGCTGTGGCAGCTTGGCGACCGTGCCGCCACATTTGCGCACCTCATCCGCGACCGCGACGCGAAGTTCACTGCGGCCTTCGACACAGTCTTCGCCAGCGAAGGCATCACGGTCACGAAGATCCCGCCGCGCAGCCCCAACTGCAACCCGCACGCGGAACGATTCATACGCTCTGTTCGCGAGGAGTGCACCAACCGGGTGCTGATCTTCGGCAGAGGTCACGCGGAGAAGATCCTCCAGGAGTACGTCTGCCACTTCAACACCCATTGGCCCCACCAGGCCGCGACCAGCGGGCACCCCTCGACGACCCGAACGTCATACGGCTGCCGGCAGCCCGGATCGAACGCCGACAAGCCGTGACGGGACTCATCAACGAGTACCGCCAAGCAGCCTGACGGCCCGACGAAAACCCCAGCTCACGGCCAGCGAATCCATTTTGAAGCACTAGGGGAGTGTGACTCTGGTGGATCCGTAACCGTTTGTTCCTGGTTGATCAGCGGCGACCACCGCACACTTCAATGTCAAGTTCACTAGTCCGGGGATTCCGTCTCATCCATTTCGGTGACTTGCCCGCGACCCGTCGAGAGCTCGGTCTGCAGAAACCAAGCCGTGGGAGTCAAATTCAGTGCCGCTCGAGGCTTACGGATCTCAGCGGCACACACGAGGAAGGATTTGATCCGATGCGTCTAGTATCTGCAACCGTCTTGGCCAGCGCTGTTGCTCTGGGAGGGTGTCTCCCGGCCATCGCGAACGCGAGTCCGCTGCCTGCGCAGGCAGCGCCGCATTCGGTCTCTTCCGTCGCCCCTCGCGACAATGACCGTGGGCGTCAGGACTGTGACCGTGACCGTGGCGGGTGGGATCGCGACCGGTGTTGCGACCGTGATGACCATGGCCGGTGGGATCGCGACTGCGACCGTGACCATGACCGCTGGGGTCACGACCGTGACCATGACGGCTGGCGCCGCTGAACTCTGTATGTCGCCATCGACCAGTCCAATTCTGACTTCGTGTCAGAGTAGGAGTCAGGTTTTCTCGCCGCATGTATGTCGAATCGGATGAGGTGCGCTGCTGGACCTGGGTGTGGGGCCAGCAGCGCACCCAGCGTGCGTCCGGAACTCCACGTGCACACGCCCAGCAGTCCTGCGGTGCCGTGCTTCCACTTTGCCCACCCGCGGGGTTGCGGTCGTATCCTGCCAGCGTTGCTGGAAACACCGGTGGCTCCCACCCAGCTGGATGGTCGGACCGGACAATCTTTGCGTGTCCGTTCGGCGATCCGCAATCCCCCACTTATTCGCTGTCTTCATCGTCGGCAGCGTGACGTTCTTGTCCAGCTGGCGGCATATGTTGGGCACCCTCGGAGAACGACGAGTCATGCTCGGTTGCGGAATGGTCTTCGGTGGTGTCATCGCGACTGTGCTTACCCATGCGCACCTCCCGGGTCGCGGTGACAGGCGCCACGCAGCGCGGGAGTCAACGTAACGCGGTCTGCACGAAACCACCCGGGAGTCCGCAGGCGCCCCGCCCCCCGTAACTACGGCGCCCAGCGCAGGCGGGCCAGCGCTGGATTCAGTGCGGCCTTCGAGTGCTGTGGCTGGGGAGTGGCGCTTGCGTCCGCCCAGGAGCGCCGAGCGTGTGACCAGCCGCAAATGAGCACTAAGCGTTCGTTAAACACGATCACCGTTGCTGGTCAGCCAAGAACTGTCGGCTTGAAGGTGGCGGTAGCCCCGTCCGCAGCGGGGAACGTCCATCGCTCGATCGCCGTGGGCGGAGACTGCACCGGTGCGGTGAGCCCGTCGACGGCGGTGGCGGCGTGGCGTTCGGCGTCTTCTAGCGCGGCTTGCAGCGATCGGCTCAGCCGCCGCAGGTCGAGGTGTAGGGCCGAGCGCCACGGCTCGCGGATGCCGAGATCTTCCAGGACGGCGAGATGGTGGTGCAGCGCTCCAAGGGAGGCGCGGGCCTGGTGGTAGGACGACCGTAGTGCGGAGGCCATCGGCGGACCTGCTTTCACACACGAGGCGACGGCGTGGGGCCGGCACCACACGAGGCGGCGATGACTGGACCGGTTGAACTGACGCTGAGCGGCCGGGGTTTTATCCACCGCAGGGGTTTTCGTCGCTGAGGCGACTGCCATGACGGGGTGGTGGGTTATTCGCCGTGGTAGAGGCGGTCGAGGTCGATGAGTTGGATGGTGTGGTCGCCGGTGGCGGTATGGCGGAGTTCGTCGGTGAAGCCGGCGCCGGTGAAGCACAGCAGTCGTGTGCCTCGGGTCAGGGCGGTGCCACGGGTATGGAGGAGTTCGCGGATGTGCTGGAGGCGCTGCAGGTGGGGAAGGCCCATGGGTTCGTTCCATTTAGCTTCGCCGATGGCCAGCAGCGCTTCGCGGTTGTCGTTGTTCTGGCCGAATACGGCGACGTCGACTTCGTGGTTGGTTTTGGCGGCGGGATCGTTGACGGTGCCGGCGGCTACGCGGGTCGGATAACCTCCACAGGTATCTGCGGCGGCGTACCAGCGGGCCCATTCGCGGCAGAGGGTTTCGAAGTGAGGACCGAGGACTTTGCTGCGGAAGGTGGTTTGGGCGCGGTGCCATACTGTGGCTGCGCGGCCGGGGCGTTCCAGGTCGCCCCAGTTGGGGCGCATGACGGCGTGGTAGAAGGTGACCAGGGGTTCGGCGATCCGGTAGGCGGAGCGGTTGCGGCGGAATGCGTCGGGTTCGTGGCGGATGAGACCGACGTCTTCTAGGACGTGGAGGGGGTGGGCGAGGTCGGTGGATTTGCGGTCGAGGTAGTCGGCGATCCCGCCGCGTGACGTGTTACCGGAGGCTATGGCGGCCAGTACGGAGTGATAGAGCGCGGTGTCGTGGAGTTCCGGTTCCTCGGCGAGGAGGTAGCGGGCTTCGCGGAAGAGGGGGCGGGCTGGGTTGAGCACGGCGCGGATGACCCAGTCGTCGAAGTCGTGGGGCCCTGCGGGGGTGTCGCCTTGGGTGAACTCGCGGCGGTAGGCGGGAGTGCCGCCGACGATGGCGTGGGTGAGGGCGGCGGTGCGGGGGTCGGTGATGTCCCAGAATTGGGCTGCCAGACGGTAGTCCAGGGTCGGGACGACGAGTTCAAGGCCTGCTCGTCCGCGTAGCGGGGCGTTGCCGGCGAGGAGTTTGCCCATAAACGACAACGCGGAACCGCACAACAGGAGTCGTACGGGGGTG
The DNA here is from genome assembly GCA_051984675.1 of Pseudonocardiaceae bacterium. Taxonomy (GTDB): domain Bacteria; phylum Actinomycetota; class Actinomycetes; order Mycobacteriales; family Pseudonocardiaceae; genus JBPYFK01. The sequence goes on along the minus strand of JBPYFK010000162.1, from coordinate 8,708 downwards.
TTGTCGCGGCGGGCGGCGGGGTCCAGGGCGCGCTGGATGATGGAGGGCAGGGCGGGGGAGGCTTTGGCGAGAAAGGGGAACTCGTCGATGACGGCGATGGTCGGGCTCTCGGTGACGATCCGCAGGAGTCGTGTGATTGCTTCATCCCAGCCGGCGAAGCGGAAGGGGACTGGCTCGCCGCAATGGGCGGCGAGGGCTTCGCCGAACTGGTGCAGTGCGTCGGCCTCGGTCGTTTCGGTAGCGGTGAACATGAAGCCGCCGCAGGCCCGCGTGAGGGCGTCGAGGAGGAACGTCTTGCCCTGTCGGCGGCGTCCTGAGACGACACCGAGGGTGGCCTCGCTGCCCGGATAGCTGGCGAACCGGGTGAGCTCGGCCCACTCGAAGTCGCGGTCGAACATCTCCGACGGTTTGTCCATGATCCATCCCAAGGCTACACACTTAATAAGTGGAGTTATTATAACTCCACCACTAAGGCGATGGCACGGTGGGGCCAGGAACGACCCGCGTTACGGCGGTGACCAGCGCGCAGCCTCTTGTACACGTGCCGACGCCCAGGTTCTTGCGTGGCGCAAGGTCCTGCAGGGTGGCGAGATGGAAACTGCGTAACTCTGGGCCGTGTGATCGGCCGGGGGCGGGCGTGACGGCTTGCCGTGTCCACACCGGCAACCGTGCGGATGAATGTTCTCGACCCGACTGTACGGGGAGATGCTAGGTCTGGATCATGGTGCTGTGGATCACTGGTCCGGATGGGCTGATCCCACCGAACTGCTGATCAGGCTCGATGTGCTGCTCGCGGAAAATGCCGAGTTGCGCGGTGAGATAGCCCAGTTACGCGCGGATAACGCGCGTTTGAGGAGCGATCTGGGTCTTCCTGCCGAGAACAGTCCCGTGAGGATGGCGCCTGAGTGGGAGACCGCGTCGTCCGGGCTGGAGTACGCGGAGGCTGGGCACGGGCTGCCGTATGCCGATGCGAACTCCACCGCGGAGGCGAAGATCGCGCTGTTCCGGGCGCTTTTCGTGGGCCGTGAGGACGTGTACGCGACGCGGTGGGTGAGCAGCAAGAGTGGTCGGACGGGGTGGAGTCCGGCCGAGGACAACCCATTCGAGAAGAACAAGGACGAGTCCAAGCGGGTGTTCTGGGCGCTGACGCTGTAGCGCCGCGATGCCTTCCGTAGCCACGGATTCATGCCCTGCTTCCGCTGCCGTGCGGACCGCCCGCATCGCACGCAAGGGCGTAAGCGACCAAGCCGCCCTCAAGACCAAGGCCATCGGTGCACTGCGACGTCTGCAGAAACTGCCCCACATCGTCCGTGGTTTCTTCGAGGATCCGCATCTGCGCTACGTCACCGCATAACCCACACCCGTCGACCTACTAACGATCTTCTTAGTAAGTCCCGAATCTCCTTCGGCCTGGCCCGGCGGTCCCAGCTGTTTGTCGCGCTTCTCGTCGGCCCGGGCGTTCCCCTGGGGGGATTGGCCTCGGCTGTGTCGCGCTGGCCATCGCCGGCTTCGATGCCTGGGTCAACCGGCCGAGGTTGATGCCCGGATGTGGCTGAACGCGGCGTCGAGCGCTGCTTCGAGCGGTGCCGGGTCGCGGTAGGTCTGGGTGAGGAGCAGCCCTCCTTGCACCGCCGCGAGAGTGGCCAGTGCCAGCTGGTCCGGATCGCAGTCGGGCCGTAGGTCCCCACGTTCGCGCATCGCCCGCAGGCCGTCCCGGATCGCGGCTTCCCAGCGCGCGAAACTGGCGACCAGGTCGGTGCGGGCGTGGGCATCGACATCAGCCAGCTCGCTGGCGAGTGATCCGATCGGGCAGCCACCTTCGCAGTGTCGCTGGCGTTGGAAGTCCACGAGCAGGTCGCGCCAGGCCTCGAGCGCCTCGAAGCTGTCGAGCCGGCTGAGCACCGGCTGCTGCGCCTCCAATACGGCTGCCGTCTGGTAAGCGATGACCGCTCGGACGAGGTCCTGCTTGTCCGCGAAATAGTGGTACAGCTGCGAACTGCTCACCCCGGCCACGTCCCGGACGTCTTCGGTGCTGGTTCCGGCGACGCCATGTTCGAACATCAGCTCGGCAGCGGCGGCCACGATCCGCGCACGGGTCGCCTCTCCCTTCCGGGTGAGTCGGGGTGTTCGCTCGGAGGCACCTGCCATGGGAACCACCGTACCAATTTCTGGATTTGACACTCCAGAACAAGTGAGACACGATTGGAGTGTTCGATCCAAAAAATCGTGGGATGGAGAATCACCCATGAGCAGGAACGCCCCGTCGATCGCGGACCAGGTCGCCCAGCTCAACGCGGAGATGGCGAGTCAGGCTCCGGCCGAGGTGCTTTCCGCCTTCGGTGAAGAGCAGGAAGAGCTGGACGCGGCCGGCGTCCCGGCGGGAGTTGTCCCGGCAGGCTCGGCGATGCCGGACGGCAAGCTGCTCGACACCGAAGGCCAGTCGGTGTCGCTTCACGACGTCCGCCAAGGGCGGGCCGCAGTGGTGGTCTTCTACCGCGGCGCGTGGTGCCCCTACTGCAATCTGACCTTGCGCAGCTACCAGCAGCAGCTCGTACCCGAACTTGACAGGCGAGGCCTGGCGCTCATCGCGGTCAGCCCCCAGAAGCCGGACGGTTCGCTGACCATGCGAGAGACCAACGACCTTGCCTTCACGGTTCTGTCCGACCCCGGCAACCAGATCGCCACTCAGTTGGGAATCCTGACCGCCCCCACCGATGGCGCTCGTAGCGCCCAAAAGCAGATGGGACTCGACATTGCCTCCGGCAACGCCGACGGCACGGACACACTGCCCATGCCCACAGTCGTTGTGGTCGACCGCGGCGGCGACATCCGTTGGATCGATGTCTACCCCAACTACACGGCTCGCTCCGAGCCGGACGACATCATCGGCGCTGTCGACAGCAAGGTCCTGAACTGACGAGACGCTCGCCGGAAGGAGTCTATATGCGGCTCAACGATCGGAAGGCCCTGATCACGGGAGCAGGCTCCGGAATCGGCAGTGCGCTTGCCCTCCGGTTGGCGGACCGTGGCGCTCGCCTGGTCCTCACGGGCCGGCGCGCCGAGCCGCTACGCGAAACCGCTCGTTTGGTAGCCGAACGCGGGGGAACAGCCCATGTCGTGCCCGCTGACCTGTCCGAGCCAGCGTCCGCGTCCAGCATCGTCGAGCAGGCCGTCACTGCCCTCGGCGGGCTGGATCTCCTGGTCAACAACGCGGGCAACGTCCAAGCTGGCGATCTCGACTCGATCAGCGAAGACGACATCCGCATGATGATCACCGTCGATCTGTTGGCGCCGATTCTGGTTACTCGTGCGGCCCTTCCGCACCTGCGTGCGGCGGCCCATGCGGCTGACCGAACGCCCGGCGGAGTCGGAATACTGAACGTCTCGTCCGGGATCGCCTTGGTGGGCCTGCCCTATTACTCCGTGTACGCTGCGGCCAAGGCTGGCCTGGCTCGATTCGACGAGGCGCTGCGCCGCGAATTGCACGGCACTGGCCTCCTTGTGAGCACGGCGTATCCCGGCGCCACGGACACGCCCATGATGGAGAGTAACCAAGCCGGGGACGACCTCGGCTTCGGGCGCCGGCCTGTCGATGAGGTCGCGGACGAGATCCTTGCTGGTCTCGGCGAAGATGCCATCGATATCAACACGTCTCTCCCCAGCCGTCGAGGGATGCAGGAGCTCAACCGCACCGATCCGCTTGCCGTGGACGAGAAGCTGGCTCCCCTGTTGCCCCACCTGCGAGAATCCGTCCGGCAGCATCGGGCGATGTAAGCACTTCGTTCACGTGCCTACAGCTCGGACTCGCCCCAGCAGGTCACCGTCAGGTCATCACCCACGCCCAGTTTTCTGTCTGGAGGATCAAAACTCGGCGTCGAATGCGACGCCGCCCAGGCCGCCGGGCGATACCGCGGCAGCCTGCCCAGCAGCTCGGGACCCGTGCAGGCCCAGGTAGGCGAAGCCAAGGCCGCCGGCATCCCGGTCGCCCAGGTGACCGAGACCGTCACCCCGGCCAACGCCACCTTCCAGGACTGGCAGCCAACCAGCTGCAGGACATCGACAACGCCCTGGCCCAGGCCACCGGCCACTGACCCCGCCCCGGCCGATGTGACCGGCGCTCGACACCATCCGCGGCGCCGCGTAACCGGCCGTCATGCCACGAAGTGGTTCACGCCGTTCCTGGCCTTGTGCCCCTCCCCGCGGTTCGGGGGAGGGGCGAAGCTCCCGGGAAACGTGACCAAGGGTCGCGTGCGCATTCGAGCCGGTCTTTCCTTGGACGCCCGGTCGTCGGCGAGTTCGGCGTTGTGGCCGCATGTGCTTTCAATGACGCCATGGCCAGCAAGGTCCTTTATGACGACGGCCGGTGCCTCCTCGACGAGCAGGGCGTGACCCTCCGTCGTTACTACTTTCCTTTCGCGACCAGAAAGCGCATCCACTACAGCCAGATTCGACACGTCCAGGCCCGACGGATGGACTGGTGGACCGGCAAGGGCCGACTCTGGGGAACGTCGCACCCGGGCTACTGGCTTCCACTCGATGCCGCTCGCCCTCATAAGCAGACCTTGATCGGGCTGGAATTGGATACGTATGTGAAACCCGCATTCAGCCCGGATGAACCAGATTCCGTGCTCCGGCTGCTGCACGAACGGGTGTCCGGCGATAGGACGGTCGAATAAACTCAGCTCTGCGGCGCCATCCCCGCCACCCAGGTGGTGCTGCCCGCCATGCGCGAGGCCGGTGCGGGCACCCTGCTTTACACCACCGGCGCCGGCTGAATCGACCCTGTCCCGCGGGTCGGCAACGTCAACGCGGCCGCGGCGGAACTGCGCAACTGGGTGATCAACCTGCACAGGGAACTGGCCAGCACCGGCCTCCAGGCCGCGTGCGGGGACAGTCATCCCAGTGGGCCGGTCGCATCGGGCGGCGCAACGACCCACTGGAACAACGAAAGGATCAGGCGTCCTTGGCCTCGGTAACCCTGGTCTCGGTAATCCGCGTCTCGACGACCCGCGTCTGGGTAACCTTGGCCCCGGAGTCCTTGGCCTCGGCGTCGTTCGGCTCGGCGTCGCTCTTGCTCACCGTGTCCTTGACCGCCTTGGTGATCTTGTCGACGGCGTCCGTGATCGCCTTACCGATCTGGTCGATGGCACCCGCCAGGGAGTGCTGCTTCTCGGCCTCGGCGTCCTCGGCGACGGCCTCCACCTCGGCGGACTCGGTCTTGGCGTCACCCTCGGCCTCGACGGCCGAGTCCTCAGCGGCCTCTTCCTCGACAGCGCCTTCCGCACTGACCGACTCCTCAGTCGCATCCTCCGCAGGGGGCTCGTCCTCGCCCTCGGACTCTCCAGCGACCATCTCGTCAGCCGCCTCGTCCTCGGCCTCAGCGACCGGCTCGTCGACGGCGGGCTCCTCGACGACGGTCTCCTCGGCAGCGGTCTCGTCGACGACCTCATCCTCGCTCTCGGCCTCACCGGCCTGCTGCTCAACGATACCGTCCTCAGTGGAGTCCGCATTGAGCTCGATGCCAGTGTCCTCGGCGATCGCCGCGCCCTGGGCCTCGATGGCCGACTCCTCGGCAACTTCGGCAGCGTTGTCGTTCTTGCTTTCAGTGGACAAGTTCTGCTCCTTTCGCGGGCCGCGCACTGGGTTGGTACCACAGGAAGCCGCTCAAGAATGATCACGATCATTCTGTTCAACTACTTGTTGAGGGTTCGATACACGGGAGCATCTTGCTGTCGACGAGACGCGGTCGTGATGGCAAGGACGTGCTATCCAGAACCGCCACTCACGACCGGGGCGATCCTCCAGGCGCTTGCGTGCCACACCCATGCCCTCGTGCTGCGTCGCCACGCAGCAGCGCCACCCCGACTTCACCACCGTGGGTGCGCTGGCCGTGCTCCAGTCACAGAGGGGAAAGGTCGCCGAGGCGGAAAGGCTGTTTACCGAGGCGCGACACCGTTTCCGCGGTGTCTCCCCGTTCCCGGTGGCTATGCTCGATTTCCGGCGCGGACTGATGTGGCTGGGCGAAAACGACCTCCCCGCGGCCCATCACTGGTTCGACGCCGCCGTGCGCGATGTCCCCGCCTACGGCCCGGCGCTGCGTCATCTCGCCCAGCTCGACGCGGCCGAGGGGCACCAGGAGGCCGCCATCGACCGCCTGCGTCGCCTGTCCCTATCCAGCGACGACCCCGCATACGCGGTCAGCCTCGCCGGTAGCCTCCACGACATTGGCCGCACTCAGGAGGCCGAACAGTGGTGCGTCCACGCCGCGGGTCGCTACGACCAGCTCATCCAGCGCCATCCGGAGGCTTTCATCGATCACGCGGCCGCCTTCTGGCTCACCGTCGGCGGCGACCCGCCACGGGGCATCCAACTGGCCTCGCAGAACCTCGCCAACCGTCGCGCTGCGCGCGCACGGGCACTGCGTCACCGCGACATGTCACCCGACTGACGAGCGTCAAGGACAGCGCCAGCCAGACGCTAGCGTGGATCCTCCGGCCGGGCAGCGTGACTTCTCCAGTGGTGAAGGCGTCGTATGTGTAGCGGTCCAGGGTGGCCAGCGATTGTCCGGCGTCGGCTGCGGTGGCGCAGAGCCGAGGGGCCGCGGGCCCGCGCGGATTTCCTTGCGGAGGCACCTGGATTAGCGAGACCGACGGAATTTCACCCCTCGAATTGGAAGCGCGCGGGCGCTCGCCCACCATGGACGATCACTCGATACGACGTGCGCTCTCGCTTGACGGGTGGACCCCGAAAGATCGAACGCTTACCCAGCAGCAGCGCTCGATGGTGCCTTCTTTTCGACAGCGCGAACACGGAGATCACCCCGAGCGGCACACTCGCCGTCGCTCCTGAGGTTTCCAGGGCTCGGGTGGCGTCTCCATTGCGTTGACCTGATGATGTGGCCGGAGGACAGGGTGACGATGATTCCACCGCTGGGCCGGGGAAGCCGACGAGCATGGTCATGAGCTGGACAGACCCCGTCGATGAGCGGGTCAACTCGAGTCGCCGGATAAGGAGCCGGCGGCTGAGGCAGAGGCCGCGGGTGGCGGGGATGAGCAGCGACCGGCAGCCGTCAGGCCGGTCGGGACCACCTCCTGGCGGGCGCTCGCCGTTCGTTACGGGGATGACGGCGGCGGGTGGCGTGGCGGTGACGTACGGCATTGTCGAGCTGATCATTACCGCGCGTCAGGTGCTTCTGCTCATTGGGCTGGCGTTTTTCTTTGCGGTCAGCTTGGAACCGACGGTGTCGTGGTTGGTGCGCCAGCGGCTGCCGAGATGGACCGCAGTGCTGAGTGTGGTGTTGGTTGTTCTTGGGGTGGTGGCGGGATTCCTCGCGGCTGCGGTCCCGGCGCTGATCACCCAAGCACGCCAGTTCGCCGCACAGATGCCGGGATACCTGCACAGCCTGCAGGACCCTCGATCCGTGTTCGGCCGGCTCAATGCCCAGTTCGCGTTTGAACAGCACGTGCAGCAATGGCTGAGCGGGCAGGGCGCGAACCTGGCGCAGGGACTGCTCGGGGCAGGGCAGCTGCTGCTTGGTGTGATTTCTGGGCTGGTCGTGGTCGCGGTGCTCGTGGTGTACTTCCTGGCGGCAATGCCACGCATCCTGGGGGCGCTGTGCCGGCTGGTACCCGCACAGCGACGGTCTCACGCTGCCCGTATCGGTAACGAAATCGTCGTCCAGACCGGGGGGTACTTGCTCGGCAATGTGCTCACCTCGCTAATCGCTGGGGCGGTCACCTTCGTCTGGCTTCTGATCTTCGGTGTTCCGTTTCCGCTGTTGCTGTCAGCGTTGGTTGCGCTCCTGGACTTGGTGCCGGTACTCGGAACGATCACCTTCAGTGTGATCGTTTCGTTGGTTGCCCTGACCGTGTCGGTGTCGGTTGGGTTGGCCACCGTGGGCTTCCTCGTCGTCTATCGAGTCGTCGAGGACTATCTTCTGGTGCCCAAGATCATGGGCCATATCGTGCAAGTGCCTGCCATCGGCACCATCGTCGCCGTCTTGCTGGGCGGGGCCCTGCTGGGAGTGATCGGCGCAGTGATCGCCATTCCCACGGCTGCCGTGATCCAGCTTCTGTTGCGCGAACTCGTGCTCCCGCGCCTGGACCGAGCGTGATGATCGAGCCCTGAGCACGGGCAACTACTCCGGCAACCGACACGCGCTCACCTACCTGTCCCTGCGCCCAGCAACCTGGTGTCAGCCCTTGGCGTGCTAAGGCTTGGTCAGCTTAGCGTGTGCTGAAGGTTGCGGCGCGGCGGTGCGTCCCCGCGCATGTCGTCCCCCGAGCTGAAGTAGTGGAGCAGATCCGGTGCTGGGAGCGTCGTAAGTGGGCCGTTGCTGGGTGACTAAGTGGGTGACAATCGGGTCGGACTTCCATGGACACCCGTGGACATTCACGCAACGCAGATTCGACCACCTGACTAGGGAATTCCTGGCTGGAGAGGTGACCAGCTGACCTTACAAGCAAGGTGTCCTCTCGCGTCGAGATTTCTGGCTCAGGGGCGAACTGTCATGTACCGTTTTCTGGTTCCCACACGGCGAGTTCTCCGCGGGGCATGCAGATCACCCTCATTCCGTGTGGACCTGCGACGGACCATGCGGACTCCCAGCCTGGCTTGACACCGGCGGGGGGCTCGCTGGTGTCGGTCTCCGATTCGCCGGTGTCCACGGGCGAGACGTGATCATCTCCGCTGGCGTGTGAGCCGAGGCT
>JBPYFK010000161.1:0-8548 GCA_051984675.1 Pseudonocardiaceae bacterium | reverse complement strand
CCATCACCAGTGCGACATGCCTCGGGACGAGCTCGGCCGGTATGTCCGGCGGCTTCACGCCGCTCGGATGCGGATCGGGCGGGCGTACGCCCTTGCTCCCCATCTAGACGCGCTCCACGTGTCGCAGCGAACGGATCGAATGCTCCAGGTGCCACTGAAGGTACGCGGCCACAAGACCGCTGCACTCTACCCGGTGCCTGCGCTCGCTGCGATCGGCGAGGTCCCAGTCGCCGGTCAGCAGCGCGAGCATCAGGGCCACGGTCGGCGCCGCGGGCGAGGCCGCGCCGGGCGGGCGGCAGGAGGCGCACACCATCCCCCCGGCCGCGACGGCGAAGGCCGGCAGCCTCCGTTCACGGCCCGGCGCGCCGCAGCGGGCGCACTCCTGCAGGACGGGGGCGTATCCCGCCACCGCGAGCGAGCGCAGCAGGAAGGCGTCGAGCACGAGGCCGGGAGGGTGCTCCGCGTCGCCCAGGGAGCGCAGCCCGCCGATGAGGAGCAGCAGCTGGCGCAGCGCGGGCTCCTTCTCCACCGGGGTGAACCGCTCGGCCGTCTCCAGCATCGCCACGCCCGCGGTGTAACGGGGATAGTCCCCGGCCAGCGGCGCACCGTAGGGCCTGATCACCTCCGCCTGCGTGATGATGTCCAGCGAACGGCCCGTGTGCAGCATCAGGTCGACGTGCGTGAACGGCTCCAGCCGGGCGCCGAACCTCGACTTGGTCCGGCGGACGCCCTTGGCTACGGCCCTGATCCGGCCGCTGGTGCGGCCGAGGATGGTGATGATCCGGTCCGCTTCACCCAGCTTCTGCGTCCGCAGCACGATGCCGTCATCCCGGTAGAGCTGCACCTACCCATTCTCTCGCACGGCAGGGACAATCTGCCGCACATGAACCGGTCCGGCGGGGGGCGCCTTGTGAGCCTCCCCCGCCGGACCGGTTGTCTTGCGCGCCGAGCCGGGGATGTCAGCTGCGGCGGGCGCGATTTACCGCGGACAGGACCGCGCGCATCGAGGCCGTGACCGTGTTCGTGTCGATGCCGGCGCCCCAGAAGACGTCGCCGCCGATCTCGCACTCCACGTAGGCCGCGGCCTGGGCGTCGGTGCCCGCGGTCAGCGCGTGCTCGTTGTAGTCGAGCACCCGCACGTGCACGCCGACCGAGGCCAGCGCGTCGCAGAACGCCGAGATCGGGCCGTTGCCCACCCCCTCGACCTGCTGCGCACGCCCGTCGACGGAGATCTCCGCGACGAGGGCGTGCTTGGCCTCGACCACCGACGAGGTCTGGTGGTCCTGCAGCGCCAGCGCGCCCGCGCTGAGGTACTCGGCGGAGAAGATCTCCCACATCCGGCCGGACGTCACCTCGCCGCCCTCGGCGTCGGTGTGGCCCTGGATCACCCGGGAGAACTCAATCTGCAGGCGGCGGGGCAGGTCCAGCTGGTATTCAGCCTTCATGACGTACGCCACGCCGCCCTTGCCGGACTGCGAGTTGACCCGGATGACCGCTTCGTAGGTGCGGCCCACGTCGTGCGGGTCGATCGGCAGGTACGGCACGGCCCACGGGTATTCGGCGAACGGGACACCCGCGTTCCTGGCTTCGGCCTCGAGGGCCTCGAACCCCTTCTTGATGCCGTCCTGGTGGGAGCCGGAGAAGGCGGTGTAGACCAGGTCGCCCGCGTAGGGGTGGCGCGGGTGGACCGGGAGCTGGTTGCAGTACTCGACCGTGCGACGGATCTCGTCGATATCGGAGAAGCTGATCATCGGGTCGATGCCCTGGCTGAACAGGTTGAGACCCAGGGTGACCAGGCAGACGTTGCCGGTGCGCTCGCCGTTGCCGAACAGGCATCCCTCGATCCGGTCGGCGCCGGCCAGCACGGCCAGCTCAGCGTCGGCCACCGCGGTGCCCCGGTCGTTGTGGGTGTGGACCGACAGGCACACGTGCTCGCGGCGGGTCAGGTTCCGGCTCATCCACTCGATCTGGTCGGCGTAGACGTTCGGCGTGGACCGCTCGACCGTGCAGGGCAGGTTGAGCACGATCTCGCGGTCCGCGCCGGGCTGCCAGACGTCCATGACGGCCTCGCAGATCTCCAGCGCGAAGTCGAGCTCGGTGTCCATGAAGATCTCGGGCGAGTATTCGTAGCCGAAGTCGGTGCCGGGCAGGTAGCTCTCGGCGAACTTCATCACCGCGCGGGTTCCCTCGACGGCCACCGCGCGGCACTCGGCGCGCCCGTCGCCGTCCCAGCCGAAGACGACGCGGCGGAAGATCGGCGCCGCGGCGTTATAGAGGTGCACGGTCGCCTGCCGGGCGCCGACCAGGGACTGGACGGTGCGCTCGATCAGCTCCTCGCGGGCCTGGGTCAGCACCGAGATGCGGACGTCGTCGGGGACCGAGCCGCTCTCGATCAGACTGCGGATGAAGTCGAAGTCGGTCTGGCTCGCCGCGGGGAAGCCGACCTCGATCTCCTTGTAGCCCATCCGCACCAGCAGCTCGAACATGCGGCGCTTGCGGGCAGGGGACATCGGGTCGATCAGTGCCTGGTTGCCGTCGCGCAGATCCACCGCGCACCACAGCGGAGCCTTGGTGATCCGCTGGTCCGGCCACGTGCGGTCGGGCAGCGAGACGTCCTCGACCAGCTCGTGGAATGGCCGGTAGCGGTGGACGGGCAGTTGGCTGCCGCGCTGCTCGTTCCAGGGTTTCTGGTCGGCGGGCGCGGGACGGTTGGGGGTGCGGATGTTGCGCGGGGAGGCGGCAGCCGCATTCGGGGGAATACTCATGGGTGAAGTGCTCTCCTGCTCGCTCTTACGGTTCGCTGGCCAACGACCGACGCGTTCAAACCCCGCGACGAGGGGCCGGTCTAGCGGACCTCGTCGCGGCTGCGAAGCAGGAGCAGGCGTGCCACGCCGTCCAGGTTAACCACGTTCGAGGCGTGCCGCGCAACCTCGTATCCCAGATGCTGGGTGCGGAGCAGCCTGACCAGGCGTGCCCCTGGGACGGTTCGGGGGCGTGTTCTCGACCACGTCGTAACCGGGCAGACTTGATCGCATGAGCGACAAGAAGGGTCCCTCGGCGGTCGCGAGCCTGATCCACGCGGTCGGTTTCGCTCTGGCGGCGCTGCTGGTGCTGCACATCGTGTTCGTGCTGTTCCACACCCCGGCCAACGTCCACCTCGCGCAGTCCGTGGACGAGGCGGCGGTGCCGTTGGCGCTGTTCTTCCCCGGGCTGGTCCACGCGCCGAACCACGTCATGCAGGTCCTGCTCGACTTCGGGCTGGCCGCGGGGTTCTGGATTCTCGTCGCCGGCATCATCGCCAAAGTCTTCACGAGCTGACTCGCGACATCTGCCTGCCGACCACCTACCAACCAGTAGTTTTCCGGGCGGCAGCATGGCAAACTCGGCATATGACCGACGACAGCGGGAACGCGGTGACCGCGAAGCACCAACGTGACGACGGCCGTTCCCATGACCCTGTTGACCTGCGCAAGCTGCGCCTTCAGGCGGTCGCTGCGCTGGTCACGATCGTGCGCTGGGTCGGGTCGCTGTTCGCCGCAGTGCTCGCGGTGCACGTCGTGTTGACCGTGGGCGGTGCCAATCAGGGCAACGGCATCACGCAGTTCATCGCTTCCTGGGCCAACACCGTCGTTCTCGGATTCGAGAACCTGTTCTCGCCCGCTGATCCGAAGCTCGCCGTGCTGGTCAACTACGGCCTCGCCGCGCTGTTCTGGCTGGCGGTAACGTCGCTGGTGGTGCGGATTCTGCGTTCCCTGGCCTGATCACGTTCCACGGTTGGGCAAATATCGCCAGCAGGGCGCGACCGCTTGCGACTATCGTTACTAGATCGTTGCATTTCGCCGTGTGACACTGTCTCGCATGGCAAACTTGATCATGAATTCGGAGTCGCGGCGAGTGCCGTTGCGGCCGGGGCGCCCTGGACCGCCCCGGCACCGCGAGCCCGAGCCCGAAGCCGACGGCACGGCGCAGCTCCAGAAGGTCGACCGCGTCCGCAGCGTCGACCGGCTCCACAACGTCGACCGGCTCCAGAAGGTTGACAGCGTCCAGAACGTCGACCGGGCGGAAGCGAGCGTCCCGAACCTTCCAGTGTCCGTTGTGGACGGTAGTGCCGTCGCCAGCAGCGGACTGTCCGTGACCCGCGTTGTGCCGGTGATGGACAGCGGTACGGTCCTGCGCACGCGGCAGCGCGCCGAGTCGCGGGAACGCGTAGCCCGGGTCAGTTCGGGAATCATCGACTGGCTCGGCTCCCTCGCGGCACTGACGCTGTGCGTCTACGCCGTGCTGACCGTCGCGGGTGCCAATCCCGCCAACACCCTCTGCCGAACGACCGCCGCGGTGGCGCCACACCTCGCCACCGGGTTCACCGACCTGTTCCGGCCGGGCGACCCGAACTTCGCACTGGTGCTCAACTACGGCAGTGCCGCGATCTTCTGGCTGCTGGCCAGCACGATGATCGCCCGGCTCATCCGCAAGGTGCTGATCTGACGACGTGTCACAGGGCCGGATTTCCCCACGTTCCGCTGAACACCAGCTCCGACAGCGCTTTCCGCGTGCGCGGGGCCGCCTCCTTCTCCTGCAACCGCTCCGGCAGGTCTTCCGGGGAACCCAGCCCGCCGACGGCGATGGCCACCACCGGCTCGAACTCCGGCGGGATACCGAACTCCGCCCGCGCCGCGTCGGGATCGAACCCGGCCATCTGGTGCGCCACCAGTCCCTCCGCCACCGCCTGCAACACCAGGTTCTCGGTGGCCAGTCCCAGCCCGTACACGCCGTGGAAGAACGGGCTGCCGTCGTCTTCAAGCACCCGGGCGACCCCGATCATCAGCACAGCCGCCGATCGTGTCCAGTGGCTGTTGCCGCGCGAGAGCGTCGAGTGAATCCGGTCGAACGTCGGCTCGCCGCGCCGACCGGCGATGTAGCGGGCGGGCTGGGTGTTCCCGCGCGACGGCGCCCAGCGCGCGGCCTCGAACAGCGCCGTGAGCTGACGATCCGTCAGCTCCACGCCCGGGTCCAGCGCCCGGGGGCTCCACCGCTGCGCCAGCAGCGGGTGCACCGGCACCGCAGTCTCGGCGTCCTTGCGCTGACCAGCGTCGACGTCTGTTTCCTGCGTCACGTTCCCTCCTCCGGTCGCCGCCCCTGCAGGCTGCCACGTGACCGTCAGATCGCGTACTTCCAGGCGGTGATCGAGTATGCGCCGAACCAGGCCCCGAAGAACACCACGAGCGCGAGCGTGCACACGGCGGTAGTCGTCCGGCGCTTCGCCAGGCCGGTCGCGACCGGCAACAACAGCGGGAACGCGGGCAGCAGCAGCCGCACCTTGGAGTACATCAGGCCGTTGGAGCCGAGATCCAGCATGAGGACGGCGGCGGCGAACGCGATCAACGGCCACGGCATCCGGGCGCGGAAGCACAGGACCAGCAGGACCAGGCTGATCAGCGAGATCCACACGGTCAGGACTTCCAGCACCGAACTGTCCCGCGAGAGTGCCCGGATCGCGAACCGCAACGTGGCCAGCCCGAGGTCGAACTGCGACGACCAGCCGTGCGCCTGGAGTGTGAAGTACCCGGTGAGCCTCCCGGTCACCGACGCGACCCAGCCGATGTAGCCCAACATTCCCGCCGGAGCCAGAAGCAATGCCGCCCGCGGTCCCAAGCCGTCGCGTTCGCGCCTCATCGCGACCACCGCCGCCATCGCGACGACCATGACCAGCGCCAACGCGGTCGGCCGGATCAGGCCAGCTCCGGCACAGCACAACCCGGCCAGCAGCCAGCGCCGTTCGAGGACGCCGACCAGCGCCCACGCCGACAGTGCGCAGAACAGCGCCTCCGAGTACGCCATGGACAGCACAACGGACATCGGGGACGCCGCGAACAACGCGACGAACAGCAGCCCCACTCGCTCGGTACCGCCTACGGCGCGGCCGAGCCGCGCGAGCGCGTAGGCGCCGACGACGCCGGCGATCAGGCTCACAGTGACGCCTGCCCAGGCCACCGAGAACCCCGGAAGCATCGCGAAGGCCCGCACGAGCACGGGGTAGCCCGGGAAGAAGGCCAGCGGCGTCTCCCACGAGCGGTGGCCGTGGCCATCGACCATGGCCGGATTCACACCGCCGTAGCCGTGGGCCGCGATCTCCAGGTACCACTGGCCGTCCCAGGAGGTCAGGCTGTCGGTCAGCGACTTCCCGTTCGTCGCGCACAGCCACACCAGCACCAGCAGTCCGAACAGCCGAATTGCGAGGTAAACCACACCGGGCGCCAGCGCGGAGATCGTCTGCCGGTGCGGGTAGGCCCAGATCCAGGCCCGGAACCAGAGTCTCTCAGCGGCCCGTTTCCCCTGGACAAGCCCTGTTTGTCCGATCTGGGAATCCCCCGCTCGGATGATGTCGGTCGTGGTGGGCAACCCGCTCCTCCGCACCGTGTGACAAGCCGATCACTCAGGTTATCGGCGGGGAGCGGGGCGTTAACCAACTGGTGGTGGTCGGTACCCTTACGAAGCAGCGGAGCGACCCGGCGAGAGTCAGCGCGAAATGTTATGGAACGGATGAGGTGCGTTGATCTCCGCCGCTAGCGGAGCTGCCAGGAGCGGGACGCCACCGCGAGGCGTCCGCCATTTGGGGGCTCTTCGTCCAACCCGGGACGCCGCACGGCCCCAGGAGGTTTGTTACACGTGGCGCTCGTTGTCCAGAAGTACGGCGGTTCGTCCCTTGAGACTGCCGACCGCATCAAACGGGTCGCCGAACGCATCGTCGAGACCCGCAAGGCGGGCAACGACGTCGTGGTCGTGTGCTCGGCGATGGGGGACACCACCGACGAGCTGTTGGATCTCGCGCAGGGAGTCAACCCGGCGCCACCGGAGCGGGAGCTGGACATGCTGCTCACCGCCGGTGAGCGCATCTCCAACGCGCTCGTCGCGATGGCGATCGAGGCGCTCGGCGCGGAGGCCCGCTCGTTCTCCGGCTCGCAGGCCGGGGTGATCACCACATCGGCGCACCAGAACGCGCGCATCATCGACGTCACCCCCGGCCGGGTCCAGGAGGCGCTCGGCAAAGGCCAGGTGGTGCTGGTCGCCGGCTTCCAGGGTGTGAGCCAGGACACCAGGGACATCACGACGCTCGGGCGCGGCGGATCGGACACCACCGCGGTGGCGGTGGCCGCGGCCCTGAACGCGGACGTCTGCGAGATCTACACCGACGTGGACGGCGTCTACACCGCCGACCCCCGGATCGTGCCGAACGCGAAACACCTGGACAGCATCACGTATGAGGAGATGCTGGAACTCGCGGCGACGGGAGCGAAGGTGCTGCACCTGCGCTCGGTGGAGTACGCCCGCCGCTACAGCGTGCCCCTGCACGTCCGGTCTTCGTACTCAAGCAAGCCAGGAACCCTCGTTTCGGGTTCAGTGGAGGAGCTTTCCGTGGAACAGGCAATGATCACCGGTGTCGCGCACGACCGGTCGGAGGCGAAGGTCACCGTGCGCGGCGTGCCGGACCAGGCGGGGGTCGCGGGCCGGATCTTCCGTGTCGTGGCGGACGCGGAGATCGACATCGACATGGTGTTGCAGAACGTCTCGGGCACCGACTCCGGCAAGACCGACATCACGTTCACCGTCTCGCGCGCCAACGGCGAGCAGGCCGTGGCCGAGCTGGAGAAGATCAAGAGCGAGGTCGGTTTCACCGAGGTGGTCTACGACGACCACATCGGCAAGGTGTCCCTGGTGGGCGCGGGCATGCGCTCGCACCCGGGCGTGACGGCGACGTTCTGCGAGGCGCTGTCGCGGGCCGGGGTGAACATCGAGATCATCAACACCTCGGAGATCCGCATCTCGGTGTTGATCCGGGACACCCAGCTCGAAGACGCGGTGCGGGCACTGCACTCGACGTTCGAGCTCGGCGGCGAGGATGAAGCCGTCGTGTACGCGGGGAGTGGTCGCTGATGGCACTCGCATCCGGCAACGGCCCTACCGTCGCGATCGTCGGCGCCACCGGCGCGGTCGGCAGCGTCATGATCGACATCATCAACCACCGCGATTCCGTGCCCTGGGGCGACATCCGGCTGATCGCGTCCGCGCGGTCGGCGGGCAAGAAGATCACCGTGCGCGGCGTTGAGCGCACCGTGGTGGAGCTCTCGCCGGAGGCGTTCGACGGCGTGGACATCGCGCTGTTCGACGTCCCGGACGAGATCTCCGCGCAGTGGGCGCCGATCGCCGCCGAGCGCGGGGCGATCGCGGTCGACAACTCCGGCGCGTTCCGCATGGACCCCGAGGTGCCGCTGGTGGTGCCCGAGGTCAACGGGTCCGAGCTCGCCCGCATCCCCAAGGGCATCGTGGCCAATCCCAATTGCACGACCATGGTGGCGATGCCCGTGTTGGCGCCCCTGCACCGGGCCGCCGGGTTGCGGCGCATGGTCGTGGCCACCTACCAGGCTGTGTCCGGAGCGGGCGGCGCCGGGGTGGCCGAGTTGGAGGAGCAGTTGGTCAAGACGGCCGAACGCGCCGCTGCCCTGGCCTTCGACGGCTCGGCGGTCGACTACCCCGCTCCGGCGGTCTTCGG
>JBPYFK010000160.1:0-65793 GCA_051984675.1 Pseudonocardiaceae bacterium | reverse complement strand
GTCTGCAACAGGCCGGGAACCAGCATGCCCTCGAAGTTGACGATGTTGTCGGCCTTCGACTCCAGCGAGATCAGCGTTCGTTGACGTTCCCCGAAGTCCGGGCAGTCCCGCTGCCACCAGCCGCGCTGGACCGCTTCGCGGGCCAGCGCGAGCAGCTCACGGCGTTTCTCCCCCTTCACCCCGTAGATCGCGAGCAGTGCGGCGACATCTTCGACTGGCGGATTGCGCCAACCGTGCTCGATCCGGCTGAGCTTGCTTGGCGAGACGTCGATCCGTTTCGCCGCCTCGGCGGCATTCAGCCCGGCCGACTCGCGCAGCACGCGCAGTTCTTCGCCCAGCTCCTGGCACCTGAGCGTGATCTTCGCTTCCGACATGGTGTCCCCCGATGACGACTCGGAGCCACCATGATTGCCGGAAACACGTGGGCAAAGTCAACTCGATACGACCGATTCCGGCTCAACCACACCAAAGTACGACATGTTGACAATGCCGCAAGATGCCGCAAGAGCCTTCAGCGGATCTTGTCCAGTCTGGCGAACGTTTCCTCGACTTCGCGGACGAAGGTGCTCATCACCTCGTGCACTGGACGAATCTTGTTCATCCGTCCGACGATCTGGCCGACCGGCATGGAGACCACGTCCGGGTTCGCCGCCCGGGTGATGCGCTGATGCGCCTCACTGACCAGGATGTTCTGCAGCGGCATCGGCAACGGCTCAGGAGCGCCGTCTTCGGACCACGCGTCAGTCCACTGTGTCTTCAGCAGACGCGCGGGCTTACCCGTGTAGATGCGCGACCGCACGGTGTCGCTGGAACTGGCAGCAAGCAACGCTCGCTGCACGGCGGACTCGCCGGTGGTCAGCTTGTACTCGCTGGTGGTCAGCCAGCATGACCCGGTCCAGGCTCCAGCGGCGCCGAGCGCGAGGGCGGCTGCGATCTGCCGGCCCGATCCGATCCCGCCCGCGGCCAGCACTGGCACCTGGTCGCCGACCTCGTCGACGATCTCGGGCACGAGCACCATGGTCGCGATCTCCCCGGTGTGACCGCCTGCCTCGTGCCCCTGGGCCACGACGAGATCGACGCCGTTGTCCACGTGTCGGCGGGCGTGCTCGGCCTTGCCGGCCAGAGCCGCGACCAGGACGTCGTGGTCGTGCGCGTGCTCGATGACGTCGACCGGCGGCGATCCCAGCGCGTTCGCGATCAGCTTGATCGGGTGCTTCAACGCTACATCAACGTGCGAGCGTGCTACGGAATGCAACCAGCCGAGCACGGCCGCCGACTGCTTCTCGTCTTCGGGCAACTCGGGCACCCCGAGCCGGTCCAGCGTCCGGCGCACGAACTCGCGATGCTCGGGCGGGATCATTTTGTCCAGGTCAACGCTGGTGCCTTCGGTCGGGACCTTGGACGGCATCACGACGTCCACCCCGTAGGGCCGCCCGTCGGTGTTGCGATCCATCCAGTCCAGCGCATCGTCGAGGTCGGTCGCGTCGTTGTACCGCACACAGCCCAGCACACCGAGCCCGCCAGCGCGGCTGATCGCCGCGGCGACGTGCTCGGAAGGCGTGAAGCCAACGATCGGATGTTCGATGCCCAGTGTGTCGCAGAGCGAAGTGCGCATAGTCTTCCTCTCAGTCGGCGCCCAGCGCGGGCGCGGTGCCCGGCGCGGTCGCGGGCCGGGGCCCCCATGCCGGTTCGTGCTGGTCGGCGTAACGGCTTGCCCACGGGTAGTCCGGCTTGCCGCTGGGCGAGCGGGAGATCGTCTCGACCAGCCAGAACGAACGCGGCACCTTGTAGCCGGCGACCTCCTGGCGCACGTGGGTGTCGAGGTCCGCGAACTCCAGAGCCGCACCGGGACGGGACTGCACCAGGGCCGCCACCCGCTGACCCATGCGCTCGTCGGGCACGCCGATCACGAGCGCGTCGAAGATGTCCGGGTGCGACTTGAGCGCCGCTTCGACCTCTTCCGGGAACACCTTCTCGCCGCCGGAGTTGATGCACTGCGACCCGCGGCCGAGCATCGTCACCGTGCCGTCCGCCTCGATGCGCGCGTAGTCGCCGGGGATGGCATAGCGCTTGTCGTCGATGGTGACGAACACCGCGCGTGTCTTCTCGGGGTCCTTGTAGTAGCCGACCGGGACGTGTCCCGACCGTGCCAGCTTGCCGATCTGTTCCGATCCAGGCGTGAGCGGGTGGCCGTCGTCATCGATGACGATCGTGTCCGCATCCGCCTTCACCCGGGGTCCGCCCGAGTACCCGGTTTCCCGGGTGACCATGCCGATACCGCTGAACCCGGTCTCCGACGAGCCGATCGAGTCGGTGATGACGACGTTGGGCAGAGCGTCCAGATACTGCTGCTTGACCGAGGGGGAGAACAGCGCGGCGGTGCTCGAGATCGCGACCAGCGAGGAAGCGTCGTACCCGCCCTCGTGGTACGCCTCGATGAGCGGGCGTGCCATCGCGTCACCGACGATGGCGAGCACGTTGGCCTTGTCGCGTTCGATCGCCCGCCACACATCGTGACCGTCGAACTGCGGGACGTACACCACCGGGCTGCAGGCGAAGAGGTTCCCGAACGTGGCCCACTGCGCGGCGCCGTGGATCAGCGGAGCGGCGGGCAGTCTGACCAGGCCCCCGCTCTCCGCTCCCTCGCGGGCCTGCTGCCATTCGTCGGCGAGCCGCTCTCCGGTCATGAAGTCGATTCCGCCACCGAGGACCCGCCAGACGTCCTCGTGGCGCCACATCACGCCCTTGGGGTAACCGGTCGTACCCCCGGTGTAGAGCAGGTACAGGTCGTCGGAACTGCGCTCCGGGAAGTCACGGTCGGGCCGCGAACCGTCCAATGCGGACTCGTACTCCACCCCGCCGTAGGCGGAGAAATCGGCTTCCGTGCCGTCCTCGACGACGAGGACATGGCGCAGCGCCGGCACATCGGGAAGCACCTCGGCGACGTAGTCGCTGTACCTGCGTTCATGCACCAGCGCCGAGAGATCGGCGTTGTCGAAGATGTACCGGAGTTCGTTGGGAACGTAGCGGTAGTTGACGTTGATCGCCACTGCCCGGAGCTTGTACGCGGCGAGCATCGTCTCGACCGCTTCGATGCAGTTCCGGGAGTAGACCCCAATGTGCGATCCCTGCCCGAGACCGTGGTCGGACAGGTGATGCGCCAGCCGGTTCGCCCGGGCCTCCAGTTCCGCGAAGGTGACCCGGCGCTCGCCACAGACCAGCGCGAGTCGTGCGGGCGTCAGATCGACCGCGTGCTCGAAGAGATCCGCGATGTTGTATGCCACCCTGCCAAACTAGAACGTGTTATCGTTCCCGGCAAGGGGCTTACCAATCCAGCCGATCGGTTCCGGGAGGACACACAATGGCGTCAACCGAGGCGGACGCGCGATCTCAGCGCTCTCAGGAAACGGGTCAGCCGCACTGCCTCGTCGAGCAGCACGGCCCGGTCCTGGTCGTCACGATGAACCGCCCGGAAGCCCGCAACGCCCTGTCGGGACCGATGATGTCGATCATGCGCGAAGCCTGGGACGAGGTCGACCGCAATGACGACATCCGGGCATGCATTCTGACCGGCGCTGGTGGGGCATTCTGCGCGGGAGCTGACCTCAAGGCGATGACGAGCGAGCATCCCAGCGACACCGCCGCGGGCCGGGACATGTCGGTGATCGAACCGCTGCTCAAGGGACGCCGGCTGAGCAAGCCGCTGATCGCGGCGGTGGAAGGTCCGGCGGTGGCCGGAGGAACCGAGATCCTGCAGGCCACGGACATCCGAGTCGCGGGCGAGAGTGCTCGGTTCGGCGTGTCCGAGGCGCGCTGGGGCCTGTTCCCGCTCGGCGGGTCCGCGGTGCGACTGCCGCGCCAGATCTCTTACACCGTCGCGGCGGACATCCTGCTGACCGGGCGGCACATCAGGGCGGCGGAGGCCAAGGAGATCGGATTGATCGGCCACGTCGTGCCGGACGGACAGGCACTGGACAAGGCGATGGAGCTGGCGGAACTGGTCGCCGCCAACGGTCCGCTGGCGGTGCGGGCGATCCTGCGGACCATGCGGGAGACCGAGGGCATGCCGGAGAACGACGCGTTCAAAGTGGACAGCGAACTCGGGATGCGGGTTTTCGCCAGCGAGGACGCGAAAGAGGGTCCGCGCGCCTTCATGGACAAGCGCAAGCCGGAGTTCCAGGGACGGTGAACGACGCGTGCGGTGCCTCGGGATGTTGATCCGAGGCACCGCACAAAGCTGCGCGTAGCGGCCGTTCCTCCGGCATCCAGCTAAGCTAGAACATGTTGCATCACGCCGGAACCGTGCCCGCCGACTCGGTAGCGTCGAGCACCGCATCCGCGACCGTCCGCACCTGCTCGGCATCGCGGCATCCGACCAACAGCGTGCCCACACCGACCCGTTCCCACTCACGAACCCGGTCACGCACGTGAGCGCGGTCGCCAATGATGGCGACTTCGTCCACGAGTTCGTCCGGTACCGCGTCGGCGGCCTCCTCCCGGCGGCCGGCGTGGAACAGGCGGGTGACGTCGTCGACGACCTCGGCGTATCCCATGCGCCGGAACAGCTCGGCGTGGAAGTTCATCCCCGGCGCGCCCATGCCACCGACGTACAACGCGACATACGGCTTCAACCGGCGCCGTTCGGCGGTGGCGTCGTCGGTCACCACGACCGCGCAGTTGGCGGCGACCTCGAACTCTTCCCGCGTGCACCGCGCGCCCGGTCGCGCGAAGCCCTCGGCCATCCACTCCTCGTAGACCGGCGCGAGCCGGGGCGAGTAGTAGACGGCCAGCCAGCCGTCCGCGATCTCGGCGGTCTGCGCGATGTTGCGTGGCCCTTCGGCGCCGAGCCAGATGGGCAGGTCGGCACGCACGGGATGGGTCATCGAGCGCAGCGGCTTACCCCGGTCCAGCGAGCCGGGGCCGCGGTAGGGCAACGGGTGGTGTGGACCGTCGTTGCGCACCGGCTTCTCCCGCGCCAGGATCTGGCGCACGATCGACACATATTCGCGGGTGCGCGCGAGCGGCTTGGCGAACGGCTGGCCGTACCACCCTTCGACGACCTGAGGACCGGACACGCCGAGACCGAGCACGCAGCGCCCCCCGGAGAGATGATCGAGGGTGAGCGCATGCATCGCGCAGGACGCGGGTGAGCGGGCCGATACCTGCGCTACCGACGTCCCCAGCAGCACCCGCTCGGTTGCCGAGCCCCACCAGGCCAGTGGGGTGAACGCGTCCGAGCCCCAGGACTCGGCGGCGAACACGCCCGTAAAGCCGGCACGCTCGGCTTCAAGAACGAGTTCTTGTGCGTTCGGAGGTGGCCCGGCTCCCCAGTAGCCGAGCTGGAGTCCCAGCTTCACCAGTCACTCTCCCTTGTTCTGCGTTGGCCTGCATGAATCGTCCCGGTCCGTACCGGTCGTCGTCCCGAGTCCATCGTGCACCCGTATTGCCGGAAAATCGAGAACATGTTTCACTCATTTCCGTGGCTGCGATCTCGGAACCTCTCAGTGCCCCACTCGAAGTGGGCTTCGACTACACCCGCTCACTCGGCCCGGTGCTCGGCGGCTTCGCGACGGCGCTGCGTCAGCGCCGCATCCTGGGCGTGCGCGGGTCGGACGGCCGCGTGCACGTCCCGCCCGTCGAGTACGACCCGGGCACCGCCGCTCGCCTCGACGAGTTCGTCGAGGTGGGTCAGGAGGGCACCGTCCTGAGCTGGTCCTGGATGCCCGAACCGATGGAAGGCCAACCGCTCGACCGCCCCTTCGCGTGGGCTCTGGTGCGTCTCGACGGCGCTGACACCGCGTTGCTGCACGCCGTGGACGTCGACGCACCCGACGAGATGCGCACGGGCATGCGGGTACGGGTTCGCTGGGCGGATCAACCGGTCGGCAGCATTCGGGACATCGCGTGCTTCGAGCCGGTCTCCGAACGGGCTCAGCCCCCGTCGGCCGGGGTCGCTGAGGGCGGGCTCGTTCAGGGCGGGGGCACGACGGACGAGCCGGTCACGATGCTGACCACGCCCGTGCACCTGCATTTCATGCACTCGGCTTCCCCAGAGGAAAGCCAGTACCTGCGTGGACTCGCCGAGGGCCGGTTGCTCGGGCAGCGCTGCCCCGCCTGCGGGAAGGTCTACATCCCGCCGCGTGGCGCGTGCCCCACCGACGGCGTGCCCACCCACGACGAGGTCGAACTACCCGATCACGGGATCGTGACCACGTTCTGCATCGTCAACGTCCCCTTCCTCGGCCAGCGCATCAAGCCACCGTACGTGGCCGCGTACATCCTGCTGGAGGGAGCGGACATCCCGTTCCTGCATCTGGTCCTCGGCTGCGCTGCCGAAGAAGTACGGATGGGGATGCGGGTCGCCGCGAGCTGGAAACCGCGCGAGCAGTGGGGAACCACGCTGGAGAACATCGACCACTTCCGGCCGACGGGCGAGCCGGACGCGCCGTTCGAGAGCTATGCCCAACACCTCTAGAAGCCGCCAAGCTCCGAGGAGCTGTGAATGACACACCCTGATGTGGCCGTGGTCGGTTTCGCGCAGGCGCCGAACGTTCGGAGCACGCACGGAACGACCAACGGCGTCGAGATGCTCGTACCGATCTTCCGCGAGGTGCTGGAGAGTACCGGGTTGTCCAAAGAGGACATCGGGTTCTGGTGCTCGGGGTCGTCGGACTACCTCGCCGGCCGCGCTTTCTCCTTCATCGCCGCGGTGGACGCCATCGGCGCGTTTCCGCCGATCAACGAGTCGCACGTGGAGATGGACGCGGCGTGGGCGCTGTACGAGGCGTGGGTGAAGATCCGCACCGGTGAGGTGGACACCGCGCTCGTCTACGGGTTCGGCAAGTCGTCGGCGGGTGAACTGCGGCGGACACTGGCGCTGCAGCTCGATCCGTACACCGTTGCCCCGCTGTGGCCGGATTCGGTCAGCATCGCCGCGCTTCAGGCCCGGCTCGGGCTGGATTCTGGCCAGTGGAGCCAGCAGGAAATGGCCGAAGTCGCTGCGCGTAGCCGGGACGATGCGCGGACGAACCCCTATGCCCAGCTTTCCGGCTCCGTCGAGGCATCCGAGCTGCTGGACGAACCGTACGTGGCTGATCCGTTGCGGGCGCACGACTGTGCGCCGGTCACGGATGGTGCGGCAGCGGTGATCCTGGCCAGTGCCGAGCGAGCACGTGAGCTGCGGGAACGGCCGGCGTGGATCACCGGGATCGAGCACCGCATCGATTCCAGCAGCCTGGGTGGGCGCGATCTGGCCACGTGCCCGTCCGCGGCGCGGGCCGCAGCCAGCCTCGGGGTCGACGCGGTGGAGGTGGCCGAACTGCACGCCCCGTTCACCCACCAGGAGATCCTCTTGCGGCAGGCCATCGGCCTGCCGCAAGGCGCCCGGGTCAACCCGTCCGGCGGTGCGTTGTGCGGCAATCCGATGTTCGCCGCCGGGCTGGCGCGCATCGGCGAGGCCGCGAACCGGGTGTTGGACGGGCAGGCGCAGCGGGTCCTCGCGCACGCCACGAGCGGTCCGGCATTGCAGCAGAACCTGCTGTGCGTGATGGAGGGAAGGAACTGATGGGCAAGCGGTTGGCGGCCGTCCTGGGAACCGGGCAGACCGACCACGCCACCCGGCGCACCGACGTCTCGATCGCGGGTCTGTGCCGCGAGGCGATCGATCGCGCGATGGCCGATGCCGGGGTGGACTGGCCGGATATCGACGCGGTAGTGCTGGGCAAGGCACCGGACCTGTTCGAAGGCGTGATGATGCCGGAGCTTGCCCTCGCGGATGCGTTGGGGGCCACCGGGAAACCGCTGCTGCGGGTCCACACCGCCGGTTCGGTCGGCGGTTCGACCGGCAACGTGGCGGCCAGCCTGGTGCACGGTGGCCAGCACCGGCGCGTACTGGCTGTGGCGTTCGAGAAGCAGTCCGAGTCCAACGCGATGTGGGCGCTGTCGATCCTGCCACCGTTCACCATGCCGGTGGGTGCCGGCGCGGGCGGCTACTTCGCGCCGCACGTCCGCTCCTACCTTCGACGCTCCGGCGCGCCCGAGCACATCGGGGCAATGGTGGCGGTCAAGGATCGGCGCAACGGCGCCAAGAACGCGCACGCGCACCTGCGGCAGTCCGACATCACGCTGGATTCCGTGCTGTCGTCGCAGATGTTGTGGGACCCGATCCGCTATGACGAGACGTGCCCTTCCTCGGACGGCGCCTGCGCCGTCGTGCTGGGCGACGAGCAGGTCGCCGAGGCCGCTCCCGGCAGCGTCGCCTGGATTCACGGCACGGCCATGCGCACCGAGCCGACCACGTTCGCCGGGCGGGACCAGGTCAACCCGCGAGCCGGCCGGGACGCGGCCCGCGCGTTGTGGAAGGAGGCGGGCATCACCGATCCGCTGTCCGAAATAGACATCGCCGAGCTTTATGTCCCGTTCTCCTGGTTTGAGCCGATGTGGTTGGAGAACCTGGGATTCACAGCGGAGGGCGAGGGCTGGAAGCTCACCGAATCCGGGGACACCGAGATCGGCGGTCGGCTCCCGGTCAACCCCTCGGGCGGGGTGTTGTCGTCGAACCCGATCGGAGCCTCGGGCCTGTTGCGGTTCGCCGAGGCGTCGATGCAGGTGATGGAGCGGGCCGGGGAACACCAGGTGGACGGCGCCCGCACGGCCGTCGGGCACGCTTACGGCGGCGGGTCGCAGTACTTCTCGATGTGGGTCGTCGGTTCGTCGAAGCCCGGGGAGGCGCGATGAAATTCACCGTGTCGCTGGCGATGACTCCGCTGGACCAGCTCGTCGAACTCGCCCGCGCGGCCGAGGCGTGCGGCTTCTCGTCGATCGCGCTCCCGGATTCGCTGTTCTTCTCGGAGCGGACCTCGACGGACTACCCCTACACCCCCGATGGCAAGCGGATGTGGGATGAGCACACGCCGTGGGCGGACCCGCTGGTGGCAGCGGCTGCGATGGGTGCCGCGACCGAGCGGATCAGGTTCTACACCTCCGTGCTCAAACTCGGGCCACGCAACCCCGTGCTGCTCGCGCGCCAGCTCGGGTCCGTCGCGAACCTGACCGGGGATCGTTTCGGCCTCGGCATTGGGCTCGGTTGGGCGCCGGAGGAGTTCGAATGGTGCGGCGCGCCGTACGCGAAACGCGGGCCCCGCGTCGACGAGGCGATCGAGGTGCTGCGCCTGATCCTCGCCGGCGGCATGGTTGAGTACCACGGTCAGTACTTTGACTTCGACCGTCTCCAGATGAGTCCGGCCCCCGCACGCCCCGTGCCGATCTACGTCGGCGGGCACAGCCGGCCGGCGCTCGACCGGGCGGCGCGGGTCGGTGACGGCTGGGCATCGGCGATGATGCCGTTCGACGAACTCCGCGAGACCATCGACCGCCTGACCGAGCTGCGGGCAGGCTACGGGCGTGCCGACGAGCCGTTCGAGATCCAGGCCGTGTGCGTCGACCGTTTCGGTCTCGATGGCTACCGCGCGCAGGGGGAGATCGGTGTCACCGACGCGATCACGGTGCCCTGGCTGTTGTACGGACACGGCTTCGACGCCGACCTGCGCACGAAGAAGGACTGCCTGGAACGTTTCGCCGAAGAAGTCGTCAGCAAGCTACCCGTATAACCCAGCATCCTTGAACAGCACGGAGGCACCGTGGACGCCGGAATCTTCTGGACCGCGACCCGGGTCGAGCATCCCGCCCGGACGGCCGCGCTGGCCTCGATGAGCGCGGTGACGCGCGGCGCGAAGGACGAGTGGGTGGCGCTGTTCGCCTCCGACGCCGTCGTGGAAGATCCGGTCGGCCCGTCGATCTTCGACCCCGAGGGGAACGGTCACCACGGCCGGGACGGCATCGCAGCGTTCTGGGATCTCGCGATCGCGCAGACAGCGCGGATCGAGTTCCACATCAACGACTCCTTCGCCGCCGGCGACGAGGTCGCGAACACCGGAACCATCAGGACTTTCCTGCCGGACGGCACGGTGATGGACGCCGAAGGCGTCTTCGTCTATCGGGTCGGCGACGGCGGGCTGATCCGCTCCATGCGAGCGTTCTGGGAGTTCGACCGCGCGATGGCGACGTTGCGCCAGGCCGCCTCTCGCTGATGTGGTTGTAGTGCGCGAGACGCTCCCAGCTGACTCGTGAACCGGCAATCGCCGAGTCGTACGCTGCGGAGCATTGTTGATACTGCTCGTCGGGCGAGAAATATCAACATTGACGCAGCGCTACTGATCCAGCGCTCATTGTCATTTCACCGCACTCTCAAGTACGTCATGCTTGACACGCCCGAAAAGCGCACGCACAATCCGTCCACCCGATTCCCCGAACAGATCTCGTACTCGCCATCGGCAACCCCCGGGTTGCCGATGGACGCATGCGTGATCACCGAGAGGACTGGAATGCGCCTGCGTGTCCTTGCCACTCTCCTCACCATCGCCACGGCGACGGTACTCGGAGCATCCCCGGCTATGGCAGACACGGTCGATGTATCCCCACCCGGGGCGAACAACTGGTCTTGCAAACCCAGCCCGCAGCATCCCAACCCGGTCGTATTGGTGCACGGAACGTTCGAGAATATGGCCAAAAACTGGTCAATTCTGTCACCCCAGCTGGCGAATGCCGGATACTGCGTATTCGCGCTCAACTACGGCAACGACGCAACCGGCCCGATCGAGGACTCCGCGCAGCAGCTCGCCAACTTCGTGGACGCGGTTCGTGGCGCCACCGGTGCCGCGAAAGTCGATCTCGTCGGGCACAGCCAGGGCGGCATGATGCCCCGTTACTACCTGAAGTTCCTGGGCGGCGCGGCCAAGGTCCAGGATCTGATCGGAATCGTTCCGTCCAACCACGGTACGACGACTCCGCTCGCACAGCCGGCCGGCTACGCCGACTGCCCCGCGTGCACCGAGCAGATAGCCGGATCGTCCTTCCTGCAGAAATTGAATGCGGGCGGCGACATCCTTCCTGGGCCGTATTACACGGTGGTGAGCACGAAATACGACGAAGTCGTCACCCCTTACACCAGTGCTTTCCTGTCCGGCCCGGCCCAGCAGGTCGCCAACATCACTTTGCAGGACAAGTGCCCCACGGACACCATCGAGCATGATCAGAGCCCGAACGACCCGGTGGTCGCACAGTGGGTGCTGAATGCGCTGGCGCAACGGAACGCACCAGCCAATCCGAGTTTCCAACCCCATTGCACTGGCTAACTCATGCGAGATCAATAGCAGCGGCCGCAGGGGGCAGAACTGAATGTTCTGCCCCCTGCCCCCGACTCGACCAGAGGTTCTTCAGCTGTACTGCACCTGGAATTCCTTGATGCCGTTGAGCCATCCAGATCGCAGCCGCCGCGGCTCGCCAGCCTTCTTGATGTTGGGCATGTGATCGGCGATCGCCTTGAAGATCAGATCGATCTCCATGCGGGCCAGGTTGGCGCCGAGGCAGTAGTGCGCGCCGGTACCACCGAATCCAAGGTGCGGGTTCGGGTCCCGCGTGATGTCGAAACGCGCCGGGTGGTCGAAGACTTCCTCGTCGAAGTTCGCCGAGCTGTAGAAGAGCCCGACCCGCTGACCGGCTTTGATGCTCGCACCGCCCAGTTCCACATCTTCCAGCGCGGTCCGCTGGAAGACGATGACCGGGGTGGCCCACCGGACGATCTCGTCCGCCGCGGTGGACGGGCGTTCGGCCTTGAACAGCTCCCACTGGTCGGGGTTCTCCAGGAACGCCCGCATACCGTGCGTGATCGCGTTCCGCGTGGTCTCGTTGCCGGCCACGGCCAGCAGCAGCACGAAGAACCCGAACTCGTCCGACGACAGCGCGTGACCGTCCACATCGGCCTGGACGAGCTTGGTGACGATGTCGTCCATCGGGCAGCCGCGTCGCTGTTCGGCCATGTTCATGAAGTACCCGAGGATCTCCGTGGCCGCCGATTCGGGGTCGACGTCGTTCTCCGGGTCGTCGTAGCTGATCATCTGGTTCGACCACTCGAAGATGCGGCCCCGGTCCTCCTGCGGGATACCGAGCAGCTCGGCGATCGCCTGCAGCGGCAGTTCGCAGGCGACGTCGGTGACGAAGTTTCCACTGCCGCGGGCGGCGGCCTCCACGGCGATGCGCTCGGCGCGGGCTTCCAGCGCCTCCTGCAGACTGTTGATCGCGCGGGGTGTGAACCCGCGAGACACGATGCCACGCAGCTTGGTGTGTTCCGGCGGGTCCATGTTGACCATCATGAGTCGCTGCAGCTCGATCTGCTCCCGCGTCATGTCCTCGTTGAACTGGATGATGGCGGTGTTCTGCCAGTTCGAGTAGATGTCCGAACGCCGGGAGACCTCCTTGACGTCAGCGTGCTTGCTGACCACCCAGTACCCCTCGTCGTCGAAGCCCCCGCGCCGCCACGGTTGATGGTTCCACCACACCGGCGCGGTGCGCCGGAGTTCGGCGAACTCCTCCAGCGGCAGGCGCTCGGCGAGCAGGTCGGGATCGGTGAAGTCGAAGCCTTCCGGGATGCGCGGTTCGCCCACGGCTACCTCCTGCACTCTGGCGTACGCGACACGTCACACGACACCAAGTGAAACGCGTTCTATGTGAATAGAACCACATGTCATCGCCCAAGTGAACCCCTGTAACCGAGCTATTCCCAAGATAGCCCAGATCGCTTGCCGAACATCGTGAACATGTTCTAGTTTCTGCGTCGAGGGCAACCGGCAAGGAGGGCAGGGGACGTGGGCAGTCCGGTCATCGTCGAAGCAGCGCGCACACCGATCGGCAAGCGCAACGGTTGGCTGTCCGGCCTGCACGCCGCCGAGATCCTGGGAGCCGCCCTGCGTGGGCTCGTCGAGCGTTCCGGCCTGGCGCCGGAGACCATCGACCAGGTCATCGGCGGCTGCGTAACGCAGGCCGGCGAGCAGTCGAACAACGTCACCCGGACGGCCTGGCTGCATGCTGGCCTGCCACAACGGGTCGGCTGCACGACAGTGGACGCGCAGTGCTCGTCCGCGCAGCAGTCCGCCCACCTCATCGCCGGGCTCATCGCCGCAGGCGCGATCAAGGCCGGCATCGCCTGCGGGGTCGAGGGGATGAGTCGAGTCCCGCTCCGCAGCAACCTCGGCGTCGATGTTGGCCTACCACGCCCAGACTCCTGGGACATCGACCTGCCGAACCAGTACGCGGCCGCGGACCGGATCGCCGGCCGGCGCGGGCTGAGCAGGGCGGACATCGACGAGTTCGGGCTCCGCTCGCAGGTCCGCGCCCAGCGGGCCTGGCAGGAGCGCCGGTTCGAGCGCGAGATCGTGCCGGTGACCGCACCCGGGCTCGACGACGAGCGCCAGCCCACCGCCCAGACCCACGTGGTTGAGCGGGACCAAGGGCTGCGGGAAACCAGCATCGATGCGCTCGGCAAGCTCAAGCCCGTCCTCGATGGCGGGCTGCACACGGCCGGCACGTCGTCACAGATCTCCGATGGAGCGGCGGCGCTGCTGCTGATGGACTCCGACCACGCCGCCGAACTCGGGTTACGGCCCCGAGCGCGGATCGTCTCGCAGTGCCTGATCGGTGCGGAGACGTACTACCACCTCGACGGCCCGGTGCAGTCGACCGCGCAGGTCCTGGAACGCAGCGGCATGAAGATCGGCGACCTTGACCTGTTCGAGATCAATGAAGCCTTCGCGTCCGTGGTGCTGTCGTGGGCCAGCGTCCACGAACCGGACATGGACCTGGTCAACGCCAACGGCGGTGCCATCGCCCTCGGTCACCCGGTCGGCAGCACCGGAGCGCGCCTGCTGACCAGCGCGTTGCACGAACTGGAACGGCGCGACGGCTCAACCGCGCTGATCAGCATGTGCGCCGGCGGGGCGCAATCCACAGCGACCATCATCGAGCGCCTGTAAGCGCTCGCCTCTGGCGGAGGTTCCGGCATGTCACCCGAACCCGACACCGTCCCAGCCGCCCTCGCACGCGCGGCCGATCGCTTCCGCGAGTCCGAGGCGCTGGTCGACTACTCCTCCGGTTCGCGGATGCGGTTGACCTACGGCGAGCTGCACGATCACGTGCGAGCACTCGCCGACGTCTTCCTCAGCGAGGGACTCCACCCCGGCGACCGGATCGCCATCAACGCCCCCAACACCCACCACTGGGTGATCGCCGCTCTCGCGGCCCTGCACATCGGCGCGACGCTCGTTCCGGTGAATACCCGGTTCACCGCACCCGAAACGCTGGACGTGCTGCGACGTAGCGACGCACGCGCACTCGTTGTGGCCGGAAGCTTCCTCGGCCGGGACCGGCTGGACGAGCTGCGGGCTGCCAGCCCCGAAGAGCCAGGCGCCGCCGGCCCGGTGCCGGCCGCGCCCAGGCTGCGGACCGTGCTGCGGGTGCCGGTGGAACCAGCCGCTGCCGCGCCCGAAGCGGGTGTGCTGGACTGGCCTGACCTCGAGCAGCGCCCCAGCGACGAGGTCGACGCGCGGGCATCGGCCGTCCGGCCTGACGACATCAGCGACATCCTGTTCACCTCGGGCACGACAGGACAGAGCAAGGGCGCTCTCAGCGCCCACCGCCAGTCGCTGGCCGTAGCCGCGGCGTGGGCCGAACACGGCCGGCTGGACGGATCGGACCGTTACCTGGTGATCAACCCGTTCTTCCACAGTTTCGGCTACAAAGCGGGAATTCTCGCGTGCCTGCTGCGCGGCGCCACCCTCGTGCCGCTCGCGACGTTCGACGTCGAGCAGGTCATGGACCTCGTCGAGCGGGAACGGATCACGGTCCTGCCGGGTCCCCCGACGATCTACCGCACGATGCTGGATCATCCGCGCCGGGCCGACCACGACCTTTCCAGCCTGCGGCTCGCGGTGACCGGAGCAGCGACCGTTCCCGTTGTCCTGGTGGAGCAGATGCAGCGGGAGCTGACGTTCTCCACTGTCCTGACCGCCTACGGCCTGACCGAGGCCGTGGTGGCCACGATGTGCCGGGCGGACGACGATCCGACGACGGTGGCGACCACGTGCGGGCGCCCTACCGCCGGCTTCGAACTCCGCATCGCGGACAACGATGGTCGCAGCCTGCCGCCTGGCGAGGTCGGTGAAGTGCTCTTGCGTGGTGGCAACACCATGCTCGGTTACCTCGACGATCCTGCCGCGACCAGGTTCGCGCTGGACTCCGAAGGCTGGCTGCACACGGGCGATCTGGGCCGGGTCGACGAGCGCGGTTATCTCACGATCACCGACCGGCTCAAGGACATGTACATCTGCGGCGGCTTCAACGTGTACCCGGCCGAGGTCGAGCAGGCCCTGGCCCGGCTGGAGGGCGTGGCCGAATGCGCGGTGCTCGGCGTTCCCGACGGCAGGCTCGGCGAAGTCGGAAAGGCTTTCATCGTCACCACGTCAGGGCATGCTCTGTCCGAAGAGGACATTGTCGCGTTCTGCCGCGAACGGCTCGCGAACTACAAGGTGCCTCGGCATGTGGAGTTTCGTGATGACCTGCCGCGCAATCCGAGCGGCAAGATCCTCAAGCGCGTGCTCGCGCGGGAATGAGGGCGTGGTCGACGACATGACCGTGCCTGCCTGGGGCGAGTCCGAGTTGGTTCGTTAGGGCACGCGTGCCTTCTGGCAGCAACCACTCGACCTGGCAACAACCACTCGGCGAGCGCAACCAGCCGGCGCCGAGCGCGACGAGCCATCTCTCATACCCAATCGTCGGAGTGGGACCAGGTCAAGAAGGCATCGAGCGCGTCGTCCACCACCGGCGGGGAGCCCAATCCAGCGCTGATCTCGGCGTACGCGCCGCGGTAGAACAGCAGGGGTCCTCCATCGCCGTGTTCCCCGAGGTCGCCCTGTTCCCCCAAGTCGCCCTGTTCCCCCAAGTCGCTGTGTTCCCCCAAGTCGCCGTGTTCACCGAGGGAATGGACGCGGCCGATCACGACGTAATGGTCGCCGGCTTCGTGCACGTCGTCCACCGAGCAGTCGATCCAGGCCAGCACACCACCGAGCCTCGGCGCGCCGGAAGGCGCCGGGCTCCAGTTCAGATTGGCGAACTTCTCCGCACCGCTCTTACCGAAGACCGTGCTGATCTCGCGCTGCGAGTCCGCTAGGACGTTGACGCAGAAGCTGCCGGCCCGCTCGATGATCGGCCAGGTGCGCGAGGTCCGACTTGGGCAGAACAGCACCAACGGCGGCTCCAGGGACAGCGCCGCGAAGGACTGGCACGCGAAGCCGACTGGTTCGCCGGCGTGCCGACCGTCGGTCGGGTCCGGGTTGATCGCGGTGACCACCGCCACCCCGGTGCAGAACCTTCCCAGTACCTGGCGGAACCGCTTGGAATCCAGACCGGTCGGCGCGGGCTCAACCGCTGCGCCGTGCTGCCCCGACATACCGCCGCACCACCTCTCTCTACTGCTCCCGCGCACCGACGCTGAAGTCATGGCCCCACAGGCTCACGGCCGTGCTCTCCCGGGCGATCCACTCCGCGTCGTCGACCTGCCTGCCCTCGCACCCGAACTCGACGTCGAAGCCGCCGGGCGTGCGCATGTAGAACGACAGCATCAGGTCGTTGACGTGCCGGCCGAGGGTCGCGGACATCGGGACTTTCCGGCGCTGTGCGCGGTCCAGGGTCAGGCCGACGTCGTCGGTGCTTTCCACCTCGACCATCAGATGCACGATCCCGCTCGGTGTCGGCATCGGCAGGAACGCCAGGCTGTGGTGACGCGGGTTGCACCCGAAGAACCGCAGCCAGGCCGGCGGACCGTCCTTCGGGCGGCCGACGAGTTCGGGTGCCAGCCGCATCGAGTCGCGCAACCGGAATCCGAGCACGTCCCGGTAGAACCGCAATGCCGCCTCGTCGTCCGTTGTGGACAGAACGACGTGGCCAAGTCCCTGCTCGCCGGTGACGAACCGGTGGCCGTACGGGCTGACGACCCGGCGATGCTGCAAAGCGATCCCGTGAAAGACCTCCAGGGTGTTGCCGGAAGGGTCCTCGAACTGGATCAGGCCATTGACTCGCCGCTCGGCGAGATCGTCGGCACTTCCCTCCTTGTAGGCGACACCGGCTTTCTCCAGGCGCTGCCGGACTTCGTCCAACTCACCCGCGTTGGCGACCTCCCAACCAGCCTGGGCCAACCGGTCCCGCTCCCCGGGGACGACCACTAGTCGATAGGGGAACTCGTCCATCCGCAGATACAGCGCGTCCGGGTCGCTTCCCTTGCCCTCCACCATGCCAAGGACTTTCAGCCCGTACTCGCGCCATGCGTCCATGTCGGTGGCTTCGATCCGCAGGTAACCCAACGAGCGAATACCCATCGTGGCCACGCTCCCCTCAATCCAGCAGGAAATCCCGGGTGATCCGGTTGAACTCGGCGAAGCGTTCGAGCTGAGCCCAGTGACCGCAGCGACCGAAGACGTGCAGTTGCGCGCGGGGAATGAGCTTCAGCGCGGCGAGTGCACCGTCCAGCGGGTTGACCCGGTCCTCACGTCCCCAGATCAGCAGCACGCGCTGCCGCAGCCGGTACGCCTCCCGCCAGAGCAGCCCTTCTTCGAACGTGTCCGGGTGCGCGAACGACGCCCCCATGGCTTTCATCGCCGCCAGCGACTCCGGGGTGCTCGCCGCAGCGTAGCGCTGGTCGATCAGCTCGTCCGTGATAAGCGACTGGTCGTAGACCATGGTACGCAGGAAGTCCGCGAGCTTTTCCCGACTGGGCCCGGGTGGAGCGCCGAACATGCCCAGCCGCTTGACCCCTTCGGTGGGATCGGGTGAGAACACGTTCAGGCTCAGCCCACCCGGTCCCATCAGCACCAGGCGACCGGCACGATCCGGGTGGTTGAGCGCGAAACGCACAGCGGTTCCGCCACCCAACGAGTTTCCGATCAGGTGCGCGCGATCGATGGCCAACGCGTCGAACAGCTCGTTGAGCGCGCTGGCGCTGTGCGTGAAGTACTGGCCGTGTTCGGTGGGCTTGGCGGAGCGCCCGAATCCCGGCTGATCCACGGCGACCACCCGGAATTCCTGAGCGAAAACCCCGATGTTCCGGCTGAAGTTGCTCCAGGCCGAGGCGCCCGGACCACCGCCGTGCAGCATCACCACCGTCGGGGCGTCTTCCGGCCCGGTCTCGTGGTAGTGCAGGTGCAGCCCGGAGGGAAGCTGCTTCGTCCGGCTGGTCGACTCGAAGTCGACTCGAGGGTCGGTTGACATAGCGGGCGAATCCCTTCCCCTCAGACCATCGAGTCCTTGACCGGCAGGCCGAACTCGCCCGTGCCGAACATGGTGTACGCCCGTTCGGGATCGTTGGCGGCGTGTACCCGCCCGGCGTGCGCATCACGCCAGAACCGCTGGATCGGCGTGCCGGACCACAGCGCCCGCCCACCGGAGTTCTCGAACAGCCGGTCGATCGCACTGATCGCCCTGCTGGTGCCGCGTACCTGGTCGCGTCGCGCCCGCAGCCGCAGGGACATCGGGATCTCCTGGCCCGCCTTGAGCAGCTCCAACTCCTCGGTGAGATTGTGCGTCAACTGCAGCCAGGCCGCGTCGATCTCGCTGGCCGCCTCCGCGATCCGTACCTTCGCGAACGGGTCCTCCTTGGACTTCTCGCCCGCGTAGGCCGCGCGGACGCGCTTGCCCTGATGTTCCACGTGAGCGTCGTAGGCACCCTGTGCCATGCCGATGATCGGCGCGGTGATCGTTGAGGGGTGCACCGTGCCCCATGGCAGCTTGTACAAGTGCGACGTGTTCACCTCATGTCCGGGACACTGCGTCTTCGACATGTCCATGAAGCTCAATGCCCGGTGCTGGGGCACGAACACGTCCTCCACGACAATGTCGTTGCTGCCGCTGCCCCGCAGCCCCACGGTGTCCCACACGTCGTCGATGCGGTAGTCGCCGAGCGGGAGCAGGTAGGTGCAGAAGTCGACCGGCTTGCCTTCGTCGTTCATGACGGGACCGCCGACGAACACCCACGTCGCGTGGTCGCAGCCGGAGGAGAAGCTCCAACGCCCCGTCAGGCGGTAGCCACCGTCGGTGATGCTGGCCTTGCCCATGGGGGCGTAGGACGAGGAAACCCTCGTGTCGGGGTCCTCGGCCCAGACCTCGTCCTGGGCCCGCTGGTCGAACAGGGCCAGGTGCCACGGGTGGACGCCGATGATCGACGCGACCCAACCGGTCGAGCCGCACGCGCTGGCGATGAGCTTGACGGCGGTGTAGAAGGTCACCGGGTCAGCCTCGTACCCGCCGTAGCGCTCCGGTTGCAGCAGCCGGAAGAATCCCACTTCCTGCAGTTCAGCGATCGATTCGTCGGGGATCCTGCGGGCATCCTCGGCTTTCTGCGCACGTTCGCGCAGGACCGGGAGTAGCTCCCGCACTCCCTCGATCACCTGATGGCCGTCCGTCATCGGCTACTCCCGTCCCTCTGGATGATGCAACCTGTTGTCTCAGCACCGCGATCCACGCAGGCCGCCGCCATGAAAACAAGACTAGAACATGTTCTCATTCCTGTCGACGGCTCCAGGCGACTACGCGGACGCTTCCTTCCGCAACTCCAGGGCGACGTCGATGAGCTGATCCTCCTGCCCGCCGACGAGCTTGCGCTCACCCGCGCGCACCAGCAGTTGTGCCGCCGAGACGCCGTAGCGCTCGGCCTGCTGCGTCGCGTGCTTGAGGAAGCTCGAATACACCCCGGCGTAACCCATCATCAGCGCGGACCGGTCCAGCAGGCACTCGCCCGGCATCGCCGGCCGGACGACGTCCTCGGCCGCGTCGGCGAGCTTGAAGAAATCCACACCGGTATGGATGCCCAGCTTGTCGCACACGCCGACGAATGCCTCCAGAGGTGTGTTCCCGGCCCCCGCACCGAACCGGCGTGCACTCCCGTCGATCTGCACCGCGCCAGCCCGCGCGGCGGCAACGGAGTTCGCGACGCCTACGCCGAGATTCTCGTGCCCGTGGAAACCGACCTGCGCCGCACCACCGATCTCGGCAACGATCGCGGAAACCCGATCCGCCACCTGTTCCAGTACCAGGGCGCCGGCCGAATCCACCACGTAGACGCATTGGCACCCCGCGTCGACCATGATCCTGGCCTGTTTGGCGAGCACTTCCGGGGGCTGCGAGTGCGCCATCATCAGGAATCCGACGGTTTCCAGCCCCCGCTCCCGGGCCAGCCCGAAATGCTGCACGGAGACGTCGGCCTCGGTGCAGTGGGTGGCGATCCGGCACAGCGAAGCGCCGTTGTCCTGGGCGATGGCGATGTCGTCCTTGAGACCGACACCGGGCAGCATCAGTACGGCGATCTTCGCTTGCCGGGCGGTATTCGCGGCGAGCGTGATCAGTTCCTGCTCCGGGGTCTTGGAGAACCCGTAGTTGAAGGACGACCCACCAAGCCCGTCGCCGTGGGCTACCTCGATGATCGGAATGCCCGCGCCATCCAGAGCGGACACGATCGACCGCACTTCGTCAGCGGTGAACTGGTGACGCTTGTGGTGCGAGCCGTCGCGCAGTGAGGTGTCGGTGATGCGGAGGTCGAGGCTGTCCGAATAGGTCCGTGGGAGTGTGTTGCGTTGCGTCTGACTCACGGTCTTCCTACCTCCTGCACGCGGGTGGTCGTCAGCGACTGCACCAGTTCCTCGCCCACCTTGACCGCCGCCGCGGTCATGATGTCGAGATTGCCCGAATAGGGCGGGAGGAAATCGCCCGCTCCCTCGACCTCGACGAAGATCGCCACACGGGCGAGCCCACCACTGGTGGCCGTGGGCTGGTCGAACTGCGGCTCGGCCAGCAGCCGGTAGCCGGGGACGTAGCTGGCGATGTCCGCCGCCATCTTCGTGATGGACTCGCTGATGGCGCCGGTGTCGGCATCGGCCGGGATCGCGCAGAAGATGGTGTCACGCATGATCATCGGCGGATCGGCGGGATTCAGGATGATGATCGCCTTGCCGCGCTGCGCGCCCCCGATCACCTCAATGCCCTTGCTCGTCGTCCTGGTGAACTCGTCGATGTTCGCCCGCGTCCCCGGACCGGCGGAGACCGACGCGACCGAGGCCACGATCTCGGCGTAGCTGACCGGCACCACGCGCGAGACCGCGTGCACCATGGGAATGGTGGCCTGCCCGCCGCAGGTGATCAGGTTGACGTTCGGCGCCTCCAGGTGCTCGCCGAGGTTGACCGGAGGAACGACGTAGGGGCCGACCGCCGCCGGCGTCAGGTCGATCGCCCGGATACCGGCCTCGGCGTACCGGTCGGCGTTGGCCCGGTGCACCGAGGCCGAGGTCGCCTCGAAGACCAGGTCAGGACGTTCGCCCTGGTCGAGCAGCCAGTCCACACCGGCAGCGCTGGTCGCCACGCCGATGTCAGCCGCGCGGCGCAGCCCCTCGCTGGCCGGGTCGACTCCG
The DNA here is from genome assembly GCA_051984675.1 of Pseudonocardiaceae bacterium. GTDB lineage: Bacteria > Actinomycetota > Actinomycetes > Mycobacteriales > Pseudonocardiaceae > JBPYFK01. Next base: position 44,455 of record JBPYFK010000160.1, on the reverse strand, counting down.
ATCATGCACGTGGGCTCGATCGCCTTCGATCGAGCAAGCTTGTAGAGCAGGTCGGTGCCGATGTTGCCGGACCCGACGATCGCCGCAGTCGCCTTTCCCGCGTTCACCTGTCGCCCTCCTTGAACGAAATGACCACCGAACCGAGCTCGGCGCCGTCCGCCCCGAACTCAGCGTGGAAGCGCTGTCCCGGTGCGACATCCACGGCCCGGGTGCACGAACCCGGGAGCACGACGTTGCCCGCGCGCAGCCGGACGCCGAACCCGGCGACCTTGCGCGCCAGCCACGCCACCGCCGTGGTCGGGTCACCCAGCACAGCATCGGATCGGCCGGCTTCGACCTGCTCGCCGTCGCGCCACAGCGTCGCGTCGATACGCCGGATGTCGACGTCTTCCGGGGAGATCCGGGCGTCACCGAGCACGAAGCCCGCCGAGGACGCGTTGTCCGCGATCGTGTCCGGTAAGCTGATCTTCCAGTCCACGATGCGGCTGTCGATCAACTCGATCGCGGGCACCAGAGCTTCGGTGCCGGCCAGCACGTCTTCCTCGGTGCAGCCCTGGCCCGGGAGGTCAGCGGAGAGCAGGAAACCGACTTCCACTTCCACTCGCGGGAAGCAGTACCGCGTCGCGTCCACCGGTTCGTGTTCGTACAGCCGCATATCGGCCAGCAGATGCCCGTAGTCCGGCTCGTCCACGCCCATCATCCGCTGCATGACCTGCGAGGACAGGCCGACCTTGTGGCCCACGACCGGCGAGCGATCCCACCTGCGTCGGATGTTGATGAGCTGGATCTCGTACGCGTCCACCACGTCCAGATCCGCATGAGACGCGACCAGCGGCGCGATGGGCGCACAGTCGCGTTCGGCGAGCCAGAGACGCTCCGCCAACGCGGTCCGTTGATCAGTCGTGAGCACGGGACCTCCCGTTCGTGGTCACCCTGGCGAGGTGCTGGCCCGCCCGGCGGCCGGAAAAGTCGCAGTCAGCGAGCGAAAGCCCGCTGACGTAGGAGTTCGAGCACAGCCCGACCGCCGAGCGGCCGGCCGCGTACAGGCCACCCACCGGTGTCCCGCTGGCGCTCAGCACTTCGCCGGTCTCCTCGTCGACGGTCAGCCCGCCCAGGGTCAGCATGGGACATGGATACCAAGCGCTTGCTCGGATGGAAAGGTCCAGCAGGTAGTACGGAGCTTCCATGTTGCGTGACGACGCGAACACCGTGCGCTCGCGCGGCCCGCGCGAGCGCGTCGAAGAGCACCTTGCCCGACGTCCCGCGTCCTTTGGTCCGATGGCCGCATGGAGCGGGAATCGCGCGTCGCGGAACCCGCCGGCCGCTTCGCTGCCGGAGTAGTACAGGTAGTGCCGGTTGCTCGGATAGGACATCTTGTAGGGGCACAGCCTTCCCTCGAACGGGACGCCCTGCTCCTCCAGCCACCCGATCAGCTTTCGTGCTGCCGTCACAGAAGCGGCGCACGGTGGTAGGGGAAACGGCGTCCGCGACCTCCATCTGGAGGTAGGAATACACCTGTTCGGGCGAGTCGAACACGCCGGCGGCCCGCTGCTGGGGAGTACCACCACCGGCGGAAACCACACCCCCCGAGATCCGGCTCCGGCCACCTCCGTCGAACCGGTCCACCACGGTGACCTCTGCCCCCGCGCGGGCGGCCTCGCTCGCGGCGCACGCGCCAGCGATCCCGAATCCCGCGACGACCATGTCCGCGCTCCGCTCGTCCGCCACCGGAACCCCCTGTGGTTGGAACAGGTTCTCTTCTGTGTCACGTCCGTCATATTGCACGAATAAGTGGCCCACCATGGCGAGAGCCTCAACCAATCTATAACATGTTTCAGTATCTCGCGATGGAGGTGCCATGACCGAGTTCGACGTCGTTGTGGTGGGCAGCGGAGCCGCCGGGATGACGGCCGCGCTGACCGCCGCGCACCACGGCCTGCGCACCGTCGTGGTCGAGAAGGCCGACAACTTCGGCGGCTCGACCGCGCGCTCCGGGGGCGGTCTGTGGATACCGAACAACCATGTGCTCACCGAGGCCGGCATCACCGACACCGCGCAGGCGGCGAGCGAGTACCTGGCACACGTCGTCGGTGACGCGGTGAGCGCCGAGCGCCAGCGTGCGTTCCTCGACAACGGACCGAAGATGCTCTCGTTCGTCCTGCCGCGCACCCCACTGCGGATGCACTGGGTGACCGACTACTCCGACTACTACCCGGAAGCACCTGGTGGCAAGGCCAGCGGACGCTCGATCGAACCAGCCCCGCTGGACGGGCGAGTGCTGGGCGATCAGCTCGACGAACTCGAACCGGACTACGGCAAGGCCCCGCTGAACGTGGTCGTCACGCAAGCCGACTACCGGTGGCTCAACCTGACGGCGCGGCATCCGCGCGGCAAGCTGCGCGCGCTGCGCGTCGGGCTGCGCTGGATGTCCGCGCGGCTTCGCCGCCAGCGGCTGCTCGCCCGGGGTCAGGCTCTCGCGGCCGGCTTGCGCGTGGCGCTGCGGGACGCCGACGTCCCGGTCTGGCTGAGCAGCCCGCTGATAGACCTTGTCACTGACGCGCAGCAGCGCGTGACGGGGGTGATCGTCAGGCGCAACGGCGAGGAGACCACGCTCACCGCCCGGCGTGGCGTCATTCTCGCCAACGGGGGCTTCGAACACGACGAGGTCATGCGCAAGCGCTACCAGCGTGAACCGATCGGTACACAGTGGACCGTCGGGGCGAAGGCCAACACCGGCGACGGGATCGCGGCCGGTCAGCGCCTGGGTGCTGCCGTCGACCTCATGGACGACGCCTGGTGGGGGCCGTCCATCCCGCTGACCGGCGGCCCCTGGTTCTGCCTCGCGGAGCGAACCCTGCCCGGCTGCATCCTCGTCAACGGCGACGGCGAGCGGTTCGTCAACGAAGCCGCACCCTATGTCGACGCCGTGCACGCGATGTACGGCGAAGCTGGGGGCCCAGCGCGGAACATGCCCACGTGGCTGATCGCGGACCAGCGCTACCGCAACCGCTACGTCTTCGCGGGGCTCGGGCCGCGGCAACCCTTCCCGGGGCGCTGGCTCAAGGCCGGCGTCGTGCAACGCGCGAGCACGATCGAAGAGCTGGCGAAACGGATCAACGTACCCGCTCCGACGCTGGTGACTACTGTAGACCGGTTCAACGGCTTCGCCCGCGGCGGCGAGGACGACGATTTCCACCGGGGGCGCAGCGCGTACGACCGGTATTACGGAGACCCGCGCAACCGCCCGAACCCGTGCCTCGGCGCGATCGACCAAGCCCCGTTCTACGCGGTCAAGATCGTGCCAGGGGACCTCGGCACCAAGGGCGGCTTGCGCACGGACACCGATGCGCGCGTGCTCAGGGAAGACGGCGGCGTGATCCCCGGCCTGTACGCGGCCGGAAACGTCAGCGCAGCCGTCATGGGCAACAGCTACGCGGGCCCGGGGGCAACCCTCGGACCGGCCATGACCTTCGGCTACCTCGCGGCAGAGCACATCGCCTCGCAGAGTTGAGGCCCAACAGCAGTGGAGGCGCAGAGATGACCCAGGGCAACGGCCACGACGGGGTGCGGACGATCGACGTCGGCACGCCACCGACCAGGTTCGCCCGGGGCTGGCATTGCCTCGGTCTGGCCAAGACGTTCAAGGACGGCAAGCCGCACGCGGTGGAGGCTTTCGGCACCAAGCTCGTGGTCTTCCAGTCCGACGACGGCAAGCTCAACGTGCTCGACGCGTACTGCCGGCACATGGGCGGCGACCTCAGCCAGGGCGAGATCAAAGGCGATGCCATCGCCTGCCCCTTCCACGACTGGCGCTGGTCCGGCAACGGGCGCTGCACAGGAATCCCGTACGCCAAGCGGATTCCCATGCGGGCGCGTACCCGGTCGTGGATCACCATGGAGGAGAACAAGCAGCTGTTCGTGTGGAATGACCCGCAGGGCAATCCACCACCAGCGGAGGTCACGATACCCCGCCTGGAGGAGGCATTCTCCGACGAATGGAGCAACTGGACCTGGGACACGGTGTTCATCGAAGGCTCGCACTGCCGCGAGATCGTGGACAACGTCGTGGACATGGCCCACTTCTTCTACGTCCATTTCGCGTTTCCGACGTACTTCAAGAACGTCTTCGAAGGACACATCGCTACCCAGTACCTCAACACCAAGGGACGACCGGATATCGGTTCCGGGTCCTATTCCGGTAAGGACAACCTGGCCCGGTCGGTGGCCTCGTACTTCGGCCCGTCCTACATGATCGACTGGCTGTACAACGAGTACAAGGGCACGCTGATCGAGACCATCCTGATCAACTGCCACTACCCGGTGTCATCGAATTCCTTCGTGTTGCAATGGGGCGTCCTGGTCAAGAAGCTTCCGGGCCTCAGTGACGAGCAGGCCGACGGTCTCGCCGCGAAAATCGCCAAGAACACGGGTGTCGGGTTCCTGCAGGACGTGGAGATCTGGAAGAACAAGACGCGAATCGACAATCCGTTGCTGTGCGAGGAAGACGGCCCGGTCTACCAGTTGCGACGCTGGTACGAGCAGTTCTACACCGACGTGGAGGACGTCACCGAGGAAATGGTGGGCCGCTTCGAGTTCGAAGTGGACACCACGCGCGCCAACGAAGCCTGGGAACGCGAGGTGGCGGAGAACCTCGCGCGGCGGCAGTCCGAACTGGACGACTCCCAGGACGAAGGTGCTCGGCAGCGCGCGAAGTCGGAGCAGGGAGCGTGACGGATGCCGGAGGGCAGCAGTTCGTGGGCGAAGGCACCGGATTTCCGGGACCGGCCAGCAGACCTCGCGCGGCTGCGCGAGTTGACCGCTGCCGACCGGCGGGAGCAGCTCGAAGGCAGGCTGCGGCCGGTGGTGTGTCAGGCGTGTGGCACGTGCGTGCTGGTGAAGAAGAACAGTCCCAAGCACACCAGCGTGCAATGGACGACCGATGCCTCGGTGAGCTGCTCGGAGTTCGCCGCCCGCGCTGCCACCGGGGAAACGACCGCGCTGGTCGACACGTGTTCGCAACTGCGCGGCAGCATTGATGCTGCGGTCCGGGACGGGCTCATCGACGTACCATCGTCCGCGACGTGACCGCCCGGAGCACCGTGCTCAGCCCGAAGAACGCGAGGAGTTCAACCATGTCCGAGCCCCGGCTGCCCGACACCGGTTTCCACCGGCTGGTGGTGTCCGAGGTCATCGATGAGACCCCGGACGCCCGATCGCTGGTGTTCCGGGTTCCGGCGGAGGCGGCCGGGTCCTTCCGCTACCGACCCGGGCAGTTCCTCACCCTCCGGGTTCCCAGCGACCGCACGGGATCGGTCGCGCGGTGCTACTCGCTGTCGAGCTCGCCGCACACCGATGACGCGTTGAAGGTCACCGTGAAGCGTGTCCGGGACGGTTACGGGTCCAACTGGGTGTGCGACAACATCCGGGAAGGCCGCGAGCTGGACGTGCTGCCTCCCGCGGGGACTTTCACCCCGAAATCGCTGGAGGCGGATCTGCTGCTGCTTGCCGGTGGCAGCGGGATCACGCCGGTCATTTCGATCCTGAAATCCGCCCTGAGCCAGGGTTCGGGGCGAATCGTACTGTGCTACGCCAACCGCGACGAACGTTCGGTCATCTTCGCCTCCGAGCTGCGCCAGTTGGCCGAACAGCACCCGGACCGCCTGCGGGTGATCCACTGGCTGGAAAGCGTGCAGGGTCTGCCCAGCGAGCCAGTACTGCGCGGAGTGCTCGAACCGTTCGCCGGATTCGAAGCATTCCTCTGCGGTCCAGCGGCCTTCATGGACGTGTCCATCAAGGCGCTGGGCGAACTCGGTGTGCCGCGCAAGAGCGTCCACATCGAACGGTTTCGCTCGCTGTCCGGGAATCCCTTCGAGGAGTCGGGAGAGTCCGACGAGCTGGCGGCCGACTCCGGGGAAGAGGACGCCAGCGTCGATGTCCAGCTCGACGGCCAGCATCATCGGCTAGTTTGGCCACGGCGGAAGAAGCTGCTGGACCTGCTGCTCGACGCCGGCCTGGACGCGCCCTTCTCCTGCCAGCAGGGCGCGTGCAGTGCGTGCGCGTGCCGGGTCGATCAGGGCGAGGTCAAGATGCTGCACAACGACATCCTGGAGCAGGAGGACCTGGACGAAGGCATCGTCCTCGCCTGCCAGGCCGTACCCATCACCAGCGAAGTCCGCGTCAGCTACGAGTAAGCCATCAACGACCGATCACGTACTCCACGGTTGGGGAATCGCATGCCTATCGACCCGAACAAGGCTATCGGCGCTAGCCTGCCAGAGCAGGACTTCCGCTGGAGCTCCTCGGACGTGCTGCTCTACCACCTGGCGCTGGGAGCTGGCGACCGACCGACCGACCCGCGCGAGCTGCGCTACGCGTACGAGAAGGACCTGCACGTCCTTCCCACTTTCGGCGTCGTGGCGCCCAGTTTTCATCAGACCGAGCCGCCAGAGGTCTCCTTCCCCGGGGTCGAGATCGACCTCGCCAACGTCCTGCACGGCAGCCAGGAAATCACCCTGCACCGCCCGATTCCCGTCGAGGGTCGTGCCCAGGCCCGAACCCGGATCGCGGACGTCTACGACAAGGGCAAGGCGGCCGTGATCCTCCAGGAGACCGAGACCCGCGACGTGGACGGCACTCCACTGTGTACGACCCGATCCAGCATCTTCGCCCGTGGCGAAGGGGGATTCGGGGGACATCGCGGTCCCTCGCACCACTCAGAGATCCCGGATCGCCAGCCTGACGCGGTGCTGGAGCGACTGACCGCCGCCCACCAGGCACTGCTGTACCGGCTCTGCGGCGACCGCAACCCGTTACACGCGGACCCGGCTTTCGCCGAAGCAGCCGGCTTCCCGGCACCGATCCTGCACGGGCTGTGCACCTACGGCGTGGTGTGCAAGGCGATCGTCGATGGGGTGCTGGACGGCGCGGTGGATCGCCTGTCGTCGTACTCCGCCCGGTTCACCGGGGTGGTGTTCCCCGGCGAAACGATCCGAACGCGGGTGTGGGACGAGGGCGCGGGCCGGTTGGTGGCGACCGCCTCGGTCGTCGAAAGAGACGATAGCGTCGTGCTTTCCGACGTCATCGCCACGGTTGATCACGGAGGTACACGTTGACGATCCTGGACCGTTTCCATCTCGACGACCGGGTAGCCGTGGTGACCGGTGCGGGCCGGGGAATCGGCGCCGCCACCGCCGTCGCGCTGGCCGAGGCCGGTGCCGACGTCGTGCTCTGCTCCCGCACCGAGTCCCAGCTCACCGAGGTCGCGAACCAGATCTTCGCGGTCGGCCGCCGGGCGGTCGTGGCGCCGGTCGATCTCACCCAGCCGAACGCACCCGCCAACGTCGTCAAGACAGCCGTGGACTGGCTCGGTCGCCTCGACATCGTCGTGAACAATGTCGGCGGTGCGATGCCGACCGACTTCATGAGCACCGCGGCCGCGGAGATCGAGCAGGCTTTCCGGTTCAACGTCGGCATTGCCCACGAGTTGACCCAGGCCGCCGTCCCGCACCTGCTGAAGAGCCCAGGCGCCTCGGTAGTGAACATCTCGTCCGCGGTTGGACGGGTGTCGGGCCGTGGATACCTGTCCTACGGCACCGCGAAAGCCGCACTCGACCACTACACGCAGCTGGCGGCACACGATCTCGCACCGAACATCCGGGTCAACGCGATCGCTCCGGGAGCGGTGGCGACCTCCGCGCTCGAAGTGGTGCTCACCCATGACGAGTTCCGGCAGCAGATCGAGCAGGCGACGGCGTTACGCCGGATCGGCGATCCGCAGGAGATCGCGGCGACCGCCGTCTATCTGGCCTCGGACGCGAGCTCCTTCATGACCGGTTCCATCCTCCAGGTCGATGGCGGCACCGACCGGGTGTCCCTTGAGCTGGGCTTTCCCGACGTTGCCAGCTAACCGGCACCGGCCAGGGAACGCGAGCTGGTCAAGCTGGTGATCAGGTCCGTCAGGTGGCTGTTGACCAGGTCGGGGTGTTCGAGGATGAGTGCGTGCCCGGCCTCCGGCGCGATGACCAGCTCGGCATTGGGCACCCCGCGCAGGATGTCCCACCCGTCCCGCAAGGGCGTGATCTGGTCCTGGTCACCGACCATCACCAGCGTCTTGACCCGCTGCAACGCCTCCAGCCCGGTGGACGCGTTGTGCTCCCGAAAGTCAGGGAACAGCCCGGCCAGCACCTCGAACGGCGTGGATCGGATCATTTCGGCCAGGAAGGCGACCAGCTCCTCGGGCACGTCGGTGGCGAAGGCGTACCGGCGGGTCAGCCGCGTCGCCAGCTCATTGGCGACCCGACTCGTGTCGAACAGGAACTGCCGGCCCATGGCCGCCAGAACACCGGGCGCGGCCCATTGCAGCGCACGGGCCGCATACGGCGGAAGCCCGAGATCTCCGCTGATCGGCCCGGCCGCCGTCGCCAGCAGGGCCACGCCTTTCACCCGATCGCCGAACAGTTCGGGGTACTGCTCGGCCAGCGCCATGACCGTCATGCCACCCATGGAATGTCCGACCAGGACCACGGGACCCGAGGGCACCACCTGGTCGAGCACCGCATGCAGGTCACGACCGAGCTGGTCGATCCCCAGCCGCTGCGCGGACCCGCGCCGCGAGCGGCCGTGCCCGCGCTGGTCCCACAACACGACCCGTGCGTGGCGGCCGAGTTCGGCGCGTTGGAACCACCAGCTGTCCTGGTTCAGCGCGAAGCCGTGGCACAGCACCACGGTGACCGGGGCGTCCGGGTCGCCCTCCACCTCGACGTGCAGCCGCACCCCATCCTCGGTGCGGACCTCCCGCTGCTCGCAGTCCCACTTCGACAGCGGCTGGCCCTGACCAGGCGCTGGCTCCTGCTCCCGCAGCGGGCTCAGCCCGGCCGCGACCAGCTTCAACGCGAGACCGCCAGCGGTGAACGCGGCGGCCAAGCCCAGGTCAAGGGTCAGTTCGGCGCCAAGCCGGACGGGGTGATCAGCTTCGTCGAACACGTCTGGTTTCGCTCCCTCGGGGTGGGTGCTACCGGTGTCCGACGTTCGGGGTGTCGGACACGGCGAGTAACCAGACTGGTCGTTCAGGCCAGCGGCAGGGATGCCAGAAGTACGTAGACCGGTACCTAGATGTTCCCCGCCCTATCACGGCGCGTAATCGCGCTGTCACGTGCGGATTCTGTGACAGACATCACCGATGTCTAGTGCGAGTTCGCGGCGTTCGACGCTAAGACGAGACCGCTCGTAGGCACGCCTGTACCCGCGGTTACCAGAACGTGATGTGCGTCGTCGACCTGGTTCACCGCTGTGCCCCGAACCTGGCGCACGGCCTCGGCAATGCCGTTCATCCCGTGAATGTAGGCCTCACCGAGCTGGCCGCCATGGGTGTTGATCGGCAGCCGCCCGCCGATCTCGATCGCGTCGTCGGCGATGAAGTGGCGTGCCTCACCACGCGGGCAGAAGCCCAGCTCTTCGAGCTGCACCAGCACGAACGGCGTGAAGTGGTCGTAGAGGATCGCGACCGGCACGTCCTGCGGGCCGATCCCAGCCTGCCGCCACAGCTGCCGCGCGACAAGGCCCATCTCCGGCAGGCCGGCGAGGTCGTCGCGGTAGTAGCTGGTCATGGTGAACTGGTCGGAACCGCTGCCCTGGGCGGCCGCTGCGACCACGGCCGGTGACTGCGGCAGGTCCCGAGCCCGTTCGACGCTGGTGAGCACAATCGCCACCCCGCCGTCGCTTTCCTGGCAGCAGTCCAGCAGGTGCAGCGGTTCGGTGATCCACCGGGACGCCTGGTGGTCGGCGAGCGTGATCGGACGCTGGTAGAACCAGGCATTCGGGTTGGTCGCGGCATGCTTGCGGTCGGCTACCGCGACTCGGCCGAAGTCCGCACTCGTGGCGCCGTACTCGTGCATGTAGCGCTGGGCGAACATCGCCACCTGGGCGCCCGGCGTTCCCAGCCCCATCGGGTACGACCAGCTGTTGTCCACACTGGACGACGTCGGGCCGCTGGCCGCTCCCGGCGCGAACTGGCCGAACCGGAATCCCGACCGCTCGTTGAACGCGCGGTAGCACACGACGACCTCGGCGACACCGGTCGCGATCGCCATCGCGGCCTGTTGCACGGTCGCGCATGCCGCGCCACCGCCGTAGTGCACGCGGCTGAAGAAGGTCAGCTCACCGATCCCCACCTCGCGCGCCACGGCGACCTCGGTGTTGGTGTCCATCGTGAACGTCACCAGACCGTCCACGTCTTCCGGGCGCAACCCCGCGTCAGCGAGTGCGGCTCGCACCGATTCCGCTGCCAGCTGCAACTCGCTACGACCGGAGTCCTTGGAGAACTCGGTCGCGCCGATGCCCACGATCGCGGCCTGGGACAGACTCGTCATCACCGGTCCTCCGAAACTAGCGCGACCCGCACGGTCGCCGTGACATGGTTGCCCAGGCTGTTGCGTCCGAGCACTTCGACCACAAGGAGCGTTTCCTCGTCGTCGTGCGCGCATTCCAGCACCTGGCCGAACAGGCTGAGCGTCTCGTACGCGTAACACGGCACGCCGAGCTTGATCGAGATTCCGCGCAGCAAGGCTTGCGGCCCTGCCCAGTCCGTGACGTAGCGCTGGACGATGCCGGTGGTGGACAGGATGTTGAGGAAGATGTCCCGGGAACCCTTGGCGATGGCGAGATCGCGGTCGTGGTGGACGTCCTGGAAGTCCCGCGTGGCCAGGGCGGTGCTGATGATGAAGGTCGGCGTGATCTCGATGCGCTGTTCGGGCAACGAGGTTCCGGTCTCCACTTCGGACGGACGCAGGGTCCGTGGCAACTCAACGGTCATCACGCGTCTCCCCTCTCCCGGGGGCGCCAGCCCGGAAGCACCAGCTCGTCGTCGACACGCAGGAACGCCACTTCCACCGGAAGCCCAATGGACACGTCCGACGGGTCGATCTCGGTCAACTCCCCCAACACCCGCACTCCTTCGTCGAGTTCGACCAGGGCCACCACCAGCGGGAGTCGCTTACCGGGAATGGGAGGATGATGGTGGACCACGTAGCTGTAGACCTCGCCATAGCCGCTGGCCACCAGGTAGGTCCGCTTGGTCGCCCCGCACTCGGGACACATCGGTCCGGGTGGATGCCGCAGCAGGCCGCACTGCCCGCAACGCTGGATCCGCAGCTCACCGGCAGCCATGCCCTCCCAGAAGTAGGCGGTGTCCTGGCTGATCGCAGGCCGGATCACCGTGCTCGCGGGCGGTTCGGAAACGGACTTCTCAGTCGTCCCAGCCGGTTCGGATGGCTTCGGCGAGTCCGGGCGGAACTTCAAGACCCGGAACATCATCTCCGCGACCGGCTCAGCACCGACGTACCAGGTGTTGCGGGTGGTGACGAACCATCCCTCGCCCAGGCCGGTGCGTTTCGGCCCGACGACCTCCTCCAGCCTGGTCGTCACGGACACGTGCTCGCCGTGTCGCAGATACCGATGGTAGGTCTGGTCACAGTTGGTCGCGACCACCGACTGGAACCCGGCTTCGTCCAGCACCGCCATCATCTCGTACAGCGGATCGTCGGTGGAGCGCTGGCCGTGCAGCCCGCCCATGGTCCACACCTGAGCCATCGCCGGTGGGGCCACGAGACCCTTGTGGACAGATGTGGCGGAGTGCTCCTCCGAGGTGTAGACGGGGTTGGTGTCCCCCAACGCCTCCATCCAGTTGTGGATCATCGGCAGGTTGACCGGATCGCGTGCCAGGCGAGCCGCGCTCTCCCCACGCTGCTTGATACGCCGGGCCGCCACTTGGATCGTGTCGGCGACATCCGCGGCCTCCCGAGCGCCGCCGGCAGGTTCGGCTGTCGAGCCCGTACTGGTCGTCTCGGGGCCGGTCGTGTTAGGGCTGGTCGTGTTAGGGCTGGTCGTGTTAGGGCTGGTCATCTCGTTGCCGTGCTCCCTTTCCTCAGCGTGGCACGCGGGGCAGGCCAAGGCCGGCTATGGCGATCAGTTCACGCTGGATCTCGTTGACACCCCCGCCGAAGGTGAGGACGAGGTTGCGCTTGGCCTGCAGATCCAGCCAGCGCAGCAGCTCTGCCGTCTCGGGTTCACCCGGGTCGCCGTGCCTACCGACGATCTCTTCCAGCAGCCGGCCAGCCCGCTGAATCCGCTCGCTGGAGAACACCTTGGTCGCCGAGGCGTCCGCGACGTCCACCGGTCCGCCTTCGAGCGCCGAGGCGGCCACCTGCCAGTTGAGCAGTTCGTTGATCCGCAGGACCGTACGCACCTCAGCGAGGGCGCGACGCACGTCGGGCTCCGCGAGCAGCGGCTCCCCCCACGGACCGGTGCGACTAGCCGCCCAGGCGTAGACCCGGTCATACATGCCACCGATCCGGCCGGCCGGGCCGAGCATCACACGCTCGTGGTTGAGCTGTGTGGTGATCAACTTCCAGCCCCGGTTCTCCTCCCCCACCAGCATGGTCGCCGGAACCCGGACGTCGTTGTAGAACGTCGCGTTCACGTGGTGAGCGCCATCGCAGGTGATGATGGGTGTCCAGGAGTACCCGGGGTCAGCGGTGTCCACGATCAGGATCGAGATTCCCCGGTGCTTCGCCGCCTCGGGGTCGGTCCGGCACGCCAGCCAGATGTAGTCGGCGTCGTGGCCGCCGGTGGTGAAGGTCTTCTGCCCGTTGACGACGTAGTGGTCGCCGTCGCGCACGGCGGAGGTCCGCAGCGAAGCCAGATCCGTACCCGCCTCGGGTTCGGTGTAACCGATCGCGAAATGAATCTCCCCGGCGAGGATCTTGGGCAGGAAGAAGTCCTTCTGCTCGGGCGTGCCATGGGCCTGCAACGTCGGTCCGACCGTCTCCAAGGTGACCGACGGCAGCTGAACGTCGGCACGACCGGCCTCGTTGACGAAGATCTGCTGCTCGATGGGACCGAACCCCCGACCCCCGTACTCCGTCGGCCAGCCGAGGCCGAGCCATCCGTCCCGACCCATGCGCCGCACGATCGCCCGGTGCGCCTCGTTGTGCCGGTCCACGAGCATCGCTTCCCGTTCCTCGGGCGAGACCAGGTGCGTGAAGTACTCGCGCAACTCGGCTTGCAGGGCGCGCTGCGCGGCAGTGAGTTCGATGAACATGAGGCTCCCCGGGTCAGCTCGCCCTGCGGGCCAGGTCGAGGTCGTGGGCCAGCCGGTCCAGCCGGTCCGCACTGCCTCCCAGCAGCCGGGCCAGATCCTTGATCAGTGCGTAGTACCGGTGCATCGGGTAGGTGACGTCCAGTCCCAGACCGCCGTGCAGGTGGTGACAGGTGTGCACCGCGGGCAGCGCCTCGCTGGTCAGCCACACCGCCGCGACCTCCAGATCCTCGGTCGCGTCCCGGCCGGTGGCCAGGCGCCAACACGCCGACCAGGCCGCCAGGTTGAGCGTGCGGACCGTGACGTAGACGTCCGCGACCTGTTGGGCCACCGCCTGGAAGGTGGCCAGTGGTTTGTCGAACTGGGTGCGCGTACGCAGGTGTTCCGAGGTCAGGTCGAGCGCTCCGGCCAGAGCGCCGCCTGCCGTAGCGCAGATCCCGGCCACCGCGAAGTCGTGCACGCCGTCCAGAATCCGCTGCTCGATGCCAAGGCCCAGCAATTGGCTCTGGGAGATGCGGACACCGTCGAGCCTGACCGTCCACTCCCGACCGATCCCAGAATTCGGGCTCCTCCTGAGCGAGACGCCGTCCGCAGTGGGGTCGACCAGAAACACGCCGACGCCTTCGCCCGGAACACTGGCGGAAACCAGAACGCGATGCGCGGAGTCCGCGTACATCACGCCCGTTTTCCGTCCAGAGAGCACGAACCCGGCCTTCTCCCGACGAGCGGTGGTGCGTGGCGTTCGAGGCATCGCGGTAGAGGGTTCGTTAAGCGCCGCGCTGAGAACACGCCCCGCCGCTACTTCCTTCAGGAGGTCATCGTGCTGCTCCGACGTCCCGAAGTGGACAACCGGAAGGACCCCCAGAGACAACGTGGCCACTGCCGGAACGGGCACCACACGACGGCCGACCTCCGCGAGGACCACTGCGGTCTCCAGCGCTCCCAGCCCCGCACCGCCGACCTCCTCAGGCACCGCGAGCGACAGCAAGCCGGCCTCCGACAACGCCTGCCACACCGCTGTGTCATAACCTGTTTCACCGACCGAGTCAGTAGCGCGCTGGCTACGGTCGGTGGCCCGTTGGAGCACTCCGGCAGTCAGTTCCTTCACTTCCTGCTGGGTCTCATCGAGAGCGAACTGCACATCGACTCCTCGTGTCGTGCGCGACCGGAGGACCACGAATGAAACTTGTTCTAGTATCGATCCTGGGCCAGTTGGCCGCAACCACCCGTCGTCGTTTACTTGGCGGCCTCCCGGGGCAATCCGAGAATCCGCTCGCCAGCGAGTGTGCGGAGCACCTGCGTGGTCCCACCCGCGATGCTGAGGCAGCGGCTGAGCAGGAACTCGTGCGCCGCGTCCGCCGCATCTCCGTCCAGCATTACGGCATCGGCCCCGAGCAGGTCCAACGTCGCCTCGGCAACGGTCTGCCGATGCCGTACGCCCACAAGCTTCTCCACACTGGACACCGGGCCAGGGTCCTGCCCGTCCAGGCGGCGCAACGTCGCGCGTAGGCCCAGAAGCGACACCGACAACCCTTCGGCCACCAGCGAACCGATGCGTTCCCGAACTCCCAAGTCGTCAGCGATTCCCCGACGTTGGACCACCTCCAGCACCCGCTCGACCTCGCGCCCCAACGACGACCCACCGCTCATCGCCACCCGCTCATTGGCCAGGGTCGTCCTAGCCAGCTTCCAGCCACCGTGCACCGCACCGACCACGCACTCGTCCGGGACGAACACGCCATCGAGGAAGACCTCGTTGAAGACCGCTTCACCGGTGATCTCCCGCAGTGGCCGCACGTCTATCCCGGCACTGCGCATGTCGACCAGGAAATACGTGATGCCCCGGTGTTTGGGCGCGTCGGGGTCAGTGCGTGCCAGGCAGATCGCCCAGTCCGCCTCCTGGGCCAACGACGTCCACACCTTCTGACCGTGCAACCGCCACCCGCCCGTTTCCCGCTGCGCGCGGGTACGGAGCGAAGCGAGGTCCGAGCCCGCCCCGGGTTCGCTGAACAGCTGGCACCAGGTGATCTCGCCGCGCAGCGTCGGGAGTACGAACCGTTCTTGCTGTTCCGGTGAGCCGTGTTCCAGGATCGTCGGTGCCGCCCAACCGCCAATGACCAGATCCGGCCGCGTTACCCCCGCCTTGCGCAACTCCTCGTCCATGAGCAACTGCTCCGGCGGTGAGGCATCGCGCCCGTACGGGGCTGGCCAGTGCGGCGCGAGATAGCCGGAGTCAGCCAGGCGAATCCGCTGCTGCTCCGGCGGAAGGGCGGCGATCTTCTCGACCTCCGCTCGCACGGTGGGACGTTTGCGCTCGACTTCGGTCGGGAGACGACCGATGCCGAGGCTGCGACGCGCCCCAGCCAGCGCGTGCTCGGCAGCCCGCCTGCGCCACGCAGCCGAACCGCCGAGCAACTGGCGCAGCGCCACCGCCCGGCGCAAGTACAGGTGCGCGTCATGTTCCCAGGTGAAACCTGTTCCACCGAGTACCTGGATGCAGTCCTTGGCGGTCTCTACCGCCGCGTCCAGAACCACCGCTCCCGCTGCTGCCGCGACCAACGCATGCTCGCCGGCGCGCTCGTCCAGCGCCCGCGCCGCGTCCCACGCCAACGCTCCGGCCTGCTCGGCCCGGCACAGCATCTCGGCGCACAAATGCTTCACAGCCTGGAACGAACCGATCGCACGGCCGAACTGCTCCCGCACCCGCGCGTGCTCCACGGCCGTGCGCAGGCACCAGGCCGCGACACCCGACGCTTCCGCCGCACCCAGCGTCATCAGCAGGTCACGGACCTCATGAGACCGCAACTCCGGCAGCACGGCGTCCGGGGTGACCTCGACCTCGCGCAGTTCGACAACCCCCAGCGATCGGGAGAAGTCCAGCCCTGCTCGCTCGGTCGTTCGCGCGTGCTCGGCAGCGAGCAGGAACCACTCGTGCGACCGGTCCGGCTGACCCTCGATTCGGGCCGGAAGCAGCAGATACTCGGCATCACCGGCGCCGAGCACCGGGCTGACCGAACCGGAGAGGCGCCAGGTTCCAGCCTGGTCGACCGCGACAAGCTCTCCGGGCTCGACGGCCACCGCGACCGCCGCCCGCCCTTCGCTCAGGCGTGGAAGCAGCTCTCGGGCAATCGGCGCGCCCGCCCGGCGGCCCAGAACGACCGCGGCGACCGCCGTCGGCAGGACCGGCCCGGGAACCAGCACGTCTGCGGCCTGCTCCAGCGCAGCCGCCAGATCAACGACGCTCCCACCCGCGCCGCCGAGCTCCTCGGGCACCGTGATGGAGAACACTCCGATGTCCGCCAGCTCGGACCAGCTACGGCGCCAGGAATCCTGGGCGTTCCGTACCTGCTCCGACTCCAATGCCCGGACCTCTGACGTGGTGGTGGAACCAGCGGCGCGGATGGACTCCTGCACTGCCCGCTGCTCTTCGGTGATCGCGATCGGCACTGGCGGCCTCCTTCGTCCCACTCGACCAGCCCACAATAGAACATGTTCTACTTCGTGGGGAATGATGCGGACCGCAGGACCGAGAGACGCGCTCTCCCGACAGAGGGCCGGAGGCTCGTCCCGGTCATATTGCGTTCCATGCCTTCACGGTGACGTCCGAGCCGAACCCGCCACCTCGGCCGATCGGCCACTCGGCACCGGCCGAAAGGCCACTTCAGCCAGCCGAAAGACCGAACTCGAACGAGTGCGGCGATCGAGCTTGCCGTGACCAGGACCACGAGACGCCAGCCCGGTCCATGACGACCAGCGGACTGCCTTCATCGAGTTTGGGAGCACGACGGGGCCAGGTGGGCTTCCCGGTAGTCTTCCCAGCAACGATCGGCCAGGAGGTACGTGTGGCGCAGGTAGACCAGACCGCGGAACTTGATCCAGAGCTGCTCCTACTGGCCGAACAGGCCACCGGATTCATGCCGACGGACGAGGGTCTTGCGCTGCACCGCGTGGCGACGGACTACCTCTCCGCGGACCAGCACACCGACCAGCCCCGGCTAGCGCTGGAAATCGGCAGTTACTGCGGCAAGTCCACCGTCTTCCTGGCCGCCGCCGCCCGCGCGCGCGGAGCGCTCGTGGCCACGCTCGACCACCATCGCGGCTCGGAAGAGCACCAACCCGGGTGGGAGTACCACGACCCGGACCTCGTCGACCCGCACACGAAGCGGCTGGACACGCTCGGCACGTTCCGCCGGACCATCGCGGACGCGGGCCTGGAGGAGCACGTGGTCGCGATCGTCGGACGATCGTCGACGGCCGCATCCCTCTGGCGCAGCCCACTGCACCTGCTCTTCATCGACGGCGGCCACACGGACGAAGCCGCGACGACCGACTACGAAGGCTGGGCGCCCTGGGTCGTACCCGGCGGTGCGCTGGTCATCCACGACGTCTTCCCCGACCCGCGCGACGGCGGCCAGGCCCCGTACCGAATCTACCGGCGCGCCATCGACAACGGCCAGTTCCGCGAAGTCCGCGTGGTCGGCTCGCTACGGGTGCTCGAACGCGTCAGCGGTCGAGTCGGCGATCCCCTCCCGTGAGGTCTCCTGGCCGCGAGCGGAGTCCGTGTCACAGCCGCACAGACTGCCATCGACGGCCAGGCCGACCGGCAGATCGTCGGCGCGGAAGATCCCGTTCGCGGGCGTCGTGCGCGACAGCGCGTCGGCGGCCAGCACGACCGCAGCGGCGGTCCAGGTCGGGCGTTCCTCGGGCCAACGCTTGCCATCGGCATAGACCAGCCCGGTCCAGTAGGACCCGTCCGCCTCGCGCAGGTGCTGGATCGCCGTGAACAACTCCATCGCCTTGGCCCGCTCGCCCAGCGCGTCCAGACTCAGCACCAACTCGCAGGTCTCGGCACCGGTCACCCACGGATGGTCGTCGACACAGCGGATGCCGAGTTCGGGCACCACGAAGTCCGACCACCGTTGGAAGATCCGCTGGCGTCCGGCTTCCCCGCGCACCGCACCGCCGAGCACCGGGTAGTACCAGTCCATCGAGAAGCGGTGCTTTGGCGTGAACGCCTCCGGGTGGTGGCGCAGCACGTGCCCGAGCCGTCCCAGTGCGACTTCCCACTCCGGCTGCGGCTGCCCCATGTACTCTGCCAGCGCCAACGCGCACCGCACGCTGTGGTGGATGCTCGCGCAGCCCGTCAGCAGGGCTTCGCCGTCACTGCTGCCATCGACCCCACATGCCCACACGATCTCGCCGCGCCCGGCCTGCACACCCAGCACGAAGTCGATCGCCTGGCGCACCGCCGGCCACATCCTTGCGGCGAAGCCGTCATCACCGGTGCTCAGCACGTGATGCCAGACCCCCACGGCCAGGTAGGCACAGAAGTTCGTGTCCGCACCGGCGTCCTCGACCGCGCCCTCCCGAACACGCATCGGCCACGAGCCGTCCTCGCGCTGCGCGCGCCGGGACCACTCGTAGGCCGCCTCGGCCTCGGCGTACAGCCCTGCCGCCGAGAGCGCCATCGCGGACTCGACGTGATCCCATGGGTCCAGGTGACCGCCGGAAAACCACGGCACAGCCCCGGAAGGTTCCTGGTCCGCCGCGATAGAGCGGGCGGTCTGCTCGACGTCCGAGGCGGTAAGCACGCCCGGGACGGCCGGGACTTCACGCCTGCGCAACGGCCGCCTCCGGCTTGTTCAGGTACACCGCGACGCTCTTCCCGATCGCGGGATTGAGCAAGCGCTCGGTTGTGCGGGTCAGCCAGGGTTTGCGCATCATGTCCCAGACCAGCATCTGGTGGTAGAGCTTGGTCAGCGGGTGGTTCTCCCGGTCCACGCCAACCGCGCATTTCAACCACCAGTACGGCGAATGCAGTGCGTGCGCGTGCTCCGCGTGCACCGCACGCAGTCCGGCGTCGCTGAGCTTGCCGATCAGCTCGTGCGCCCGGTAGATCCGCACGTGGCCACCTTCGACCTCGTGGTAGGCGTCGGAGAGCGCCCAGCACACCCGTTCCGGCAACCAGCGCGGCACGGTCACCGCCACCGTTCCGCCCGGCTTGACCACCCGGGTGAGCTCGTGCATCGCCTTCTCGTCCTCGGGGATGTGCTCCAGGATCTCGGAGGCCACCACGCAGTCGAACGACTCGTCCGGGAACGGCAGGCCGAGCGCGTCCCCGACGACGGTGGTCGCCTCGGCGCTGGCCGGCGCCTCACCGGCCTCGGCCATGGCGGCGAACATCTTCGCCACGTTCTCCAGTTCGGCGGCGTCCTGGTCGAACGCCACGATGTCCGCGCCCCGCCGGTACACCTCGAACGCGTGCCGCCCGCCACCGCACCCGAGGTCGAGCACGCGGTCGCCGGCACTCACCCCGAGCCGGTCGAAGTCCACCGTCAGCACGGCGCCACTCCCTTCGTCTCACTTTGACCAGCCGTGACGGCGGTGTGCGAGCCACGCCCAGTGCGTTCGATCGCTTCCGCGTAGCATTCGACCGTCGCCGCCGCCACGGACTCCCAGCTGTAGGTGCGCAACACCCGCTCGCGGCCGGCTTCGCCGAGCCGCTGGCGGCGATCCGGGTCATCCAGCTGCTCGGCCAGGGCGCGGGCGAGCGCCTCGGAATCGCCCGGCGACACCAGGTCCGCGCACTCGCCAGCAGCGCCGACGACCTCCGGGATCGCGCCCGCGCGGCTGGCGACCAGCGGCGTGCCGCAGGCCATGGCTTCCACCGTGGGCAGCGAGAACCCCTCGTACAGCGACGGCACACACGCCACCTCGGCGGAAGCCAGCAGCTCGGCGAGTTCGGAATCGTCGAGCCCGCTCACGGTGCGCACGACGGAGCCGATAGCCAACTCGTCGATCAGCCGCTCGGTCGCCCCGCCCGGGGTCGGCTTGGCCACCAGAACGAGTTCCACCTCGCGCTCGGTGTGCAGCTTGGCGACCGCCTCCAGCAGGTGGCTGACGCCCTTCATCGGCATGTCCGCGCTGGCCACCGCGACGATACGGCCGGGTACGCGGGGCGTTTCCCGGGGCCGGAACGTCGCCGTGTCCACGCCCAGCGGCACCACCCGGATACGGTCCCTCGACACCTGGAAGTCGTTGCTGATGTCCGCCGCCGACGAGCTCGACACGGTCAGCAGCTCCGGCAGCCTTCTGGCCACCCTGCCCTGCATCCGCAGGAACCCGTACCAGCGCCGTACCCCGAGCCTTCGCCAGCCGGTGGCCGCGTCGAGTTCCACCCTCCGGTCGTGGGTGATCGGATGATGCACGGTCGTCACCAGCGGGAACCCGGCCCGTTGCAAGGCCAGCAGTCCGTACCCCAGGCACTGGTTGTCGTGCACCACGTCGAAGTCCTCGCGCCGTGCGCGGAGCATCCTCGCCGCGCGCAGGCTGAAGGTCAGCGGTTCGGGGAAACCCGCCGTCCACATGATGCCGACCTCAGCGAGATCGATCATGTCCCGCAACTCGCGGACGTGCGGAGTGCGAAACGGGTCGTCCTCCCGATACAGGTCCAGGCTCGGTACCGGTGTCAGGGTGACACTGGGATCGAGTTCGGGGTAAGGCTGCCCGGAGAACACTTCGACCTGGTGCCCGAGCTCGGCAAGCCCGCGGCTGAGGTGCCGGACGTAGACGCCTTGCCCACCGCAGTGCGGCTTGCTCCGGTAGGACAGCAGGGCGATTCGCACGTGTCACCTCACAGCACGAGGATGCGAGCATCCGGGGTAGACTGGAACATGTTTCGATCGAGAAGGTCAGCGGTCAGCTTAACCCGTTTAACCTGTTCGGGTGGCCGTCCAACTCGATGAGCACGATCACACGAGGGGACCGCTCCATGGCAGGGACGCCGCGCGTCGGCGAGAGCACGTCGAACGCCCTGAACCCGCTGCGCGATGAGGGATCTGGTTCGGCCGCCCAGAACGAACGGCGCAGACGCATCATCGACGCCACGATCGCGCTTGCCTCCAAGGGGGGCTACGAAGCCGTCCAGATGCGGGCGGTGGCCGAGCGCGCGGACGTGGCGTTGGGGACGCTGTACCGGTACTTCCCGTCCAAGATCCATCTGCTGGTGACCGGGCTCGCGCGCGAGTTCGAGCAGGCCCAGGAACGGTTTTCCCGCAGCAAGATCCCGGGCGACACGCCGTACGAGCGCGTGCTCTACGTCGTCAGCCGGACGACTCGGTCGCTGCAGCGCAACCCGCAGTTGACCGAGGCGATGACCCGGGCGTTCATGTTCGCCGACACGTCGGCGGCGAACGAGGTCGACCGGGTCGCCAGGCTCGTCGAACTGTTCTTCACGCAGGCGATGAGCGACGAGGAACCCACCGACGAGGAGAAGGCCATCGCTCGGGTCATCGGGGACGTGTGGCTGTCGAACCTGGTCGCATGGGTCACCCGGCGGGCCTCCGCGTCGGACGTGTTCAACCGACTGGAACTGACCGTTCGACTGTTGCTGGCGCAGCAGAAGCTTCCCGCCTGAGCGAACCACCGGCCTTTTATCCACTGTGGACTTCCCGTTCCGCCACAGTGGCATACTCCACGACACCGTCCACAAGAGACGACCGCAGCGTTCCTCGGACCACCAGCAGGTCCAGGTGCGCGGCGGTCTCGCCGATCGCCAGGATCTGGTTGAAGATGTCCAGATCGTCCAGCCGACGCTGGCGGCGCGTCCAGCTCAGCTTGAGCGCCGCTTCGTAGGCCGTCCCGGCGCCGTCGATCACCGCCCGCTCGGTTACGGCCAGCCGGTCGTCGTGATGCCGCAGTAGCTCGCCCACGCGAGCGTGGACACTGCTGGCGACCGGGCCATGCGCCGGCAACATCCGCATGTCCGGGTATGCCTGGAGCAGTCGCAGCGAGTCCAGATAGTCGCCGAGCGGCAGCTCCGCTCGGGCGGGCTCGAACCCGATGGACGGGGTGATGTGCGGAAGCACGTGGTCGCCGGTGAACGCCAGCGACGACGTCGAGTCCAGGAACACCAAGTGTCCCTGGGTGTGCCCGGGGGTGGGAACCGCACGCAGTGTCCGGGTGGCCAGTTCGATGTCCACTGTCCCGGCGATCCAGTCGTCGGGGAGGTCGTACCCGTCCCCCGGCGCGCGGTTCCGCCATTCCGGCGAGGCGAGGATCAGGTCCGCGATCCACTGCGCCCCCCATTTCGCCAGCTGGGACACCTGCCCGTCCGCCCGCCCGGCCATGATGGTCTCCAGCGTGGGCTGCTCGCCGATGCCGAGGCTGATCCGGGTGCCGAACGTCCGCCGCAACGTCACGCCCAGCGTGTAGTGGTCACGGTGGGCGTGCGTGACGAGAAAACGCCGCACGTCCTCGAAGCCGTACCCAAGTCCACCGATGGCCGCTTCCAGCTGATCACGGGCCTCCTCCAGCGCCCATCCCGAGTCGATGAGCACCAGCCCGTCGCCGTCCTCGACCGCGTAAACGTTCACAGCGCGCAGCCCGTCATTGGGCAGTGGAAGAGGAATCCGGTGCACCCCGGACGCCACCTCGAACGCGCCGGGATTGGTCCAGGCGTTCTTAGCTTCAGCACTCTGGGCGCCGACCCCGTCACTGGTAGTCACGTTACTGTCGGACAAGCCTCGACCTCCTCCCCGCCGTACTGGCCAGTAATCCGATCAGGTCATTTGGTAATACGTGTTCACCAAGCGTTGGCGCATACGAAAGTGACCAACAGCACACCCCGTGATCGTGCTGGGCTCAACGACGCCGGCGTTCCGCCTGCCGCGTCGCCCGCCGAACCTCGCGGAACATCCCACGCATCTCCTGCCCGATGCCAGGTGGGTGACCGTGCTTCAGCAACCGGTGCTCACACGTCTGCTCCATGTAGCACACGGAATAGAACAGCCCGACGGCGACACCGAGGAGTAAGGACGCCAGGCGTATCCACAACGGCCCCGGAAGGAGCAGCACCACGATGTAGAGCGGGAACAACTGGGTCAGTGATCGGGCCAGGTGCCGCAGCACCCAGGTACGGCAGGTGACGTCATGCAGGACCCATTCCCAGCAGCGCTCCGGCAGGCGCCCACCGAACGCGTACCACACCCACTGGAAGGGATTGGGTCGCTGTGTTCGGTGTGGCGAATCCCGGCGCTGCATCAGACTGAGGATACCCACGTTCGGGTCTAACGTTCGCGGAGATCCGCAGCGATGAAGCCGTGGTCGACCAGCAGCGGAACGGACCCGCTGCGGTTCGACTCGGCCGCGATCAGGACGTCGTCCTCGTACCCGGCCTCGACGAGTTCCTTTCCGCTCACCGAGGCGAGCAACGCGTCGCGCGGGTTCGGACGCACTGTCTCGTACGCAGCTCGGGCAGTCTGTGCTTCGGGCGATAGCGCGCTCCACCCCGCGTCGACCAATCCCGAGATCACCGCTCCTGCGCCCCACAAATCCTCAACCGCCGGACGGAGTGCCCCCGAGGGCCAACGCTCGCCGGAAGCGATCACGGCCGTCGTGGAGCCGGGCACGTACTGCCGCGCGATCCATGCCGAAACCGCGCCCGCGTTGCGCAAGGCAGCTCCCACGCAGGCACCGGCGCTGCGCCCTACCGTGTGCGCGATGGTGGATCCGTTGGGAGACGGCAATACGAGTCTGTTTGGCGCTACCGGGCAGGTTCGAACGCTTCGTGGCGAGAGGCTGATCTGGCCTGCTGCGGCGGTAGATCGCGGGACCGCGAGCGCAGCGTCGTGCTGGTGGGCGAAAGCCACGGCTGATTCGTCATTCCAGCGATAGGGAAAGACCATGATGCCGGCGTCAACAGCGACGCTCAACGTCGTCATAAACGACAGTACGTCGACGACAACGGCGATATCCGAGTCAGCCGCGACCGCTTGGGCTCCGTCGCATCCCCACTCGAATCGGACGTCGAAACAGCGCTGGGACACGATCAAGTGATCCAATACCGGCGCAACGGTGCGCCCGATTCGCCTTGAACGACAGAATCCAACCGCCCACCGCATCTCTCGATGACCTTTCTCGACGCGACATTGTCGTCATCGCAGGTCACGAGCACGTTGTCGAGCCCGACCGCTCTCGCCACAACGAGACTCTGCCGCAAGATCTCGGTCGCGTGGCCGCGCCGACGGTGATCGCGGAGTACGCAGTAGCCGACGTGACCGCCTTCGCGAGCCAGAAAGGCGTTCAACTCGTGCCAGATGGACGCACGACCGACGATCTCACCGCCGACATCCGCCACCAAGAACGTCGCCGGGACCAAGCCTTCCGGCAGCTTGGTACCCGCACGCTGCTCTTCCAACAGCCTGAGGTATGCGCTCCACGACATTCCCGGCTCGAAGCTGAGCCCGAATCTAAACCCTTCAGCTGCCAACTCCCGATGAGCGGCGACGAAGGGCTCCTCGTCGGCGAGCCCGAGTCGGCGAAGTCGCAGTGCGGGCACGGCGAAACCGTAGCTACGGCGCGCGATCCTCTCCACCGATTTTCAGCGGCGCGGCCGGAGCCCGTCCATCCCGCCATCGACCGCCAGCGCCACGCCTGTGGTCGCGCCAGACATGGGACTCGCGAGGTACGCGATCCCTTCCGCGACCTCCTGCGCGCTGACCAGCCGACCGATCGGCTGACGCGCTTCCAGCCCGGCGCGCTCGGCCACGGGATCGTCGGCGGCGTCGAGCAGCCGGCCAACCCACGGCGTGTCCACGGTGCCCGGGGTGACGCAGTTGACGCGTATCCCCTCGCTGACGTGGTCGACGGCCATCGCGCGGGTCAGCGCCAAGATCGCGCCTTTGCTGGCCGAATACACCGCGCGCCGGGGCAGTCCGGCGGTCGCCACGATCGAGCACGTGTTGACCACTGCGGGCGTGCGGGACTTCCGCAGGTACGGCAGCGCCGCGCGGGTGACCCGCGCGGTTCCGATGACGTTGACGTCGAGCACGTGGTGCCACTCGCTGTCGTCGTTGTCCTCGACCGTTCCCTGGGTGCCGATGCCGGCGTTGTTGACCAGGATGTCGATACCGCCGAACTGGCTGGCGATCAGCGAGATGGCGCCGTCGACGCGCGCACGATCCGTCACGTCGGCGGAGAAGCCACGCAGCGGCTCGGGCAGGCCCACCGGGTCGATGTCCAGGACCGCGACGCTCGCACCCCGCTGGGTGAGTAGGTTCGCGGTCGCCAGCCCGATCCCGGACGCGCCGCCGGTCACGACCGCGGTGAGCCCGGCGAACTCCGCACGCGCCGCCACGTCAGCCGTCATCGCATGCTCCTCGATGTGGTGCGCAGGGTCGTGGCCCGGCCGTGCCGGGCCGGGCCACAACCTCGACAGTCCTCAGGGCGCCGACACGACATGTTGCCGCTGGCGCCCCAGATGGTCGATCTCCAGTTCCATGATGTCGCCGGCCTTGAGGTACGGGAACCGGCCGGACATCGCGACACCCTGCGGGGTACCGGTGCTGATCACGTCGCCAGGTTCCAGCACTGTGTACTGGCTGAGGTCACGCACCAGCTCGTACACCCCGAAAATCATGTCCGACGTGGCGGAGTCCTGCCGCTTCTCGCCGTTGACGAGCAGTCGCATCCCGAGCTGCTGCGGCCCGTCCGGCAGGTCCGAGGCGGGTACCAGCCACGGCCCGAGCGGGTTGAACGTCTCGCAGCACTTCCCCTTCGACCATTGCCCGCCGGAGTGCTCCCGCTGGTAGTCCCGTTCCGAGACGTCGTTGGAGATCGTGTAGCCCGCGATGTACTGCGCAGCTTCCTCGGTCGAGTCGAGGTAGCGGGCGCGGCGGCCGATCACCACCGCCAGCTCCACCTCCCAGTCGACCTTCTGCGCCCCGGGCGGGACGCGCACGTCATCGTTCGGACCGACCACGGTGTTGGGGTGCTTGAAGAACAAGATCGGCCGTTTCGGCGGCGCACCACCGGACTCCGCCGCGTGCGCGGCATAGTTCTGCCCGATGCACAGCACCGCCGTGGGCCGCGCGACCGGCGGACCGATGCGCAACCCCTGGGCATCCGCGATCCCCGGCAGCGTCCCGGAGCGCAGCGCCTCTCGGGCTCGCTCGATGCCGCCGTCCTCCAGGAACCCGCCATCGATGTCGGTAGTCAGCGGTGCGAGGTCGAAAACCGTGCCGGAGTCGTCCGCCACGACCGGTCGCTCCTGCCCGACCGGACCCAATCGCATGAGCCGCACGCAATCCTCCCGTAGTCCTCACCCGTCACCGGGTACTGGAATGACCGAGCCCTGCTTCGCAGAGCCCGCACACGCAGCGACGCCGGGAGATCGCCGCGCGCAACCACCGCGCTTCGTCACGCACGGTGGCACACACCACTGACACCATCATGCCGGTAGGCCCGTTGACAACGGCGCCGGGCCGGAGAGCGGCACATCGTCCCGCTCTTGGCCTAGCGACATCGTGGATCTATGTTCGGATGTCCGCACCAACTCTGGATCAGTCGGTGCGGGACGCGCTCCTGATCACTCGACAGTCAGGACCACCTTGCCCCGGACATGACCGCCTTCGACCTCGCGATGGGCGTCGGCGGCCCGCTCCAGTGGGAAAGCCTTCGCGATCTGCACGCGCAGCTTCCCCCGGACGTACAAGTCGACGAGGTCAGCGAGCCGAGCCACGGAACGCTTGCCCTGCAGAGCCCGTACCCCCAACTCCTCCGCCAGCACCGGGTCGACGAGCGTACCGATGCGATTTCGGTCGGCCACGATCTCGGCCGACGCCCGCAAGGCGGCACCGCCAGCGCCATCCAGCGCGGCGTCCACACCTCCGGGCGCCGCTGCCCGCACCCGCTCGACCATCCCCGCACCGTAGGTGACCGGTGTCGCGCCCAAGGAGCGGAGATAGTCGTGGTTGCGCTCACTGGCGGTGCCGATGACCGCTGCGCCCCATTCCCGCGCGAGCTGCACGGCGAACGTGCCGACCCCACCGGCCGCGGCATGGATCAGCACGGTGACTCCTGGCCCGATCCCCAACTCCTGCAGTGCCGAGTACGCCGTCTGCCCGGACGCGGACAACACACCCGCGACTTCCCACGGAACGCCCGCCGGTTTGGGCACGATCCGCTTCGCGCTCACCGCGACGCATTCCGCATAGCAGCACATGAAGGCCCAGCCGAGAACCTCGTCCCCGACCGAGACTCCGCTGACGCCGTCACCGACCTCGTCGACCACACCCGCGAACTCGTTCCCGAGCATCTGCGGGAACGTTACGGGAAGGTCGATCTGGCCAGAGCGCATCTTCGTGTCGAAGGGCTGGACGCCGGCGGCTCGGACCCGCACCCGTACCTGGCCTTCCGCCGCGTGCGGATCGGGGATATCGGTCAACCGGAGGACTTCCGGTGGACCGTAGGAGGAAAACGTCACCGCTCTCACTGTGCTCGCTCCTTCAGTGCGCTCGACTTGAGGGCTAGCGACAGCGTGGGGGCCAGCGGAACCTGTGACAGCAGGCTTGCCTGCACCGCGTGATAGATATCCGGCTTGCCCTGCCAGACCGTGGCGGACGGCCGGTTTCGGTCGTCGAGTTCGTGATGCCAGCTGCCCCGGTGATGATCGATTACGTACGTCCGCGCGTAGTCCCAGAAAGTCTCGTACCAGCGGACGTATTCGGGATCTCCGGTACGCGTCGCGAGCGCGGAAGCGGCCGCGATCGCCTCCGCGATCACCCAGTGCATCCGTTCCCGCACCACCGGTACGTCATCCCAGTCCACTGTGTACACGAATCCCGAACTCCCGTCGGCTGACCAGCCAACCCGCACCGCGGTGCCGAACAGCTCCCGAGCGGCCTCCGTCAGCCAGTCCGGTGGCGTGTCCAGCGCCGCGTCCAGGTGCAGGAGCAACCGTGCCCATTCCATCCAGTGGCCGATCGTGGCACCGTACGGGCGAAACTGATCTCCCTTGGAGTCCACATTGTACTCCAGGATCACCGACCAGCCCGGGTCGAAATGTTCCGGCAGCCGCCAGGCGTGCGCGCGGGCGACCTCATTGACCAGGTGATCCGCGATGCTCAGCGCCCGCTGCCGCCAGACCGGGTCACCCGAGACGTCCGCTGCCGCGAGAAACGCTTCCACGGCGTGCATGTTGCTGTTCGCGCCACGATACTTCTCGGGCTCGCTCCAGTCCTCGCGATACTGCTCTACACACCGGCCCTCGGCAGCGCTCCAGAACCGCTCCGCCATGACGTGGCACGCATCCGCGAACAACTCGGCGGCGCCAGGACGTCCCACGGCTGACGCGCTACTGGCCGCCAGTACCACGAACGCGTGCTCGTACGCGGCCTTCGTGTTGACCGCCGGGGTGCCCTCCGGCGTCAGTTCGGCATACCAACCATCGTGGACGGGGTCGCGGAAGGGCCCGGCCAGCGCGGCCAGTCCATGATCGACAAGCTCTCCCGCTCCCGGATGCCCGATCGTGTGCCCCAACGCGAATACGTGTGTCATCCGAGCGGTGATCCACAGCGGCAGGTTCCGGGCCTCGTCCACCCGGCCATCGCCGTCGAGCCACCCGAACCCTCGTCCGGGCAGGCGTGCTGCCGCACCGAATTCCAGCAGCCTGCCCGCTTCCGCATTGAGCCACGCCGTGTCCATCCGCTCCTCCTCCTACACGATCAGCCAGCCGCCACGCGGTTAGGCTGACGCTTCCAGGCACCACCGGCGCCGCCCGGAGGCAGCGATGAAGCGCACCGAGCCAGCCTTGCGAGCCATGATCCTCGTCGGCGAGGACGACACGTGGCACCACAGACCCCTGTTCAGCGAGATCGTGCACCGTGCGCACACCGCAGGGCTAGCCGGAGCGTCCGTGTTTCGCGGCATCGAAGGGTTCGGCGCCTCCGCCCTGGTGCACACGACACGCCTGCTCAGCCTCGGTGAGGACCTTCCGGTCGCGATCATCATCATCGACGATGAGGACAAGATCCGAAAGTTCCTGCCCCAGCTGGACGAACTCATCGGCGAAGGTCTAGTCGTGCTGGATCGCTGCGAGACCATCCGGTACCGCTAGCGCAACGCAACGTCGTGACCCGCGAGAACCAGCTTTCAGCCGGCCCTACGGACGCGCTGAGCCGGGCCAGCTGACTGTTGGCGCGGCGAGGCCGCGCACCTGCGGAGCGCGAGGTCGTCGATGCTGCTCGGCGGATATGGCAAACCGGACAGTCGGTTCCGCATCACCGAGACCGGCTCCGGGTGGTGCGCGTTACTGCCCAACAGCACCGTGCTCCACGGATGCTCGTCGGAGCGGAAGGGGACAGCCGTCGCGAACACCTCCCGGAACCTCCGCAACGGGCGTTCGAGAGCGTGCTCAATCCCCGCCATGGGCAGGAACAGCGACGGCCGGCAGATGTGCGTGGCCACCACACCACCGTCGGTTAGCAATGCCTTGCACTGCCGCAAGAAGTCCGCGGCGTATAGTCGGTTCTGCTGCGAGAACTGGTCCTCCTGCTCCTCCGGCAGGTCGAGCACGACGACGTCGTAGCACTCACCGGCGGCCCCCGCGCGGTCCACGAACGCGAGTCCATCATCGTAATGCAGCCGGACCGCTCCGTCGCCGCGCTCCGCACGCGTCACGTCCTCGCGAGTAAACCCGAACGGTAGGTAGTCCGCGCACAGCTCGACGCAACGTTGGTCGATGTCCACGTGGTCCACGCGGCGCGCCCCGGCCTCGGCGGCGATCTGGCTGACCACGCCCTCGCTGGAACCGATCACGAGGACGTCCCGAACCTGCTCGGCGAGCAGCATCGCCGGCACGATCTCGGCCTCATGGAAGGCGATCTGGTCGAACTCGGTGCTCTGCGGATTGTCGTCGCAGAACAGGGTGATGCCACGAGCGGTGCGTCCAATAAGGACCTGCTGGAAAGGTGTGGCGCCCTCGTAGAGCACCTCGTCGACGCGCCACCGTTCCACCACGTCACCGCGAATCCAGTCCTGAACCCACCGCGTGCCACGTGCGTCTGTCATTCTCACCAGCCTTCCGCTGCTGCCCCGGGGCGACCCTGCCTGCGATAACGTTCTATCCTACGCAGCCGGATGCCCTGCCGGGCTCCCCGGAGGGGGACTCGATCACGAGTCCGATGTGTACCAGCGGATGTGGGCGTTCGGGTGAGATGTTCCGGCGATCTACTTGTCGCCGACGTTCAGGCGTTGGTGGCGCTCACTGAAGGACCGACCGAGTTCGGTGGTCTCCTTCTCCATCGCCGGCACGAGCTTGCGCAGGGTCGGCGCCATGAGGAAACTGACCAGTCGGGACGCGGGCAGGTTCCGCAGCCAGTGCAACAGCACGATCGACCCGGGCACGTAAACCCGCCGCGCACGCCGCTCCACACCGTCGGCGAAGGCGCGAGCGCACGTCGTCACCGTGGTCACCGAACGCATGGGCCAGGGCAGGCGCTGGCGCATGGCACGGAAGCTGCCCAGATCCTCGGCGGCATCGCGCACCATGTCGGTGTCGATCCACGAGGGGTGCGCGCTGCCGACAGCCACACCCAGATGCGCGACCTCCGAGTACAAGGCACTGGCCAGCGCCTCAGCACCCGCCTTGCTGGCAGTGTAGGCGGACATCCCAGCGACGGGCGCGAACGCCGAGAGCGACGACACCACCAAGACGTATCCGCGCCGCTCGATCACGTGCGGCAGCGCGGCCCGTACCGTGTGGAAGACGCCGTTGAGGTTGACGTCGACGGTCTTCGTGAAGGCACGCGGGTCCATCGTTCGCACGCTGCCGAACGGCGCCACACCGGCGTTGGCGATGACGACGTCGATACCGCCCAAGGCGTCGACGGTCCCGGCCACGGCAGCGGCCAGCGAGTCCGGGTCGGTCACGTCCGCTTCGAACCAGGCGTGCTCCTTGCCCAGCTCGGTGGCCAGTTCCTGGAGCCGGTCGGATTCGAGGCCGACCAGCGACACCTTGGCGCCACGACCCGCGAGTTCACGCGCGGTCTGCGCGCCAATCCCCCTGGCGGCTCCGGTGATCAGGACCACCTTGCCGGCCACCGTCGTCGGCATGCGACCTCCCTGACTCGCTTGTTTACGAGCCAGTAGGTTACTGCGAAGTAGCCACTCCGGCAATGGTCGAGACCGGCACGAGTTGCTCGAACTCACCAGCGCGGACGCCGTCCACGAAGGCACCCCACTCGGAGCGGCCGAACCGCAGAACGGCGACGGAATCGAACGCGTGCAAGCGCACGCATCCCGCTGTCACCGTCGTTCACCCGTTCGAGGGAAGCGATACCGACCGGCGATCACGCGTCCCACTCCAAGATCTGTCGCCGCGCTACATACTCAGGTCTTTCCACGCCGGAACAGCCGCATGATCGGGTCATACCGGCCGTCGGCCACCCGTTCCTTCAACGGGATCAGGGCGTTGTCGGTGATATGGATGTTCTCCGGGCACACCTCGGTACAGCACTTGGTGATGTTGCAGAAACCCAGGCCGTGATCCGCCCGGGCCTCTTCCGCGCGATCCCCACCGGAGTCGGCATGCGCGTCCAGCGGGTGCATGTCCAACTCGGCGACCCGCATGAGGAAACGCGGCCCGGAGAACGCCTTCTTGTTGTCCGCGTGGTCCCGGATGACGTGACACACGTCCTGACACAGGAAGCACTCGATGCACTTGCGAAACTCCTGTGACCGCTGCACGTCCACCTGCTGCATGCGGTACTCGCCCGGCGCGAGCCCTTCCGGGGGCTGGAACGCCGGGACCTCGCGTGCCTTCGCGTAGTTGTACGACACGTCCGTGACCAGATCCTTGACCAGGGGGAACGTGCGTATCGGAGTCACGGTGATCGTCTCGTCCTCGGCGAATGTGGACAGCCGGGTCATGCACATCAGCTTCGGATACCCGTTGATCTCCGCCGAGCACGAACCGCACTTGCCCGCCTTGCAGTTCCAGCGCACCGCGAGATCGGGACACTGGGTTGCCTGCAGCCGGTGGATCAGGTCGAGCACCACCTCGCCCTCGTTGGCCTCAACGGTGTAGTCGCGTAGCTCGCCGGAGTCGACGTCACCACGCCACACCCGCAGCTTCGCTTGGTAGCCCATCGGTGAAAGTCCTTCCTCACGCCTGTGCGCGGAATTCCTGAAGCAGCGGTGGTCAGCTCGCCGGCTGCTGCGTACCGGCTTGTGGCAGTGCCGCGAGCTCGTCCTCGGTGAAGTACTTGCGCAGCTCTTCCAGGGCGAACAGTTCCAGCAGGTCTTCACGCATGGCAGGCTGCTCGGCCTCGGTGATGTCGACGTCGCCGGCCCCCTGTTCCCCGATGGCTCGCGCGACCAGCAGCTTCCGCCGCCATTGGGAATCCATCTCCGGGTGGTCGTCGCGGGTGTGCCCGCCACGACTTTCGGTACGCAGCACCGCCGCCTGGGCGACACATTCACTCACCAGCAGCATGTTGTGCAGATCCAGCGCAAGGTGCCAGCCCGGATTGAACTGCCGGTTGCCCTCGACCGCGAGGTTGCGGGCGCGCCGCTTGAGCTCGTCGAGCTTCGTCAACGCCTTCCGCATCTCGTCCTCGGTGCGGATGATGCCCACCAGGTCGTTCATCACCTGTTGCAGTTCCGCATGCAGCGCGTACGGATTCTCCGGCGTCGCCCCGGTTTCCGCCGCGCCGCCGCCGAACGGTTCCAGCGCTCGCCGCACGGCGGCGTCCACATCGGACTCCGTGATCTCCGTCGTCGCGCTTTCCAGCCCGGCGACGTACTCCGCCGCGCCGACACCCGCGCGCCGACCGAACACCAGCAGGTCGGACAGCGAGTTCCCGCCAAGCCGGTTGGACCCGTGCATGCCGCCCGCGACCTCTCCTGCCGCGAAGAGCCCGGGCACCCGGGACGCCGCCGTGTCCGGTTCGACCTCCACGCCACCCATCACGTAGTGGCAGGTCGGCCCGACCTCCATCTGCTCCTGCGTGATGTCGACGTCGGCGAGTTCCTTGAACTGGTGGTGCATCGACGGCAACCGCCGGGTGATCTCCTCTGCCGACAGCCGGCTCGCGATATCGAGGAACACTCCGCCGTGCTCGGAGCCTCGGCCCTCCTTGACCTCATTGTTGATCGCGCGGGCGACCTCGTCGCGCGGCAGCAGCTCGGGCGGGCGCCGGTTGTTGTCCGGGTCGGAGTACCAGCGATCGGCCTCCTCCTCGCTGTCGGCGTAGTTGTCCTTGAACACCTCAGGGATGTAGTCGAACATGAACCGCCGACCGGTCGAGTTGCGCAGCACCCCGCCGTCGCCGCGTACCGACTCGGTGACGAGGATGCCCTTCACACTTGGCGGCCAGACCATCCCGGTCGGGTGGAACTGCACGAACTCCATGTTGATCAGCCCGGCTCCGGCGCGCAGCGCCAGCGCGTGCCCGTCACCGGTGTATTCCCAGGAGTTCGACGTCACTTTGAACGACTTGCCGATTCCCCCGGTGGCGAGAATGACCACGGGAGCATGGAACTGCACGAACCGGCCGGACTCTCGCCAGTACGCGCACGCCCCCGAGATCCTTCCGTTGTCGCGTAGCAGTTCGGTGACCGTGCACTCGGCGAAAACCCGTATACGAGCCTCATAATCACCGTGTTCGGCGTAATCCTCCTGCTGCAGCGACACGACTTTCTGCTGGAGCGTGCGGATGAGTTCCAGGCCCGTGCGGTCTCCTACGTGCGCCAGCCGCGGGTAGGTGTGACCACCGAAGTTGCGCTGGCTGATCTTTCCTTCCGGGGTGCGGTCGAACAGGGCGCCATAGGTTTCCAGCTCCCACACCCGATCCGGTGCCTCCCTGGCGTGCAGCTCGGCCATCCGCCAGTTGTTGAGGAACTTCCCGCCACGCATAGTGTCCCGGAAGTGCACCTGCCAGTTGTCGCGTGGGTTGACGTTACCCATCGACGCGGCGATGCCACCCTCGGCCATCACCGTGTGAGCCTTGCCGAACAACGACTTGCACACCACGGCCGTCCGCAGTCCACGAGAGCGGGTCTCGATCGCGGCCCGCAACCCGGCCCCTCCGGCTCCGATCACGATCACGTCGTAGTCGTGCCGTTCGATCTCCGTCATGCGAGTAATGCCCTCATTTTCTCGTTTCAATCAGTTGAACAGCCGTGGGTCAGCGAACACGCCGCTGGACACCAACATCACGTAGAGGTCCACCAGCGCCACCGACACCAGCGACGACCAGGCAAGCAGCATGTGCCTGCCGTTGAGCCGGGACACGTGGGTCCACAGCCAGTACCGCACCGGGTGCCGGGAGAAGTGGTTGAGCCGCCCTCCGATGACATGCCGGCACGAGTGGCAGGACACGGTGTAGGACCACAGGAGGACCGCGTTGATCACCATCAGCACGGTGCCCAAGCCAACACCGACACCGCCGTCAACACCGTGAAACGCGATCACGGTGTCATAGGTGAGCACCAGCGCGACCAGCACGGCGGCGTAGAAGAAGTAACGGTGCACGTTCTGCAGGATCAGCGGCAGCCGGGTCTCGCCGGTGTAGCGCGCGTGCGGTTCGGCAACGGCGCAGGCCGGCGGCGAGGCCCAGAACGACCGGTAGTACGCCTTGCGGTAGTAGTAGCAGGTCAACCGGAATCCGAGAACGAACGGCAGCACGAACAGCGGTGGCGGTATGAAGGGCGCCAGATCGGGGAACGGCTGTCCCCAGTGGCTGGATCCGGGTACACACCCACTGCTCAGGCACGGGGAGTAGAAGGGCGCAAGGTAGTGATACTGCGGCGCCCAATACCACTCGTTCATGAAGGCCCGGATTAAGCCGTAGATCACGAAGGCGAGCAGACCAAGAAACGTCAATAGCGGTGGCAGCCACCAACGGTCGGTCCGCAGGGTGCGCGCCGACTGGCTAGCAGCAGCGCTGGTGGTCACGGGCATGAAGCGATTCGCCGTCCCTCATCTCGGTTATGTTGTCGTGGATCTCCGGCACCACTCAGCGCCCCTGGCCACCGACTCCCTCGTCGTCGGCGTCCTGCCACAGCGCCGGGTCGTACGGCGTGTCCGGCACTTCGATCATGTCGCCCTCGGCCACCCGCACGCGGCCCCGCGGTCGGGGCGGTGGCTGCACCTCGAACAGCTCCGCTATGTCGATGTCCAACCGCTCCACGTCGTTGCTGATCCGCCGCACAGCCGACAGTTCGCCGTAGCGCGAGCGCAGCGCGTTGACGCTGGTGCGCAACTGGCCAAGCGCCTGCTGGATGTCCGCGAGTTCGGTCGTGGCTGACATCCTGAACACCTTCCTCGGACTCACCGCGTTGTCGACCGGTTGAGTGGTGCGCTGGGCATGACTCTGCCCCGAACAGGCGCTTGTGACAAGCGACACACGGACGAATGTGCCCGATTTCCTCGACCGGGTGGTCGACGACCTGGGGCGACACTCGCCACCGGGGTCGCGAGACGGACAATTGGTTGGACACAATTGAATGTCCTCGACCGACCGGAGGTGGACGCCGCCATGACCAAGGAGCCCAGAGCCGGTGACCCCGGACTCGCGCTGGACAACCAGCTCTGTTTCGCGCTCTACGCGGCCTCTCGCGCGATCGTGCAGCTTTACCAGCCGCTGCTGAACACACTGGGGCTTACCTACCCGCAGTACCTCGTGATGTTGGCGTTGTGGGAGCGGGAGCCCATCACCGTCAAGGAGCTGGGCCTGGCACTGCACCTGGACTCCGGCACACTGTCTCCGCTGGTCAAGCGCCTGGAGGCGGCCGGACTGGCGGCTCGTCAGCGAAGGCCGGAGGACGAACGGTCCGTCGAAGTCGCGCTCACCGACGCCGGGCGCGCACTGCGAGCGCGGGCGCGCACGGTGCCGCGCCGGATCGCCGCGGCCACCGGTCTCAGCCTTGACCAGCTGGTCACGTTGCGCGAGGACCTGGTCGAACTCACCGATGTCCTCACCGATCAGAAGGTGAAACCGGACGACATCATCGAGTCTTGACCGGCTGGCCAATCAAGAGGGATGATACGGATGTCGTTCCAGGTGATGGAGGTGATCGAGGTGGCGGAAAGAATGGGCAGCTCGGGTGGTAAGGCCTGGGTCCGCTGGCAGGACTGGGGTGCCGTGATTCTGGGCGCCTACCTGATTCTGGCCACGCTGTGGACGACCACCAACGCTGGCGGCCTCGTCACGATGATCGTCCTCGGTGCGCTGCTGCTGATCTCCGGGCTGTGGTCGCTGGCCATGCCCGGATCCATGACCAGCGAGTACTCGCACATGGTGCTCGGAGTGTTGACGTTCATCGCGCCGTGGGTGATCGGCTACTCAATGATGATGGGCTCGGCCTGGACCTCCTGGGTCATCGGAGTCCTGGCAGTGGTCGTCGGGGCGGCGGCGCTCCCCGATGCCACCGCTGTACACCGCCGGGGAGTGGCGGGTCAGCACTGATCCGACGCAGCCATAACACGGGTGATCGCAGTGCGGTTCGGGAACTGCCCCGGGCCGCACTGTATTTTTCGGCCGCAACATGGTGCCGGGGTCATACCGTGGGGACTGGAGGGGCGTCGTGACTGAACAGGACATCACACCGTCGGTGGCGCGGACTGATAGCGGGTCGACGGGCACTGGGACGGTCGACGCACGGGAACGCATTCTCGGCGCCGCCGAGGAGCTGTTCGCCGAGTCCGGCTTCGACGCCACGCCGACCTCCCGGATCGCTGAACGCGCGGACGTTCCGAAAGGGCTGGTGCACTACTACTTCCGCCGCAAGCAGGATCTCCTGGCCGCCCTCGTGGAACGGCTGCCGGACGAGACGGTGGACTCCCAAGCCGTGGCCATTCCCGGCGACCTGCGGGCGAGCCTGGGACGTCTGGTGCGCGAACTGGACGCGAAGTTGCAGTCGTCCCTGCTGCTCAGCCACCTGCTGTGGCGGGAAGCGGACACGCATGTGGCCATCCAGCACGCGCTGGAGCGGCGGTTCCGCGCACTCGTGGAGCAGATCCGGCGAGTGATCGATGTGGCGATGCCGAAGGGGCTGGCACGCGCCAGCGTCGACAGTGCCTCCGTGCTACTGGCCCGAGCGGTCAGCTATCGCCACGCGGTGGCTCGGCATGGCGACCACGCCGACGAGTTGGACCGGGAGGTCGCGTTCGTCGCGCGGGCGCTCGAACTCGGCTCCGACGAGCCGGCGTAAGCCGAGGCCGCCCGCTCCCGCCGGCTGGGCAGCGGGAGCGGGCGGCCTGGTACGCCCTCGTTCAGGAGATCGGGCGGTCCGTGGGGGCGATGGGGGCGGGGAGGAAGTCCCGCCCCGTGAGGTAGTGGTCCACCCCGGCGGCGGCCGAACGGCCTTCCGCGATCGCCCAGACGATCAGAGACTGGCCACGGCCCATGTCTCCGGCGGTGAACACACCGTCCACTGTGGTCATGTACGAGCTGTCCCGCACGACGTTGCCCCGCTCGTCGAGGTCCACGCCGAGCGCCTCGATCATGCCTTCGCGCTCCGGGCCGACGAAGCCCATCGCCAGCAGCGCCAGCTCGCAGGGAAGTTCCCGCTGGCTGCCCTCGACCGGCACGAACCGACCGTCCTCCCGGCGCACCTCGACCAGCCGCAGCGCGCGCAGCCTGCCGTCGTCGTCGCCGAGGAACTCCTCGGTGTTCACCGAGAACAGCCGCTCGCCGCCCTCCTCGTGCGCCGAGGAAACCCGGTACACCATCGGGTAGGTCGGCCAGGGCTGGTGGTCGGGCCGTGACTGCGGCGGGGTGGGCATGATCTCCAGCTGCGTGACCGACTTCGCGCCCTGGCGGTGCGCGGTGCCCACGCAGTCGGCACCGGTGTCGCCGCCACCGATGACCACGACATGCTTGCCCTCGGCGCTGATCGGCGGGTCCGCCAGGTCACCCTGCTGCACCCGGTTGGCCAGCGGGAGGAACTCCATGGCCTGGTGGACGCCGTCCAGGTCCCGGCCGGTGATCGGCAGGTCCCTGGCCTTCGTCGCACCACCGGTGAGCACCAGCGCGTCGTAGTCGGCTCGCAGCTGCTCGACGGTGATGTCCACTCCGACGTTCACACCTGCGCGGAACTCGGTGCCCTCGGCCTCCATCTGGGCCAACCGGCGGTCCAGACGGTGCTTCTCCATCTTGAACTCGGGGATGCCGTAGCGCAGCAGCCCGCCGATGCGGTCCGCCCGCTCGTAGACGACCACGTCGTGGCCCGCGCGGGTGAGCTGCTGGGCCGCAGCCAGCCCCGCCGGGCCGGAGCCGACGACCGCCACCTTCTTACCGGTACGGGTGGCCGGCGGCTGCGGCGTCACCCAACCCTCGTCCCAGGCCCGATCGATGATCGAGATCTCGACCTGCTTGATCGTCACCGGGTCGGAGTTGATACCCAGCACGCACGCGGCCTCGCACGGAGCCGGGCACAACGTCCCGGTGAACTCCGGGAAGTTGTTCGTGGCGTGCAGCCGCTCGATGGCGTCCTGCCAGTCCTGCCGCCACACCAGGTCGTTCCACTCCGGGATCAGGTTGCCCAGCGGACAGCCCTGGTGACAGAAGGGGATACCGCAGTCCATGCACCGGCTGGCCTGCTGCTCCAGCCGGTCGCGGTCGAAATCGAAGTAGACTTCGCGCCAGTCGCTGATCCGCACATCGACGGGGCGGCGCTGGGGCGTCTCGCGCGGCGTGGTCAGAAAGCCCTTCGGGTCAGCCATGAGCGGCCTCCATGATCGCCTTGTTCACGTCCCGGCCGTCCCGCTCGGCGGCGGCCTGTGCTTGCAGAACCCGCTTGAAGTCGGTCGGCATGATCTTGCCGAACCGCTCCACCGCGACATCCCAGTCCGCCAGCAGAGTGCGCGCCACCTCCGAGGAGGTTTCGGCGTAGTGGCGGCGCAACCGGTCGGCCAGGAACTCGCGGTCGGTGTCGTCGAGCGGTTCGAGGTCCACCATCTCCTGGTTGACCCGCTGCGGGTCGAGGTCGAGCACGTAGGCGATCCCGCCGGACATACCGGCGGCGAAGTTGCGTCCGATCGACCCAAGCACGACGACCCGACCACCGGTCATGTACTCGCACCCGTGGTCGCCGAGGCCCTCCACGACGGCGATGGCGCCCGAGTTGCGCACGCAGAACCGCTCACCGACGACACCGCGCACGAACATCTCGCCGGAAGTCGCGCCGTAGAGCAGCACGTTGCCGGCGATCACGTTGTGCTCGGCGGGGAAAGTGGCGCCGGTGTCGGGACGCACGATGATGCGCCCACCGGAGAGACCCTTGCCGGTGTAGTCGTTGGCGTCGCCGCGCAGCCGCATCGTGATGCCGCGCGGGACGAATGCGCCGAAGGACTGCCCGGCCGAGCCGGTGAAGGTGATGTCGATGGTGTCATCGGGTAACCCCTCGCCACCCCACCGGCGGGTCAGCTCGGAGCCGAGCATGGTGCCCACGGTCCGGTTGACGTTGCGCACCGGAAGTTCCAGGTGGACGGGCGTGCCGTCCTCCAGGGCACCTTCGCTGAGCTGGATGAGCGTGTTGTCCAGCGCCTTGTCCAGCCCGTGGTCCTGCTCGGTGACGCAGTGCAGGGCACTGCCCTCGGGCAGCTCCGGGACGTGCAGGATCGGCGACAGGTCCAACCCCTCGGTCTTCCAGTGCTGCACCGCCTCGTCGGTGTCGATCAGCTCGGCGTGGCCGACGGCCTCGGCCACCGAGCGGAAGCCCAGCTCCGCGAGGTACTCGCGCACCTCCTGCGCGATGAACTCGAAGAACTTGACGATGTACTCGGCACGACCGTCGAACTTCTTGCGCAGCTCCGGGTTCTGCGTGGCGACGCCGACCGGACAGGTGTCCAGGTGGCAGACCCGCATCATGATGCAGCCCGAGACCACCAGCGGCGCCGTGGCGAAACCGAACTCCTCCGCTCCGAGCAACGCCGCGATCACGACGTCCCGACCGGTCTTGAGCTGGCCGTCGGTCTGCACCACGATCCGATCGCGCAGCCCGTTGACCAGCAGGGTTTGCTGCGTCTCGGCCAGCCCGAGCTCCCATGGAGCACCGGCGTGCTTGATCGAGGACAGCGGAGAGGCACCGGTACCGCCGTCGTGACCGGAGATCAGCACGACGTCCGCGTGCGCCTTGGACACACCGGCGGCCACCGTGCCGACACCGACCTCGGACACCAGCTTCACGTGGATACGGGCGTTCGGGTTGGCGTTCTTCAGGTCGTGGATGAGCTGTGCGAGGTCCTCGATCGAGTAGATGTCGTGGTGCGGCGGCGGCGAGATCAGACCCACGCCGGGTGTGGAGTGCCGGGTCTTCGCCACCCACGGGTACACCTTGTGGCCAGGAAGTTGGCCGCCCTCGCCGGGCTTGGCGCCCTGGGCCATCTTGATCTGGATGTCGTCGCCGTTGACCAAGTACTCGCTGGTCACACCGAACCGCCCGCTGGCGACCTGCTTGATCGCCGAGCGCCGGGAGTCGCCGTTGGCGTCGGCGGTGAACCGGTCGGCGTCCTCGCCACCCTCACCTGTGTTGGACTTGCCGCCCAGCCGGTTCATGGCGATCGCCAGCGTTTCGTGCATCTCCTGGGAGATCGAGCCGTAGGAGATACCACCGGTGGCAAACCGCTTCACGATCTCGGATACGGGTTCGACCTCGTCGATCGGAACCGGCTTCCGCGCACCCTTACGGAACTTGAACAGCCCCCGCAGGGTCATCAGGTCGTGCGCCTGCTCGTCGACCCGCTGGGTGTACTCCTTGAAGATCTCGTACCGCCCGCTGCGGGTGGAGTGCTGGAGCTTGAACACCGTGTGCGGGTTGAACAGGTGCGGGTCGCCCTCCCGGCGCCACTGGTACTCGCCGCCGACGTGCAGGGCGCGGTGGGCAGCCTTCATCCCGTCGGCCGGGAACGTCCGACCGTGCCGGACGGCGACCTCGGCCGCGAGCACGTCGAAGTCCACGCCACCGATACGGGAGGTGGTGCCGGCGAAGCAGTGGTCGACGATCTCGTGGCCGAGCCCGATCGCCTCGAAGATCTGCGCGCCCGTGTAGGAGGCCACCGTGGACACTCCCATCTTGGACATCGTCTTGCGCAGGCCCTTCCCCAGCGCCTTGATCAGGTTGCGCGTCGCGGTGTGGGCGTCGACACCCTTGATGACGCCCCGCCGCACCTGGTCCTCGACGGTCGCCATCGCCAGGTACGGGTTAACGGCGGCGGCGCCGTAACCGATAAGGAGAGCGACATGGTGCACCTCGCGGACGTCGCCAGCCTCGACGATCAGACCGACCTGAGTGCGGGTCTTCTCCCGGACCAGGTGATGGTGCACGGCACCGGTGAGCAGCAGCGACGGGATCGGGGCGTGCTCGGCGTCGGCGCCACGGTCGGAAAGCACGATGATCCGCGCGCCGTCGGCGACCGCGGCCGACACCTCTCGGCAGATCTCGTCCAGCCGCTCGCGCAACGCCTGTCCGCCCCCAGCGGTGCGGTACACCATGCGCACAGTGACCGAGCGCAGGTCAGGACGGTCGCCGTCGTCGTTGATGTGAACGATCTTGGCAAGCTCGTCGTTGTCCAACACCGGGAACGGCAACACCAGCTGGTGGCACGCGACAGGGTCACTGCCGAGGAGGTTGTGCTCCGGGCCGACGTGGGTGCGCAGCGAGGTCACCAGCTCCTCGCGGATCGCGTCCAGCGGCGGGTTCGTGACCTGGGCGAACAGCTGCGTGAAGTAGTCGAACAGCTGCCGTGGCCGCTGGGAGAACGCCGCCAGTGGCACGTCGTTGCCCATCGACCCGATCGGCTCGGCGCCGGTGGCGGCCATCGGCTTGAGCAACACGCCGAGCTCTTCCTCGGTGTAGCCGAAGAGCTGCTGGCGCTGCACCAACGACTCGTGCGAGGGCACCTCCCGCTCCCGCCCGGGGAGGTCTTCGAGGTGGACCGTGCCATCCCGCAGCCACTCGCCGTAGGGGTGGGCGCCGGCCAGTTCGCCCTTGATCTGCTCATCCTCGACGATCTTGCCGGCGGCCGTGTCCACCAGGAACATCCGGCCGGGCTGCAGCCTGCCCTTGCGGACCACCCGCTGCGGCTCGACGTCCAGGACACCGACCTCGCTGGCCAGCACGACCAGACCGTCCTCAGTCACCCAGTAACGACCCGGGCGCAGACCGTTACGGTCGAGCACGGCACCGATCTGGGTGCCGTCGGTGAAGGCGACCAACGCCGGGCCATCCCACGGTTCCATCAGGTTGTTGTGGAACTCGTAGAACGCGCGGCGCGCGGGGTCCATCTCGTCGTGGTTCTCCCACGCCTCCGGGATCATCATCAGCACCGAGTGCGGCAGCGACCGGCCGCCGAGATGCAACAACTCCAGCACCTCGTCGAACGAGGCCGAGTCACTGGCATCCGGCGTCACGATCGGGTACAGGCGCTGGAGATCACCGGGGATCAGATCGGTGCTCAACCCGCTTTCCCGGGTCCGCATCCAGTTCCGGTTACCACGCAGCGTGTTGATCTCGCCGTTGTGCGCGATGTAGCGGTAGGGGTGCGCGAGCGGCCACGAGGGGAACGTGTTGGTGGAGAAGCGCGAGTGCACCAACGCGATCGCCGTCACGAACCGCTCGTCGGAGAGGTCCAGGAAGAACGCGTCGAGCTGCGGCCCCGTCAGCATTCCCTTGTAGACCACGGT
Organism: Pseudonocardiaceae bacterium; assembly: GCA_051984675.1. Classification (GTDB taxonomy): domain Bacteria; phylum Actinomycetota; class Actinomycetes; order Mycobacteriales; family Pseudonocardiaceae; genus JBPYFK01. The sequence continues at coordinate 1,894 of JBPYFK010000160.1, read as the reverse complement.
GCGGGCGGACAGGCTCGCGAAGTAGACGTTCGCGGCATGCCCGGCGCGCTTGCGCAGGCAAAACGCCCGTCGCTCCAGCCGCAGCGCGTCGTCGTTGACGGTCGCGGTCGGTTCGGCGGCGGGTCCGGCATGGTCGGCTTCGGCGACAAAGACCTGCCGGAAACGAGGCATGACCTCGCGCGCGCTCGAACCCGCGTTCTCGGCCGCGATCGGCACCTCGCGCCAACCGAGCACGCGCAGCCCTTCCTCGGCGGCGATCCGGTCCACCGTGGCGACCGCCTCGGCGAACTCGGTGTCATCGACCGGGAGGAAGGCGGTGCCCACCGCGTACTTGCCCCGTTCGGGCAAGTCGAAAGGCACCACAGCACGGAAGAACTCATCCGGGATCTGCGTCAGGATTCCCACGCCGTCGCCGGTGTCGGGGTCCGCACCCTGCGCCCCGCGGTGCTCCAGGTTGCGCAGGGCCGCGAGCGCCTTGTCGACGGTCTCGTGGCTGCGCCGACCGCGCAGGTCGGCCAGAAACGCAACACCGCAGGCGTCACGGTCGTGGGCGGGGTCGTAGAGCCCCTGCGCCGTGCTTCCTCGCAGAGCGAGTTCTCTCGGAGTATGGGAAACCGGCATCGAGCCTCCCGTCGTCAGGCCGCGAGCTGGGCAGGGGTCTTTGCCCTGCGTTACTCACAGGACCCATTCCTTACGGACAAAAGAGAGGCGCCGTTGCACTCTCGAACAGTTTGAGGCACTCTACAGGGCGCAGCCCAAGAAGGCTACCGGTAAGTAACTTAATGTTACCGATTCTCACTCTCCGAGAGACCGCGTTTCCACCGAACTCGCCGATGTCCACTCGCTGTTACCGGTCGGATCGACGCGTGTCACCTTGAGCCGGTTGTCCACTCCGAGCGCCAGCAAGCTGACCGAATCATCGGGCTCGACGACAGCGGCTGGGTGATCGAGGGCCGGTCCGCCCTGGTTTGCCCAGCTCATGACCCTCCCACCCGGGCGCTGCCCAGCGGATTCCGAAACGCTGAGGTTGCCCGCGGTGTCGCGGATCGCCAGTAGCGCCCCGGTGGTCCGCTCGGCCACCACCGGGGGTGTGATGCCTGGCGGTGTGGAGATTCTCACTGGCCGCTGCCAGCTGCCGCCGGGCGGCCAAGTCAGCTCCGCGAGCTGACCTGACCCGGCAGTCCTGACCAGCAGCCGCAGCCCGCCAGACCGCAGCCGCGAGGTGACCGGAGGTGAGGCCGGGCGCACGTCGCGTAGCTCTGCGCCATCGCTGTCCAGGTGTCTGCTCCACTCCCCCGACCCACGTTCGCTCCAGTGCACGAGACGGTCACGGGTCGAGGCGAACACCTGCACGCGCCCGTCCCAGCCGAGCACTGCGGAGATACCCTCCTGCACGTCGGAGCCGCCCAGGGAGATCCATCGCGGCTCCCACCTGCCCGGCGCCGCCTCCCGGCGGGCGCTGACACCGCCGCCTGGGTTCTTGACAAGCACCACCAGGCACCCGTGCCCGTCCAGCACCGCATCAGGAACACCGACCTGGGTGGCGTCATCGCTGGAATGATCCGGCGGACCCGCAAGATCGTCCCAAGCTTGCGGCCAGGAACCGTCCCCCGCCTGCCGCTTCACGAGGACGTGCGCGCCGTCAACGGTTTGAGCCACGAGCAACAACCGTCCGTCCGACCCCCGGGCCACCGTCAGCCGAGGTCGCAGTGGGCCAGGCACCTCAAGAAACGCCGGGCCACGCCATGCGCCGCGCCGGTCCTGTGACCAGTGCGCGAGTGACCTGCCTTGCACCACGAACGCATGCAGAGTTCGGCGACCGTCGCGTGCGGCCCAGGAACCACCACGTGGCCAGCGGTAATAGCTGCGATCGGTCCAGACGGCGTAGGGGCCA
>JBPYFK010000159.1:0-3273 GCA_051984675.1 Pseudonocardiaceae bacterium | reverse complement strand
GGATCACCAGGCTCCGCAGCCGCGGGCAGCCCGCGGTGATCCCCGCGACCACGATCGGCGGCCCGAAGGCCACTGGCTCCGTATCCGCCACGTCCATCGGCTCAGGCGGCTCGGGAGGTGCCAGGTGACCGCGCTGCTGCGGACCGACGGGATCAAGAAGGCCTACGGCGGCGTCCAGGCGCTGAACGGCGCGTCCATCGAGGTGGACGAGGGCACCGTGGCGGGCCTGATCGGCCCGAACGGGTCGGGCAAGACGACGCTGTTCAACGTCATCACCGGATACGACCGGGCCGACGAGGGCCAGGTGTACTTCGGCGACAGGGTGATCACCAACGCCGCGCCCGACAAGGTGTTCGCAACCGGGATCGGCCGGACCTTCCAGCTCACCCGGATCTTCGCCCGGCTGACCGTGCTGGAAAACATGCTCGTCGCGGCGCAGACGAAGGACCGGCCACGCAACCTGCTCGGCTGGCTCGGCAAGGACGGCTGGGCGCACCAGCGGCGGCACGCGATGGAACTGCTTGAGTTCGTCGGCATTGACCGGTACGCGAACACGCTGGCCGGCTCGCTGTCCTACGGGCAGCGCAAGCTCCTCGAACTCGCCTACGTACTGGTGGCCGACCCGCAGGTCATCCTGCTCGACGAGCCGGCCGGCGGGGTGAACCCGACGCTGATCAACCACATCGCGGACCGCATCCGCGACCTCAACTCGCGCGGCAAGACCTTCCTGATAGTCGAGCACAATATGGAGTTCGTGATGGGCCTGTGCGGCACCATCACCGTGCTCGAGTCGGGCGCCGCCGTGGCCAGCGGCCCGCCGGACATCATCAGGGCCGACAAGCGCGTGCTCGACGCCTATCTGGGCGCCGACCTCGAGGAGGACCCCCGATGACCACTCCGGCAGGCGAGCCGGCGCTCGTCCTCGACGATATCGTCGCCGGCTACGGCGGCGGCGACGTGCTGCGCGGCGTCACCTTCGAGGTGCCCAAGGGGTCCATCACCTGCGTCGTGGGGCCGAACGGCGCCGGCAAGTCAACGCTGATGCGCGTGATCAGCGGCCTGCTCCGGCCGCGCGTCGGCACCGCGACGCTGCACGGGAAGAAGCTGAACGGCAAGTCGCCGAGGCAGATTCTCAAGATGGGCGTGGTCCAGGTAACGCAGAACCACAGCCTGTTCAAGGACATGACGGTCAGGGAGAACATCGAACTTGGCGGCTACACGCTGTCCGACCGGGCGCTTGTGGCGGAGCGGATCGACGCGGTCTTCCACCAGTTCCCACAGGTCAAGGACTGGGTACAGATGAAAGCCGGGGCGCTGTCCGGTGGCCAGCAGCGGCTGGTCGAGTTTGCCCGCGCGCTGATGCTGGACCCGGTGCTGATCCTGCTCGACGAGCCGTCGATGGGCCTGTCCCCGACGGTGCTCAAGTCGGTGTTCGACGCCGCGAGGCAGATGAACGCCAACGGCGCGACGATCTTGCTGGTGGAGCAGAACGCCCGGGCCGGGCTCAAGATGTCGCATTACGGCGTGGTGCTGGAGAACGGGATCGTGCGGCTGGCCGGCACCGGCCGTGAGGTGCTCGAGCACCCCGAGATCGGCGAGCTCTACCTTGGCGGCGCCGTAAAAAGCTCGTCTTGATAAGCCTCCGGGGCACGTCGCAGCGGGGAGTGTGCGCGTTATCACTATGAACAAATGCGGACGATTGCCTCCTCAGCATGCGTTTACCGGATCTTTAACGTCTAACAGGTTTACAGTGGCCGGATGACAGTGGTGCTGCCGGGGGCGATTGGTCACGGGGGACCCCCAGTCGCGACCGGTAAGCAGAGCGACTTGTAAAGAGCGCGTGACCAGCGAGGACACTAGGAATGGGTAACCATGGTGCGGACAGCACCCGGGCGCGCGCTGGCGCGGCGAGCAAGGGCGCCCCGCAAACGACGGATGTCACGTCGAAACGCTCGCGACTACTGAACCTGTCGGACTGGCCGGTATCGCGCCGGCTGTTCGCGGTGATCGTGCTGGCCCTTCTCATGGGCCTGGTCTTCGGCGGCCTCCGGGTGTCCACCGCGGAGGGCAGCGCCGAGCAGTCCGGCCGCGCGTTGCAACTGGCGAACCTCGGCGACAAGGTCAACAGCCTCGTTCAGGCACTGCAGAATGAGCGTGACGTGGCCGCCGTAGTCATCACCAGCGGCGCGGCTCCCGGCTTCAGGTCGCTGACCGTAAAGACGGACACCGCGGCCGCCCAGGTTCGTTCGCTTGCCGCCGGCATCGGGGGCAGTTTCCCGGCGAACATCCAGGCCGACGCCGCGACCGCGCTGCAGGACATCAACGCCAGCGGCCTCGCCACGCTGCACGGCGCGGCCCAGAGCACCCAGGACGTGCAGGCGGTCATTGCCAGCTACGGCTCCGTCATCAACGACATGATTACCTTGAACGACCAGATCGCCCAAGGTACCTCCGACTCCAGCCTCGTCAACGATGTCCGCACGCTGAACTCGCTGTCCCGGGCGAAGGAAGTGGCGTCACAGCAGCGTGCGCTGCTCTACAACACCTTTACCAACCAGCAATTCGCCAGCACCGACCTGCCCAGCCAGCTGAACAACTTGGTCGCCGAGGAGATCAGCGACGAGGCGACGTTCCGCACGACGGCCACGCCGGAGGAAACCAGCCTCTACAACACGGAACTCGGCGGGTCGGGCATCAGCCAGGCGGGGCTGATCGAAGACTACGCGCAGAAGAATGTGCTGCCCGTCTTGGGCACTGACGGCCTGCCCACCGCCTTCGGCCTGCCGGTGATCGACCCGACGGGGTTCCCGCAGCTCAAGCTCACCACGTCCAACGCGGCGGCGAAGTGGTTTGGCTTCCAGTCCGCCAAGGTCGACGCGATGCAGACCGTCGAGCAGAACATCGCCGCGAACATCGTCGCGCGCGCCCAGTCGCTGCAGCAGAGCGCGCAGCGGTCCGCGGTGATCACCGCCGTCATCACTGGCCTCGTCCTGTTCCTGGTGCTGATCGCGACGCTGCTGGTCGCCAGGTCCCTGGTGCGCCCGCTGCGCAGGCTGCGGGCCGGCGCGCTGGACATCGCCTCGGTGCAGCTGCCGGAGCGGGTCAAGCACCTCAGCGAGGCCCCGGATCCCACCGCGAACCTCGATGTCAAGCCGATCGACGTGCTCTCCGCCGACGAGATCGGCCAGGTCGCCCGCGCGTTCGACCAGGTGCACAAGGAAGCGGTGCGGCTGGCCGGCGAGGAAGCCTTGCTGCGCACCAGCTTCAACGCGA
>JBPYFK010000158.1:0-55029 GCA_051984675.1 Pseudonocardiaceae bacterium | reverse complement strand
CAGCGCACCTCCTGGTCACTGGTGAAGTCCTTGGCCTTCCGCGGCACGTCGGTGGTCGGCACCCCGTCCAAGCCGCCCAGGCCCGGCAGTCCCAGATCGACGGCGGTCACCGCGACACCCCCTCCCGCACTCCGGTCACCACATTGGTGAACACGACCTCGAGTTCCTCGGCCCGAAACGGTAGACCGGCCACCTTCGTGTACGACTTCGCGTCCACCAGGTACTTCGCCCGCAACAGCATCGCGAGCTGGCCCAGGTTCATCTCCGGCACCACGATCCTGTCGTAGGTCGCCAGCAGCTCACCGAGGTTGGGAGGCAGCGGGTTGAGGTGCCGCAGGTGCACGTGCGCGATGTTCATGCCCTGGACTCGTACTCGGCGGCACGCCGCGCCGATCGGCCCGAACGACGACCCCCAGCCGACGACCAGCACTCGGGCGGCACCGGACGGGTCGTCCACGGCCACCTCTGGAACGGTCACCCCGTCGGTCTTGGCTTGCCGCAGCCGAACCATCCGGTCGTGGTTGTCGGGATCGTACGAAATGTTGCCCTTCCCGTCGGCCTTTTCCAGCCCACCGACGCGGTGCTCCAATCCCGGCGTGCCCGGCACCGCCCACGGCCGCGCCAGCGTCTCCGAATCGCGCACGTACGGCCAGAACTCGCCCGACCCGTCCGCCGCGTTCGGCTCGGTGGCGAACTCGGTCCGCAGATCCGGCAGATCGGCCACGTCCGGGATCAGCCAAGGTTCCGAACCGTTGGCGATCGCCCCGTCCGAGAGCAGCAGCACCGGCGTCCGGTAGGTCAACGCGATCCTGGCCGCCTCCAGCGCCATGTCGAAGCACTCCGCCGGGGAGGCCGGCGCGATCACCGGCACCGGCGACTCCCCATTGCGCCCGTACAGCGCCTGCAGCAGATCAGCCTGCTCGGTCTTGGTCGGCAACCCCGTCGACGGACCACCCCGCTGGATGTCACACACCACCAGCGGCAGCTCCAACGCCACGGCCAACCCGACGGTCTCCGACTTCAACGCCAACCCCGGCCCCGAGGTGGTCGTGACCCCCAACGCTCCACCGAAGGATGCTCCCAGGGCCGCTCCGATGCCCGCGATCTCGTCCTCGGCCTGGAACGTCGTCACCCCGAAGTTCTTGTGCTTGGCCAACTCGTGCAGCACGTCCGAGGCCGGCGTGATCGGATACGACCCCAGAAACACCGGCAGCCCACTGCGCTGCCCGGCCGCGACGATCCCGTAGGCAAGCGCGGTGTTGCCGGTGATCTGCCGGTACGTCCCCTTCGGCAGGGCGGCCGGTGCGACCTCGTAGGTCACCGCGAACGCTTCAGTGGTCTCCCCGTAGTTCCACCCCGCGCGGAAGGCCAGCACGTTCGCCTCCGCGATCTGCGGCTTCTTGGCGAACTTCTCCCGCAAGAACCGTTCCGTGCCGTCGGTGGGCCGGTGATACATCCACGACAACAGCCCCAGCGCGAACATGTTCTTGCACCGCTCGGCGTCCTTACGCGACACGCCCGCCGGCTCGACCGCACCCCGGGTCAACTCCCCCATCGCGACCCGGTGCACCGTGAACGAGCCGTCGAGCTCATCCCCGTCCAGCGGGTTCGCCGCGTAGCCCACCTTGGTCAGGTTGCGCTTGGTGAACTCGTCGGTGTTGACGATCAGAATCCCACCGGCGGGCAGGTCTCCCACGTTGGCCTTCAACGCCGCCGGGTTCATCGCCACCAGCACGTCCGGCCGATCCCCCGGCGTCAGGATGTCGTAATCCGCGAAATGCAACTGGAAGCTCGACACACCCGGCAACGTCCCCTGCGGTGCCCGGATCTCTGCCGGGAAGTTCGGCAACGTCGCCAGGTCGTTCCCGAACGCCGCCGCCTCCGAGGTAAACCGATCCCCGGTCAACTGCATCCCATCACCCGAGTCACCCGCAAAGCGGACGACGACTCGGTTAAGCTTCTGCGTCTTCCCCAGGCCAGCAGCCCCCGAGCGTTCGCCCTCAGCAGGGCCGGCTCCGTTCGTCGACACCAACGACCAGTTCCCTTTCACGTGGCGGGAATACGTGCATCCACTCTGAGACGATACCGCTCTGCTCGCAGCAACCACTTCCAGACACCACTACACCGGCAACCTCACCCGTGGGGCCTGATGCCGTTGCTTCGAGTCGCGGGTCCCGGCAACCGATAGGCATGCGGGACACGGAGACGGCCATGATTGTCGCCGACAAGTTCGAATCCACATTGCCGGGAACAGTCCTAATTGCCCCGAAACGACATGCGGACGACGCCCCCTTCGACGACCCGTTGCCCACCCAGTAATTGGTCGCACCGGTACGGCGACAGCGAACATTTCGGGCAGGTCGCGACCCCCGAATGGTAAGATCGCGATGAGTTCGTCACCCCGGGAAACGCTCACCCGGGAGGACCAGGCCACGCTCCACCGCGTGGTCCACGCCTCGTCGACTCGCCCGCGGCACGACGAGATCAATACACGGTTTGTCCGTTTTGCGATATCGGGATGACCGCTCTGCGCACAACGTCGGGCGGTGTGGTGCGCTGCGACGGCGGCATCGCCCGACGGGCCCGTACCGCTGGGCAACTGACGGGACACATTGGCGGATAAAGCACGACCAAAATACACCGTCGATTTCGATAACCCTTTCCCCGCACCACCCATCCGAACTCGCGAGCAGGAGCCAGCCCTTCCGCCCGGTGCCACGCGAGACACGGTTCGAACTGAAACACTCCCGTCGGCTGGCTCAACCATTCCCGTCGCCTCCCTCCGCAAGATTCCGCCAGGCAGACATTCCGGCATGGCGACCCGAGGTGATTCGCACCCGAAATGGCGGTCTTCGCGGCCACCTCAGTGGAGCTACTCAGCCAGCGTAATGGACAAAGAGTAAACGGCGTATACTCCACCGAGAGTGAGCTGCGTCACGTATTTCGTGATCGATCCACTTTCCACATTCTGGAACACTCCCGCAGGACCCACGTCACCTCGCACCGTAGACGGGCTCTGGCTCCGGCGCCTCCGCGAGCAGTTCGCGCACCACCCCACCGACCTCGTCCGGCTGCCAGCGCTGGCCCTTGTCACGGGCCGGGCCATGCCGCCAGCCGGTGGCGACCGAGACCATCCCGCCGGCGACTTCGAACACCTGTCCGGTGACGCCTTCCGCGTCGTCGCTGGTCAGCCACACCACCAGCGGTGACACGTTCTCGGGGGCCATGGTGTCGAACCCCTCTGCGGGCCGGGCCATGTCCTCGGCGAAGACCTCTTCGGTCATCCGCGTCCGCGCGGAGGGAGCGATGGCGTTCACGGCGATGCCGTAGCGCCCGAGCTCAGCGGCGGTGTTGATGGTCAGCGCCGCGATACCGGCCTTCGCGGCGGCGTAGTTGCTCTGGCCGATGCTGCCCAGCAGGCCGGCGCCGGACGTGGTGTTGACGATCCGGGCGCGCACCGGCTGCCCTGCCTTCGCCAGGTCGCGCCAGTACGAGGCCGCGTGCCGCATGGTGGCCGCGTGCCCTTTGAGATGCACCCGGACCACGTCATCCCACTCGGACTCCGCCAGGTTGACGAACATCCGGTCGCGGACCACGCCGGCGTTGTTCACCAAAGCGTCGAGCCGGCCGAACGTCTCCACCGCAGTACGCACCAGCTCACGCGCACCTTCCCAGGCGCTGATGTCCGAGCCGTCAAGCACCGCGTCCCCGCCGAGGGCGCGGATCTCCGCCACGACCTCCTCGGCAGGCCCCTGGCTTCCACCGCTGCCATCGAGACGCACGCCGACGTCGTTGACCACGACCTTCGCGCCCTCGCCCGCCAGCGCTAGTGCGTGCGCGCGACCCAAACCGCGCGCCGCGCCGGTGACGATGACGACCTTCCCTGCACACAGCCCGGACACCCGGAACCTCCTTGCTCGTGCTGCGGGTCTCACGTTCCTTCTTGGACCGCCAGATACGGCGGAACTTCGCCGCCCCCGTGGACAGCCACCGACGCCCCGGTGACGTAGGACGCCAGCGGGGAGGCCAGAAACGCGCACACGTTGCCGATATCCTCAGGCGCGGCGAACCGGCTCATCGGGACCGTCTTGGCGATCTCGGCCTGCTTCCCGGCGTCGCCGTAGTGGTCCTCGTTCTCCGCGGCCTGCGCCACTCCGACGACGACCGAGTTCACCCGCACGCGCGGCGCGAACTCGACCGCCAGCGTGCTGGCGAGATTGTCCAGTCCCGCCTTCGCCGCACCGTATGCGGCGGTGCGCGGCGAGGGGCGCCTGCCGGAGACACTGCCGATCATGATGATCGATCCACCGCCGCTCTGGTCCTTCATCAGCCGCCAGGCGTGCTGGGACACCAAGAGCGGTGCCACCAGGTTGAGTTCGATGACCTTGGAATGGAAGCGGACCGATGCTTCGGCTGTTTCCGCGGCCGGGCTGCCTCCGGCGTTGTTGACCACCACGTCCAGCCGCCCCGACCGCTCGACGATGGTCGTCAGGAGGTCCTCGACCTGCTGCGGGTCACGCACGTCCGCCGGCAGGAAGTGCGCCTGCCGACCGTCGCCGGCCGGCGGGTTCGGCGCGGCGTTGCGGGAGCAGACGTAGACCTCGGCGCCCGCGCGGAGGAACACCGACGCGATCCCCGCGCCGATGCCGCGCGTTCCTCCGGTGACCAGCACGACGCGATCGGACAGGTCGATCCCGATACTCATCAAGCCTCCGTCTTGCCGTACTGGCGGCCCTTGCCGGCGGTTGCTACCGTAACAACCCAACCAAACAAGTGCTAGGTTTGGAAGCTGACATGAGCATCCGCATCGAGCACCGGAATCCGGGCATCGTGGTCATCACGATGGACCGCCCGCCGGTGAACGCGTTGCCCGCGCAGGGATGGTTCGACCTCGCCGAAGCGATCGACGAGGCGGGAGCCGACGAGAGCACCCGGGTGGTGGTTCTGCAGGCGGCCGGGCGAGGCTTCAACGCCGGCGTGGACGTCAAGGAACTGGCCGACGACCCGGATCGCAGCAAGCTGCTGGCCGTCAACCGAGGGTGCTTCCGGGCGTTCAAGAGCGTCTACGAATGCCCGGTGCCGGTGATCAGCGCCGTCCACGGCTTCTGCCTCGGTGGCGGAATCGGGCTGGTCGGCAACTCCGACGTGATCATCGCCGCCGAGGGCGCCACGTTCGGCCTGCCCGAGGTGGATCGCGGCGCGCTCGGTGCGGCCACGCACCTTTCCCGCCTGGTGCCGCACCACCTGGCACGCGCGATGCTCTACACCAGCAAGGAAGCGACCGCCCGCGATCTGCTCGCCCACGGCTCGGTCTACCGCGTCGTCGAGCACGCGGACCTGCTGGACGCGGCTCTGGAGCTGGCCGGCGAGATCGCCGGCAAGGACCCGCTGATCATCCGCCGGGCCAAGGAGTCGCTCAACGGCATCGACCCGGTGGATGTGCACCGCAGCTACCGCTTCGAGCAGGGCTTCACCTACGAGTTGACGCTCAGCGGCGTCGCGGACCGGCACCGCGCCAACTTTGTCCACAATGGACAAGGAAAGTAGGGCGACAACAGAGGGACAACCGAACGACGCACCAAGTTGGAGCGGTCCATGAGGGAGTTCACGTGCAGGACAAGCTGATGACCGCCGATGACGTGGTCGCTCGTCTGGAAGACGGGATGACCATCGGCGTCGGTGGTTGGGGGTCGCGACGCAAGCCGATGGCGCTGATCCGCGCCATCCTGCGGTCCCCGCTGACCGATCTCACCCTGGTCTCCTACGGTGGCCCGGACGTCGGCCTGCTGTGCGCGGCCGGGAAGCTGCGCAAGGTCGTTTACGGTTTCGTGTCGCTGGACTCCATCCCCCTCGACCCGCACTTCCGCGCCGCGCGGCAGCGCGGTGAGCTGGAGGTGGCCGAGTACGACGAAGGCATGGTGCTCGCGGGGTTGCGCGCGGCGGCGGCGCGGTTGCCGTTCCTGCCGACGCGTTCCGGCCTCGGGTCCGATGTCATGGCGCTCAACCCCGATCTTCGAACGGTGGTCTCGCCGTATCACGATGCCGAAGAACTCGTGGCCATGCCGGCACTGAAGCTCGACGCCGCGCTGGTGCACATGAACCGAGCTGACCGGCACGGCAACGCCCAGTACCTTGGTCCCGACCCGTACTTCGATGACCTGCTGTGTGCCGCAGCCGGGCAGAGCTTTGTCAGCTGCGAGAAGGTCGTGTCCACTTCGGATCTGCGCGCCGGCGGGCCGGTTCAGTCGCTGCTGATCAACCGCAGCTACCCGGCGGGTGTGGTGGAAACCCCGAACGGCGCGCACTTCACCAGCTGCGTCCCGGACTACGCGCGTGACGAGGCGTTCCAGCGCCGCTATGTGGCCAGCGGGGCAGACCGGGAGAGCTGGGAGCGGTTCCGCGCCGAGTTCCTCAGCGCGGACGAGGATTCCTACCAGGCGGCGGTCGCCGCGTTTCACGCATCCGAGACGGCCACACAGCGAGCGGAGGTCTGAGTGGTGGAGGACGTCACCCGAGCCGAGATCTGCGCTGTGGCGTGCGCGGACACCTGGCAGGATGCCGGCGAGGTGCTCGCTTCCCCGATCGGGGTGATCCCGTCGGTGGGTGCCCGCCTGGCCCGGCTGACCTGCGCCCCGGATCTGCTGCTCACCGACGGCGAAGCGCTCCTGCTCGGCGAGGTCCCACCGCTGGGGGCCGGGGCGGATGGCTCGCCGGTGGAGGGCTGGATGCCGTACCGGCAGGTGCTCGACCTGCTCGCGGGCGGTCGCCGCCGGGTCATGATGGGGGCCAGCCAGATCGACCGCTACGGCAACCAGAACATCTCCCGGATCGGCCCCTGGGACAAACCGGACGCCCAGCTCATCGGCGTTCGCGGTGCGCCGGGCAACACCGTCAACCACACGACGAACTACTGGGTGCCCAAGCACAGCAAGCGGATCTTCGTGGAATCGGTGGATCTGGTCTCCGGGGTCGGGCACGACCGCGCCCGCGAAGCCGGCCGGTCCGCCGCCCGGTTCCATGACGTGCGCGTCGTGGTCACCGACCTCGCGGTCCTGGACTTCACCGGCCCCGGCAACGCGATGCGGCTGCGCTCGGTGCATCCCGGCGTCACCGTCGACGACGTGCGGGAGCGCACGGGCTTTCCGGTGACAGGCGAGGACACCGTCGAGATCGGTGAAACCCGGCTTCCCACCGCGCAAGAGCTGGATCTGATCCGCAACACGATCGACCCGAAACGACTCCGCGACCGCGAGGTGCCCGCTTGACGACTGAGGAAGGTGCCCGGCAACCGTTGGACACACCCCTGTGCCGGTTGGTCGGGATACGCCATCCCGTGGTGCAGACCGGGATGGGCTGGGTGTCCGGTCCGCGCTTGGTGTCGGCCACGGCCAACGCGGGCGGGCTGGGCATTCTCGCGTCCGCGACCATGACCCTGCCCGAACTGGCGGCTGCGATCACCGAGGTCAAGCAGCGCACCAGCGCCCCGTTCGGAGTGAACCTGCGCGCAGACGCCGGTGACGCGGAGGAGCGCGTCGATCTGCTCATCCGGGAGAAGGTGCGGGTCGCGTCGTTCGCGTTGGCACCGAGCAAGCAGTTGATCAGCAAGCTCAAGGACGCTGGTGTGCTGGTCGTGCCCTCCGTCGGTGCCCGGCGGCACGCGGAGAAGGTTGCCGGGTGGGGCGCTGACGCGGTCCTCGTGCAGGGCGGCGAAGGTGGCGGTCATACCGGATCAGTCGCCACCACCCTGCTGTTGCCGCAGGTCGTGGATGCCGTCGACATTCCAGTGGTGGCTGCCGGCGGGTTCTATGACGGCCGTGGGCTCGCGGCGGCGCTGTGTTACGGCGCGGCTGGCGTCGCGATGGGCACGCGGTTCCTGCTGACCAGTGACAGCGCGGTTCCCGACGAGGTCAAGCAGCGGTACCTGCAAGCGTCGGTTTCGGACGCCGTGGTCACCTCGCGGGTCGACGGGTTACCGCACCGGATGTTGCGCACCTCCGTGGTGGACTCGGCGGAGTCGTCCGCGCGGTTGCGGCAACTTCCCCGCGCGCTACGGCAGGCTGTCGCACTGAAGAAGCTCACCGGCAAGTCGTGGCGCCAGTTGCTCGGTGACGGGCTCGCCGCCAAGAAAGCGCAGAACCTGCGCCTGGACCAGTTGTTGCTGGCCGCCAACACACCCATGCTGATCAAGGCCGCGCTGGTGGACGGCGATCCCGAGGCGGGCATCCTGCCGGCCGGGCAGGTCGTGGGGATGATCGACGAGTTGCCGAGCTGCGAGAAGCTGATCACCGAGGTGGTGACGGAGGCAGCCGAAGTCCTCGCCGATCGTGGCCGGATGTGCCGCTGAGCCGGACCGTCACTGATCCGCAGCGCCCTCGGGTCGCGCGATGATCCCGTCACAGAGGATCTTGATGTAGTGCTCGGCGATCACGTTCGCCGTCAGCCGCCCGCGCGGGTTGTACCAGTGGACCGCGGTCCACACCGTGTCCCGGAGCATCCGGTAGGTCAGCTTGACGTTGAGATCCGACCGGAACGCTCCGCTGCGCTGACCGTCCTGGACCACCTTCGTCCAGGTCCGCTCGAACTCCTGCGCCGCCCGGCGCAGGTAGGCGAACCGGTCGAACTGCACCAGGTAGTTGGCTTCGTTCTGATAGATCGCGATCGCCGGCTTGTTTCGGTGCAGCGCCCGGAACGACTCGCGGATCAGCTCGGTGAGGGCCTCACGCGCGTCGTCGCGGTCACGCACGATCTCGCCGTAGACGCGCTCCTGTTCCTCCAGGAAGTCGCGCAGAATCTCGTCGACCATCGACTCCTTGGAGTCGAAGTGGTGGTAGAGACTGCCGGAAAGGATCCCGGCGGCGTCGGCGATGTCGCGCACGGTCGTCGCGAGGAAGCCCTTGGTCGCGAACAGTTCCGCGGCGATCCCCAGCAGCTCGGCCCGGCGCTCGGAGTTGCCGCGCTCCACGGTCTGCTGCTGGCGGGCGCGCGACTGGCGGCCCGACCGCTGGGAACCGCCAGTGGGATCACCCGTGGCGTCGGCCGCGCGGACCCCTTCGCCGGACAAGCGCTTGGTGCTCACCTGGACGATTATCCTCTCCGCAAGCTCGATTGATCAGATGGGTGCGGCTGGGCTACGGGTGCTGGCTGCTGACCGACACGACTTCGCCGGTGAGGTAGGTCGAGTAGTCGCTGGCCAGGAACACGATCACGTTGGCCACCTCCCAGGGCTCGGCGAACCGGCCGAACGCCTCGCGCCGCGCGAGATCCTCCAGCAACTCCTCGGAGGTCACCTTCGCCAGGTTCGCATGCATCGCCAGGCTCGGCGCGACCGCGTTCACGCGAGTGCCCAGCGACGCCGCGTCCAAGGCGGCGCAGCGGGTCAGCGCCATGACGCCGGCCTTCGCCGCCGCGTAATGCGCCTGCCCTGCCTGCGCCCGCCAGCCGATCACCGACGCGTTGTTGATGATGACTCCCCCGCCGCCGCGATCGGCCAGCTGCCGCAGCCCCGCCCGCGTGCAGCGGAACGTGCCGTTGAGCGTCACGTCCAGAACACGGCTCCACTGCTCGTCGGTCATGTCCAGGATCGACGCCGTGCCACCCAGCCCGGCGTTGTTCACCAGCACGTCGAATCCGCCGAACCGCTGTTCGGTCGTGTCAAACAACCGGGCGACGTCCGCTTCCTTTGTGACGTCACAAGGCACGGTGGTGACCTCGCCGAGTTCGCTCAGCTCCTCGCCCGCCGCCGCGAGCCGGCGTTCGTGCCAGTCGCTGAGCACCACGCGTGCGCCCTCTTCGAGGACGCGGCGTGCCGTCGCCGATCCGATCCCGGTTCCCGCGGCGGCCGTGACGATGACCGTCTTTCCGGCCAACAGCCCGTGCGCGGGTGGGTACGGCGGCGCGGCCGGCGCGGTACGTGGCTGGTCGGTCGTGCTCAACCCCGAACCTCCTTGGGTAGCCCGAGCACCCGCTCGGCGATGATGTTGCGCTGAATCTCGTTGGAACCGCCGTAGATCGTGTCGGCACGGGTGAACAGGAACAGCCGTTGCCAGTCATCGAGGTCATACGGGGGACCTTCGGCGAGCAGCCCCTCCGGCCCGGCGACCTCCATCGCCAACTCCCCGAGTCCACGGTGGAAGGTCGCCCAGTACAGCTTCGCGATCGACGCCTCGTTGCCGGCGGTCCCGTGCGCGACCCCGGTCAGCGTGCGCAGCGCGTTGCAGCGCATGATCTCCAACCCGATCCAGGCACGGGTGATCTTGTCCCGCAGCAGCGGGTCGTCGATCGCGCCGTTGGACTTGGCCAGCTCGGTGATCGCGGCCAGCTCGCGCCGGAACACCACCTGCTGGTCGACCGTGCCGATCCCACGCTCGAAACCCAGCGTGCCCATCGCGACCCGCCAGCCCTGACCCGGCTCCCCCACCACGTTGCCCGCGGGTGTGCGCGCCTGGTCGAAGAACACCTCGTTGAACTCGGACGTGCCGGTGAGCTGCTGGATCGGTCGGACGCTGACGCCGGGCTGGTCCATCGGCACCAGCAGGTAGGAGATCCCGTGATGCCGCTGCGAGCCGGGTTCGGTCCGGGCGAGCACGAAGCACCAGTCGGCCACGTGTGCCAGCGACGTCCACACCTTCTGCCCGGTGATGACCCACTGGTCGCCGTCGAGTTCGGCGCGGGTGGACAGGTTGGCCAGGTCCGATCCGGCATCGGGCTCCGAGTAGCCCTGGCACCACAGCTCGGTCACGTTGACGATCGCGGGCAGGAACCGCTCGCGCTGGGCGTCGGTTCCGAAGGCGATCAGAGTCGGGCCGAGAAGCTCCTCGCCGACGTGGCTGACCCGTACCGGAGCGTTGGCTCGCGCGTACTCCTCGTGGAAGATCACCTGCTGCGCGACGCTGGCGCCTCGACCGCCGTGCTCTTCCGGCCACCCCAGGCAGGTCCAGCCGTGCTCGGCGAGGTGGCGATCCCAGGCCAGCCGGACGTCGAACGCCTCATGCTCGCGACCGGGGCCGCCGAGGCCACGGGCTTCGGCGAACTCGCCGGTGAGGTGCTCTTCGAGCCATTCCCGCACAGTGCGGCGAAAATCCGCCTCCTGCTGGCTGTCGGTCAGGTCCACGTTCCGATCACCTCTTCCCGCCGGTAGACAGTGACCCTACCAAGCAATTGCTTGTGCGGCTAACCTTGGTCGCGACCCGAACTCCGGCTGGCCGAATGAGGAGGCCCACCGATGTCCGCTCACCAGGACGCCGACGAACCGGTGGTGCGCTACGAGCGCCACGGCGCCGTCGCCGTCGTCACGATGAACCGGCCCGCATACCGCAACGCGCAGAACTCGGTGATGACCTACGCGCTCGATGACGCCTTCTACCGCGCCTGCGCGGACGACGAGGTCAACGCGATCGTGCTCGCGGGAGCGGGTGAGCACTTCTCCGCCGGGCACGACATCGGCTCGCCCGGACGGGATGTCGACGTCCCCTACGAGCGCAAGGCGGGCCTGTGGTGGGGGCACGTCGGCAAGCCCGGCGGCGAGTCCCGGTTCGCCCGCGAGCAGGAGGTCTACCTCGGCATGTGCCGGCGGTGGCGGGAGATGCCCAAACCCGTGATCGCCGCCGTGCAGGGGGCGTGCGTCGCCGGTGGCCTGATGCTGGCGTGGGTGTGTGACCTGATCGTCGCCTCCGAGGACGCGTTCTTCGCCGACCCCGTGGTGCGCATGGGCATCCCGGGCGTGGAGTTCTTCGCGCACCCGTGGGTGGTGGGGCCCCGGCTGGCCAAGGAGATGCTGTTCACCGGTACCCGCATCAGTGCACAACGCGCCAGCGACGCCGGGATGGTCAGCCGGGTGGTGTCGCGCGAGAACCTGTGGCAGGAGGCGCTGGATCTTGCCGCCCAGGTCGCCGAGATGCCCCGGCTCGGCGTGGCGCTGGCGAAGAAGGCCGTCAACCAGTCCGAGGACCTCATGGGTCTGCAGCAGGGCCTGGACTCGGTGTTCGGCCTGCACCACTTCGCCCACGCCCACAACGCCGAGGTCGGCGACGACTCCCTGCGCGGGATGAACGCCCGCAGCATGAAGAAGTCGTCTTCGGAGTAGGAGCCAGCATGGACCTGTCCTTTTCCGCCGAAGACCTCGCATTCCGCGACGAAGTGCGGACCTGGCTCTACGACAACGTGCCACAGCCCCCGCTTCCGTCACTGGAGACACGCGAGGGCTTCGAGGCGCACCGCGAATGGGAGCACACCCTGCACGACGCCCGGTTGTCGGTCGTGTCGTGGCCCGAACAGTTCGGTGGCCGGGACGTCTCGCTGCTGCGGTGGCTGCTGTTCGAAGAGGAGTACTACGCGGCGGGCGCTCCCGGCAGGGTGAGCCAGAACGGGATCTTCCTGCTCGCGCCGACGCTGTTCGAGCACGGTACGGAGGAGCAGCGGCAGCGCATCCTGCCACGCATGGCCAGCGGCACGGACATCTGGGCACAGGCGTGGTCGGAGCCAGAAGCCGGCAGTGACCTCGCCGCGCTGCGCAGCCGGGCACGCCGGGTGGACGGCGGCTGGGTGCTCTCCGGCCAGAAGACCTGGAGTTCCCGCGCGGCGTTCGCGGACTGGGCGTTCGGCCTGTTCCGCAGCGACCCGGACGCCGAACGGCACCGGGGTCTGACGTACTTCATGTTCCGGTTGGACGCGGACGGCGTGCGGGTCCGCCCGATCGGCCGGCTGGATGGCAAACCGGCCTTCGCCGAGATCTTCCTCGACGACGTCTTCGTCCCGGACCGGGATGTCATCGGCGAACCGGGCCAGGGCTGGCGGGTCGCGATGAGCACCGCGAGCAGCGAGCGCGGACTGTCGTTGCGCAGTCCCGGACGTTTCGTGGCGGCTGCGGCTCGCCTGGTGGATCTGTGGCGCGAACGGACCGATCCGGCTGACACGGCGGCCCGGGATCGGGTGGTTGACGCGTGGCTGGGCGCTCAGGCGTACCGGCTCGCGACGTTCGAGACCGCCACCAAGATCGCCGCTGGTGGCGCGATCGGAGCCGAGGCCAGCCTGGGCAAGCTGCACTGGTCCGAACTGGACGTCGCGTTGCACGAGACCGCGCTGGATCTGCTGGGTGCTGAGGGAGAGCTCACGGGTACCGACTCCTGGCTGGACGGTTACCTCTTCTCGCTGGCGGGACCGATCTATGCGGGCACCAACGAGATTCAACGCAATGTCGTCGCCGAGCGGGTGCTCGGCCTGCCGAGGGGGTCGCGATGAGGTTCGCACCGACCGATGAGCAGCGCGCGATGCGCGAGGCGGTCCGGGAACTGCTGTCCGATCGCGACTGCCCGGTCGTGGCCCGGAGCTGGTCGGACGGCAAGCCCGACCCAGGTCGGGAGATCTGGCAGCAGCTCGCAGAGATGGGTGTCGCCGGGGTCGCCGTCCCCGAGAGCTTGGGCGGTCAGGGTTTCGGCCCGGTCGAAGTGGCGTTGTGCCTGCGGGAGATCGGCTATCACGGCCTTCCCGGACCGTGGGTGGAGTCGATCGCCGCCGTGCCGCGACTGCTCCTTCATACTGACCGTGGCGCGCAGCTGCTTCGAGCGGTCGTCTCCGGGAAATCGATGGCAACCGCGACCTTCCCCGAGCACGTCCGCCACGCCTTGGACGCCGACCAGGCTGATGTGATCCTGCGCTGCGACGCACAGAACGTGCTCGTCCTGGAGAATCCGCAGCTGGGCAGGGTCGACTCGATCGACCCTGCCAGACGATTGTTCACAGTGGACGCCGCGCCCAGCACGGCGTTGCTGGAGGGCGAACGCGCCCAACGGGCCGTGTCCGAGGCCGCCGACTACGGCATCCTCGGCTGTGCGGCACAGCTGCTGGGGCTGGGCGCGCGCATGCTCGATCTCGCCAAGCAGCACGCCGTGCAGCGGCACCAGTTCGGTCGCCCGATCGGCGAGTTCCAGGCGGTCAAGCATCACCTCGCCAACGCGCTGCTGAAGCTGGAGTTCGCTCGACCGCTGCTCTACGGCGCCGGCCTGTCCCTCGCGGAAGGCTCGCCGCAGGCGGGGCGGGACGTGTCCGCGGCCAAACTCGCAGCCGGGGAGGCCGCGTACGCCGTGGCACGAACGGCGTTACAGGTGCATGGCGCCATCGGATACACCGCCGAGCACGAGCTGCACCTCTGGTTGGCGAAGACCAAGGCGTTGCGCTCGACGTGGGGTACGCCGGCATGGCATCGGCAGCGCGTGGCGCGGTCCCTGTCCGAGGGCGACCTGACCCCGGTCGGTGGTCGGGTCAGCGTCTCGTCCTAAGTCCAGATCTCACCAGCCCCAGATCTCACCAGCCCAGATCTCACCAGCTCAGGAGGCGGCTCGTGCGGTTCGCGTTCACCGAGGAACAGCGGCAGCTTCGGGACACCGTGAGAAGCATGCTCGACAAGCGCGGCGCGAACCCGCCGCGGGTTCTGGAGGCGCCCCCCGGCAGCTCCCCCGCTGGCGACGATGGGCTGTGGAAGCAGCTGGCCGATCAGATCGGCGCCACCGGGCTCGGCATTCCCGAGGAGTTCGGAGGGGTCGGCGCCGGCGTGATCGAAACCAACATCGTCGTGGAGGAACTCGGGCGCGGCCTGGCCACCGACCCCTATCTCGGCAGCGTCGTGATCAGCGCGAACGCGCTGCTCGCCACTGGCGACGCGGACGCGTGCGCCCGGCTGCTGCCCAGCATCGCCAGCGGTACGGCCGTCGCGACGCTGGCCTGGGCTGAGCCCGGAAACGCGTGGCCGCTGTCGGAGTGCACGACGGCGGCCCGACATGCGGGTGACCAGTGGCTGCTCGACGGCGAGAAGTCGCTGCTGCTCGACGCACCGCACGCCGACGTCGTACTTGTCGTGGCCGACACCGACCGGGGGACATCGCTGTTCGAACTCGACCCCGACGCGGTCGCCCCCGCGCTGGTGGGGAACACGCCGATGGACCCAGTCCGCCGGATGGGTGGGCTGCGGCTGTCCGCGGCGCCAGCCCGGCTCGTCGGCGCCGAGGGCGGTGCTGGCCCGGCTCTCGCCCGCACCCGGGACGTCGCTGCCGCCGCGCTGGCCGCCGAGCAGGTGGGGGCGGCGCGGCACTGGCTGTGGGAAACGGTCGAGTACGCGAAGACACGCAAGCAGTTCGGCCGCCCGATCGGGTCGTTCCAGGCGATCAAGCACCGCCTGGCCGACCTGTTCGTCGCCGTCGAGTCCGCCCGCTCGCTGTCCTACGCGGCGAGCTGGGCGGTGGCCACCGGCTCCGAGCGCGCGACGGAGCTCGCGGCGATGGCGAAGTCGTACTGCTCGGAGACCTACACGGCCGTCGCCGCCGAGGGCATCCAGCTCCACGGCGGGATCGGGATCACCTGGGAGCACCCCGCGCACCTGCACTTGAAGCGGGCACACGCGGACGGCCAGCTCTTCGGGACGCCCGCCGACCACCGACGCCGTCTGGAGACGGTGCTCGGGATCGGGTGACGCGCCAGAACGTCACCCGATCGGATGAAATTCGGTCACAGCCGCTCGACGATGGTGACGTTGGCTTGGCCGCCGCCCTCGCACATGGTCTGCAACCCGTACCGGCCACCAGTGCGTTCGAGCTCCGCGAGCATCGTGGTCATCAGCCGGGTCCCGGTCGCCCCGAGCGGGTGACCGAGGGCGATCGCGCCGCCGTTCGGGTTCACCCGAGCCGGATCGGCGCCGGTCTCGGCCAGCCACGCCAGCACCACGCTCGCGAACGCCTCATTGATCTCGACGACGTCGATGTCCTCGATCGACAGCCCGGTCTTCACCAGCGCGTGCCGGGTCGCCGGGATAGGGGCGGAGAGCATGAACACGGGGTCCTCGCCACGAACGCTGAGGTGGTGCACCCGCGCACGCGGGGTCAGGCCGTGCTCGGCGACCGCGCGCTCCGACGCGAGCAGAAGGGCCGTGGCGCCGTCGGAGATCTGGCTGGACACCCCGGCGTGCAGCCGACCACCCGGGCGCAGCGGCTTGAGCCCCGCCAGCTTCTCCTTGCTGGTGTCGCGGCGTGGCCCCTCGTCGTGGCGCACTCCCGCGATCGGAACGATCTCGCGGTCGAACCGGCCCTCGTCCGTTGCGGTGATCGCCCGCCGGTGGCTCTCCAGCGCGAACTCCTCCATCGCGTCCCGGTCGATCCCCCACTTCTCGGCGATCAGCTCGGCTCCCCGGAACTGGGTGACCTCCTGGTCGCCGTAGCGCCGCTGCCATCCCGCGGAACCGCAACCCGGCCCGTACGCGACGGGGAAGTCCAGCTCCGAGCCGAGGGTCAGGGCGCTGCCGATGGGAATGGCGCTCATGTTCTGCACGCCACCGGCGACGACGAAGTCCGCCGTGCCGCTGAGCACCGCCTGCGCGGCGAAGTGCACGGCCTGCTGGGACGACCCGCACTGCCGGTCGATGGTCACGCCGGGCACCTCCTCGGGCAGCCCGGCGGCCAGCCAGCCGGTGCGAGCGATGCAGCCGGCCTGCGCGGCCACCGCGTCCACGCAGCCCCAGACCACGTCGTCCACCAGCCCCGGATCGACCCCCACCCGCTCGACGAGCGCGCGCATGACGTGCGCGGACATATCGGCCGGATGGATCTGACTCAACCCGCCGCCTCGCTTGCCGACCGGGGTGCGGACCGCGTCGATGATGTACGCCTCGGCCATGTGCCGTTCCTCCTGTCATCGCTGGAGTGCGCGATCCCCGACAGTCTAGTCGAACAAGCAATTGCTTGGTAGGAAGCGACCGCGCCGGCGACTCCCGGCGCGCCCCGCGTCCGGCGCCGGGAGTGGCTTGGGCCACCGACGATGACGCCCAGCGTGACCGCTGGTAGCCTGAGTGTTGGTCGTTTGCTTCCGGGGGTCGTGTTCGCACACGCTCGCAGGATGTTTGGAGCGGGCGAGCTACTTTGTGCTTCTGGCTGGAGTTGCCGTCTCAACCCGCGGCCCGGGTACCCACGAGGTGTGGGTGCCCGTATCACCAGTTTCGTAGGAAGAAAGAAACATCATGACGCAGGGAACCGTGAAGTGGTTCAACTCCGAAAAGGGCTTCGGGTTCATCTCCCCCAATGACGGCGGCCCCGACGTGTTCGTCCACTACTCGGCGATCAACGGCCACGGCTTCCGCACCCTCGAGGAGAACCAGCAGGTCACCTACGAGGTCACCCAGGGCCCCAAGGGCCCGCAGGCCAGCGACGTGACGGCGCTCTGAGCCGCTAGCTCACCAAGACAGCAGCTCCTCTCCACTGGGAGAGGAGCTGCTGTCGTCTGGCAAGGTATGCGGGATGCTGCTGAGCAACGGGCTCATCGGGCTCCGCGACGGGCTGGAGGCCACCGTCGCGGTCAGCATCCTGACGACTCTTCTGGTCCGCACCGGCCGCCGGTGGGCGCTTGGCCCGGTCTGGGCAGGCGCGACCAGCGCCGTCGCCGTCTCGATGAGCGTGGCCGGGATCTTCGCGCAGGTCCTCGGGTACCTCGACTTCGAGCAGGAGGAGGCGATCGACGGCCTGGCGTCGATCGTCGCCGCCGCCTCCCTGACCTGGATGGTCTTCTGGCTGCGGCACGCGTCCCGGCCAACCGCTGAGCCGGACGTGCCGCTCCCGGGCGCACGGCTGCATGTCGGTTCGGTGGCGGGGGTGGCGTTCCTGGCAGTGGCACATGAAGGGCTGCAAACCGCCGCGGACTTCTTCTCCCCCGTGGAGTCCGCCGACGGGGGGACAGCCCAGCCCGTGATCGGCTTCGTGGCCGGCGGCGCGCTTGCCGGGGCCCTCGCGTGGCTGCTCTGTCGAGGGGCGATCCGACTTGCCCCGTCAACGTTCCCCACGGCGGCAGGGGTGCTGCTGGTGCTCATCGCGGCTGGCTTCCTCAGCTACGGCGTGCATGACCTCCAGGAGGGTTCCGTGCTTCCGGGCCTGAGAAGTCTCGCCCTCGACCTCGGCCCGCAGCTGCCCCCGGACTCGTGGTTCGGAGCCCTATTCAGGGGGATCTTCAACCTCTCCCCCATCATGACGGTCCCGCAGGCCGTGGCATGGTTGATCTACCTGGCCATCGCACTCCCGGCGTTCCTCATGCCTCGGCGCGTAGAGCAACTCCCCCAGAGGCTCCGCAACGAGGACCCCGCGTCCGCAACGGATGCTCTGGGCTCGTGAAGTTGACGTCCGAGTGCCCGAACCCCTTGCCATGACGGCGAATGTGGACACCACACCGTCGCCGCCGTGATCATCGCCGCCAGCGAGAAGGTCTCCACACCGGAAGCCTACGGACGTCTCGTTACCCGAAGCGCCGACACGAAGTCACCCCACTGCTCACGGGTAAACAGCAACACCGGGCCCTGCCGGTCCTTCGAATCTCGCGCGGCGACCGCGTCTACACCTAACGCGACCTCGACGCATTCGCCCTGGTGGTTGCTCCGACTGCTCTTGCGCCACCGCATCCCTGACAGTCCAGAGCTGGACATCGACCCCACCTCGATCAAGGGAACTCTTCAGCCCTCGCACGAATCACGTCCAGAGATTCCCGCGGGCTCAAGGCGAGCTTGCGAACCTCTTTCGCAATCATCATAAACGTGTCGGACAGGGCTTGATTGTCCGAGTAACGCGCACCGGCCGCCGGATGTTGCTGCAGGTACACCGCAGGCTGGAACTCGGCGAACTCAAGTAGGATGAACGCGCCGTCCACCGCAGCGTGAGGCCCGGCTGCGGTCGGCACGATCTGAATCGTCACGTTCTCCCGTTTCGCCATCGACACGAGGTGGTCCAACTGCTCGCGCATCACCTGCGACGAGCCCACCGGGCGCGAAAGAACCGACTCCTCGATCAACGCGACCAGCTCAAGCGGTTCCTCCTCATGGAGTCGGTGTTGCCGTTCCAGGCGCAACCCGACGACGAGTTCCTGCTCCTCGCGGGCAACCATGGGACTCGCGGTAGTCAGGGATCGGATGTAGTCCTCGGTCTGCAGGAGCCCTGGAATCAGGCCGTGCTGGTAGGTGATCTCGCGCTCGGCTTCACCTTCACCGCCTACCAGGTCAGCGAACCAGTCCTCCACCACCTCGGCGAACGGTTCCCACCAGATCGGCTCGCTTGACCGCTTCGCCCAGTTGACCAGCCGAGTCGTTTCCGACTCCGTCGCGCCGTAGAACGCCAGCAGATCGCGGACGTCCCGCCATTGCAGCCGGTACTTGCCCTGCTCGATGTGCGTGATCTTCGGCTGGGTGCATCCGAGTTCCGCTGCGGCGTCCGAGGTGGTGATGTTCCGGCCCAAGCGCTGGCATGCGGTCCTGCGCAACTCTCGTAGCTCGTTCCCGATGCGTCGGCGCAACCACGCGGAGTCAGTTCTCGTTGACACGTCCACCTCCCGGTACTCGCTCCCGGTATCGACCAGTGCCACCGGCACCTGAAGAGCAACGAGGCCACCCGATGGTGTCCTATAGGTCAGTTATCTATAAGCCGACCTTGGAGGGTGGGTGACCGTGACGACCTGAACCCTGGAGGTAAGAGATGTCGGTGTCTGGCGAGTTCAACAGCAACGGCGAGGATCAGGACGACTTTGACCCCGCGCATTTGCCTCCACTCGGCACCCGCGCGGAGTTCCAGTCAGCGCTGCAGGCGCTCGTCCAGGAGGAAGCACCACGGCTCTTCGCGCTGTGCGAGGAAGTCGGCGACCGTGCGGACGGGTACGTGGAGTTCTGGGGAATCGCCTTCGATGACCGCGCCGAGGTCGTCAGCGTGCGCGGTAGCACCCGGGGCAGGTTCTCGTCCGCCGAGTCCGCTCAGCGGATCTTTTCCTTCGGCGCCAACAACTTGCACCTCATGTGGGTGTAGCCCGGGGTGCCCCCGGCCAGCGGAACCGGATGCGCTGGCCGGGGCGGGCCTGACCAGCCAGGTCCACATCAGCCGCCCGCACCACCGCGATCACCGGGTAGCCCCCGGTCGAAGGGTGGTCGGCGAGGAAGAGCGTCGGCTGGCCGGACGGTGGTACCTGCAGCGCACCGCGCACCATCCCTTCACTCGGCAACTCGCCGTCGACTGCCCTGTCCAACGCCGGGCCGGACAGCCGGATGCCGATCCGGTTGCTGTCCTGGGAAACCTCGTACGGCTCGCTGAGCAGCGCCGCCAACGCTGCGTCGCTGAACCAGTCGTGGCGCGGCCCTGGCGTGACACGGAGCAGCACATCTCCGCTGGTCGGGGGCGCCACCGGCGCCAGATCGATCTGCGGGAACGCGCTCGGTGCCAGCCCGACCGGCAGCATGTCGCCCGGACGCAACGGCTTCGGGCCGAGGCCGGACAGGAGATCCGTGCTGCGCGAGCCCAGCACCCGTTCGACGGCCAGCCCTCCCCGCACCGCGACGTAGCTGCGCAGTCCCGATGTCGGAGCGCCGAGACGTAGCTCCGCACCGGCCGGAAGTCGCAGCACGCTGTTCATCGCGGCATCGCGACCGTCCACAGTGGCCGGACACCATGCTCCGGTGATGGCGACGGTCAGCGCACGGTTGGTACGCGCCACCAGACCTCCGAGCGTGACCTCCAGGCCCGCCTCGCCTTCGTCGTTGCCGACCAGGCGGTTCGCCAGCCGCAGCGACGTCCGGTCCGCCGCGCCGGACGGGCTGACGCCGATCTCGGCATACCCCGTTCGGCCGAGGTCCTGCACCGTGACCAGCGGGCCGGTCCGCAGGATCTCCAGGCCACCGGTCGGGCGTCGCGTGCCCATTACACCTCCTCGAAGCGCACCCGCACGCCAGGGCGCAGCAGCGCGGGCGGATCGCGGTCGGTTCGCAGCATCTCCAGTTCGGTTCGCCCGATCAGCTGCCATCCTCCGGGCGACGACCGGGGGTAGATACCGCTGAACTCGCCAGCCAGGCCCACCGATCCGGCGGGCACCCTGGTGCGGGATTCCGCGCGGCGTGCGACCCGCAAGCGCGGATCACCTCCGGCGAGGTAGCCGAAACCTGGCGCGAAACCACCGAACGCGACCGTCCACTCAGTCCGCTGATGCGCTTGGACGATCTCGGACTCGGACAATCCCGTCAACCGAGCGACATCCGCGAGATCCTCACCGTCATAGACCACGGGGATGTGGAGGACCTCCCCGTCCCAACGATCACGTCGTTGGGGACGCGCACGGCGTACCGCGCGTTCCACCGCGTCGGCGTCGGCCCTCGCCGGGTCGAGCCGTAACAGGATCGTGCGCGCGGCCGGCACCACGTCCGTCACGCCCGGCGGCGGGTCGTCGGCGAGCGCCGCGTACAGGCTGAGGACCGCGTCCAGGTCATCCAACTCGACAAGGAGCCCGGAGTCAGCGCAGGGCAGGATTCGGATCATCACGCTTCGTCCTCGCCGTTGGGCGATGGGCGGTCGGCGGGTGGCGCGAAGGGGGCGATCTCCACGCCCTCGGAGACCAGCCGATCGCGGGCCAACCGAGCGATCTCCACGGCGCCGGGGCTGTCGCCGTGCACGCAGACGGAGTCGGCCTGGATGTGGATCGGGGAACCGTCGATCGCCTCAAGGGGCTCACCGCGAGCCAGCCGGACCAGCCGCTTCGCGATCAGCTCGGGATCGTGCAGCACGGCACCGGGCTGGCGCCGGGGCACGAGCGTCCCCTGCGGGGTGTAGGCGCGGTCGGCGAAGGCTTCCCGGTAGGTCTCCAGTCCCGCGCCGGCGGCCTGCCGGAGCCATTCCGAGCCGGGCAACCCGAGTACGGCCAATGACGGGTCGTACCGCACGATCGCCTCCACCACCGCGGCAGCCTGCTCATCGTGATGCACGATCGCGTTGTAGAGCGCCCCATGGGGTTTCACATAGGTGACGCGGGTGCCCGCGACCCGCGCCAACGCCTCTAGCGCACCGATCTGGTAGATCACCTCGTTAGTAAGGTCCTCCGGCGCGATGTCGATAAACCGTCGCCCGAATCCCGCCAGGTCGCGGTAGCCGACCTGCGCCCCCACGGCCACGCCCCGCTCGGCGGCGAGGTCGCAGGCTCGGCGCAGCACGTTCGGGTCGCCGGCATGGAAGCCACAAGCGACGTTCGCGCTGGTCACGATGCCGAGCAGCGCCAGGTCGTCGCCGAGTT
Source organism: Pseudonocardiaceae bacterium (assembly GCA_051984675.1). Lineage (GTDB taxonomy): Bacteria > Actinomycetota > Actinomycetes > Mycobacteriales > Pseudonocardiaceae > JBPYFK01. The sequence goes on along the minus strand of JBPYFK010000158.1, from coordinate 32,976 downwards.
CCCAGCGCCCGAACCCTTCGGCCAAATCCGAGTTCAGATCGACACGCATCCTGCCTCCTCACTCGCCCGCAGCGTACAGGTTGTTGAACAATCCTACACGGGTATCAAACAGGGCCATGTTCGGCTAACATGAGGTTCTTTCACTAAACTGCCCCGATCCCGATCGGCAAGGCTATGGGCAGCAGGGGCGTCCGGGGCTCGGCCATTGGGGGAACACGCTGGCAACCAGCGGCGATGACCGGCAGCACGGCACGTACACCGCAGCCGCCGGGCGGCGGCAGGACGTCGGGACCGCCAACATCCGGTTCCATCAGGCCATCGGCATGCTCGCCGGCAGCCAGCGCGTGAAGGAGACGCTGCGCCAACCGCTGGCCGAGTTACGCCTGGCCTTCCACGTAATGTCCGGGCAGCGCGAGTTCCACGAGCCCTACCTCGACGACACCCAAGCCGTCGCCGACCTGCTTGCCGCCGGTGACCGCGCCGCCAGTGACCGCACCGCCAGTGACTGCGCCGCCACCGAGCAGCGCCTCTCGCGGTCCTTCGACACCGCCGAGGCGCAGCTCATCCGGGTGTTGCGGCGGTCGGCGCAGCTGAGTGTCAGCCGATCTTCGGGCGGCGGCAGACGTAGATCCGCGCGGGCGGCAGATTCCGCCACACGGTACGGGTCATGACCACCTCATCGAACGCCTCGTCCAAACGGGCACGGAACTGGCGTGCTCCGCGCATACCCAGGGCATGCAGGTATGCGATCGTGGTGAAGGCCGCGCCGTGCGCCAGCGACTCCCCGACCTGGTGCAAGATTCGCGACTGCGACTCGGCGGAGAACAACGACCACGGCAGGCCGCTGACCACTGCGTCCGCCGCACCCACGCCTGCCTCCGCGAGCACCGTGCCCAGCTCGGCGGCATCGCCCTCGATCACCTCGCTGCCGGGCAGCGTGGTTCGCAGGTGTTCCGCCATGTCCGCATCCAGCTCGATCGCCAGGTGCCGCCCGCCCTCGGGCAGCCGCTGTCGGATCGCCGCACTCAGCGCACCGGTGCCGGGACCGAGTTCCACGACCGTCGGGGTTCCCGACGTGGGCACGATGTTCGCCATCACCCGTGCCAGCGCGGCCGAGCTGGGGATCACGGCGCCGACCTGAGCGGGTCTGCGCACGGCCGCGGTAACGAACTTGCGGTAGTCAGCGATGAGCGTGCGGGGCAGAGGGTGGTGCGTTGAGGTCACGGCTGGCCTTCTCGTGTGCTCGGCGTCAGACGGTCTGCAGACCGTAGTAGCAGACCGCGGTAACGGTCGGTCAGTCCCCGCTGAGCCTATCGGGTTACTGGCCGCACCGGCACCTGCCGTACCACGGCGCGCTGCGCTCGCCGGACGCCCAGGTGTAACAGCGACCGCCCGGGCGTCGATATTGGAAATAGCGGCTCGACCTGGTGGCGGGTACGCAGGAGGCCCCCGAGGAGGTTGCTCGGAATAGTTTCCGAGTACCCGGGGGCCTCATTATCGCTTACACTATTCGCATTGTTCGGCGATTTAGTTAATGCGCATTGCCAAGTGGCAGAAAAGCGCACTCAATACGTCTCCGCGCATGCGCGCACACCCTCACGGATGGCGAATGGCGGCGAACAACGGGCTCGCCACAGCACCGGCGAGCCCGTTGTCCTGAGACCGAACCGTCAGGCCAACTGGTCGACAGGTTGGGCCTGGTCATTGCCCTTCTTCGCCGGGGAGCGGCGCACCCAGACCACCGCGGCAGTCGCGGCTGCCGCCGCCAGAGTCAACTCGATTCCCAGCGCCACCCACACATGTGCCATTTTGTTGCCTCCCTTCTGCTTGCCGCGGCAGCCTTCGGCGCGGCCGGACGCTCGCGGGCATGCCGAAATCGGGCACCAAGACCCGAGGAACAAACCCGCGCGTTATGCCGACTGAAACCGAAGGAGCTTTGGTCGAACCACCCGTTACGATTTGATCGTAAACCCTGTGTCGACGACACGAAAACGCAGGGTGGGGTGTTTTACGTCGCACCCCGACAGGCAATCGAAGGCCACGAGACAACGGCGTTCAGGAGCACGCCCGAAGGGCGTCGACCAGGATCGACGTGCCTTCGCGCGCTTCCTGCTCGGTCAGGCTCAGCGGCGGCGCGATGCGGAGGACATTGCCGTCGCCGCCACCCTTGCCGACCAGCAGGCCCCGACGCCTGGTTTCCTCTAGCGCGGCGGTGGCCAGGTGCCCTGAGGGCGCCGCGGTGTCGCGGTCGACCAGCTCGACGCCGACCATCAGGCCCTTACCGCGGACCTCGCCCACGACAGGGAGCTCGCTGGCCGCACGGTCCAGCTGTTCGCGCAGGATGCGACCGATACGCAGCGCGTTGCCCTGCAGGTCGTGGTCCAGTACGTACTGGAGGTTGGCCAGCGCGCCGGCGGTGGTCACTGGGCTCCCGCCGAATGTGGAGATCGAGTTCGCTCGGACACTGTTCATGATCTCGGCGCGGGCGACCACGCCGCCGATGGACAGCCCGTTGCCCAACCCCTTGGCGAAGGTCACGATGTCCGGTTCCCCGTGGGCGTCATGCGCCTGCCAGCCCCAGAAGTGCTCACCCGTGCGTCCCCAACCGGTCTGTACCTCGTCGCTGATCCACAGGATGCCGTGCCGGTCCAGGATTTCCTTGAACCGCGCGAGCAGGCCGTCGGGTGGGGTGGTGAACCCGCCCACGCCCTGGATGGGCTCGGCGATCAGGCAGGCGACGTTGTCGTGCACCTGGGCGAGCACGTCCTCCAGGTCCGCCGCGCACGCGTCGATGAAGTCCACATCGGACAGGCCGGCGAACGGGCTACCCGGGCGGCGGCTGCCGTGCACGTAGTGCGTGCGCACGGGCGCGAGACTGGTCGGCAGCCACGAGCGGTTGCCGGTGACCGCCATGGCGGCCAGCGACCGCCCGTGGTAGCTGTTGCGCAACGCCAGCACCTGGTTGGACCCGCGGTAACCGGTGGCGAGCTGTAGCGCGGTGTCGTTGGCCTCCGTTCCGCTGGAGGTGAAGAACACCCGGGCGTCCTCGATGCCGGACACCTCGGCGACCCGCTCGGCCAAGTCGATCATCGGGCGATTCAGGTACAGCGTCGACGTGTGCAGGATCTTGCTGGCCTGTTCCGTGACCGCGGCGGTGACCTCGGGCAGCGCGTGCGCGGTCATCGTGGTCAGGATGCCGCCGAAGAAGTCGAGGTACCGGTTGCCTTCGGCGTCCCAGACGTACCGGCCCTCGCCGCGCTCGATGTCGATGGGTTCCTCGTAGAACGTCGACAACCAGCTCGGGAGTACCGCGCCGCGCCGCCGAGCGAGATTCGCATGCACGCCAGCGGTTGTCACCAGGTCAGCGGTCATCAGGCCCTTCCCTCCTCCGGTCCGTACCAACATCGAACGTATGACTCGTGACATAGTGATGCAATACTTGGTTTGTTACATAACAAACGCCACGGAGGAAGCTGTGGAAACCGCTGGGCACATCGCCGCCGAAGCTGATGACCGCAGTGCCAGCGGTATCGCCGCCGCGGTGAACCGCTTGATCCGCTGTGGTCAGCTCCCGCCGGGAACGCGGTTACCCACCGTGCGCGAGCTAGCGGGAGCGCTCCAGACGAGCCCGACCACGGTCAACGAGGCATGGCGGTCGCTGTCGCGACTGGGCGCGATCCGCACCGAGGGCCGCAACGGCTCCTTCGTCGCCGATCAGCCGGGGACGCAGCGCCCCACGCGCTTCTGGCAGCTCGCGAGTGAGGGTGGTCGGTTCGCATGCGATCTCTCCACCGGCGTGCCCGACCCCGACCTCCTTCCGACGCCGCACGCTCGGGTCGCCGGTGCTGGCACCGCTGAGCCGCTGCTCGGCTACCTGGATCCGCCGGTCGTCGCCGAGTTGGAGGAAACACTGCGGGAGGCGTGGCGCGAGCTGTGGGAGCCGGAGGCGATCACGGTCGTGGACGGCTCGCTGGACGCCCTCGACCGGGTCCTGCGCCACGTCGTGTCCTTCGGCGCCCGGGTGGTGGTCGAGGATCCCACCTTCCCACCGATTCTCGACCTGCTGGATGTCCTCGGCGCCAGCGTGCTCGGCGTGGGCGTGGACCAGGACGGGATGCGCCCCGATCGGCTACGAGACGTCCTGCGCCAGCACGCCGGCACGGCGCCGGCGGCGATCGTGCTCCAACCCAGGGCGCACAACCCCACCGGGGCGAGCGTGACCCGCCGACGCGCACGCGAACTCGCGGACGTGGTGTCCGAGTTTCCAGACGTCACGGTCGTCGAAGATGACCACATCGGCTCCGTCGCCCTCGCCGAACAGGTCAGCCTCGCAGCGCACCTGCCGGAGCGCACGGTGCATATCCGCAGCTTCTCGAAGTCGCACGGCCCGGACCTGCGCCTGGCCGCGGTAGCCGGAGCCGCCGAGCTGATCGAAGCGGTCGTGGCGCGGCGCAGTCTCGGTCCGGCGTGGTCCAGCAGGCTGCTGCAACGCCTGCTGCACACGATGCTCACCGACCCCGCTTCCGTCGCGACCGTCGACCGTGCTCGCGAGGTCTACGCGCGACGGCGCCGCGCGCTGGTCGACGCGCTCGCCGAGCGCGGAGTGCCCGTGCCGGGCCAGGACGGCTTCAACCTCTGGGTGCCGGTGGCCGACGAGCGGGACGCCCTCGTGCTGCTGGCTGCGCGCGGGATCGGGGTGGCACCCGGTAAGCCCTTCGCCGTGGCCAAGGACTCTGGCGACCACCTCCGCATCACCACCGCGACGCTGCGCACCGAAGACGCCCCGTGGATCGCGGACGCCGTGGCCGAGGCCGCCTCGCCCCGCCGCCGGGGCCCGATCGCCCGGTGACTCACCGAGCCAGCGGCAGCGGGGGCGGCGGCGCCACCGCCGGCGGAATCGGTGCGCGTGGCACGTTCTGGGAACCGCGCACGTCGGTCGGGCTGCCCTGCGGCTCGTCACATTGGACGCCGTAGTTCGTCGGTCCGGGCGATGTGTCGCTGCCCGGCCGGCGGGGAGTCGCTTCGTATCCCTTCGTGCAGGCCATCGGGTCAAAGGAGTTCAGGACCACGCCCAAGTGCCCGGTACCGTCCGGCGAAAGGGTGTGCGTGAAGGCCGAGATCACCGGCAGCGCGACAAGCAACTCCTCCATCCCGGGCTGGCGCACCTCCGTGAGCTGCGTGGTGGTCAGCAGGTTCGCGACTACCACGCCGAGATCGTTGCCGGTACTGCGCACGAGGGTCCCGACCTGCTGCCCCACCTGCGGAGCGGCGGTGATCAGCTTGCGCAGATCGGGGTCGGAGCGCTTGAGCTGCTGGGAGATCCCGTTCAGGCTGTGGCTGAACGAGATCAGCTGATCGGCTTCGTCCTGCTGCGTTCGCAACACCGTATCGCTGTTGGCCAGCAGGTTGGCCGTCTGCGGCAGGTGCTGGTCGGCCGCGGCGGTGAACGAGCTGGTGCTGTCCAGCATGCGCTGGAGATCAGGGCCGCTGCCCTGGAATCCGTTGCCCAGCTCGCTGACCACCGTCCGCAGCGAGTCCTTCGGCACGCTGTTCACCAAGCTGTCGAGGTTGACCAGCAACGTCTCGGGTGCGGGCGGAAGCGAGGTACTGCTACGCGCGATCAGCGAACCCGCCGCGAGATACGGACCCCCGTTGTGCCGGGGGCGCAGGTCGATGTACTGCTCCCCGACCGCCGACCGGTTGGCGACTACGGCCTCGGCATCCGCCGGGATCTGCGGCGCGGACGGTTCGATGTGCACGTCCGCCTCGATGCCCGAGTTCGTCAGCCGGAGCCCGACGACCCGGCCGACCGCGACCCCGCGGTAGGTCACCTCCGAGTTGGTGAACACGCCACCGGAAGACGCCATCTCGACCTTCACGTCGTACCCGCTGCCGCCGAAGACCTGGTCGAGGCCGACATACATGCCACCGGTGTAGCCAATACCCACTACCGCGATCAGCAGGAACAGCGCGAGCCGGATCTTCGTCGCCCGGGCGAACATCACCCACCTCCGAGCAGGTTGTTGAGCAGGCCGCCGCTCTGCCCCTGGGTGGGAGGCGGGGTGCGGGGCCCTGGTGGCGGGCCGGGCGGGGGATACGGGATAGGCGTTAGCGGCAGCGTGGACTGCCCGGAGTCCGACACGCCCGCGACCGGAACCGGCGGCCCCGACGAGCGGAGCAGGTTGCCGACGAGGCTGTCCAGGTCGAAGTCGAACTGGACGTCGACGTTGACGTAGTCCCCCTTGAGCGCATGCATGGCGTATTCGGGGAACGGGTACGACGCGAGATAGCCGATCGCTTGCGGCAGGGTGGTGCCGGTGTCGGCCAGCTTTTGCACTGTGGGCGCGAGTGCCCGAAGGTCCGCGACCATGTTGTCTTTGCTGCGGTTGATGGTCTGGACAGAGACGGTGGACAAGCGGTTCATCGACTGAAGCATGGTGACCAGTTGGTCGCGCTGGGAGTCGATGACCTGGATTCCGGGACCGAGATCGTTGAGCGCGGTCTGAATGTGACCGGTCTGCGCGCGCAGCGTTCCGGACAGCCTGTTGAGTCCGTCGATGGCCCGGGTGATGTTGTCTCTCTGCGCGTCAAGCTGGCGCGCGAGGTTGTCCAGATTGGACAGCATGTCACGGATCTGGTTCTCGTTACCGGACATCGCGTTGTTCATTTCCCGCACGATCACCTGGAGCTGCGCGACGCCGCCGCCGTTGAGCAGCATCGACAGAGCGCCGAGCACCTCTTCGATCTGCGGGTTGCGGTTGGTGCGAGTCATCGGGATCACCGCGCCGCTGGTCAGCCTCCCCGCAGGGGGCTCACCGGCCGGCGGTGCAAGCTCGACGAACTTCTCCCCGAGCAGGCTGGACTGCCGCAGTCTCGCGTCGGCGTTGGCGGGTAGCCGCACGTCGCCGTTGACCATCATGGTGACCTCGGCGGTCGTGTTGTCCGGGCTGAGCCCGATGCGTTCGATCTTCCCGACGGGGACGTCATGCACCTGCACGGCCGCCTGCGGGACCAGATCCAGGACGTCCGCGAATTGCGCGTGTACTTCGTACGGATGATCGCCGAGGTCCGCGCCGCCGGGCAGCGGAGCGTTGTACAGCCCGGAAAAACCGGCTGAACCGCACCCGGCGAGCAGCCCGCTGATCGTGACGAGGGTTGTCACGAGCACGAAGGTGGCCGGCGCTCGTTTGCTCCCGGTCCGTTGCGTGTTCACTGTCCTGCACCCCCAGCCGGACCCGGCATCTCGCTACGTTTGATCACGTCGGCCATCGGAAGCGGCAGCGGCGGAAGTTGGCCCTGCTGCATGCTGGCCAGGGCTTGGCCGACCGACGGGAGCTTGACCCGACCGTCGAGGATCGGCTGAAGCTGTTGGCACGCCTGCGTCAGCGCCGGCGGGACCGGCTGGGGTGCGGCGTGCTCGACGAGGTGGCAGGCCATCAGAATCGGCGGGAGGGTGAGTTCGTTGAGCTGCCCGCGCACGGCGACGCTTCCAGAAGCGGCATCGTAGGCGTTGATGAAGTTCGTCGCGCCGGTCGGGCCGACGTCGAGGAACTCGGCGACCGCATTGCGCTGGTTGACCAGCGCCTGGGTCACACCTGTCAGATTGTGCACATTGGAGGACACCGCTTGCTGGTTGTTCTTGAGAAAGTCGTTCATGTCCGCCAGTGCGCCCGCCAGCGCGCCGACCGACGCCCCGAGTTGGTCGCGCTCGCTGGCGACAAAGCCGGTGACGTCGGCGATCCTGCCGTAGAAATCCCGGATCTGGCTGTCGCTCTGGGCAAGCGTCTCGGTGAACTTGTTCAAATTGTCCACCGTGGAGAACAGGTCAGTCTTGTTGCTCGACAGCGTGGCGGCCAGATCGCCCAGATTGTGCAGTGTGGAATTGAGTTGTGTGCCGTTGCCGCGAAGGTTGGCCGCCGTGGCGTTGAGCATGTCGGTCAGCGCCCCATCGCTGTTGGCGCCCTGCGGACCAAGAGCCTGTGACAGTGCGTTGGCGTTGCGGTAAAGATCATCCAGCTCGGCTGGCGTCATCGTGCTCTGCTTGGGGATGATCGTCCCCGAGCGCATCTGCGGGCCACCCGAGTACGCCGGCGTGAGTTGCACATAGCGGTCGCTGACCAGGCTCGGCGCGACCACCACCGCCTTGGCGCCGGAGGGAACGCGCACGTTGTCGTCAACGCGCATGTCCACCCGGACCACGTCTCCCTGGGGCTGCACCGCATCGATCGTGCCAACCTTGACCCCGAGCACTCGGACGCTGGAACCCTGATACAGCCCGACCGCCTTGTCGAAATAAGCGGTGATCCGGGTACCTGACGCTTGCGAGATCCACCACAAGACGCCACTGACCAGCAACGCCAGCACGCAGGCAAACACGATCAACCGGCGTAACCCGATCCGTGCCGTGCCGCGGCGCAGGGCGCCGTTGTGATAGGCGAGCCAACCGCTCATGGTCCGCTCCTAGGAGACGAGTTCGGGGGCGGCGATCCCTGCGACGACGAGTTGGGCGCTGGAACGTCGCAGCCCCTCGGGTTGCTCTGCACTGGACCTGAATTCACCAGCGGAGGCATCAAGCCGCACAGGTAGCCGTCGAACCATCGTCCGTTGCCGACCGTGTTGTTGAACACCCGAACGTAGGGCGCCATGGCGGCCAGCGTGCGGTTGAGGTTGTCCTGATTGCGCTGCAACATCGTCGTCACGGCGTTGAGCTTGTCCAGGGCCGGTCGCAACTGCTGTTGGTTGTCGACCACCAGACCGTGCAGCTGTGCGGACAGCTGCTGCGTTCCGGTCAGCAGCCCGCTGATCGCGTCCCGCCGCTGTTGCAATTCCTGCATCAGCAGGTTCCCATCCGAGACCAGCCGGCCCACTTGAGCGTTGCGATCCGCCACGATCTTGCTGACGTCCGCGGTGTTGTGCAGCAGGTTCGACAGCTGCGCGTCCCGGTCGGCCAGCGATGCGGACAACTTGGACAGGCCCTCCAGCGCTTGTCCGGTCTGCTGGGGAGCGCCGCGGATCGTATCGGCGATCGTGTGGAAGCTCTGCGCCAACTGCTTCGTATCGAGCTGCCCCGTGGTGGCCGTCAGCTCGTTGAGCGCGTCTGGGATGTCGTAGGGCGAGGTGGTCCGCTGCACCGGAATGGGATTGTCGGGGTCGAGATCGCCGCTTCCCGCCGGGTCCAACTCCAGGTACTTCTCCCCGAGCATCGTCTTGATCTGGATTGATGCCCGAGTTTGGCTCCCGAGCGGGACACCGTCCACCGTGAACTTCGCGAGTACTCGGTTGCCATCCAGGGACACGTCCTTGACCTCGCCGACTTTCACACCCGCGACGCGTACCTCGTTGCCAGCGTCCAGCCCGGCGGATTCCGTGAACATTGCTGAATATGTAGTGCCGCTACCAATAATCGGAAGGTCATTGGAGAAGAACGTGAGGGCGGAGATCAGCGTGATCAGCGCCAGGGCTACGACGCCGACTGCCGCCTGGTTGCGTTGACGCAGCGGCTTGATGGTTGCTAGGAGCTTCATGACTGACACCTCGGTGGCTCCTGCGCCGGCGGGATCGGCGTGACCGGCACCTTGATGTTCAGCGACGAGATGCCCACGGTCCCGGAGAACTGGCAGAGGTAGAAGTTGAACCAGCTGCCGTAGCTGACGGTGCGCGTCAAGGAATCCAGCCTGAACGGGAGGGTCTGGAGGTCATGCTCCATCTGCGGAATACCCGGGGTGAGCACGTTTGTCAGCGCTTGCAGCGCCCCGATGTCCTGCCGCAAGGGTGGACGGGCCTGCTGAAGAAGCCCGGCCGTGGTCTGCGTCAACCCGTCCAGCGCCGTGATGGCCTGCCCGACCGGCTGGCGCTGCTGGGCGAGGCCGCTGACGAGATGCTGGAGCGCATCGATGAGCTGCGACAGCTGCGGGCTACGGGCGTTGACCGTGGCCAACACGATGTTCAGGTTGTCGATGGTTTTGCCGATCACCTGATCCTTCTTCGCCACTGTCTGGGTCAACGACGCGGTGTGTGTGAGCAGGTCGTCTACGGTGCCGCCCTCCCCCTGCAGCACCTGGATGATCTCGTAGGACAGCTTGTTGACGTCCTGCGGCGACAAAGCCTGGAACAGCGGTTTGAAACCGTTGAACAGTTCCGTGAGGTTGAGCGCCGGTCGGGTCTGTCCCAGCGGAATGGTGCCCTCCGCTGGGAGAACGTCGCGTGCGTTGTGGATCGGTGTGTCCAGCGCGAGGTAGCGCTGACCCGCCAGATTTCGGTACTTCACCGAGGCGATGGCGGTCCTGGAAAGTCGACGGTCGGCGTCCATCTGGAAGTTGACCTGCGCGTGCTTGCCGTCGACGACCTGCAACGAGGTCACCTTGCCGACGATGACTCCGTCAATCCGAACGTCATCACCGGGTGCCAGGCCCGACGCGTCAGTGAACCTCGCCGCATAAGACGACGTGGGACCGGATGAGGAACTGGCCACGGTCATCGCGAGAACGCCTGTCAGCAGAATCGTGACCACGGCGAAGATCGTCAGTTTGATCGCGGGTGCGGAAAGCCGAATCATTGGAGCTCCACCTCCGCCCCGCGGAACAGAGGACCGACCAGCAGCCCGCTCCACGCCGGAACATCGCGCGGGGGCACGCCCAGTTGCGGCGCGAGCAGAGCTGCGAGCAGGTCGTGCTCCTCTGGAGAATTCGCCAACGTGGGGGCGCTCTTCCCGCCGCCCGACGCCGACTGCGCGGCCGTGCTCGCCGGCGCGCCTGGCGCGGGTGCGTGTGGCACCTCCAGGCCGCCGCGTGGTGGGGCTGGTTTCATCGAACCATCCTGGACCGGTCCGCCGGGCGGATATTGTGGAAAGACGTTAGGTGGCTCGACGAAGGGGTAACAGCGCGGACCACGCTGATCCAGGTACTGCGGTGTGTCTCTACCGGGAACGTACTTGCCTCGGCTCCCAGTAAACTGCAGTGTCACCTTCTGGTGGTCGTTTGACCCCTTGCCAAAGGCAGTTTCGCCCTTCGGAATGCCTGCCACCAACTGGTTCAGCATGCACGGGTACTCCGGGGCGTAACGGGCCAGCAGCTCCATCGTTGGCCGCGAGGTCGCGCTCAAGCGGATCAGATTGTTCTGGTTCACCTCGAGGAACGCTGAAAGGTCCACCGACGACGTGGTCAAGGTGTGGAACATATTGTCCAGATTGGCGCGTTGCTGCACGACGGTCCTGCTGGTGACGCTCAAGTTGTCCAGTGCCTGCATGAAATCCGGGGCCGCCTCGGCGTAGGTGTTCGAGACGGTGGCCATGCGCGCGATGACCGACTGCAAGTCCGGCAGCGACGGATTCAGCCGGTGCAGGTACCCGTTGAGCTGCACCATGGTCTGCCCCATCTGCGCGCCACGGCCCTGCAAAGCCTGGGAGACGGCGCTGAGCGTCGTCGACAGTTCCTGCGGCTGGACGGTCTGCAGAAGCGGCATCAGGTCGTCGAGCACCTGCTCGATCTCCATGGCAGAGGAACTGCGGTCCTGCCCGATCACCGCACCGGCCGTCAGGTGCGTACCGCTGGGGTGGTCCGGGACCTCCAGCGCGACATAGCGTTCCCCGAACAGCGTCTTGGGCAGCAGTTGCGCCGAGACGTTCATGGGGATCATGCGCGCCATGTCTGGCTGGAGCGCCAACTGCAGTGACGCGTGCCCCGAGGACTGCTGGACGGAGCGAACCTCGCCGACCACAACCCCACGCACCTTGACGTCCGCGCCGTCCCGCATCTGGCTGCCCGCGTGGTCGGTCTGCAACACCACCGGGACGTAAGGGGTGAAGGACTTGCGGTAGATCGCGACCGTGAGCGTCAGAAACAGGGCAGCCGTCAGCAGGAACACCACCCCGAAGATCTGGTAGCGGAGCCGGCGAGAGATGAGTCGGCCGCCGGTCATCCCGCGATCCTCACCGTGGTCGTCGAACCCCAGACCGCCAGACTGAGAAAGAAGTCGAGGACCGTTACCAGCACGATCGAGGTGCGCACCGCCCGTCCTACGGCCGCGCCCACACCAGCTGGCCCGCCGCTGGCGGTGTAGCCGTAGTAGCAGTGCGTCAGGATCACCACCACGCTGAAAATGATCACTTTTCCGAACGACCACAGGACGTCCTGTGGTGGGAGGAAAAGATGGAAGTAATGGTCATACGTTCCGGCGGACTGGCCGTAGAACAAGACGGTGATCTCCCGCGAGGCGAAGTACGACCCGAGGAGGCCGACCACGTACAACGGGATCACCGCGGCGACGCCCGCCAGCACGCGGCTAGTCACGAGGTAGGGCACGCTGCGAACGCCCATGGTTTCCAGCGCGTCGATCTCTTCGGCGATGCGCATCGCACCCAGTTGCGCGGTGAATCCGCATCCCACAGTCGCCGACAACGCCAAGCCGGCGGACAGCGGCGCGACTTCACGTGTGTCGAAATACGCCGCGACGAAGCCGGTCAGCGCGGACGTCCCCAGCTGGTTCAGCGACGCGTATCCCTGCAACCCGACCACCGCGCCGGTACACACGGTCATACCGATCATCACACCGAGCGTGCCGCCGATGATGGCCAGCGCGCCGCTGCCGAACACGACTTCGGTCAGCAGTCGCGCGGTTTCCCGGAAGTACGCTTTGAGCGTGTAGGGCGCCAGCGCGAGGGCCCGCAGATAGAACGACAGCTGCCAGCCGAGATTCGCGAGCGCGTCGCCAGGCTTTCCGGCCAGATCCCCCAACCGCACGCCCGGTTGGGAAGCCACTGGTTTGACCGCCATCGCTTTACAACCCCTTCGGAGGGACGATCTGCAGGTAAATCGCGGTGATCACCAGGTTGATCAGGAACAGCAGCAGGAACGTGATGACCACGGCTTGGTTGACCGCATCCCCGACACCCTTCGGCCCACCGGCGGGGTTCAGCCCCCGATAGGCCGCGACCACTCCGGCGACGAACCCGTACACGAGCGCTTTCAACTCGCTCACAATCAGGTCCGGCAGCTGCGCGAGCGCGTTGAAGCTCGCCAGATACGCGCCCGGTGTGCCGCCCTGCAGGACCACGTTGAAGAAGTAGCCCCCGAGCACGCCGACGACGCTGACCAGCCCGTTGAGCAGCACCGCTACCATCATCGCACCCAGCACGCGCGGCACGATCAGGCGGTGGATCGCGGAGACGCCCAACACCTCCATCGCGTCGATCTCCTCACGGATCGTCCGCGCGCCGATATCCGCGCAAACCGCGGAACCACCAGCACCCGCCACCAGCAGCGCCGTGATGAGCGGGCTGGCCTGCTGCAGGATGGCCAGCGCGCTGGCCGCACCGGTAAAGGACTGCGCCCCGATCTGTTGTGTCAACGACCCGATCTGCATCGCGATCACCGCGCCGAAGGGGATCGCGACCAGCGCGGTCGGCAGGATCGTCACACTGGCGAAGAACCAGGATTGCTGTACCCATTCCCTGGTCTGGAACGGACGCCGGGGAATTCCGCGCAGCACCTGCCATCCCAGCGTCGACATCCGACCGACCTGAGTGAACGCGGGCACCGGGGAAAGGCGGCTGCGCGTCGTGGTCATCGCTGGACACTCCTCAATGCTGGGCCAGGGAATGCGTTGCGGTGGCGCCACCGTCCGCGACGAATTCCGATCCCGTGCAGTACGAACTCTCGTCACTGGCGAGGAAGATGACGAGTCCGGCCATTTCCTCGGGTTGCCCCACCCGGCCCAAGGCGACGAGCTTGCCCACGAAGGACAGGTCCATCTCCTCGTCCCCGGCCGCGCCCCGCACCATCTGGGTATCGATCACGCCGGGATGCACGGAGTTGACGCGGATCCCGTGTGCGCCCAACTCCATGGCCGCGACCTTGGTCAGGCCGCGGATGGCGAACTTACTCGCCGAATACGGGGCCACAAACGGCATTCCGGCAATACCTTCCACGGAGGACACGTTCACGATCGAACCGCCACCGGCTCGCCGCATCGCGGGTATGACCGCCCGTATCCCGAGAAACGTGCCGGTCTGGTTCACCCGGATCACCCGCTCGTAGTCTTCGAGACTGGTGTCCTCGAACGCGGAGAAGTGCAACACGCCGGCGTTGTTCACCAGCACGTCGACCTTGCCGAACGCGCCCTCAGCGGCGGCGACCGCCTCCGTCCAGGCGTGCGGATCGCCGACGTCGAGCTTGCGGTACATCGCCCTGTCGCCCAGTTCTTCGGCGATCCCCTGCCCGTCAGCGACGTCCGCTATGAGGACGCGCGCTCCTTCCGCGACGAACCGGCGCGCGGCGGCCGCGCCCTGACCGCCGGCAGCGCCGGTGATCACCGCGGCCTTACCCTCAAGACGTCCCATTACCGCTCCTGTTCGCCGAGCCCAATCGGTCACATCAACTCATCGGTCAGCGGCATCATCACCGTCTTCAACTCGGTGTATGCCTCGAACGCCGAGCGCCCGCCTTCGCGCCCCAGTCCCGACTGCTTGAAACCGCCGAAGGGCAGGTGCGGCTCGACCTGGAATCCGTTGATTCCGACGGTTCCCGAGCGAATCCGGCGAGCGACCCGGAAGGCGAGTTGAGCGTCCTTTGTGTAAACGCCAGCACCGAGCCCGTAGTCGGAGTCATTTGCCATCGCCACCGCCTCGGCCTCGTCGGTGAACGGCACGACCGACAGCACCGGGCCGAAAATCTCCTGCTGCGCGATGGCCATCGCGTTGGTGACGTCCGTGAAGATCGCTGGTGTCACGAAGTTGCCGGCACTGAGCTCGCCACCAGCCCGGGTTCCTCCGGTCACCAGACGAGCGCCCTCCTGCTGGCCACGGTCGATGTAGCCGAGAACGCGGTCCAGCTGCTTGGTGTTGATCAGCGGACTCGCCAGCACACCCGGATCGAACGGGTCACCGTAGGTGACCCCGGCGGCGATCGCCTCCGCCCCGGCCACGAAGTCGTCATAAACGTCCCGATGCACCAAAGCCCTGGTATGCGCCACGCAAGCCTGGCCCGACAGGCCGAGCGTGACCATGCCCATCGACGTCATACCGGCCATCCCGGCGTCCGCGTCCGGGAAGACGATCGCGGGGCTCTTCCCACCCAGCTCCAGCGACACCCGCTTCATCGTGCCCGCCGACGCCTGCACGATCCGCCGACCGACGTCCCTGCTGCCGGTGAAACTGATCTTGTCCACCAGCTCGTGCGTGATCAGCGCCTCGCCGGTCGGATCACCGGTACCGGTGACGACGTTGACGACGCCGTCCGGGAGACCGACCTCGACGAGCAGCTGAACCATTCGCAGCACGCAGAACGTCGCGTATTCCGAGGGCTTGAGCACCACCGTGCAACCCGCTGCCAGCGCCGGAGCGACCTTCTGGGCGAACAGCAGGAAGGGCGCGTTCCACGGCAGAATCGCGGCAACCACGCCGATCGGCTCGCGGAACGTCATCGCCAGGTGGTCACCACCCTGGTACGGCGGCAACGTCTCCCCGCCGGCCTTGTCCACCCACCCGGCGTGGTGGTCGAAGGCGTCGGCCGCGACGTCCACCGACCCGGCGTAGATGGTGCCGAAGCTCAGCGGGACGCCGTTGTCCAGCGCTTGCAACGCCCGTAGCTCGTCAGCGTGGTCGCGCAGCAGATCGGCGTAGCGGCGCAGCAGCCGCGCCCGATCCCGGGCTCGGGCGTTCGACCAACGTCCATCGTCGAAGGCACGGCGCGCGGCCCGAACCGCGTCATCGACGTCGTCCGGGCCGGCGACCGCGAACGTCCCGACCGCCTCGCCGCTGGCTGGGTGATAGTGCGTCCAGGGCTCGCCCGTACGGCTGTCCCGCCACTTCCCGTCCACGAACAGCTGGCCGTCGGGCAACCCCGCCTCATCGCGGTGTTTCTCCACGGTCACCGTCATCTTCAAGCACCTCCGCGTGCTGTGAGCCAACGACCTATCCCAGCGACAGGACGTCGGTGCTGGCGAACATGCGCTCGGGGTCCCGGTTCTGGAAGTACGAACCGACCGTGCTGTCCAGATCCCTCATCGTCCACAACGGACCATCGGCGCGGAAGGTCTGCTCGACGGGTGGTGCCGCCATCAGTGCGACCTGCCCACCGTGGACGACGAAGACCTGTCCACTGATGGCATCGGCCGCGGGCGCGGCCAGGTAGGCGACGAACGGTGCGACATGCTCGACGGACAGCGGATCGGTTCGGTCCGCCGGCGCCTCGCCGAAGACGTGCTCGGTCATGCCGGTCCGCGCACGGGGGCAGATCGCGTTGGCCCGCACGCCATACCGCGCCATCGCCCGCGCGGTGGAGACGGTGAGGGCCGCGATCCCGCCCTTCGCGGCCGCGTAGTTCGGTTGCCCGGCCGCGCCGAGCAGGAACGCCTCGGACGCGGTGTTCACCACGCGGCCATAGACCTCAGCTCCGGCCTCCTTCGACTCCCGGCGCCAGAACGCGGCAGCATTCCGGGAGAGCAGGAAATGACCCCGCAGGTGCACGCGGATGACCTGGTCCCACTCCTGGTCGCTCATGTGGAACAACATCCGGTCACGCAGCACACCCGCGTTGTTGACGACGACGTGCAGACCACCGAAGTGCTGCTCGGCCGCGGAAACAAGCTCGTCCGCCGCGACACTTTCCGCGACGTCGCCCGCGACCCCGACGGCTTTGCCGCCGGCTGCCTCGATCTCCTCCACGGTGGAGAACACCGCGTTGGACACGTCATTGACGACCAGGTTCGCGCCTGCTCGGGCCAGCGCCAGGGCCTCCGCTCGGCCCAGGCCGGCGGCGGCGCCGGTGACGACGGCGACCTTCCCCGACAGGCTCAACCGATCAGGACTGTCCACATTGACTCCTTCGAACACCGCGCATCCGGGTGCACTGACGGCAGCACTCATGGGGCACTGTTAGTCGGATCACACTAGAACTTGTTCTTTCAGCTGGCAAGCCCCGCCAACTTACGAGTCGGACTCGATCCGCAGAGCACCTTTCGGGCATCTGGACACAGCCTTTGAAACACGTTCTATGTCGTCATTCGCAGGCTCGTGAATGTGCAGCATCTCTTCCTCGTCCAGCGTGAAGACGTTCGGAGCCAGCCCTACGCACACGCCGTTGGCTTCGCACAAGTCGGGATCGACACTGACCCGCATTGCTTCCTCCCTGCCCAGGTTGTCCGGTTCAGATGCGGCCACGGCCGTCACCCGACGAGCGCCGCCACACTTGATCCAACGAGCGCCGGGTGACTTAGGTCACGGAGATACTCTGGGTGTCCGCGGCACGACTATCCGCACATCCACCTCGCGTCACCACCGAAGCCGAAAGCCGCCCAACTTCTAGAACGCGTTTCACTGTATTCCCAGAAGCAATCCCCACCCCAGGCGCACGCCCCGTGCGAGCTCTCCGCAGCCGTCGACGATCCTGCCCAATCCGAGCTAAGCTAACTGAAACACGTTTCACTCGTCGCGGGCAGGACCGCCAGGAGGGCGAATGCGCATCACCTACACGCCGGACCAGGAGGAGTTGCGCCGGGAACTGCGCGCCTACTTCGCCGAGATCATGACGCCGGACATCCGTGCCGCTCTCGACACCACGGGCGACTACGGCGACGGCGAGGCGTACAAGGCGGTCGTGCGCCGGATGGGCGCCGACGGCTGGCTCGCCCTCGGCTGGCCCGAGGAGTACGGCGGCCAGGGCCGCACCATGCTGGAGCAGCTCATCTTCATGGACGAGGCCGCCATCGCGGGTGCGCCGGTGCCGTTTCTGACCCTCAACAGCGTCGCCCCCACGATCATGCGCTACGGCACTGACGAGCAGAAGGCGTTCTTCCTCCCCCGCATCGCCGCCGGCGAGATCCACTTCTCCATCGGCTACTCGGAGCCGGAAGCCGGTACCGACCTGGCCTCCCTGCGCACCACCGCGGTACGCGACGGCGACGAGTACTTGATCAACGGCCAGAAGATGTGGACCAGCCTGATCCAGTACGCCGACTACGTCTGGCTGGCCTGCCGGACCGACCCGGACGCACGCAAGCACAAGGGCCTGAGCATCCTCATCGTGCCCACCGACGCGCCCGGGTTCTCCTGGACACCGGTCGGAACCGTCGCCGGTCCCACGACCAGCGCCACCTACTACCAGGACGTGCGGGTTCCGGCCTCCGCCCTGGTAGGAACCGAGAACCAGGGGTGGCCGTTGATCACCAACCAGCTCAACCACGAGCGTGTCGCGCTGACCTCCGCCGCGCCGCTGCGCTCGGCGCTCGACGAGGTAAGGCGCTGGGCGCAAGCCACCACGCTCGCGGACGGTCGCCGGATCATCGATCAGGAGTGGGTGCAGCAGCACCTCGCGCGCGTGCACACCGGTGTCGAGTTCCTCAAACTACTGAACTGGAAGATCGCCTGGACCGCCGAGCAGGAGCCGGCGCCGGCCGCCGCATCCGCGACGAAGGTGTTCGGTACCGAGTTCGCGACCGAGGCATACCGGCTCCTGATGGAAGTGGTAGGGCCAGCCGCGTATCTCCGGGGTGATACCCGGGGCTCCGTGCTGCGCGGGCGGATCGAGCGGATGCACCGCTCCGCACTGATCCTCACCTTCGGCGGCGGCACCAATGAGGTCCAGCGCGACATCGTCGCGGCGGCCGGCCTCGGTCTGCCCATCAAGCGCTGACACACCTGACAGGAACACTTCGCCGAACGCACCTCGGAGGACCCATGGACTTCTCGCTGACCGAGGCCCAGCAGGATCTCGCCGGGCTGACGCGCAGCATTCTCGCTGACCACGCCACGCCCGAACGCCTCCGCGAGGTGGAGTCCGGGGCGGATCGCTTCGACCGTCAACTGTGGACAGACCTTGCCAAGACCGGCGTGCTCTCCGCCGCGCTCCCGGAATCGGCCGGAGGCGGCGGGTTCGGTCTGCTCGAACAGTGCAGCGTGCTGATCGAACTGGGGCGAGCGGTGGCGCCCGTGCCGTACCTGGCGTCGATCGCGATGGCCGGTTCCGCCCTGGCCCGCTTCGGTACCGAAAGCCAGCGCAGCCAGTGGGTCGTTCCCGCGAGTGCGGGCGAACTCGTCCTCACGGCGGCCCTGATCGAGGAAGCCAGTTCGAACCCCCGGACCCCGGCCACCCGGGCCGAGCGCGTGGACGGGCGCTGGGTCCTGAACGGCTCGAAGACCACCGTCGTCTCCGGTCCGATCGCCGACCTGTTCCTGGTGCCGGCGACCACTGTCGATGGTCCGGCGGTCTTCCTCGTCACCCCGGACGACCCGGGGGTCACGGTCGAACGCCAGCACATCGTCGACTTCGACAGCGAGGCATGGATCGACCTCGCCGACGTCACGATCAGCGACGATCGTGTGCTCGGGAGCGCGGAAACCGGCGGCGAGGTGATCGACTGGCTCGTCACGCGCGGGACCATCGGGCTGTGCGCGGCACAACTCGGCGTGGTCGAACGTGCCCTCGAACTCACTGCTGAATATGCCGCACAGCGAGTCCAGTTCGACCGCCCGATCGGCGCCTTCCAAGCCGTCGCCCAGCGACTCGCCAACGCCTACATCGATGTCGAGGCGATCCGCCTGACCATGTGGCAGGCCGCGTGGAAGGTCGCCGAAGGGCCGTCCTACCAGCTGCCCGAGCACGACGCCGACGTCGCGACCGCCAAGTTCTGGGCCGCCGACGGCGGGCATCGCGTGGCCCACACCGCAGTGCACGTCCACGGCGGTGTCGGGCTCGACCTCGATCACCACCTACACCGCTACTTCGTCGCCGCCAAACGCAACGAGTTCGCCCTGGGCGGCGCCACCACGCAACTGTGCCGCATCGGTGCTCAACTGGCCGTCACGCCATGAGCCAGCCCCAGCACGCCGGATCAGACGGGACGCCGACCGTCACGGAACTCCTGCTCGCCCGTGCCGGCGACGAGCGCTGCGGGCTCAAGTTCGAGGAGGATGTCTGGTCGTGGGCCGAGCAGGTGCGGTGCTGCGCCGCGCGTGCGTCGCTACTGCGTTCGCTGCGCCGGCCTGGCCTGCCGTTTCATGTCGGCGTTCTGCTGGACAACGTCCCGGACTTCGCGTTCCTGCTCGGCGCGGCGGCGCTGGCCGGGGCCGTCCTGGTCGGGCTGAACCCGACCAGGCGCGGCGAGGCACTCGCCCGCGACGTCCGGTTGGCGGACTGCCAGATCATCATCACCGAGCAGCGCCACGCCGCGCTGCTGGAAGGGTTGGATCTGGGCGAGGCGCGGGATCACGTCCTTGTCGTCGATACGCCAGCGTGGCGGCACGCACTGGCCGAGCACACCGGAAGCGGGCTCGATCCCGTGCCGGCGAGCCCGGAGGATCTCCTGATGCTGGTGTTCACTTCCGGCACAGGTGGCGATCCGAAAGCCGTCCGCTGCACGCACGGCAAGATCGCGTTTCCCGGGCGGATGCTGGCCGACCGTTTCGGCCTGACATCGGACGACGTGGTGTACGTATCGATGCCACTGTTCCACTCGAACGCGCTGATGGCCGGATGGTCGGTCGGCCTCGCCGCCGGCGCGGGCATCGCCTTACGCCGTACGTTCTCGGCCTCGGGCTTCCTGCCGGACGTCCGCCGGTTCGGAGCGACCTATGCCAACTACGTCGGGAAACCGCTGTCCTACGTCCTGGCGACGCCGGAGCGGGCGCATGACGCGGCGAACCCGCTTCGCATCGTGTATGGCAACGAGGGCGCGGAGGGCCATCTGCGGAGATTCGGCGAGCGGTTCGGATGCACGGTCGTCGACGGTTTCGGCTCGACCGAGGGCGGTCTCGCGATAGGACGTACACCCGACACCCCGCCGGGCTCGCTGGGCCGGCCCGACGCGGGAGTCGCGGTTCTCAACCCGGACACGGGGCTGGCCTGCCCGCCGGCCCACTTCGACGCGCACGGCCGGATCACGAACGCGGCCGAGGCGGTGGGCGAACTGGTCAACACCACCGGTCCGGGCTGGTTCGCCGGTTACTACCGCAACGACGACGCGGACGCCGATCGCATGCGCGGTGGCATGTACTGGAGTGGCGATCTCGCCTATCTCGACGAGCACGGCTTCTGCTACTTCGCCGGACGTTCCGACGACTGGCTGCGAGTCGACGGGGAGAACCTGGGCACCGTCCCGATCGAAAGGGCACTGCTGCGTCATCCCGAGATCGCGGAGGTGGCGGTTTACGCGGTTCCCGACGAGCAGGTCGGTGACCAGGTCATGGCAGCGATCGTGCCCACATCCGGCGGAGCGTTCGATCCGGGCGCGCTGGGCGACTTCCTGACCAGCCAGGACGACCTGGGACCCAAGCAGTACCCCAGGTTCGTCCGGGTCGCTTCCCAGCTCCCCCGGACCGCGACACACAAGGTTCTCAAACGTCGTCTGGCGGCCGAAGGATGGCAGTGCCCGGAACCGGTGTGGTGGCGACCAGGGCCGGAGTCGGTGTTCGAGCGGCTCCGTCGAGCCTGACTGGCGGACTCATCCGGCTCCGCAGAATGGTGAATTGAGCCGAATCCCGATCCGGCAGGGTATTTGCAGATGCTCGTACCGGACCGGAGTCGCCGGTGTCCACCCTCGTACCGACAGCATCTCCCCTATCGCATCGGCATGCTCGCGGCTGAGGACGAACTCGAAGTTGTAGGCACCCTTACCGATGGCAGTACCGGTCGTCACGTGAAAGGAAACCGAACCGTCCGGCCCGACCGAGGTCCGCACCAACCCGTCAACCACCCCAGGAATCGTTTCCGGCGATTCCGCGTCACACGCCTGGTCATGATTCGTCATCCGTTTCCTCCCACCATGTCGGTACTTCCCGGGATCGAACCAACCAGCGGCAGTCGGCTGCCGGAATCCAGGTTGAACACGCGTCTGGCGTTGCCGGTGAGGAAGAGTTCGGTGGTCTCCTCGTCGAGATCGTGGATCTTCAGATCCGCGAGTGCCCGATCGGCGGTGATGATCGGATAGTTGGTGCGTCGGATGCTGAGCCCACGCGTCGATCGTCATGGCCATTCCCTCCTGACGCGCCCGCTCGGGACCCGTTGGTCGTCCGCCCGTCCGCACCGTACCGCTCTGTGGCCAGTACCAGCTCTTCCACAGCGGCGGGAAGGGTGCTGGCGAGCTTCTCCGCGTCGGGCAGGATCGCCGGATCGCTGAGGACCGCGATATCGATCGAATCGCGGTAACGCGCGACGCCGACACTCAGCGCCTGTCCCTTCCCCAACGGCACGCTGGGGTAGATCTCCCGCAACTGCGCTCCACCGACGCGCAGCGGCAGGTCCGGCAAGGCCACATTGGTCACGACCAGGTCGAACAGCAAACCCGCCTGCGACGACAGCAGAGGGGCCGCGATCCGGTTCGCCACCGCGGGTAGCTGGTTGGCCAGGAACGGCAGTGCGCCCGCCCCCTTGTACGGGCCGGCGGTTTTGTTGCGTTTCATGGCCGTGTGCACGGCTTGCAGGCGCCGCAGCGGGTCCGGGTCGGAAACCGGGAGTTCGCAGAGATACCCGGAAATGTCGTTGCTCTTTTCCGGACCCGCATCCTGGCTGCGCAGGTTCACCGGGATCAGCGCACGAAGGGTTACCTCCTCCAGGCCCGGCAGCCCCGTGCGCAGCCCACCAGCCAGAACCGACAGCACCACGTCATTGGACGAGACTCGGTGCTCTTCCCGTATGCGGCGGACGGTGTCCGCTTCCAGCCGGACGGTCGTCAACTGCCGTCGCGCTGGGGTTCGTACGGGATTTCCCGAAAGCGGCGAACGCGCGGCGGGTCTGGCGTTCCGCAAGACCGAGGCGGCAATTCCCGCGTCCCGGGTTGACTTGGTCGCCGTGGCCAGACCGGCCTTGGCCTGGCTCACCAGCGCACCGGGCCATCGATGCGGCGCGGCGAGCCTTCCCCAGAGGTCACCCAAGGCTGAGTTCGACTCGGGCTGCTCGTTCTCAGCCTCCTCGTTCTCAGCCTCCTCGTTCTCGGTCTGCTCGTTCTCGGTCTGTTGGGACGGCTTCCCGAAACCGTCGAACAGCGCAGTGGCGATGAGATAGAGGCCCACTCCGTCGGCCAGCGCGTGGTGCACCTTGAACAGGATCGCGAACATCCCCTCCGAGAGACCGGTGATCACGTGGATTTCCCACAGTGGCCTGGATCGGTCGAGTGGTCGAGCGGTCGCCGCCGCCACGTACTCCGCGATGTCGCTTCGCGTGCCATCCGGCGCTGGACGGACCAGCCGAATGTGTGCCCGTGCCTGGAAATACGGGTCCTCGACCCAGTGCGCGGCGCCCGGCGGGAACCAGCTGGACCGCACGCACCGGCGCAGCTCGGGGACGTCCGCCGCGCGTTCGGCCAGCACCTCGACCAGGTCCTCCGGCTTGGTCGATGCGGCTGGCTCGAACACCAGCAGCGCGCTGTTGTTGAGCGGAGCCGACGCGTCGTCCAGGGACAGGAACGCGACGTCGAGTCCGCTCAACGGCTGGCTGATCATAGGTTCGCTACCCCCGACTTCTTGCCCGACGGGTTACCTCCCAATAGATAACCTGCGATTCGCGGAGCGTCGCATCAATATGAAATAAGGAGTTTGCTACGGTCGCTCGGCACGTTGAGGCGCTAGTCAGTGTGCCGGACCGCGAGCACCTGCGCTCTTGGAAAGACCCGAAAGAAGACTGAAATACCCCAGGTGGATGTACGGAACGACACCGCAGGTCATGCCGGATCGCCGAACATCGGACGCGATAGTCTTTCGTGCTCTGCACGTGCCCTGAATGAGCGGAAGTCGGACGTCCGGTACTCCTTCGGGGCATATCCATTGCAGAAATTGCCCACCCTGTCTAAAGTCACGTCCGGCGGGGACAGCGAAATGTCCGCGGATGTATTTCTGGGCTCGGAATCACGCGTGGTGGCGGATCCGAAACATCGGGGTTACCGCACGACCAAAGCAGGAATAACTGTTGAGACGGTGCCCGAAGCCCTCCCGGAGATAGCCGAGGAGCACCCCGACGTGACGGCGTCCTTCCCGTGCCGCTGTCGATGGGACTGCGCTCCGTCGGCGTGTACCTTGACCGGCTGGGAAAGATCGCGGGAGCATCGGGGATGTACCGGGTGGTCGTGTCGGACCAGTTCGGCCCGCTGGCCCACAAACTCGCGAGCGCGCTGCCAGATGTGGAGCTGATCAATGCCCGTGAACTCGCCGGAGACTCCGTTCCGGCCCTGGCCTTCGTCCCACCCGATGGCCCCCTCCGCGGGCGGACTCACCGGGCTGTTCGGCGACTCTGACACGGACAACGCGAGGACTCGATGAGCATTTCCCTCGAACTGACCGAGGAACAGCGCGACCTGCGCAACTGGGTGCACGGGTTCGCGGAGAAGACCATTCGCCCCGCCGCCGCGGAATGGGATGAGCGCGAGGAGACGCCCTGGCCCCTCATCCAGGAAGCGGCCAAGATCGGCCTGTACAGCTTCGACACCCTGGCCACGATCTGGGCCGACGAGACCGGGCTGTCTCTGCCGATCACGTACGAGGAGATGTTCTGGGGTGACGGCGGGATCGCCATGGGGATCGTCGGGACCACCCTCGCGGTGGCCGGCATCTTCGCCACCGGCACCCCCGACCAGCTCGCGGAATGGATTCCGCAGTGCTTCGGCGAGGTCGCTGAACCGAAGGTCGCGGCCTTCTGCGTCTCCGAACCCGAAGCCGGCTCGGACGTTTCCGCGATGCGCACCCGCGCCCGCTACGACGAAGCCACCGATGAGTGGGTCCTGAGCGGTCAGAAGGCTTGGGCCACCAACGGTGGCATCGCCAACGTCCACGTCGTGCATGCCGTGGTCGACCCGGATCTCGGCGCGAAGGGGCAGGCCGCCTTCGTCATTCCTCCGGGCACGCCGGGTCTGCAGAGCACCCGCAAGATCCGTAAGCACGGGCTGCGGGCGTCGCACACCGCGGACGTCTTCCTCGACGACGTGCGCGTTCCCGGCCGCTGCCTGCTCGGCGGCAAGGACAAGCTTGACGAGCGGCTCGCCCGCGCACGCGAAGGTGGTAGAGCCGCCGGTCAGGCCGCGATGCAAACCTTCGAGCTCACCAGACCAGCCGTGGCCGCGCAGGCGCTCGGCATCGCCCGCGCTGCGTACGAGTACGCGTTGGACTACGCGCGGCACCGGCATACCTTCGGGCGGCCGATCATCGACAACCAGTCGATCGCGTTCACCCTGGCTGACATGCGCATGGAGATCGACGCCGCGAGGCTGCTGGTATGGCGGGCAGCGTGGATGGGCCACAACGGTGTCCCCTTCACCGCCGGTGAAGGGTCGATGTCGAAGCTCAAGGCTGGCCGGGTCGCCACCTGGACCACCGAGCGCGCCATGCAGATCCTCGGCGGCAACGGCTACACGCGGGAGTTCCCGGTCGAACGCATGCATCGGGACGCCAAGATCTACGACATCTTCGAAGGCACCGAGCAGATCCAGCAGCTGGTGATCGCCCGATCCCTGTCGGGGCGGCACATCCGGTAACCCAGCGGTGAAAGCCCCCCGCGACCCGGGTCAGCCGTCGTCGTCGCTGGCGCGTACGACGACCGCTGGAGTCGCCTCAAGAGCGTCTCCGCCACCGCAGCCACCGTGAACGGCACTCAGCGACGGCGAAGCTGCCGGCTAACCGGAAGGTGATCGCGGCCAGCACGGCCGCGCGAACGAGACGAGACATCGAACCCTCCCCGCAGTCACGAGAGTCCCCACACCGTGCCCGCGAGTAGACAGGGAGCTGCGACCGTCCGCATCCGCTGCCACCCGGTCCGGTGTCCCCAAATCATCCGTGTCGGCGCAGTGGACAACTCAGGGTAGGCACCCTGCAGGAAATGCCGGCCCGAGGCATCACAGGAAAGCCAACCCGAACGGATGAACACGCGACGCGGAACACCCCATCCAACCGGGCAAGCTCCCACCTATTCAGGTGTCTCTTGTTACTGACGATGACCTTCCGCCAACAAACAAGACACGAATTTGCGGATACAGTCCCTAGATCGGGCGGTACTCGCGGTCCCGTTTCGCGAAACTCGCCAAACGAGTCCTAGGGTACCGTTCGGGTGCTCGGTGGGAGCAGAACTCGACGATGGGGGGTTGTCGATCACTTTCGGCTCAGCGCTTGGCGGGGGCAAGTAACGAGCATGGGGGCATTGATGGATCTGTCGATCGTGGTTCCCTGTTTCAACGAGAGAGCCAGCCTGGACGGGCTTCGGGACTCGTTGGTCGCGACGTTGTCGGATCTTTGCGAGGACTACGAAGTGATCCTGGTGGACGACGGGAGTTCGGACGGCACCCTGGCGGAAGCACGACGGATCAGCTCGGAGACCCCGGGATTCCGCTTCATCGGGCTCAGCCGGAATTTCGGCAAGGAAGCCGCCTTGCTCGCGGGACTGCGCCACGCCAAGGGCACCCGGGTTGGCATGTTGGATGCCGATCTCCAACATCCTCCAGAGTTACTCAAGCAGATGGTCCCGTTACTCGATTCCGGTTACGACCAGGTCGTCGCCCGGCGGAGCCGGCAGGGCGAGCCAGTGCTGCGATCGGCACTGTCCCGGATGTACTACGCGTTGGTGAACCGTCTGGTCGACGTCTCCCTTGCGGACGGTGCGGGGGACTTTCGCGTCCTGTCCCGGCGGGCTGTTGACGCACTGCTCGCCATGCCTGAATGCAATCGCTTTTCGAAGGGACTGTTCGCCTGGATCGGTTTCGACACCGCGACCGTGTCCTACGACAATGTCACCCGCGGATCGGGCGAATCCAAATGGTCGTTCGGAAAGCTCATCAACTACGGTATTGACGGCGTGATCTCATTCAATAGCAAACCGTTGCGACTGGCCATCTACGCCGGAACCGTGATCACCGCATTGGCATTCTGTTACGCGGGTTTCGTCGTCGTGAACACGCTCGTCCACGGGGTGGGCGTGCCGGGCTATGCGACGCTGATGGTCAGCATCGCGGGGTTCGGGGGAATCAACCTGCTCGTGCTCGGGATCATGGGGGAATACATGGGCCGAATCTACTCCGAATCCAAGCAGCGCCCGCTGTTCCTGGTCAAGGAGATGGGCGGGCACGGTGGCGAGGCGCAGGCCCAGCAGCCCTGCGCTCCCCCCGCGCAGCGGTCCGCGGTGTGGGGCGGTGGCGCGGCCGGATCCAGGCCCGATGGTGCGCCAGTCAGTGAGGCTTCCTAGGTGTACGCCCGCTTACAGACGATCACCCGCCGAATCGCCTCGAACCGATTCGGGCGGTTCCTTCTGGTCGGGGTGGCCAACACCGCAGTGCACTACGCGGTGTACCTGTCGATGTGGCTGTTCGTGCCGTACCTGGTGGCGCATCTGATCGCGGCCACGGTCGCCACGTCGTTTTCGTATCTCGTCAACTGTTACTACACATTCCAGGTGCGGCCGACGCTGCGGAAGTTCCTGCTGTACCCGTTGTCGAACCTCACCAATATCGGCTTGAGCACGCTCGCGGTCTACGTACTCGTGGAAGGGGCCCGCGTCGATTCCCGAGTCGCGACGATTCTGGGAGGAATCATGGCCGTACCAGCGACCTTCATGGTCTCTCGCATCATCCTCATGGGACCGGCCCGCCGGGAGAGGGCGTGCGGTCGCCACGGCGACGGATCAGCGGAATCAACTGTGAACGGGCACTTCGTTTCCGTCCGGCGGAATAAGGAGTAGACCGATGCTCGACACCGCACCGCCAGCGAGAACGCAACACGCGCCGAAAACCCGGCACGCCACCGGGAGTAGAAGAACTCGATTATGGCCGGCGCCGGTGACGTGTGCTCTCGTGGCGGCGCTGGTGCAACTGCCCATGGCCCGAAACCGGTGGGTGTTCTACACCGACGACGCCGCCACCCAGATCCTGCCGATGTGGTACCACCTCGGCGAACAGGTACGCCACGGCATCTGGCCGCCGTTGCTGGACCTTGACTCCTGGATGGGTGGCAACCTGGCGGTCGAAGCTCTGTTCGGGGTGTGGAATCCAGTCAACGCGTTGGTGTGGGTGTTCGTCTCGCTCATGCCCAACCTCGCCACGGCCGGCGATGTGATTCGAACGGTCGCGTTCGTCGTCCTGGCGCTGGGCTGCTACCTGCTGTTCCGGGAATACGGAGCGCGCCCCTGGGCGGCGAGTGCACTCGCCGTGCCCCTGCCCTTCTGCGGCCCGCTGTTCTACCTCGACGGGACCATCTGGCCCGCCGCCTTGCTGGCCTTCCTGTGGGTTCCCTACCTGTGGTGGGCCGCTCACCGGCTGACACGTGGGGCGATGAATCCCATCTGGGTCTTCGCGCTCGGTGCGCTGGGGGTGACCTCGGGAAACCCCTACGCCATGCTCGGTGTCTGCCTGGTGCTGGTCGGCGTGCTCGTCGAAACCCTCGTACGGCGCCGCTGGCGAGCGGCGCGCCGCGTGGTTGCTGTCTCGGCCACGGTCGCCGCCGTGGTCCCGCTGGTCTACCTCCCACTCGTGCTCAGTTCGCACGTGACCTGGCGCAACAGCAGGATCGCGGGCAACAATGGCGAGCCGCTGACCCCGCACGTGGGTGATCTGGTGAACCTCAGCCTGCCCTACTACGTGCCCGCGATTTCGGGGCTCACGCAGCCGGCGGTCTACTTCTGCTGGTTCGCGCTCCCCCTGGCCCCCTGGCTGAACTGGCCCAGGCTGACGCGGCGGTGGCGGGAACTCACCGCAAGCCTGGTCATGGCCGTCACCTTCCTGCTGCTGGCGCTCGGACCAGGCGAACTGTGGATGTTCCGTTGGCCGTTGCGCGTGCTGCATTACGGTTACCTCGCCGCCGCCGTTGTGCTGGCGGTCCTGCTCTCCGGCGGATTGCGCACGGATCACCGGCGGCGGCGCACGGCGGTCACCGGCGGTTTGCTGATCTTCAACGGCTATCTCGCATGGGCCGCTGACCCCGCGTCCGACTACCTCGTCGCCGAGATCGCGACGCTGGTCGGGCTGGCGGCCCTCACCGGCGGGGCGCTGGCGGCCTACCAGCACCGCGGTCACCGTTGGCTGATCGCGGTACTGCACATCGGCACCGTCGCGACGTTCGGGCTACAGACGCTCTGGTTCGTGGAACCGCACTCAGCCAGCCCGTACCGCTACCCGGCCGTGGTCGCCGACGAGCGGGCGCATTTCACCCACCGCTACCACGGTGAGGTCTTCCAGATCTCCGACCCCGGGCTCATTGGCGACCCGCGCCCTGGGCGTCCAGCCTGGCGTGATCTTCTCGACGGCAACCAGTACCTTCCGGCGGGACTGCACAGCATCAACTCCTATACGGGCATGGGGTTCGGTACCTTCGCGGACGCGCTGTGCCTGACCTACCACGGATCGAGTTGCGCGAATGCCTATCCCGCGTTGTGGCAGCTGGTGCCGGGAACAGGAGCCCCGCTCGCGGATCTGCTCCGGCTCGACACGGTGATCGTGCAACGCCGGCTGCTGGACAACCCGCCGGTGCCGCCGGGCTGGCAGGTGCAGGAACGCAACGCACGGGTGACCGTCCTCGACCGACGTCCCCCGGCAGCCTGGCCCGCCGGACGGCTGAGCTGGGCGTCCCCCAACCTGTACACCACGGCGGACACGGCACCAGACAGCCGGCACGAAAGGCTCGCGTTCACGCGACTGAACAGCCGCCCGGCACGGTTGATCTTCGCGCGGATCGCCTGGCCCGGCTACGTCGCCACGATCGGTCACCTCAAGGTCCCGGCTCAAGCCGGGCCGGACGGCCTGCTGGAAGTCGACCTTCCGCC
Source organism: Pseudonocardiaceae bacterium (assembly GCA_051984675.1). Taxonomy (GTDB): domain Bacteria; phylum Actinomycetota; class Actinomycetes; order Mycobacteriales; family Pseudonocardiaceae; genus JBPYFK01. The sequence continues at coordinate 3,262 of JBPYFK010000158.1, read as the reverse complement.
CAACGCACCGCGTCAGGGCGAAATCCAGCTCGCCTGGTCGCCACCGTGGATGCGCCCCGCAGCCCTCGTCGCGGCCCTCGGCGCGGCGGGAGCCGTCGCGCTGGCACTGATCCACGTCCGTCACAGGAACGGACGCAGGAAGGCGCACGTCACTCGCTGACGTCAGTGAATCGCCACACCAGAAAGAATGATGGTCGTCCTGACGACACCACATCGCTCGGCTGTGGCGCAGAGAGTCTTAGGCGTGCGCATACAGGGTTTGTCCAGGAAGCCAGGCCGGTTCGGACCGTTCGCCACCGCAGTGGCACTCGTCGGCGCTCTCGGGTCACCGACCGCCGCGACGTCTCAGCCATCCGATGGCGAGCCGGCGGCGAAGCTGTCCTGCCAGCCCACACTGGCCGGTGTGGCGCACCAAGACGACGATCTGCTGTTTCTGAATCCAGAACTAGAGCAGACGGTCCGGGCTGGTTGCCCGGTCAGCACGATCTTTCTGACCGCCGGCGACGACGGCAACGACCTCAACTACGTGACCAGCCGGGAGAACGGCGCCCGCGCGGCCTATGCGGTGATGGCGCAGGTCCCCAACCGTTGGACGGAGCACGATCTCACCGTCAACGATCACCGTCTCGCTTCCTTCACCCTCGATGGTCGCGAAGGGGTGCGGTTGACTTTCGTCCGGCTTCCCGACGGAGAGCCGAACGGCAACGGTACGCCACGATACGGGCAGCAGAGCCTCCTCAAGCTGATCCGCGGACAGATCCCCAAGATCCAGCCAGTTGACAACGCCAGCGACCGCGGTTACCCGGAGCAAGAGCTGCTGGGCACGTTGACCAGCCTGATCAACCGCAGCGACGCCCAACGGATCCTCACCCTCGATTACGACAACACATCCTTCGGGTACGACGCCGGCGGCTCGGCTGATCACAGCGATCACGGGATCGGAGCCCGGTACTTCCGGAAAGCCGCATACCAGGCCGATCGCCAGCCCAAGGTGGGGCCGTACCTCGGGTACAACATGTCCCCGCTGCCGCGCAATCTGACGCCGCAGCAAACGGACGACAAGACCGCTGTCGTCAACGAGTACGACCGGCATGAAGGCTGTTACCAGCCGGATCAGTCGTGCCAGCCGCAGCCGTTGCCGGGTGACTACGCCAACTGGGTCACCAAGCAGTATCCGAGGGCCCACCGCTCCCCCGACGGTGGCGAGATCCTGTCCGACATCGGGTCCACGAACTCCTCCAGCGCACCGGCGGAACGCTGTCTCGACGTCAAGAACGGTGCCTCGGGAAACGGCGAGGTCCAGACCTACGCGTGCAACCGCACCTCGGCTCAGGCGTGGTCGTTCGAGGGCGACACGATCAGGACCCGTCTGGACGGCCGATGCCTGACCGCGTCGAACGGACCCACGGTCGCGGTCTGTGACGGAGCGGCGAACCAGAGGTGGACCCGCGAACCGGACGGCCACCTCCGGTCAGGCGACCAATGCCTGTATCAGGCCGATCCGGTCATGCCAGACGCCAGGCTCACCATCACCAGCTGCGCTCCGAACCAACCCGAGTTGACCTGGCACTGGTAAGTGTGATGAGCAACAACCGAGGGGCATGTCAAGCGAAGTACATCGAACCGTTACAGTGGTGTACTGAACCTGCCGTCCCCGACGTTGTGTGACGGAACCGGAAGCCCTTCCTGCGCCGGTCATTCCCCGCTCGATCCGCACCATAGCCGCCGCACCACGGCTGCTCAGCTCGCACGGGCCAACGGTTCCCAGTACGGCGGGCGAACCACTCGGAAACCCCGATCCGGGAGGAGGAATGCCGTGACACCGCTCCGCTTTCACCTCAGGTGGGTGATGCATGCCCTGAGGCTCAGGCGGAACCCGCTCCGACGCACGGTGGACCGCGTCACCGCGGCCGTGACCGCCGCGATCGCGCTGCTCGGCCTCGCAGCGCTTCCGCTGGCTGTGTTCCTTGGACTGCGGATCTACCAGCATGAGTCGCAGCAGGCAGCGCGATCGGCCACGAACGCGCGACCAGTCGCGGCCGTGCTGACCACGGACGCTTCGTCCAACGCGATCCCCACCGAGACGACCGGTCAGCTACCGTCGGTTCCGGCCGTCGTTCAGTGGCCGGTCCCCGGCGGCTCCCAATCGGCCACCGTCAACGTTCCCGGTGGCAGTGCCCAGGGAACGGCCGTCACGGTCTGGTTGGACAGCTTCGGTCACGTCACGGAAAGCCCGGCGACGCCAGCCACGGTCGTCGGCCGATCCGTGCTGGTGGTCCTGGCAGTCGTCACGGCGGGGTTGGTGTGTTGCACGGGTCTCATCCTGGCCGTGCATCGGGTCGCCTACGTGTACGCGGGCCGGCAGTGGGAACGCGAATGGAATGCCGTGGGAGGGCGTGGGTGGAGACTGCGTTACTGACCGCAGCCCGACGCTGAAGCCCGTTATGCCCTGCTCAGGCGGTCTTCGCGGACAGCGACCAGGAAGTCCGTGAACGTCCTGCCAGCGACAAGCAGGGCCGGGCCGTCCGGGTCCTTGGAATCCCGGACCGCGACCCCTTCGGGCGCGAACGCGGCCTCGACGCAGTTCTCCTGAGTGCCGCTGTAGCTGCTCTTCCGCCAGGTCAGATCCTTCAGCTCCGTCGACCTCATGCGTCGCTCGCTTTCGTCTCCAGTCGCTTTGCCAAGCTGGCAACAAACTCTACTGACTTGGGCTCATCGAGCGCCAGCGACAAGAGGTTCCGAACTGCGAGCTGGTAGGTGGCTACCTCCGCACGCTCTTCCACGAACAGGCTCGACGTGAGGTTCTCCAAGAACACCACCGTCGGGCCTTCCGCTTGACTCAGCACCGCAAAGGACCCGTTGATACCCGCATGCGCTCGGTCCGAGCTGGGCACGACTCGGATGCGGATATTGGGTCGTGCGGCAGCTTCGACCAGATACTCCAGTTGCCTACGCTGGACGTCTGCTCCGCCTACGACTCGATGGAGTACCAGCTCATCGATGATGGCCAGGAGTTCCGGCGGGTGCTGGCGCATCAGAACAGAATGCCGACGAAGGCGAGTGACCATCCGCTGCTCGATCTCGGTCTCGGGCACCATCATGCATTCGACCATCACCGCGCGGGTGTACTCCCCCGTCTGCAACAGGCCGGGAACCAGCATGCCCTCGAAGTTGACGATGTTGTCGGCCTTCGACTCCAGCGAGATCAGCGTTCGTTGACGTTCCCCGAAGTCCGGGCAGTCCCGCTGCCACCAGCCGCGCT